>NZ_CABPVA010000001.1:0-8654 GCF_902460595.1 Campylobacter concisus
AAATTTTCTTTAGTATAAAAATATTTCAAACCAAAATTTTTTATAATTTAAATTTTTAAAAAACCTGAATAAGATTGAAGTAAAGTGGCCGGGAGATAGGGATTCGAACCCCAGGAGGCTTTCACACCTCAACGGTTTTCAAGACCGCCGCTTTCGACCGCTCAGCCATCTCCCGATTTAAAGATTTGTGATTATAGCCAACTTTGCTTAAAATTTGCTATAACCACTAAGAATTATTCTGTTTTTTCTTTGACGTAGCTAGCGCCGTCATTGATCTTTTCTTTAGTCCATTCTTTGGCGTTGTGGCTATCTTCTTTCACACCGTGCCAAGTGTTTGAACAACCTACTGCAAAAAATGCCATACAAACTATTAAAAGCAACTTTTTCATTGTTAATCCTTTAATTTGGTTTTTTGAAGTCTGGAGGCGACACCCGGATTCGAACCGGGGATCAAAGCTTTGCAGGCTCATGCCTTACCACTTGGCCATGTCGCCGTTTGGTGGTGCCCGAGACCGGACTTGAACCGGTACGGTAAAAACTACCGAGGGATTTTAAGTCCCTTGCGTCTACCATTCCGCCACTCGGGCAAAATTTAATGGAGCGGGAAACGAGATTCGAACTCGCGACCCCAACCTTGGCAAGGTTGTGCTCTACCCCTGAGCTATTCCCGCGTTAAAGGTTGCAATGTTACCCAAAAGTTGCTTAAAAATTTATTTTATAAAAACAACTTTCAAAAAAATGTAAGCCATAAAAAGATAAAATACCAAATCTTTTGGGGTTATAGCTCAGCTGGGAGAGCGCTTGAATGGCATTCAAGAGGTCGGCGGTTCGATCCCGCTTAACTCCACCATGATTTTATTTTCTTTTTTACTTACAAATATTTTTACGTTTTTCATGAAATTTTATGTCAAATATATGTAAAAATTTAGAATTCTTTCGCTACATTAACAAAATGCAAAATTTAAAACAATATGTAAATGAAATTTTAAAAAATCACCATGATGAGCGTGTTTTTAGCTTTGAATTTGATGGGCACAAATTTTGGTTAAAACGCATTGAAAAGACCATTGAAGGTGGCTTTTTAACTAAAATTTTTAAACCAAACCCTTATAAGTCATTTGCGGCCGAGATAAAAAAGCTTGAAATTTTAAACGAGGCAAATGCTCCTGCGCCAAAACTCGTGCTAAAAAGTGATGAATTTTTCGTTATAGAAGATGTTGGCGAGCCAGTTGCTAGACTATTTAAATATAGTAACGATGAAAAATTTAAACACGAAATTTTGCTAAAAGCAGCCCGCGCACTAGCTGGACTTCACGCTCTAAATTTTGCGCACGGACGCCCAGCTCTTAGGGATATCGCCATAAAAAATGACGAGATAAAATTTCTAGATTTTGAGTCAAAATTTTTTAGCAAAGACTTGGAGCTTCAAAAGTGCCGTGACCTACTAGTTTTCATCCACGAGCTCTACCGACAAAAAATTTCAAACGAGCTTGTAAAAGAGGTGATAGATGAGTACATTAATGCTAATGGCGACGAAATTTACGAGCACTCTTTGCGCTTAATAGTAAAATTTAAGTCACTTTACTACCTGCTAAAGTCGTTTAAATTTTTAGATAAAAAGGATCTAAACGCGGCTATTTCAACATTTGAGCTTCTTTTGCCAGCCACAAAATCCAAAATCACATCCAGATAACTAAAAAATAATCTTCTAAATTTTATCTCTGCTTAACAAAAAATAAATTAATATTCGTTATTAAAATCTAAAAGGAGATATATGCTTTTCAAGCGTAACAAAATCATTTTCAACATCCACCTAATAATCGGCCTAATCGCGACTATACCGCTACTTATCATGACGCTTGCAGCGCCATTTGCCTCTTACAGAGAGGAGATAAAATCTGCGATAAATGAAAAATATATAAATTTAGCACCTAGCGAAAAGCCAAATTTAAGCTTAAGCGAGATCCTCGCCAAGGCAAAAAGTGAGATCAAATTTGACACGCTTGAAAACGTACAAATCGGCGGTGAAAACAAAGCTTATAGCATCAGCGTCGCCAAAGACAAAAAACTCCTAAATTTCTTTATCGATCCAAGAAGTGGCGAGGTGATCAGCGAGGACTGGGGCGAGAAAACTCGCATGATAATACTAAGCCTGCATAGAAATTTAGGCCTTGCCCTGCTTGATAGCAAAGTCCCAGCAAACATCGGCAAGCAAATAGTCGCCATTAGCTCGATCATCATGGCTCTGCTTGCCATTAGCGGTCTCATCCTCTACACACCAGCGATCAAGCGAAATTTGCTAAATTCGCTCAAAATCAAACCAAACGCAAAGGGCTACGCCTGCTTTTATAACCTCCACACGAGCCTTGGCACCTACGTGGCGATACTGCTTGTCGTGATGTCGCTAACTGGTCTTTACTGGTCTTATGGCTGGGTCAGAAGCGGCGTAAATAGCATATTTTTCGAGCTAAAGCCAAGCCAAGCACAAAGAGCAATGCCACAAAGAAATTTAACCCCATTAAGCGATGAAAAATTTAAAGAGATCGAGGCTGCAGAGCAAATTTTTAAAGAAAATATCACGCTAGAGCTAAAATCCCTCACGATAAACGTGCCTGAAAACAACCAAAGCACCTACACTATAAACTACGAAACTGCCGAGAGTCAGGTAGGCAAACTAAAGCTTGACGCTAGCGCTGGCAAGATAAAAGAAAACAAGCTTGTTAGCAAGAGTGATAGCATCCCAGAGGCAAAAAAGGCTGGGCGAAAAGTGCTTAGCTTGCACACTGGAGAGATGTTTGGCGAGGTCGGTCAGATCGTCTTTGCCATCTCTTGCGTGATCGCCGTTTTACTAATAATAACTGGCTTTTTGATGACTATAAAAAGGAGCAAAGCACTCTAAATAAAAGTAAATTTTTACCTTGCTTTGGGTAAGATTTTAAGAAATTTTTACCACAAACAAGAGAGAAATTTATGAACAGAAAACGCATTTACAACCCAAGTTCAAATGAAAATTTGACCGACAGAAGAGTCTTTAACGGCAACCCACACGGCATTTTAAATTTCACCAAGGCAAAATACGAGTGGGCGTTAAAGCTTTGGGACCTCATGGAGGCAAACACCTGGTTTCCAAAAGAGGTCGATACAACAGACGACGTGCGCGACTACGCCTACAACCTCACAGAGGCCGAAAAACGCATGTACGACCTAGTTTGGAGCCAGCTCATCTCGATGGATAGCTTTCAGACAAACAACCTAGCTGACAACATCAACCCTTACATCACCGCACCAGAGATCAACGCCGTGCTAAGCCGCCAAGCCTACGAAGAGGCAAACCACAGCAAGTCCTACGCTGTCATGGTCGAGGCGATCTGTGACAACACCGACCTCATCTACGAGATGGAGAAGCATGACGACGTCTTGCGCGAGAAAAACGACTACATCTCAAGCGTCTATGAGGAGCTTGCAGGCGAAGTGACTGACGAGAAGCTACTTCTTGCGATGGTTGCCAATCAAATTTTAGAGGGTATCTACTTTTACAGCGGTTTTACAGCGATCTACGCTCTAGCTCGCGCTGGCAAGATGCTAGGCTCGGCGCAGATGATCCGCTTCATCCAACGTGACGAGATCACGCACCTGCTTTTGTTTCAAAACATGATAAATTCGGTCCGCAAGGAAAGGCCTGACCTTTTCACAGCTGAAACCGAGGCGAAAATTTATGATATGTTTGAAAAAGCTGGAAATTTAGAGATAAAATGGGGCAAATACATCACCCAAAACCAAATAATGGGCTTTACAGACGATATCATCGAGCAGTATATCCACTATCTCATCGACCAGCGCCTAGTTGCGATCGGCCTAAAACGCAAATACAACGTCGCTCATCCGATCAAATGGGTCGATGACTTTGCGAAATTTAACGACCAAAAGTCAAATTTCTTTGAAGCAAAGGTGACAAACTACAGCAAGGGAAGTATCAGCTTTGATGACTTTTAAAAATGGCATATTAGCCCTTGCCTGCGTGCTTTTTGTGGGGTGTGCGAGTAGTAGCAATGAAAGAGCCATTAGCATAGCAAATAAGGATCTATTAAATAGTTTCAATCCTTACATACTTGCTAAAACAAACGAAACTAAAGATGCCGTCACCTACCAAAGCATGCCAGCTGGCGATGTTTGGCCAAGCATTGCGCCTATTGGCTCTGCACTTGTTGTTGATGTTTTTAAAGAGATAAACAAAGCGTGCAACTTCAAATATAGCGACCTAAAAGAGACTAGGATGGTATATTTTGACGATAAAACCTCGTTTTCTTATGAAGTCTGGGTCTTTAATGACCCGCTCTCGCAGCGTGATGACAAGATCACAGCTATAACTGTTTTACTAAAGCCAACACCTGATATCGGTGGAACGGATATGGATTTTAGGATACCAGCAGATTGCCATGCGTCAAAGCAAACTACATTTGTTTTTGGAAAATAAATGAGCGGAAATTTAAACCTAATAAGCCTAACTTTAAAGGCAAAAAATGCAACAGATCGCCTAGAAGAGCTTGCAAATTTAGTTGAGGCTGCACCTGCAAATTCACTCCTGCTTGCAAGCGAGCTTTGCATCAGCGGCTATGATTTCGACGGCTTTTTTGCTGGGGCGAACAAAGCGATGCTTGGTGGCATGATAGGCAGCTTTGATGCGATGCTGCTTGAGCGCTTGCAAGAGGCGCTTAGCCCAGATAAATTTCTTGGTTTTACGCACCTTACTAGCCTAAACAAAAGTGCTGGGCTCGCTCAAATTTCAAATTTAGCCCCACACCAGGCAAAAATTTATAACGAATTTTTACTTCTTAACTCAAGTAACGTCTTTCATTCGCAGTTTAAGGCTGAACTTTTTCGGCCAAATTTAGAACACGAGATCTTTGCCGCCGGCGAGGTGAGCGATATAAACGCATTTACATTTAAAGGGCTAAAGCTTGGCGTGCTCATATGCTTTGAGCTGCGTGATAGCAGGCTTTGGGCAAAACTAAGAGGGTGCGACATCATCATGGTGCCAGCCATGTGGGGCAAGGCCAGAGAGGAAGCCTACCTTAGCCTTTGTAAGGCGCTAGCCATCGCAAATAACTGCTACGTCATGATCTCAAGCTCGCTTGATCTTGAGATCGCTGGGGTCTTTTTGCCAGACGGCACGCTAGAAGCAAGCGCAGTTTTTGACGCAAATTTGATCACACAGATAAAGAAAAATTTAGGGCTTTTATAAATTTTAAGATAAGCTTTAAATCGTATAATAGCGATTTAAAATTTGTTTAGGATAGAAATTTTGACCCAATTAGAAGCGATAAAATGCCAAAATTTAGCTAGCGACATAGCCGACGAGATCACGCTAAGTCCGCTTTTGTTTGACGCGATATCAACGACCGAGCGCGAGATTTTCGTGCCTATCGCTGCACATGCTTACAAGCTTGACGCGCAGCCAATCCTTGGCAACCAGTGGATCAGCTCGCCGCTAACTGTAGCAAAGATGACGATGGCGCTAGAGTGCGAAAACGTGGATAACATCCTAGAAATAGGCTGTGGCAGTGGCTATCAAGCAGCTATTTTAAGCAAGCTCGCGCATAGAATTTTTAGCGTCGAGCGCATAGAAAAGCTGGCCATGGAGGCAAAAAAACGCTTCGAGGCACTAAAGATCAAAAACGTACACGTAAGATATGACGACGGCAACAACGGCTGGCGAAGCTACGCGCCGTTTGATAGAATTTTACTCTCGGCTGCTGCTGATGAGATCTCACCAAATTTATTTAGCCAGCTAAAAAATGGCGGCATCTTGGTCGCTCCGATGAAAAAGGATGGCAAGCAGTTTATCGCTAAATTTAGAAAAGACGAGAGTGGAAATTTAGAAAAAGAGTTTTTAGACGAGTGCCTTTTTGTGCCACTTCTTGAAGGCAGAGAGTAGAGGCTTTACCTCTACAACTACCACCTAACCAGCCACTCGCCGCTAGGGTGCTGCGTAAATATAATATCATCAAATTTTGCTACCTCTTCGCCATCTGCTGTGATAAATGTAACGCTAAAACTAAATGCGTTTTTGGCGATAAATTTCACATTTTCTATACTCAAGATATCGACGCTGTCGCTATAAGTGCCACTAGCCCTTTTAAAATGGCTATCATCTCTTCGTAGCGCAGGTACCATTGTGCCACCTTCCATAAATTTATCATTTTTATTAGCCTTATAGCATGCCATATTTGCTAAAAATTCCTGCATCCTAGGCTTTGCGCTATCAAATTTGGCTTGATACTCTTTTGCTACCTTGATGCTCGAAATAGCACCTGGTACCGTCTGGCCAACTAGATCTCTACTTTTTGTTAGCGTTGGCTCGCTTAGTGGTTCGCAAAAGGCAAAGCTACTAAAAACGGCACAGAGCACAATGGCAAGAAGCGATTTTGTTTTCATTTCTCTCCTTTTTATATAAGAGCCATTCTATCTTGTGCCACTTAAAAGTTGCTTGAGTTATAAATTTAAAGAATAAATGTGAGTTTTTAGGAGAGGCAAAGCCTAAGCCTTGCCTAAAAATAGAATTTTTTAGAATTTATAAGTGTAGCCTGTGTAAATTCCCACACTTGTATCTCTTAGCTGAGCGCCGCTATTTTTCTTATAAAATGTCTTATCAGCTTTTAGACCAAACTCAAGTGCGTTGTGAGCGTCAAATGAGTACTGACCGCCAGCTTTTGCGCCGACTAGCAAGCCTTTGAAATTTTTCTTGCTAGTTTCGTTTTCAAAGCTTTGTCTAACACTTAGATAGCCAAGACCAGCGTATCCGCCAAGCACAGCTTTAAAGTTTTCAGTGATGTTTGGAGTGTAGTCAGCGCCTGCTAAAAGCTTGTGCTTGCTCCATTTTGCATCTGCTTCACCAGCGTTTTTTCTAGCTTTAAAGTCGTAGTAGTAGCCACCATATACTCTATAGCTATCAAAATCATAACCGCCATAAAAGCCAAGTCCGTAGTGACCTTTGTTGAAGTTATTTTTTTCGCTTTTTGCGATATTTTTAGTTTTTATCTTTGAGTTGAACGAATAATCGCCTTCGCCACCGACAAATGCACCTTGAGCAAGTGCAGCTGAACTAACTAAAGCTAAAACCAAGCTTGATTTTACAAGTAAATTTTTCATACTTCTCCTTTAAAAATTTTCGTGATTTTATAGCCATGTTTTTAATCTATATGAAATTTAAATTTAACAAAGCCCTATTTTTCGCTATTTTTAGCCTTTAAAATTTAAATTTATTTATATTTACTATTAAATTTTAAAATTAGAAGAAATTTTCATCAAAGGAGAGAAAATGGCACTAGATAAAGAGCTAGTAAATTTCAGCGAAGAGCATGAGCTAAATGCGATTCTTTCAAAATTTGGCAAATCACAAAGCCAAAAAAATAGAGCAACTCTAGGCGAGCTTGGCAAAAAATGCAAGGAAAAACTTGCTAAAAGAGTACTAACTCAAGATGAATTTGGTGAGTTTGTAAAAGCTCATCTAAAAGAGCTTGAAGACAAAAAAGCCTAAATTTCTGGGGGAGACCCCAGAAAATTTATTTACAATCTTCTTTTGTCAAATTTATCACAGTAAAGTTCTTACCGTTCTCGTAGTTGTATATCCACGAGGCTTTATCGATAAGAGGATTTTTACTACTACAAAAGTCCTCTTTTAGCATTTCGGTTTGCATCTTTTTAAACTCATCTATCTGATCTTTAGTAAATTTACTAAATTTGATATCCTCGCTATCATTTATAACAAAGGTGGTTTTTAGGGTCTCATTTTCACATGTAGCACCCATTATTACGCTATTTTCATCGACTCTTGTAGGAGCTGGCTCATCGATCATGCTTACAACAGCTTTAATAAATGCGTTATTACAATCAACCGCAAACGTAGAGGTCAAGAGCATAGATAGAGACAATATTATTTTCTTCACTTTGTATCCTTTTTGGAAAGTATATTAAATTTAGTTGTAAAAATACTAGAGAGATAAATTTGCGCCCAAACTAGGACGCAAATTTCTTAAGGAGGGAATGTTTAATATTAAAATTTATAAGTGTAACCTACGTAAAGACCGATGTTACTCTCTCTAACTTTAACTTCTTCAATTTTTTTATAAAAAGTATAGTCAGCCTTAACGCCAGCCTCTAAAATATTGTTTTGATCAAGTAAGTACTCAGCACCGAATTTTGTGCCCAACACAAAACCAGTTGAATGTTGCGCACTATCTGAATTATCTACCTTAAATTTTATTCTTGAAACGCCAGTATAAGCACCTGCTACAAGCTTAACATCGCTAGTAATACTTGGAGTATAGTCAGCACCTGCTAGAAAACTGTGTTTATTCCACTTAATTGTATATTTTTCACCATCATCCTCTAACTCTTTTTTAGTCTGAAAATTATAAAAATAAGCACCATAAGCTCTGAAGCTGTCAAAATCATAACCAGCTTTTATGCCACTGTTAAATTGACCTTTCCTAAGTCTTGCTCCATCGTTAGCCTCAGATAACTTTACATTTGACGCAAAAGAGTATCCGCCCTCGTAACCAATAAATGCTCCCTCTGCCATAGCAAATGAGCAAACCGCACATGCAATCATACTAGCTTTCAAAAATGAACTTTTCATTTTCAATCCTTTAAAA
>NZ_CABPVA010000001.1:9533-28791 GCF_902460595.1 Campylobacter concisus
TATTAAAAAAGTAACACCTAGCCGTTAAATTTAGAAAAAATAGGCAAAAACTATAAAAATAAATTTATTTACTTATGGTGAAATTGTAAAGTCACATCAAAAAGAGCTTAGACCTCTAAAAGGTCTAAGCTCTATAGATAAATTTGGTGTTTTGGCTAATGATCTATCATTTTTAGTAAGTAAATTTTTAAAAGAGCTTCTAAACCAGCAATAAATTTGATCAAAATATTTCTGCGACAAGACAAAACAGAGCCTACCATCTTCTGGACCTATGGCGACAATGATGCTCATCGCTTCCAGCACCATACCCAGCCTTTAAAAGGTCACGCACTATACTGCCGCCGCCAAGCGCTCCTCGCACTCATGTTTTTTAGCCTCTTTTTGTCCTATCTCATAAAGGGCAAAGAGGGCACCCAATATGATCGCTATTATATATTTATGAGTAGTTCTTAGTTTGGTATTAAGAGGATTTGCCTCTTTTTTTTAGCCCTATTTGTTCGTTTCCAGTTTAGTTTATCCATCTCTTCACTTTAAAAAAGAGTTAAAAATTTATAAAATTTCTCTTATCAAAAGCTGTGGTGTCACAAGCCCACGGAACGAATTTTTAGATACGCAAAAGATGACATCCACCATCTCACCCACTCTAACGTGCCTTGTGAAGTTAAAAAATAGCGCCTCAAGCGTTTTGTTGTCTTTTTGCAAGATTAGTTTTAAGTGGTTTTGATCCCTACCTATGAGCCTTTCATTTTTTACGACAGCGTTTTCTATCTTAAAGACTGGGCGTGGATTTTTCTGTCCATATGGCTCGTAAAATTCCAAAATTTCAAGCAACTCAAAGTCGATTTCGCTTGGCATTATGTCGCCAAGTAGCTCGTCTGAGCTTTTGCACTCTTGCATATTTAGGCACGAGCAACTTTTATTTATCGCCTCTTTAAATTTTTCCAAATTTTCAGGCGCAAGAGTTAGCCCTGCTGCACCTTTGTGACCGCCATAGCTTGTTAGCAGATCTTCGTGGCTTGCGATGAGTGATAAGATATCAAGCTTGCCAATGCTTCTAGCACTGCCTTTTGCGCGTCCCTTATCTATGCTAAAGACGATAGCTGGCTTTGCAAAGTGCTTTGCTAGGCGGCTAGCTACAATGCCTATCACGCCCTCATGCCACTGCTCGCCCCAGGTGATGATGACCTCATCGTCCTCTTTTACGTCCTTTAACGAGCACTCAAAGAGTTGGCGCTCCTCCTCTTTTCTGGAGTTGTTAAATTCAATGATCGTATCAAGGTAGTTGTAAGCCTCTTCGATGCTCTTTGCACGCAAGAAGTTAAATGAATTCATCGCATCGTCCATGCGTCCGGCTGAATTTATAAGAGGCGCTATAAGAAAGCTGATATCATCACACTCAAATTTATCCTTGCCGTAAAACTCTTTTATAGCGCAAAATGCCGAGCGTTTCGAGGTATTTAACTTGCAAATACCCATGCGAACAAGCATCCTGTTCATGTCTCTTAGCTCCATCATATCAGCTATTATCGCGATGGCTAAAAGCTCTAAAAACTTGCTCATATCGTAGTTTAGCTTGCAAACATCCTTTAGCGCTCCAACCAAATACCAAGCCACTTCAGCACCGCAAATTTCGATATTTGGAAAGTTGCAGTCCTCTTGTTTTGGATTGATGATAGCGTAGGCTTCTGGTAGAACGGCTGGTGGCATGTGGTGATCTGTGATGATGAGATCTATGCCTTTTTCTTTGCAGATGCTAGCTGCTTCATTTGCTGAGATGCCGTTATCGACGGTGATTATTAGACTCACATCGCTTGCAAGCTCGTAGATGATCTCAGGGTTTAAGCCGTATCCGTCTTTAAAGCGGTTTGGGATCTTTACTAGGTAGTTTTTTACGCCAAGATCATCAAAAAACTCAGCCAAAATCACACTTGAAACCACACCATCAACGTCATAATCGCCAACAATAGCGATATGTTCATTTCTCTCGATCGCCTCTTTGATACGATTAGCGCCTTTGTAGATATCTTTTAGGGCGCTTGGCGTTGGAATTTCACTAAGTTTTTTGTGTATATCGTTACAAAATCTATGTGCTAGTAAATTCCTAATATCCTCTTTAGTTAACATAGCTTTGGCAAGGACTTTTTGACGCCCTGCCAACTTTTACTAATGCTATTTGCTCACTTAAATTTACGCCCAAACTGCCAAAAATTTGGCAACAAAAATGCTTTTTTTTCATCGTAATCTTTCGTCTTTATTTTGAATGCTTTGATTATATCTTTTTGAAATTTAATTTCTTATAATTTTCATTGAAAGTAAGATTTTTAGGGCAAAAAACTTTTGTTAAATTGATACTCTTTATAAATTAGCCATTGTAAATTTGAAGTAAAAAATGAGGGAAATTTTCAGTAAAAATAAGGGGTCATAAGACCCCAAAAATTAAAATTTATATGTATAGCCTAAGTAAGCGCCGATATCTGTTGATTTAAGATTTTTAATTTCATCTGTGTCATACCAAGATCTATCAGCTTTTACACCAAACTCAAGTGCATTGTGTTCATCAAAACTATACTCAGCACCAAGTCTTGCACCAAATAACCATCCAGCTTGTGTAAGGTCATAAGTAGCTCTTACAGTAGATGATCTAGCTTCTAAATTTAGGTCAATAATTGAAATACCTGTATAAAGACCAGCAATTAGTTTAAAGTTGTCTGTTATTGCTGGGGTATAATCACCACCTACTACAAGTTTATGATTAGTCCATTTTGCATCTATTGTGCCACTAACACCATTAACTGTGCCTTTATTGCTCTTCTTGCCCTCTGTATGATAGAAGTATCCACCATAAACTCTAGCTACTCCAAAGTCATAACCACCTTTGATACCAATATTAGGTCTGCTATCCTTTGCGCTACCAGTATCGTCTGTTAGCTTTGAGCTAAAGTCATAGCCGCCCTCAACTCCGACAAATCCACCTTGTGCTAAAGCAAATGAGCCAGCAAGTGAAAGTGCCAAAACACCTTTTAAAACGCAATTTTTCATTTTTTCTCCTTTATAAATGATTGCGTAAGCATTGTATGTTTAGCAAGATTAAAAAATACTTAAATAATTTAAATTTTATCAATAATATATTTACTTTTATTTTTAATATAAATTTGAGAGAAATTTAAAGAGAATTTGGCAAGAAAGCTTGCCAAATTTATCATTTTACGTGATTAGCCAAGCTTGCTTTTATAAAGCCTAGTATCACAGGGTTTGGTCTAGTTAAGCGGCTAGTAAATTCAGGGTGACACTGCACGCCTACAAACCACGGATGGCCTTTTAGCTCGATCGCCTCTACTAGTCCGTCGCTTTCGCCACTTACTATTAGACCAGCCTTTTCAAAGACCTCTTTATATTTTGGATTTGCCTCGTAGCGGTGGCGGTGACGCTCTTTTACGCTCTTTGCGTTGCCATAAATTTCAGCTAAAAGCGTCTTTGGCTTGATGTCGCAGTTGTAAGCACCTAGCCTCATAGTGCCGCCAAGTGGGCTTGTGTGCGTTCTTATCTGCTTTTTGCCGTGAGCATCTATGAAGCTATCTATTAGATAGATGATAGGATTTTTGCACTCTTTGTTAAATTCCATAGAATTTGCATCTTCTAAGCCTAAAACATCCCTTGCAAACTCGATCATCGCTAGCTGCATACCAAGGCAAATTCCAAGATATGGGATCTTATTTTCACGAGCAAATTTTATGGCCTGCATCTTACCTAAAACGCCTCTTTCGCCAAAACCACCAGCTACTAAGATGCCATCCACGTCTTTTAAAAGCTCATTTACATTACTCTCTTCTATCTTTTCGCTATCTATCCAGCGCAAATTTACCCTAGCATCTAAATTTGCTCCAGCGTGGATGATGCCCTCAGTTAGGCTCTTGTAGCTCTCTTTTAGATCAATATATTTGCCTACAAAGGCGATTGTTGTTTCGTTTGTTGGAGCGATGATCCTTTTTACTAGACTATCCCAGTTTGCCATGTCTGGTTTTAGCTCGCCAAAGCCTAAATTTTCAGCGATCGGCGTTAAGATATCTTGCTTTAAAAATGAAAGTGGAATTTGATAGATGCTTGCGCTGTCTAAGCTCTCTATGACGCAGTTTTTCTCCACACCACAGCTTGCTGCGATCTTATCTTTTAGCTCGCGGTTTAGTGGCATTTCAGACCTGCAGATGATGATATCTGGGCTTATGCCGATGCGTCTTAGCTCGCCTACGCTATGCTGAGTTGGCTTTGTTTTTAGCTCACCAGCTACTTTGATAAATGGCACGAGAGTTAGGTGGATATTTAGCGCTCTTTTTTTGCCAACTTCTACTCTTAAGGCTCTTATCGCCTCTAAAAATGGTAAGCCTTCGATGTCGCCAACAGTTCCGCCTATCTCAACGATGAGCACATCTTTGCCCTCGCCTGCTTTTTTGATACGATCAACTATCTCGCCAACGATGTGGGGGATCACTTGTATAGTCTTTCCAAGGTAGTCGCCACGTCGCTCTTTTTCGATGACTGAGCTATAAACTCTGCCTGTTGTGAAGTTATTGTCCTGACTTAGGCTCTCATCTAAAAATCTCTCATAGTGACCAAGATCTAGGTCCGTCTCTGCGCCATCGTCTGTGACAAAGACTTCGCCGTGCTCTAGTGGGCTCATCGTGCCAGGATCTACGTTGATATATGGGTCAGCTTTTAAAACGCTCACCTTTAAGCCAGAATTTTTAAGTAATGTCGCGATAGACGCAGCTGCGATGCCTTTTCCAAGTGAGCTTAAAACACCACCTGTGATAAAAATATACTTCGTCTCTTTTGCCATCAAATTTTCCTTAACTTTAGTTATTTTTTAATCTGCCGATTATACCCCTTAAATATTTAGTAAGGCATTAATCGTGCAATTTTTAAAAATTATTCTTTAAGTTTTTTTGTTATAGACTTCGACATCATGATTAAAAACTACTTAAAAAACATCGCCTCTTTATATATAGACGGCTTTAAAAATATGAAAATAGGCAAGAAACTATGGCTTCTCATAGCGATAAAGCTTATCATTATGTTTGGGATATTAAAGGTTTTCATCTTTGATGAAACTCTTAATACCAAATTTCAAACCGACGAAGAAAAAAGCGAATTTGTAATTCGAAATTTAATAAAGGAATAAAATGTCTGAGATGGATTTTGTTGACTGGTCTAGGGCTCAGTTTGCGCTGACTGCCATTTACCACTTTTTGTTTGTCCCGCTTACGTTGGGGCTAAGTTTTATCATCGCCATTATGGAGACGATATATGTCAAAACTGGCGATAAGGCCTGGCTTGAGATAACGAAATTTTGGCTAAAGCTCTTTGGTATAAATTTCGCCATTGGTGTAGCTACTGGTATCATCATGGAGTTTGAATTTGGTACAAACTGGGCGAATTATAGCTGGTTTGTCGGCGATATATTTGGCGCTCCGCTTGCGATTGAAGGCTTGCTAGCATTTTTCATGGAGAGTACATTTTTTGCCATTATGTTTTTTGGCTGGGATAAAGTTAGCAAGAAATTTCACCTATTTTCAACTTGGCTTGTTGCGATCGGTTCAAATTTAAGCGCACTTTGGATCTTAATCGCAAACGGCTGGATGCAATACCCAATCGGCATGAAATTTAACCCAGACACAGCTAGAATGGAGATGGAAAATTTCTTCGAAGTAGCGCTAAATCCACTTGGTATCACTAAATTTTTACACACAGTAACTAGCGGCTACACTATCTCGGCTATTTTTGTGATAGGAATTTCAGCTTGGTTTTTGATCCAAAAACGCCACATCTTGCTTGCTAAAAAAAGCATCGTAGTTGCTAGCGCATTTGGTCTTATCACTTCAGCATTTTTGCTACTTAGCGGTGATGAGAGCGCATATCTTGCAGCTCAAAAGCAGCCTATGAAGCTAGCAGCCATGGAGGGACTTTACAAGGGCGAGCAAAACGCTGGCCTAGTTGCAGCTGGTATTTTAAACCCAGCTAAAAAGCTTGGCGATGAGAGCGATGCCTTTTTGTTTGAGATAAAAGTACCTTACGCACTTGGCATCATGGCAAACAGAGAGCTTGACTCATTTACGCCAGGCATCAACGACCTACTTTACGGCAACAGCGAGCACAATCTAATAAGCGTAGAAGAGAAGATGGCAAAAGGTAAAGTAGCTATCGAAGCTCTTAAAAACTACAAAGAGGCTAAAAAAACAAATGATGAGAGCTTGATGAAAAGCTCGCTTTCAAATTTAGAGAGCAACCTAAATTTCTTAGGATATGGCTATCTTAAGGACGCAAAAGATGCTGTGCCACCAGTTGCACTTACATTTTATAGCTTCCACATCATGGTTGCACTTGGCACTTACTTCATAGCTCTTTTTGTTATCACTCTTTATCTAAATCTCTCAAGAAAATATAAATTTGAAAACATAAGAGCCTTTTTGTGGATCTGCCTCTTTACCATACCGCTTGGCTACATCGCAGCTGAGGCTGGCTGGATAGTAGCAGAGGTCGGCCGTCAGCCATGGGCGATACAATATCTCATGACCGTTGGCGTCGGAGCTACAAATTTATCTGACTCAAATGTCAAAATTTCATTTATATTATTTGCTGTTTTATTTACGGTCTTGCTGATTGCCGAGATCAAAATCATGCTTAAGCAAATAAAGATAGGATTTAACGACCATGCATAGTTTAAGCTTAGAAAATTTACAAATTTATTGGTGGTTTATAGTTAGCCTTCTTGGCGGACTTTTGGTCTTTATGATGTTTGTTCAAGGCGGTCAAACACTCATCTTTAGCCTTGGTAAGGACGAGCTTAAAAAAGATATGCTCATAAATTCTATCGGTAGAAAGTGGGAGCTTACATTTACGACGCTTGTTATGTTTGGCGGTGCGTGCTTTGCGGCATTCCCGCTATTTTACGCTACTAGTTTTGGTGGTGCTTACTGGGTTTGGCTGGCTATTTTATTTTGCTTTATCGTTCAAGCTGTAAGCTACGAGTACCGCAAAAAGCCTGATAACTTCTTAGGCGCTAGAACTTATGAAATTTTCCTTTTCATAAATGGCTCACTTGGCGTTATCCTTATCGGCATGGCGGTTAGCACATTTTTTAGCGGTAGTGATTTTGTGCTAAATGAGCACAACTTTGTCGAGTGGAAGACTCCATTTCGTGGTCTTGAAGCTTTATCAAATCCTTACTTGTACTTGCTTGGCATAGCGATGTTTTTCCTATCTCGCATAGGCGGCTGCTTGTATCTTATGAACAACATTGCTGATGGCGAATTTATACAAAACGCTAGAAAACAGCTGCTTATCAACACCGTGCTATTCTTGCCATTTTTCTTAGGATTTCTTGCGTGGATACTTACAAAAGATGGCTTTGCATACGACGCAAACGGCGTAGTTAGCCTTGTGCCTTACAAATACGCTATAAATTTGATCGAGATGCCTATCGCTGGCATATTGCTTCTTGTTGGCGTGCTTTTGGTGCTTGTTGGAATTTTCCAAGGAGCATTTACAAAAAGCATTCGCGGAATTTTCGCTTACGGCGTTGGCGTTACGCTAGCTGTGACCGCGCTATTTTTGATAACAGGATTAAACGGCACAGCATTTTATCCGTCATTTAGCGACCTTGCTAGTTCGCTAACTATCAAAAATGCAAGCTCGAGCCACTACACACTTGGCGTTATGGCCTATGTTAGCTTGCTAGTGCCTTTCGTGCTTGCCTATATCGTCGTAGTTTGGAGAGCGATAGATAGCAAGAAGATCACGCAAGATGAGATCAAAAACGATCATCACGCATACTAAGGATAAAAGATGTTAGAAGCAGGAATTTTTTTGATACTTTGGCCAGTAACGCTATTTATTAGCTACAAATTTGTTCTATTTTCTCTTAAGAAATTTGACGCAAATAACTAAAATTTAGGGGCTTTTGCTCCTAAATTCTTCTTTTTATTTTTACCTCTTAAAACGACTTCTTTTATAAATTTACTTAAGCCTATTTTCATATAAGCGTTAGTTTTGTGTGAAATTTGGGGAGTAAGATATCATTAAATTTCACAAAGGAGCGAAAATGAGCAAGAATTTCTTAGGTTCTGTTGCCCTTGCGGCTGTTTTGGTGAGTGGTTTTGGCTTTAGTGCTCCACTAAACGCTGGAGTCTTGGCTCATCAAGTAAAGGTTCAAGGAGAGCTTGGCTCAGTCTTTATAAACCCCTACGACGTATCGCCGCTAACTGCTATCATCGATAGAGCTGGCAAAGATATCAAAGATATCCACGTCAAAGTAAAAGGCAAGCCAGATGGCGGTATCGATATCGACTACAACGTCTCAGAGCATGCCTTGCTTACGCATGACGGTGTGCCTATTTGGGGACTTTATCCTGACTATCTAAATGAGGTCGAGCTTAGCTACACATTTAACGGAGCTAAAAAGGTTGAGACATATAAAATTTACGCCCAGCCTATCGTCACATATAGCCGTGATTTTAGGTTCTCACACATGCAAAAGACTCGCGTCAAAAAGGTCGATCCTACCTTTAAAAACAGGCTCTATCTCATAAATAATACGATCACAAGCGTCTATAAACCGCTTGATTGGAAAAATGGTGGAGCTGCTAGCTGGAACGACTTTACCGAAAACTACATCGTAGATACCAAAGGCGAGGTCAGATGGTACCTTGACTATCAGAAATTTTACGACCGTAGCGAGAGAAGAGTGATGGATGGGGGTATGATGATGGGCTTTCATCAGCTAAAAAACGGCGATATCAGCTTTGGCATGGCTCAAAGATATCTTAGATATGATCTAATGGGAAAAGAAATTTACAACCGCCCACTTCCTAGAGGCTACATCGACCTAAGCCACGAGGTGATGCCACTAAAAGATGATCACGCACTTCTTAGAGTAGCAAAATACAACTATCATCACAAAAATGGCAAAATTTCTCACACCATAAGAGACCACATCATCGAGGTCGATAACACTGGCAAGGTGGTCGAAGAGTGGGATCTAAATGAAATTTTTGGCAACAACGTTTATCGCAGCAACCTCATAAAAGCACTTGATGCTAGGGCTGTTTGCCTAAATATCGACATGGACGCAAAAGAGATCAAGATAAGCGACGATCAGCCATTTGGCGATGTCACCTCCACTGGCACAGGCAGAAACTGGGCGCATGTAAATTCTATCTCATACGATGAGAGCGATGATAGCATCATCCTTTCGCTTCGTCACCAAGGCATCGTAAAGATAGGACGCGATAAAAAAGTAAAATGGATATTAGCCTCGCCTGAGGGTTGGAGCGAGGACTTTAAAGCAAAAGTGCTAACTCCAGTAGATAGTAAAGGCAACAAGATAAAATGCGAAAACTCAAAATGCGAGGGCGAATTTGACTGGTCATGGACACAGCATACCGCATGGCTAACGCCAAGATACGAAAACAAGGGCGATATAAAGCATATAAGCGTCTTTGACAATGGCGATGCTAGAGGCATGGAGCAGCCAGCCTTTAAAGAGGATAAATACTCTCGTGCGGTTGAATACAAGATAGATGAGAAAAAGGGTACTGTTGAGCAGACTTGGCAGTTTGGTAAGGAGCGTGGATTTGACTTTTATAGCGCGGTTACTAGTAATGTCGAGTGGCAAAAGGATAAAAACACCTACTTTATCTCAAGCTCAAACGTAAATTTACTTCGCCCTGACAAGACTATCAAAATGGTCTTAGTCGAGATTGACCCAAAGACAAATGAGGTCAAATTTGAGATGGATGTGGATTCTGCTTCAAGAGATGATGTCGCTTATAGAGCGATGGTTATCGATCCTGAAGTGTTTAGTTATTAAATTTTGGTGTGAGACCCCCTCTCACACCTAGTGTATTAGTTATTATTTTGAAATTTATAAATTTCTTCTTTGACGCTAGTTAGGTCAAAATTTATCGCCCGCTCTAGCTCTAGCAAGCTTACATCTTTGTCTATCTCAAGAGCCATCGCTATCTCATTTAGCTCTTTTGCTTCCTCATTTGCGAGGATCGCACTCTTAAAACTAGCCTCATCTATCTGGCCAAATTTTAAAAAAATCGATTTAAATTTATCTTTTAAAATTTCTCTACTTAGCTTTTTATCTTCTAAAGCCTTCTTCGTGCCACCATTTCTGTTACAGGTTCTAAATATAAAATCTATTGTTTCATTTACTTCATCAAGTAAATTTTTTGTCTTCTCGCTTTGCATACAAACTCCCTTCACCGCAAACAAATTCAAAGCAAGGCAGACTTTATCCGCCCCGCTTATATTTTTAGACTAGATAACGTGGATCTCGTCTTTGATTTGAATAGTTACGGTGTTGTTTGTATATGTTGTGTAACCATCTTCTGAAGCACCTTGATGCCATCCGCTGCCTTTAACGTCCTCTTTTAGATCGACTACATCACCTTTATCGCCTGTGATTTTTAGCGTATGTTTGTCATCAGTCATGTCTAGGACATCATTGATGCCAACTTTTAGAGTAGTGTTTTTAACACCAGATATATCAAGCTCTTCAAAATTCTTAGCATGATATGAAACATGTTTTAGATCTATGGTATCTTCTGGGCTAGAGATGATTAGCTTATCATAGCCTTTACCGCCATCAAGGGCACCTTTATCATCTACGCCACCTATAACGTGTGCTGCTTTGATAGTTAGAGTATCATCGCCATTGCCTAGATCTATCTTAGCTTTATCTATAGCATTGCCTTTGATAGTTACGCTATCGTTGCCATCGCCAGTTGAAATTCCGACTTTAGTAAATATAGTATTTGCTACTGTATCTCCTACTATCACAGTGTCATTACCTGCACCTGTGATGATCTTAGCACCATTAGCAACATCGTCTTTGATCTCTATGTAGTCATCACCTTTGCCAGATATAACAGTAGAGCTATCAAGGTCTGCAGCTACAACTAATCTATTATTGCCATCACCTAGATCTATCTTAGAGTCCATGTTTATCCAGCCCCAGCCATTACCACTCTTATGGATATTTACTACATCATCACCAGAGCCAAGTGTAAATTCTGATTTATGAGTTATAGTTTTGACATCTATCTCATAGTTATCATTACCATTTATCTGTGATTGCAACTCAGTAGAAGCTTTTAGTACTGGTCCGTGTCCTTCTAGCCATAAGCCTGTATCATTATCTCCATATATAGCTTCAGCATTGATCTTTGTATTTTTAACAGGATCAGCTGGCTTATCACTAAAGTCAAATACTAGATCTTCACTTGCTTGTTTGCCCATATTTCCAGCTTCATCTACTAAATAAGCTTTAGCGCTTAGGTTAAAGCCATTAGCTGTTTTACCAAAAGGTATTAACTCTTTTGATGGATAGGTAATGTTTGCAACAGAAGTTAGATCTACATATCCTCTCTTAAGGTCAAGCTCTGTAATAGTTATTGGTTCTTTAACAACACCTTTATTCCATGCTCCAACATTTGAATGAACTTCATAATATAGCTTATCACCAACTTTAATTAAGCCTTGATCAACTGCCTCTTTTGAGAATCTAGCGCAGCAATATATAACGTTATTTTCGTTAGATATATTATCACTCCAGCTATATTTACCATCATGGTTTTTATCACCAAGATAATCAATCCTTAAATCAACTATCTTAGTATCGACTGTTACATTAGCTACATATTCAAGGCTAGTGTTACCAGCTTTATCTACTGCTTGGTATGAGATTATATGCTCACCATCGCTAAGAGGATTAGTGATCTTGTATTCCCAATGACCATTTTTATCAGCTTTAGTGGTAACCTCATTCTCATGATGCTCACCATATTTTATGATGATTACAGATCCAGCCTCTGCTGTGCCTTTTAGAAGTGGAGTATTATCATTTGTAACCTTGTCTTTAACGTTTCCTGTAAAATCAACTACATCGTTGGTTTTTACACTATCTTCGATACTTGTCAAAGTTACCTCAGGCCCTGTAGTATCAACTGTTACAGTGATTGGGCTTGAAGACTCACTCTCTTTGCCAAAGATATTTTTAGCAATTGCTGTGATCTTATAGTCGCCATCAGCCCATGGAGAATTCTCCTCTGGTTCATAATGCCAACTACCGTTAGCATTCACTGGGATATTATCAGCGATTACTGTATCGCCATTTTTAAGAGTGATAGTTGTGCCAGCTTCAGCTTTACCCACCAACGTAGGGGTTTTGTCATTTGTTATAGCTATAGTACCCTCTAAGACATTGCCAGTTGTATCTCCAGCGTTTGTATCGGTTGGGTTCTTTGGATCTATGCCATACTCATTATCTAAAACTGCTATGATAGTTGGAGCTTTTGGAGCAAAACCTACTATTTTTACTGCATCCATAGAACCTTCACTTACATTACCTGCATCATCGACTAGTCTATAAGATGGAGTTTGGAAGCCTCTTGATTTTGGCATATCGATGCTAAATTCATCTCTTTCTATAAAGCCTTTAGCTATATCTTGCGCAGTTACTTTAAAGATATCTGTCCAAGTTTTAGCGTCGCTTCCAAGAATTTGAACCCTATCGCCTGCTTTTACAGTGTTTTCTGGAATGTCGATAACCCATTTAAGCTTGCCATCTTTTAGAGCTGAAGCATCATTTATGTCTATCTTCTTATCGCTATTTGTATCAGTTGTTATCTTAACTGTTGGAACGCCGATAGTTGTATCAACATCTACACTTGACCACTCTGATACAGCACTTCTATTGCCTACTCTATCGGTTGTTTGAACTTTAAGAGTATGTACTCCATCTTCTAGTGCAGCATGTACTTCGCCACCCCATTTTAAATTTGCCTCAAATGTATATTCCCAGTTGCCATCTTTATCAGCTGTAACTGTTACTTCTTTGCCATCTTTAAATACTAGTTTATCATCTACTATTATCTTAACGGTTGAGAATGCCTCAGCTGTACCTTTTAGTGTTGGCAAGTTGTCATTTGTAAGAGCATTTTTAACATTACCTACAACACCACCAGCAACATCATCGATGATCTCAGTTATAACTGGCTGTGTAGTGCTTGTATCAACATTTACAGTTGCGACATTTGATGGATCGCTAACATTACCAGCTTTATCGGTTGCGATAGCTACTACATTGTACTTACCTTCAGCAAGTGGAGATTTTGGAGTAAATTCCCAGTTGCCATCACTATCTACAACAACTTTTTCAGCGATAATATCGTTACCATTTTTAAGAATGATAGTTGAGCCAGCCTCAGCTTTGCCTTTAAATGTAGGTGTAGTATCATTTGTAAAGCCGTCATTTACACCAAGTATATTTCCGCCATTTTCAACACCACCCCACCAGTTATCTGTTACTGCGGTGATGACTGGAGCGTCAATATGAGTATCAACATCTATGCTTACTAGAGCAGAAGGTTGGCTGTTATTGCCAGCTACGTCGGTCGCTTGAGCTTCAAAGTTATGGTGTCCATCGCTTAGTTTAGGTGTTGTAAATTCCCAGTTACCATCTTTATCAGCTACTGCAGTCCAGTTGCTGATAACTTCACCATTTTCAAATCTATAACTACCTCTACCATCAATCTTGATCTCAACAGTCGCAAATGGCTCAGCTGTGCCTTTTAGAGTTGGAGTGTTGTCGTTTGTTAAGCCACCTTTAACATCGCCATTTACTACGCCACCAGCTACATTATCAATGATCTCAGTGATGACTGGTTCATCAGAGTGAAGATCGATCTTGATAGTTGCAGCATCTGAAGGAGCGCTTACTTTACCAGCTGCATTTTTTGCAGTTGCTGTTATACTGTAATCACCCTGAGCAAGTGGAGTTTTTATAGTAAATTCCCAGCTACCATCAGTTTTTACAGGGATATTATCAGCGATAACATCATTACCATTTTTAAGAGTGATAGTCGTACCTGGTTTTGCTGTGCCTTTAAATGTAGGCGTGCTATCATTTGTTAAGCCACCTTTAACATCTTCGTTAAATTTACCGCCCCTTTGATCATCAATTACTTCTGTGATTACTGGAGCTTCTGGAGCTTTAGTATTCTCACTATCTTCACCTATCACCTTGCTATCCTTGCCTGGGTTGTTAGGGTTATTTGGATTGATGATCTCTGCTGTTACATTGTTGTCTTTACCTGGGTTTAGATCAACTGGGATATCAATCTTACCTTTATCGATGTCATCTTGGTTGATTGGTTTTTCAGTCTTTTTGCCATTGTCATCAGTAACTACTACTTTATCACCTGGTTTTACTGAACCATCTTTTGGTATAGTAACTTCTACTGTTGTTTTACCAGCATCTTTGTCACCAGCTTTGTTTTCATCATCAGAAATTTTGCCATCTTTGTTTGTATCTTCTGGGAATTTAATTTCTGGGTTGCTTGGTTTTCTGTTAAATTCGCTGTCAAGTTGTACATTAGCATGTATAGCTGTGCTTTGGTTACCAACTAGATCGACTATTCTATAGCTTGGGCTTTCAAAGTGTTTTCCTGATAAAGTTGCTTCGTATTCAAAGCTTTTACCTAGATCGTCATTTGATAAGACTTTTTCGATCTTCCACTTACCATCTTTTCCAAGTACTTGAAGAACATCACCTGCGCTTACAGTGCCATCTTTTGGTATCTCTACTTCCCAGTGGATCTTACTATCTTTTAAATTCTTAGCTTCTTCTACGCTTAGAACTCCATTGTGATCTGTATCTTCTTTTATAGATACTTTTGGAGCGCCGATAGTTGTATCAACTTCTAGTGCAGAAGTTGCTTCGCTAGTGTTGCCAGCTGCATCTGTTACTACTGCTTTTATAACATGAACACGGCCAACAAGATCTGCTAGTGGCTCTTTATAGTCGCTTGGTTTAAATTCCCAGTTGCCATCTTTGTCAGCTGTGGCTCTACCAAACTCTTTGTTATTATCATAAAGAATCACTTCTTGATTTGCATCAGCTGTACCTTTTATAGTTGGCTTATTGTCATTTGTGTTAGTGCCTGCAACATTGCCTTTATATACACCACCTTCTACATTATCAATGATGCCTGTGATCTTAACATTTGGAGCTGTAAAGTCTGAGTCTATGCTACTAGATACTTCTTTACTAGCATTACCAGCTTGATCAACGATCTTAGCTGTTACGCTTGAAGCTTTACCATCAACTACTGGTACTTTGATCTCTACATATCCAGTTACTCTGTCATTGTAAGTAATAGTATGTGTTTTTTCCTCACCATTTACAGTGTAGTGGATCACATCATTTTCTTCAGCATCACCTGGGACAGAAATTTGAGCTTTTGTGCTAGTACTATCGCCATCTTTGCTATTTTCAGCTTTATTTAGCTTGCCATCTTTTGGATTTACATCTTCAACAAATGTAATTGTTGGTTCTGATGGAGCTATTAGATCAGCATTAACTACTACAACCTCTGAGAAGTCTGAGATGTTTCCTGCTTTATCTTGTGCTCTTGTAGTATATTTATACTCACCATCTCCTAATTCAGGTAGTTCAAATTTCCAACCACCATGATTATCAGCTGTGACTGTTCCTATAGCTGTTTTATCGCCATTTAGCTCGCTAATCTCATATATAGTGATGACTGAATCAGGCTCAGCATATCCCTCAAGAGTTGGTGTGCTGTCGTTTGTTAGAGCAACTTTTGTTTTAGCGTCTAAAACGTTGCCAGTTTGGCTATCTACATTGTCATTTACAGCATCTATTACAGGAGCATCTGCAAATGTATCAACATCAAGTGAAACTCTATCAGATGTTGATTTATTGCCTACTTTATCTGTAGCAACTGCTTCAAAGTAATGCTCTCCATCACCCATAGCTTCAGTTGGTGTAAAGCTCCATTTGCCATTAGCATTAGCTACTGTTTTACCAACTAGAGTTTTTTCTGTAGTTGTGTAGAAGCTTTCGTAAATTTCTACTGTTGCACCTGGTGCTGCACTGCCTTTGAATGTTGGTAGATTATCGTTTGTTAGGCCATTTTTAACATCACCATTTACTACACCACCAGTTACATCATCGATGATCTCATCAATTGTTACTTTAACAGTGCTTGAAGCCTCACCTATCACCTTGCTATCCTTGCCTGGGTTGTTAGGGTTATTTGGATTGATGATCTCTGCTGTTACATTGTTGTCTTTACCTGGGTTTAGATCAACTGGGATATCAATCTTACCTTTATCGATGTCATCTTGGTTGATTGGTTTTTCAGTCTTTTTGCCATTGTCATCAGTAACTACTACTTTATCACCTGGTTTTACTGAACCATCTTTTGGTATAGTAACTTCTACTGTTGTTTTACCAGCATCTTTGTCACCAGCTTTGTTTTCATCATCAGAAATTTTGCCATCTTTGTTTGTATCTTCTGGGAATTTAATTTCTGGGTTGCTTGGTTTTCTGTTAAATTCGCTGTCAAGTGAAAGGCTAGCTTTTGATGAATCGCTAACATTGCCAGCATCATCAGCAAATCTATACTCTGGAGTTTCATATTTTCCATCTTTTAGTTTGTTGATATCAACGTTAAATGTAGCTTCAAATCTACCATCTTTGATCATCTCATCAGTGATCTCAACAAATTTAACCCAATTACCTTTGCCGTCGATTGACTGGATCACATCGCCAGCTTTTACGCTACCGTCTGTTGGGATGTCGATAACCCAGTGAGCTTTGCCATCTTTTATAGAAGCCACTTCAGCAACGCTTAAGACACCGTCGTTATTTGTATCTTCTACAAATCTAACTTTTGGATTGCCTATTATTGTATCAACATCTACGCTTGCCTCAATAGATTTAGCACTATGTCCTAGTTTATCAGTCGCTTCTACGACAAATTTATGCTCGCCGTCACTAAGTTTAGTTCTAGGAGTAAATTCCCAACTACCATCAAAGCCAGCTTTTGTAGTGCCTGCTATCTTACCATCAACAAATACTTTTATATCTGCACCAGCTTCAGCGCTACCTTTTAGTGTTGGAGTGTTGTCATTTGTGACCTTACCTTTAACATCGCCATTTTCTACGCCACCAGCTACATTATCAACGATCTCTTTGATCTCTGGTATATCTGTTGCAGTATCAACTGTTAAGCTTACAACGTTTGAGTTTTGAACTGGGTTTTTGACATAGTCTTGCATACTAGCTTCAACAGTATAGTCGCCATCATTTAGTGGTTTATCTACTGTGATAGACCAGTCGCCAAGGCTATCTTCTACATAAACTTCACCACTCCATACTACCTTGCCACTGCTATCTTTTACGCTAACAGTTACAGTTGAGTAAGGCTCTGCAAAGCCGTTTATAGTTGGAGTGTTATCTTTTGTAGCACCTTCATAAGCACCATTTAG
The DNA here is from genome assembly GCF_902460595.1 of Campylobacter concisus. GTDB lineage: Bacteria > Campylobacterota > Campylobacteria > Campylobacterales > Campylobacteraceae > Campylobacter_A > Campylobacter_A concisus_BL. The sequence goes on from NZ_CABPVA010000001.1 coordinate 26,892, forward strand.
AGCATCATCACCGTTGTCATCTGTTACGCTAGTGATTACTACTTTGCCTGGGTTGGTATCTACTTTTATAGTTTCAATATCTGAAGTGTTTGTATTGCCTATCTTATCAGTTGCCTCTACATAGAATGTATGATCGCCATCGCTAAGTTTAGTTCTAGGAGTAAATTCCCAGCTACCATCAAAGCCAGCTTTTGTAGTGCCTGCTATCTTACCATCAACAAATACTTTTATATCTGCACCAGCTTCAGCGCTACCTTTTAGTGTTGGAGTGTTGTCATTAGTCCAGTTATTTTTAGAGCTTATATCGCCTGTATCACCTTCAACATCATCAATAATCTCTTTAATGACTGGTTTGTCAGTTGCGTTGTCTATTGTAAGATTTACAACGTTTGAGTTTTGAACTGGGTTTTTGACATAGTCTTGCATACTAGCTTCAACAGTATAGTCGCCATCATTTAATGCTACTGGTACGTCAATATGCCAATCGCCAAGGCTATCTTCTATATATACTTCATCGCTCCATACTACTTTACCGCTACTATCTTTTACGCTAACAGTTACAGTTGCGTACTGCTCGCCTGTACCCCAAATAGTAGGAGTATTGTCTTTTGTAGCACCTTCATAAGAGCCATTTAGTACGTCATCACCATTGTCATCTGTTATTCTAGTGATTACTACTTGACCTGGATTAGTATCTACTTTTATCCAAGAAATTTCTGAGTTCTCGCTTACGTTGCCAGCTTCATCTGTTGCGATAGCATAGAATGAGTGCTTGCCGTCGCTTAGTTTGCTAGTTGCATACTCCCACTCACCTTTTTCATTAGCTTTTACGCTACCTGCTTTTCTACCATCTACATAGACATCAACGGTTGCACCAGCCTCAGCACTACCTTTTAATGTTGGGGTATTGTCATTTGTCCAGCCAATTCTTTCGTTTTTCACGTTGCCTGTATCCCCTTCTACATTATCTATAATTTCATTAATTACTGGTTTAGAAGTATGAAGATCTATTGTTACAGTAGCTACATTTGATGCATTGCTTACATTGCCAGCTTTATCTGTTGCAGTTGCTGTTATGCTGTATTCACCTTCAGCAAGTGAGCTCTTTGGTGTAAATTCCCATGATCCATCAGCTTTTACAGGGATATTTTCAGCGATGATATCATTGCCATTTTTAAGAGTTATGGTTGAGCCTGCCTCAGCTGTACCTTTAAATGTAGGAGTGCTATCGTTTGTAGTACCACCTTTAACGTCTTCGTTAAATTTACCACCCTTAACATCATCTATTACTTCTGTGATGACTGGAGCATCTGGAGCTGTTTTATCAGTAAAGTCTGTATTGCCAGCTGTTCCTTCGCCGTTACCTTTGTTGCCAGCTTTATCGGTTACTTCAACATTTACTTTATCACCTGGTTTGATTGGATCAGTAGTGATTTCGAAATTTCCTTTATCATCAGTTGTGCCAGTGCCAATTATTTTGCCATCTTTGTCTTTTACTACCACTGGAGCATTTGGCTCATCTGAATGACCTTTTACTATACCTTTATCTGGGTTGCCATCAGCTGGGTTGTTTGTATCAACTGGAGTTACCTCTTTAACTTCTACGCTTGGAGGTGTATTATCAACAAATTCTGTATCCCCTGCAGTCTCTGTATCACTACCTTTATGACCAGCTTTATCAGTTACTTCTACTTTTACTTTATCACCTGGTTTGATTGGAGTAGTAGTGATTTCGAAATTTCCTTTATCATCAGTTGTGCCAGTACCTATTGTTTTACCATTTTCATCAGTAACAACTACTGGAGCATTTGGCTCATCTGATTTACCTTTTACGATACCTTTATCTGGAGTACCATCTGATGGGTTAGTCTCATCTACTGGAGTTACAGTATCGATATTT
>NZ_CABPVA010000001.1:30021-30916 GCF_902460595.1 Campylobacter concisus
CCCCTGCAGTCTCTGTATCACTACCTTTATGACCAGCTTTATCAGTTACTTCTACTTTTACTTTATCACCTGGTTTGATTGGAGTAGTAGTGATTTCGAAATTTCCTTTATCATCAGTTGTGCCAGTACCTATTGTTTTACCATTTTCATCAGTAACAACTACTGGAGCATTTGGCTCATCTGATTTACCTTTTACGATACCTTTATCTGGAGTACCATCTGATGGGTTAGTCTCATCTACTGGAGTTACAGTATCGATATTTACATCTGGTCCTTTAGTATCATTTGGATGCTCTATATTGCCAGCCACAGCCATATCTGTACCTGCGTTACCAGCTTTGTCTATTGCTTGAACAAATACTGGAGTACCTGGTTGAACAGCTTTATCTAGTTGAATTAAGAAGTCACCTGTACTATTAGCGTGACCTTTTCCTATAATGTTGTTGTTTTCATCTCTAAATAATATCTCAGCATTTGGAGTATCTGTATGACCAGTTCCCATAGTTAGCTCTGCTGTATCATCAGCTTTGCTGTTTGTATCAATTGGAGTGATTTTAACATTGTCAAGTTTTGGAGCGATTGAGTCTAGATCGATTGTAGCTTCATTGCTTGGTGTACTCTTACCAAATTTATTCTCAGCAGTTGCTGTAAATTTATGCTCACCTTGTTTAGTAAGCTCTGGAGCTGTAAATTCCCATGAACCATCAGCTTTAGCTGTTGTCTCACCTATTCTATCGCCATTATCATAAATTTCTACTTTTGAGCCAGCTTTTGCAGTGCCTTTGATAGTTGGAGTTTTATCATTTGTTAGATGACCTTTAACATCAAGAACGTTACCAACTTTAGTATCTTCTCCATAGCCCTTAACATCATCTATTATCTCATTGATTACTGG
>NZ_CABPVA010000001.1:32010-56187 GCF_902460595.1 Campylobacter concisus
GTTGCTGTAAATTTATGCTCACCTTGTTTAGTAAGCTCTGGAGCTGTAAATTCCCATGAACCATCAGCTTTAGCTGTTGTCTCACCTATTCTATCGCCATTATCATAAATTTCTACTTTTGAGCCAGCTTTTGCAGTGCCTTTGATAGTTGGAGTTTTATCATTTGTTAGATGACCTTTAACATCAAGAACGTTACCAACTTTAGTATCTTCTCCATAGCCCTTAACATCATCTATTATCTCATTGATTACTGGAGCTTCTGGAGCTTTAGTATTCTCACTATCTTCACCTATCACCTTGCTATCCTTGCCTGGGTTGTTAGGGTTGTTTGGATTGATGATCTCTGCTGTTATGGTGTTGTCTTTACCTGGGTTTAGATCAACTGGAACTTTAATGTTACCATTGTCGATATCACCTTGCTCAATTGTTTTTTCTGTTTGTTTACCGTTTTCATCAGTAACAACTAGTTTATCACCTGGTTTTACACTGCCATCTTTTGGTATAGAAATTTCAGCTGTTGTTTTACCAGCGTCATTGTCACCAGCTTTGTTTTCTTTATCAGAGATTTTGCCATCTTTTGGATCATTATCTTCTGGGAATTTAATTTCTGGGTTGCTTGGTTTTCTGGTAGTTTCTGGATCGATAGTAGTACCAGCGCCTGCTGTATCATCATCACTACCGCCACGACCGCTATCTAAACCACCACTTTTACCCTCAACTGGACCTGCAAAAGATGCAGCGCCTAAAGGATTGATCGCACTTGTGCTAGCGCTTATGTTTGAGTAGTGTCCGCCATGCTCAAATCTAGTCTCGCCAAGGCTCATGCCATCACCACGACCGCCGCTATTGCCACCAGCTGCTGTCTCTTCTAGATCTTCTAAATTTGCACCATTTAACAATGCTTTTTGAAGTGCTGCTACTTGTGAATCAGCAGCAGTTGCCTTTGGATCGAGGCTTAGTGTATCTTCACCGATCATTGATAGCTCTTTTCCATTATTTGTCGCTATCACAACCTTAGAATCAGCTGAAGTTGTTTTTACCGTCTCACCCTCATAAAGGCTATCACCAACTTTTAGTACTCTTTGGTTACCACTTTTATCTACTGCGATAACCTCAGCAGAACCTGATATAGACTTGATTGTGCCTAATTTCTTTGCCATGTTAATTCCTTTTGGGCTAAATTAATTTTGGCATTATTTTATAACTATTAGGAGAAATTGTAAATTGTACCTAGGTACAATATAGTTACATTATTTTAATATGTGTTACATTTAGAAAATTTTTTGTAAATTTTGAGTGATATTGAAGTGATTTTTAGACTTAGCAAAAACTAAGTCCAAAAATCTATAAAATGATATTTTAAGCTATAACTGTATCGATTTGATCTTTGATCTCGATAGAAACTGTGCTTTGATTTGATGTGTAAAGAGTGTAGCCATCGTTTGACTCACCTTTTGTAAAGTCATGAAGCGTGATGCTATCGCCTTTACCAAATTCGTCTTTATCGCCATTAATCCTAAGAACAGTATCGAGGTTATTGCCTGTGATATGAAGCACGTCGGCTAAATTTAGATCTAGACTTATATGATTTAGTGCCACGCCGTTGCCCTCTGATTTAGAGGTTGTTAGATCAAGTACTTCAAAGCCACTTACCTTGCTAAAATCAATAGCCTCAGAGATAAATAACTTATCCACGCCGTCTCCGCCGTTTATGTGACTGCCTTCTAGTATCACGCCTTTACCTATACTTACACTATCATTATCATCGCCCGTTGAGATGTATGTATCTTTTAAATTTACACCATCAGCCACGCTTAGCGCATCACTATCTTTGCCTGTATTTATCACACTGTTGGTTAAATTTGAGCCAACGACGACACCGTCACTGCCATCTTGAGTGAAAATTTTGCTACCACTTATCTCGCCTCTATCTAGTACGATAGTATCAGCATCTTTGCCAGTTACGATAGTTGAGTTCTCTACGTTTGAGCCGCTAAAGCCTATGGTAGTAAAGCCATCTCCACTCTCTATCAAAGTATCACTTACACTTGAGTTTGTAGCGTTAAATGTATCATATCCGCTACCTAGATAGATGTTTGAATTTAAGATGTGGCTACTACTTAATTTTACACCATCATTACCATCGCCCATATAGAAATTTATCCTCTCTAGGATGCTATCATTACTTATCGTGACGCTATCGTTACCATTTTCTGCTGCGATATATGAGCTAGCGGCGTCATTTGAGCTGTATTTTACATTTTCTAAAACTACCCTGTCGTCTCCGTTTGCTAGCTCAAATGCGCTATTTATCAAGCTTGAGTCTTTTACACTTACGCTATCGTTTGCTTCGCCTGATCTTACTAGTACGCCATTTATATCTGAGTTTTCTACCACACTCATTTTTTTCTCACCGCCCCAGCCAAGATCGAGCTTTGAGTTTGCAAAGTGACTTGCCACCACCTCTACTTTATCAGCTCCATTGGCAAGGTCTATATTTACCTCATCTACACCTGAACCACCGATATAAACTCTATCGTCGCCCTCGCCTGCATAAATTTTTGATTTGATATAAGTCGAGCCATAAATTTTGATAAGATCATCGCCATCACCGCTTGCTATATATGAGCTAGAGTTATCATTTGAGCTAACATTTGAGTGATCTATCAGCACTACATCATCGCCACTTCCGCTCTCTACTGCTGAGTTTTGAAATTTAGAGTTTTCGAAATTTACAAAGTCCTTGCCCTCGCCTGTCTTCACTAAAAGCCCGTTTGCAACTGTCCCGCTACTTATATTTACAGTGTCGTTACCGCCTTTTGTGTCAAAGATCACGCCATTTATATTGCTTCCCTCGCTCACGTTAAATTTATCATCACCACTTCCGCTTGTAAAGCTTGAGTTTATCACACCCACAACTGAGTTTAGCTCTAGCTTGTCTTCGTTTTTGCCATTTGCATCTGCATTGCCTAGATCAACGCCAGCGTGAAAGATAGCGCTGCCTACATTCATCTTAAATGTATCGTCGCCATCACCCATTTTTACATTTACAGCCTCTTTGTCGTCTTCTCTAAGACCTTGCATATAAGCTCCAGCACCAAAGACGATCATATCATTGCCAGCCTTAGTATCGATCACGCTCTTTTGGGCTCCTGCTGCGATAGTTAGCGTATCATCGCCATCGTCTAAATTTATCTCGTAGCCCTTTTCTCTTATCGTGCCGTCAAGATATACATTGTGATCATTATCCACCACATTTGCATTAGCCAAAGCGCTTATAAAACCATCAGCTTTCACTTCTAAACTTAGCTCGTTTTCATAAGTGCCATAAAATTTAATAGCTCCAAGAGTGCTTAAATTTTGTGTCATTTCGCCTTCGTTTTGATTATTTTCAAGCTCTCCGCTATCATCAATCACTCTAACACGAGCATTTATAGTTGAAATTTGATCAAATTTCACATCTTTTAATATATTGCTTTCATCTAAAGCCTCCCAGCTTTTACCGCCATCTCTTGAAATTTCTATAGTTTTATCGTAGTTATTTGTCTCGTGCTTTGCATTTAGTTTAAAACTAAGATCACCACTTGTTGTATCAGCAGGTAGATTTAAAGCTGATATGTCATAGATGATGTATGGCTCACTAGCTCCCTCTTTTACTTTGTTGTTTCTTGCTATCACAGATAACGTGGGGTCGTTAAATTCTGTTATAAACTCATTTTCTTGCATAAATTCTCCTTGAATAGTATTGATGTAAGTCAAGATTATAATAAATTTTTTTAAATAAGAATTGACAATAAAATTACATTAAGCAATGTTTTATAAATACTTTTAAATTTAAAGTTAAAAATTTAGATTAGTTAAGAGAGAATTTAGACCCAAAAAGGGTCTAAATTTTAAAGATCAACGTGGATGTTTTCTTTCACATCGATATAAGCTGTAGTTGTGCCGTAATTCGCTTCATATCTTTCAAAACCCTCTACTGCGTTAGCAGCAGATTTACTAAAGCCTTCAAGTTTTACTCCGCCACTTGCTTGAGTTATTTGAAGCAAATTATTACTATGTTCGTGTCCGACATCGAGCATATCAGCTATATCAAGAGCTTTTAGAGTGACCTTTTCATTGCTAGTAACCTTTAACTCTTCAAAGCTCTTAACCTTTGTAAAGTCTATCTGACCATCAACCAAAAGCGTATCGTGATCATAGCGACTTCTATTGTCTGAGTATCCACCAAGAATGCTAGTGCCACCCTCAAGCTTCATATCTTTAGATATAAAGACACTATCACTGCCATCCGATAGATCTATTTTTATATTAGTTAAGCTTCCAGATCTTAGCTCCAAATAATCTTTTGCATTTTCATGTCCACTCAAAATCCAGTTCGCATGGTGTTCAGCTGGCAAACCACTAGCTGATGCGTGAGTATCTTCAACTACCACATGCATTTCATTTATATAAGCCATGATATCTACATCTTTTAGGGTAGATGACTTTAAATTTATATCTGTATGATAAGTTTCTCCAAATGAAGGGACTCTACTGCCTCCATTTAGTTCTACGTTATCAAGGTTTGAGCTATCTATATTTATAGTACCTTTTGATGATCCTGCATAGATCGCACTTTTTTCTGCTGATGTTGTTGAGTTAATGTCAGTGTATTTGATATTTATAACGTCTTCATCGCCTTTAATTAATTCATTACCAACCCATTGTATGGCACCATTAAACTTATTAGCATTAGTGCTTATGTCAATATCTGTCATTTTTACATGATCAGCTTTTGTACCTGTTATATTTAAGATATCGCTGTTAATGCCAAGATAGATGGTCTCTTTGTTAAAAACTCCACCATTTATGTTTATGACATCATTGCCAAAGCCTGTGTTGATCTCAACTTTTTCGTGTGTTCCGCCATTTATATTTATAGTATCATTCCCGTTACGGGTGTCGATAGTGACATTATTTAAATTTGAGTTATTGATATCAATCTTATCTTTTCCAGTATTAGTTCTAATATCAAGCCAATTTAAATTTGAACTATTGATATTGACCTCAGTGTCTCCAGAGTTACTATATACTTCACTAAAATGGATCTTACTAGGTTCTTCTCCTTCTTTATGACTTACGGTTGCATTGTTGAAATTTAAGACATTATCTCCATTTTGAAGATACTCTACATCAAAGCGTTTGTCGTTGTGAAATTCGCTATTTACAGTTGTTATATGGTCATTATCTATGATGCCACCCTCATACGTATATTTAGCGTTATCTATACTAAATTCTAAGATCACACTCTCGCTGTAGTAGTGATTGTTTTCAACGCCCTTATCTGCATCTTTAAATAACTTTTCTTTATCCCAGCTCTCATAAAATTTTTCACTATTTTCAGACAAAAGCTTGCCTTCATTTAGCTCTTTATCGTCTATTACATTTGCACGAACAACTACTTTGTTGATATCGCCCGCTCTTAGACCTTTTATGACGCCACTACTATCTAGGTCTATCCAGTTTTCATTATCAAGTGAGTACTGAATTTTATCGTAGTCTTTGCCGTAAGTCGCCTCTCCACTAAATTTAAGCTTCACATCGATTTTTTGATCCGCGTCAGCCTCTGCCACTTCACCCCTTAGCTCAAATATTAAATTGTTATGTTCCCACATATTCGATTTTTCATGGTTTTCGATCTGAAAGCCTCGTTTGCCATATATGCCTATGTCTTTTACATATTTTGAGTCGTATTCATTTATATATTCTGGCTCTGGATCAGGCGTTGGCTGTGGTTCAGGTTTAGGTTCAGGTTTAGGTTCTGGTTTTGGCTCTGGCTTAGGTTCAGGTTGTGGAGCTGGATTTACAGGCTCGACTGGCTCGACTGGCGTAGGCTCTGTCTTAGCACCAAGATCGACATTGATACCATTTTTTACATCGATATAGCCTTTGATAGTATAAGATCTGCCGTTATCTTGAAAACCAAAGTCGGCCTCATATCTTGTAAAGCCTTCTTTTAGACCTCTTTCGGACTCTGAAAGCTTAAAGCCTGCCAGCTCTACCCCGCCAGCTGCCTCTGTGACTGTCAAGATATGTTTGCTATCGCTATTTTTAATGTCAAGCATATCATATAGATCTTCTAGTTTTAGGCTGACCTTCTCTTTGCCAGTCACTTGTAGCTCTTCAAAGCTCTTAAATTTATTAAAATCAACATTACCATCTATCACAAGCGTATCGGTTTTGTAGTCAGTACCACCATTTATCATGGTGTATCCATCAAGCTTCATAGCTTTTGAGACGACGACTTTATCTTCGCCGTTGCCAAGATTAACCGTCATATCGTTTAACGTGCCTGATCTTAGCTCTAAAGTATCATCTGTATCTGCGAAATTCCACTTTGTGGCATTTTCTGGGTAGCTGCCATTTATCTTTGTATCTTCAACTACCACGTGAGTTTTGTAGATAGTGTTGAGATTTACATCATCAAGAGTAGATGATTTTAAATTTAGATCGAAATTTAGTGGATTTCTATTTACGTCGGTACCTGTGTTTGTCTCTGTACCTATGTTGATGCCTTTTAAAGTTGAGTTTTCAACATTTACGGTGTTGTTATTTGAGCCTGCTTCGATGTGGTTGGCTGAATTTTTATATGTTGAGTCGATATCAGCGTACTTGATATTTATCTCATCTTTTTCGCCTGAGCCAGTTCTTAGGTACATATCTGTCATTTTTACATGATCATCTTTTGTACCATTTAAATTTAATACATCATTTCCACTATCAAGCGTGAAGCCACTTTGATAAGGATCGGTGCCTATGTAAGTTCCGCCGTTTAAATTTACAGTGTCGTTGCCTGCACCAGTTTCGACGTGAAGTCTCTCGTGTCTTCCACCATTTATATTTATGGTGTCATCTCCGCCTTGAGTGTTGATATTTAGCCAGTTTAAATTTGAGTTATCGGCATTGATAGTATCTTTACCTTCATTAAGATAGCTGCCATCGCCAAAGACTATAGCGCTAGCCACGTCACCAGCTTTGTGGTTTATCGTCGCATCTTTGAAATTTAGCGTATTGTCGCCATTATCTTTAAATGTAACGTCAAAAGATTTATCATTATTAAACTGGTTATTTACAGTGATATTATGATCATTATCTACTATTTTTTCGCTATTTGATGCTTTTAAGCCACCTATGCTAACTTCTAGCGAAACGCTCTCTTTAAAGTAGCCATTGTTTTCTACGCCCTTATCTGCATCTGTGAAAATTTTCTCCGATGGATCAAGTGTGCCTTCATTTTGGTCGTGATCGTTTGCCACTTCAACACGTACGCTTACTTTATTTATATCGCCAGCTCTTACATCTTTTATCACGCCACTATCATCTAGCTTTTGCCAAGTTTTACCGCCATCTAGCGAGTACTCTGCGTTTTCATAGTCTTTGCCAGCAGTTGCCTCTCCGCCAAATTTAAGCGTCACATCTACCTTTTTATCAGCATCAGCCTCCGCCACTTCGCCTTTTAGGTTGTACTCTAGGTATGATTTATCATTTGAGCTTCTTGGGTCTGAGCTCTTTTCATAGCCAAATTCTGACTTGTTTTCAACTGAGATATTTTTAACTATATCTTTGCTCTCGTCAGGTTTTGGTTCTGGAGTTGGTTCTGGTTTTGGCTCAGGCTTAGGCTCTGGGGTCGGCTCTGGCTTTGGTTTTGGTTCTGGAGTTGGTTCTGGTTTTGGCTCTGGTTTTGGCTCAACTGGCTCAACCGGCTCAACCGGTTTAGGCTGCGGAGTTGGAGCTGGATTTTCTGGTTGTGATGGCTCAACTGGGGCTACAGGTGCAATGGCAGAATTTATATCACTATCTGAACCATCAAAAACATCACTACCGCCACCTTTTACCTCTTGGTTAGTTAGTTTTACAGCGCCAAAAGTATCTGAAAGTGATCTAAAGCTAGCTGAAACATCAGAGCTTTCATGACCGCCATGCTCAAACCTCGTCTCGCCAAGGCTCACGCCGTCACCGCCTCTGCCACCGCTATTGCCACCAGCGGCACTCTCTTCGAGATTTGCTAAATTTTCACCTTTTAAAAGGGCTTTTTGTATAGCTGCTACCTCTTTGTCTGAGCTAAGGTCGTTATTTAAATTTAGAGTTTCGCCATCTCTTAGCTCAAACTCTTTGCCGTCGTTTGATGCGATAGTTACCTTTGCGCCGTTTGCTTTAACGACATCGCCCTCGTATAAACTATCTCCTGCGACAACAACTCTTTCGTTGCCATTTTTGTCTATAACTACTACTTCCTTGGAGCCAAGAATGTTTTTGATAACACCTACTTTAACAGCCATCGCTGCCTCCTTTAAAATCAATTTGACACATTATAAATATTTCTTTTAAATATAAAGTAATGTAAATATGATGTTAATTCTTAAGATTACGCTGTTGCAGTGGTTTTTAAAAATTAAATTTTTGATAAATTTAAATAAGATCCCAAGAGGGATCTAAAAATTTAAAGATCGACGTGAATGTCCTCTTTTATATCTATATAGACTGTGCCTTGATGCTCGCTACCGTCTGCTAAGTGCGTATTATAGGCACTTTCATATCTGTGGTAGCCATTTTCTGCTCCGCTAGTTTCACTAAATCCATTAAGTTTTACAGTACCATGGGCTTCACTAAATTTAACTACATTAGAGCCATTGTCTAAAATGTCACTCAAATGAGCCACATCATTGCCATTTAATGTCACATAAGCACCGCTAGTTACTTTTAATTCTTCAAAGCCAGAGACCTTTGAGAAGTCGATATTATTATCAAGTACAAGCGTATCATAGCCCTTACCACCAAATATTTGAGTATTATTATCTATATCTGTTCTTGTCATAGTTAAACTAACCGTATCGTCTCCGCCACCTAGATAAAATTTAGAATTTTTTATGATAGCTGATGTCACATTTAAAGTATCATTTTGATTATCTGAGAAGTAAAATTCGTTATTTTTACCATGAAATTCTGAGTCATCTATATGCATATTGACCTTGTTATTTCTGCCGTCAAATTTAACGTCACCCATAAATTTTGGCCCAAGGAAATTCATATCAAAAAGTGGCGTATGGTCTAAATTTGCATGCGAGCCTTTTATATCTATCTCGCCGTCTCCACCGCACACTTTTATATTCATAGTGGTCTTTTCGCCATCATTCGCTTCGATAGTAGTGTGTCCGTTAAAGATAGTGTTGTCCATATTTAGCGTATCTACTTCGTTTGGATTAGTAAAGCTAGAAAGAGAAATTTTCGTATCGCCAAAAAAGCCCACCCAGTCGGTGTTTATAGTGTCGTTTCCTCCGCCAAGCCTTATATCAGCACCGTTTTTGATCTCAGATCTTTGGATATCGACTATGTCGTTATCTAGCCCTGTATGAATGGCAGCATTTTCCATCGTCGCACCATAAATTTTCACGCTATCATCGCCGTCATTTGTATATAAAAGTGTGTGATCTTTTATGCCGACATTGTTTCTTATCTCTACCAAGTCATTGCCAGACCCAGCGTCAAATCTCAGCCCTCTAACCTCGATATTATCGTGAATTCTTAGCTTATTATCGCCATCTCCTGCGTCTATCTTGGCATCATTTACGATAGATCTTGTCATATCGACTATGTCGTTGCCATTGTCAAAACGCACATCATTTGCGCTCGTGGTTGCGTCTGCGATGTTTAGAATTTGATCCTGCGCTTTTGGCCTTGCATCTACTATCCTTCGTCCGTATAGCTCAGCAAGAAAATTCTTGGGCTCAAGTATCTCAAGCGACTTTATCTCCTCTATGATAGTCACGTGAGGGTCGTTTTGCCCGCCATTTTGGCTCACTCCACCGCTTAAATTTAACCCCTCTTTCTCGGCTACTTCTACGCTCATATTAATCCTTTCTTAAAAAAATTGACTTTTGGATTTTAATAAGCGTTTTTAAATCACATTGAAATATAAATTATATTGATTATCAAAAGAAATGCCTAAATTTAGGCATTTTGTATAAAAAATTTTATTAAATGAGGCAAGGGGAGTTTAGACCCAAAAAATGGGTCTAAAAATTTATGGCAACAACTCATTTACATTGACATCTTGTATAGTAAGCGTAAATGTCTGACCTCCTTCATTTACGTTATATATATGGTTTCCATTGCTATCTATTGTAGAAGCATTTGCTACTTCAGCTGAGCCTTCTGTAAATGAGCCAACAAATTTATCACCTTTTACGAATAGCGATGTTGCACCCTCACCACCGACATTTTTTATGAAATTTGCGATATCTGAAGCATTGAAAAATGTAAAATGCTCATTAGCGTCTGACATATCAAGTACCTCAAAGCCACTTATCTTGCCGGCATTTGTCGTATTAAATGATGCGTCATGAACTTTTAGCGTATCTATGCCGTCGCCTCCATTTATAGCAGTGCCATTTAGGCTTACATTCTTGCCAAGATCGACTAAGTCGCTGCCGTTGCCACCTGAAAGGTAGGTTTTGGTTAGTGTTACATTATCAGCTATATTGATAGTATCGTTGCCTTTGCCTGAGTTGATGTTTGATGCATCGCGTTCATGCGCAGCTTCGCCTGCAGCTGGACTTAAATTTACATTTGATGTACCAGTTAGATCAGAGTTGATATTTATCGTATCGTCTCCGCCTTGAGTGAAAATTTTAACATCAGTATTATCATGAGTGCCAGCTCCGATAGTCACACTATCGCCGTCATCTGCAGTATTTATAGTAACTCTTCTAAGCTCGGCGTTATCGATAGTCACGGTTTTTACGCCAGCATTTCCAACGCCTGCACCCTCTATATTTGTATCAACTAGACCAGTAGCCTTTGCAACATTTAGTGTTACATTGCCATTTTCAAGCATGATGTTTGAATCCACCATAGAAACATCACCATCGACATTTACACGGTCATCTCCGCCGTTTGTGTAGATGATAGCCTTGTCAAATGAGCTATTTCCAGAGACGTTAATAGTGTCATTTCCGCCGCCCGCACCGATATATGTGCTATATCCATCGTTTGAGATCATGGTGACATCTTTTAAATTTATCACATCATCACCATATCCAGTCTCAATGGCAGCGTTGTTAAATTTAGCGCCAGTAACATCTACGCTGTCTCTATCGTCACTTACTCCAGCATCAGCTGAGCTAGTGTTTATCTTAGTATTTGAAATTTCAGCGCCTCTTTCGATAGTTAGTGTATCGCGACCTTTGCCCATCTCTATGTAGTTTGAGTGAATTCCAGCTTGGTTAGCTCCTGGACTTGCCACATGAGCTGGTGAGCTTATAGGGTCATTGTGTGCGGCACTATTATTTTTTATTTCAGTGCTACCTTTGATAGTTAGGCTATCATTACCCTCACCTGTGTAGATATCCATGACATCTGCTTTGGCATCTTGAAGCAAGATCTTATCATCACCATTGCCATTTTTTATTTCAGAGTTATATATGCCTGCACTGATGAAATTTAGCATATCGCCTGTATCTGAATCGCCTGTATCGATATCAACTCTGCTGATACTTGCGCCAGTAACATTTATAGTGTCGTCGCCCTCGCCTGTTTTTATAAAGCTATCAGTTCTGCTTCCTGCATACTCGGTTAGATCAGTTGTTCCGTTATTAGTAACATAAGCATACATATCGCTTTTAATATTTACGGTGTCATTATCAGCACCAGTGTCTATTTTGGTATTTTTTATAAGCTGATGATTGTCGCTTTTTTCGATATTTACAGTATCGTTGCCACTTCCTGTTTTAAACAAGACATCGTCCAAAATCGTACTGCCATGGCTTGGACCTGAATCATCTTTTATAGTAAATACATCATTACCATCGTGGCTTGTAATTCTTGTACCTGTTACGACAGCTCCATTTATATTGAGTCTATCTTGATTTTTCTCTCCACCAGCGTTTCCAAGGTCTATCCTAGTATTTTCTACAACAGCTTCTCTTTCTATGTTAAACACATCGTCGCCATCGCCCATTTTTATGACATCATTAGCATCTTTGTTTAGCCAATTTACACCACTTGAAAAAACAACTTCCTCTTTGATAGTTATAGTATCATCACCATCTTTTGTATCTATGATGGTTTTCATACTATCGCCATTGTCTGGGTCAGAATTTACAAGCACAGGGTTTAAACCCTCTGTAGTCGCATCTATATTTTCTGTGATATTTACATTATCATCATTATCGATGATCTTGCCCTCAGCCGTGCCAGATGTGATAACTGCGTTGTTTGTAGTCACGCTAAGAGTTACGCCCTCTTTATAAATGCCGTAGTCTTTTATGCCAGGAGCGATATTTGCGCCTAGATCCTCGCTGCTTGCGCCCTCGTTTTGGTTGCCAGCTGTTTGACCGTAGTCGTCAATAACCTGCACTCTAACCTTTACATTTGCGATATCACTTGGTGCCACACCACTTATCGTGCCGCCATTTTGTATCGGCGTCCAGCTATTTCCGCCATCAAGTGAATACTCCATAGCGTTTGAGTAGTCTCTGCCTGCACTTGCACCACTCAAATTTAGCGTTAGATCAGTAGGTGTAGTTGAGCTTGTAGCAGCTGATAGGCCTAGGTTATAGACTAGATACTCGTTTGGAGTTGCCTCTCTTGCCTCGCCGTTACCATCAAGTGATACACTTAGTGCAACAGGGGTTGCAGGTGTTGCTGGAGTAATAGGGCTAACTGGAGCCACTGGAGTTACTGGTGTAACAGGGGTTGTTGGGTTTGTTGGGTTTTGTGGTGCAACACTATCGCCCTCGCCATTGTCGTTATTATCAGCATAACCGCCGATTGGGCTATTAAAAGAGTCAAAAGCTCTGTTTGCATCGGTTAAATTTCTAAAATTTTCATTGATATTTGCGTAGTGGCCACCCTCAGCAAAGCTAGCAGCGCCTAGACTTACGCCATCTCCGCCAGCTCCACCAGCTGCTGCGTTACCACCAGCTGCTGTCTCTTCAAGATCTGTGATGTTTGCGCCATTTAAAAGAGCGTTTTGAAGCGCTGCGATCTCTGGGTTAGCACTTTGTGCGCTCGCTACCTCTTTTGGATCGAGCGAGATAGTATCTTCACCTACTACTGAGACCTCCTTGCCGTCATTTGCAACGATGACTACCTTCGCATCAGCTGAAGTTGTCTTTATGCTCTCGCCCTCGTACAAGCTATCGCCAACTTTTAAAATTCTCTCATTTCCACTTTTATCAACTGCGATCACTTCAGTTTGACCTGAAATTGATTTTATACTTCCTAGTTTTGCTGCCATGTTCATCCTTGTTAAATTTTTTGTCGCATTTTAATGAATTTTATAATTCATGTATATTGTACCCAGGTACAATAAAGCCCTTAAATTCGGCATTTGTGACACATGTATGACAATTTTACGTTATCAATTTATATATCATTTTGATCAAAATGAGGCAAATTTCATTTTATCCGTCTTATCTTTTAAGAGAGAGTTAAATTTAACGTGTTATTTTCGTTATAAAACTTATTAAAAATTTTCTTTTAAATTTTGTAAAAACTTTTAAAATTTTTGATACTTTAGATGTGATAAAATCCTCTCAAATTTTAAAAAAAAGGATCAAATTTGAGAAGCGACATAATCAAAAAAGGCTACACAAGAGCCCCACACCGCTCACTTTTACGTGCGACTGGGCTAAAAGACGAGGACTTTAATAAGCCATTTATCGGCGTTGCAAACAGCTTTATAGAGATTATCCCTGGGCACTTTTTCTTAAACAAATACGCACAAATTTTAAAAGATGAAATTCGCAAAAATGGCTGTGTACCGTTTGAGTTTAACTGCATAGGCGTGGATGATGGCATAGCGATGGGGCATGGTGGCATGCTTTACAGCTTGCCTAGCCGCGAGATCATCGCAAATTCTATTGAGACTGTGATGAACGCCCATGCGCTTGACGCGCTTGTATGTATGCCAAACTGCGACAAGATCGTCCCTGGCATGGTTATGGGCGCTTTAAGGGTCAATGTCCCGACCATTTTTGTAAGCGGCGGCCCTATGAGAAAAGGCCACACAAAAGATGGCAGACCGATCGATCTTGCGACTGCGTTTGAGGCGGTTGGTAAATTTGAGACCAAAGAGATAGACGAGGCCGAGCTAAGAGATATCGAGTGCAACGCATGTCCAAGTGGCGGCAGCTGTAGCGGTATGTTTACGGCAAATTCTATGAACACGCTTTGCGAAGCGATGGGCATAGCGCTCCCTGGCAACGGCACCATCCTAGCGCTAACTCCAGAGCGCGAGGAGCTCATCAGGCAGGCTGCTCGTAGAATTTGCCAGATCGCACTTGATGAGAAATTTAAGATAAGAAACATACTAAATGAAAAGGCGATCCGCAACGCACTTGTCGTTGATATGGCGATGGGCGGCAGTAGCAACACCGTCCTTCACATGCTAGCTATCTCAAGAGAGGCTGGCGTAAATTTAGACATCAAAGAGCTAAACAAGATCAGCCAAAACATCGCTCACATCGCTAAGATCAGCCCAAGCTTGCCAAACGTGCACATGGAGGATGTCGGCAGAGCTGGCGGTATGAATGCAGTGATAAAAGAAATTTCACGCAGAGACCACGGCATGCTAAATTTGGACAACCTAACAGTTAGCGGCGAGACTTTGGGCGAGCGTGTAAAATCTAGCGACATCAAAGATGAGAGCGTCATCCACAAGGTAGAAAATGCCTACTCGCAAGTTGGCGGACTTGCCATTTTGTTTGGAAATTTAGCAGAGCAAGGCTGTGTCATAAAAACAGCTGGCATCGTTGGCGAGCGTAAATTTAGCGGCAAAGCGGTCTGTTTTAACTCACAAGATGAAGCCATAGCCGGCATTTCAAGCGGCAAAGTCGATAAAGGCGACGTCGTCGTCATACGCTACGAAGGCCCACGCGGAGGTCCTGGCATGCAAGAGATGCTAAGCCCTACTTCGCTCATCATGGGACGAGGACTTGGCGCGGACGTAGCGCTCATCACAGATGGTCGCTTTAGCGGGGCGACAAGGGGTCTAAGCATCGGCCACGTAAGCCCAGAAGCGGCTGAAGGCGGCATGATAGGCCTACTAAAAGATGGCGACATCATCGATATAGACGTCGATAAATACGAGATAAACGTTCGCCTAAGCGAAGCTGAGATCGCAAAGAGAAGAGCGGAATTTAAACCAGTCGATAAGGCGCTAACCTCTCGCTGGCTAAGACAGTATCAAAAGCTAGTCACAAACGCAAGCAATGGAGCGATATTAGAGGCGTAGTTTAAAAACTATCAAATTTAAGCCTAAATTTTAGGCTTAAATTTACTTCGCTCCGTGCCAAAGTAGGCGGTTTTTGCCTAGCTTTGTGTCGATACTCTCTTTTATAATCTCACAAATATACTCTTTTGAAAGCCCTATGGCCTCCTCCAAGCTCTTGCCTTTTGCAAGGTAGCAAGCAAGTGCCGTTGAGAAAGTGCAACCAGTGCCGCTCATCACAAGCGGGCTAGCAAGCGGGGTTTTGAAATTTTGCAGTGAGCCATCTTTTCTATAAAGCGTATCTATGCTGCTATCCTCACTTACATGCTTTTTCACGATGATATCGCAAGGCAGATCTTTAAAATTCCCTCCAAAAAGGACGTTTGCCTCGTCTAAATTTGGCGTGGCGACGGTAGCAAGCTTCATTAGCTCTTTTAGCTTCTCTACTGCGCTATCTTTTATGAGCTTGTGGCCGCTCTTCGAGACGCAGACTGGATCAAGCACGATCTTGCACTTTTGAGTGAGCAAAAATTCATGCACCACATCCATTATCTCCTCGCTAAAGAGCATGCCGATCTTTATGGCATCAAAGCTAAATTCCTCCGCAAGCGTGCAAAGTTCATCTTTAACAAAGCTAGATTCAAGGCAAACTACGCTTTTTATCGCGTCTGTGGTCTCAGCAACTAGCGAAGTGACAGCCGTTGCGCTATAACAATTTAGCCTAGCGCATGTCTTTATATCAGCTTGAAGCCCTGCTGTGCCGCTATTGCAAGAGCCTGCGATGATTAAAATTTTTTTCATCGTTTTCCTTTTGTAAATTTTGGCTTATTATAAGGGATATTAGTTAAATTTGAGTTTTTAAAAGGATTTGAGCCAAGAGGCTCAAATTTATGAAAGTTTGTTTAGATCGTTATCGATCTCGATATATATCGTAGTTGCGTCAAAATTTGCATGCTCATAGGAGTTATCTACTTTTAGCTCGTTTGAGTCAGATAAAATCTCATCATTTGTGCTATGTTTGTGCGCTAAATTTTCACTGCTCTCAAGGCTATTTGAGCTATTTTCAGCCTCATTTGGCTGCGTTTTTGCAAACATATCTTCTACTTTTTCATTCATCTGATCAAGTATCTCAGCGTAGTTTTCTCCAAGAAGCGCTCTAAAAAGTGCATCAGTATCGATACTATTTTCAGCGCTAATATAAGCACTTACCACGCTACTATCAAGCCATATCGTGTCATATCCATTTAGAGATATGTCGCTACCATCCACTGCTGTGATAGTCACGCTCGCACTTTGGCTCTCGCCTTTTATGCTCTCTCCTATATAAACCTCATCATCTACGTTTAGAACTCTTACACGGTCGTTTTTATCTATCGCTATAACATCAGATGTGACGCTTTTTACCTTGCCGGCTACAGCTGCCATCTTTATTCCTTATTTTTATTTTTGATTTATTCTAGTGTTTTTTATTAAATTTGTATATTGTACTTTGGTACAAAGATGGTTTTTAAAGGTGTTTTTTGGGAGTAAAAATAGAAATTTAAAAGAAGAATTTGGGCTAAAAAGCCCAAATTTTATACAAGTTGTTTGTTTATGTCGTTATCGACATCTATGTAGATAGTTGTCGGAGTAGCTGAGCTTGTTTGACCCTCGTATCTTGTATATCCAGCTTCGACACCATTTTGATTTGCAGCCTCAGTAAATCCTTTTAATGAAACGCTATCTTTGTTATCGCCACTTATTTTTAAGATAGTATTTACATCATCAGTGATGCTAAACACATTATCCGCTTTTAAATTTAGTAGCTTAACAGCTTGGTTGTCATTACCATGCTCATCCATGCCAAGTTGGATCTCTTCAAAATTCTTGATCGCGTTATTCAAGCCTTTGTTGTCTATCTTATCAAAGTCGATAGTGCCATCCTTTGCCACTGGACGCATGATAAGCGTATCTGTACCAGTGCTACCATCAAGGCTTTGAGATAGAGCTGCTCTTGGATTATCAAAAGTAAATACAACCTTATCATCGCCAGCGCCAGCATTTACTAGATCGCCTTTGTTCATGCCAGTATAGCCACTTCTGCCAGCATCGATGTAGTCGTTGCCACTTCCTGTGGTTATGACGTCGTTGTTATCACCAGTGATGATTACGTTGTTGCCGTTGCCTGTGCGAATTTCATTTTCACCGCGTCCTGCGTGTATGACATTATCGCCATTTCCAACATTGATGATATCGTTGCCTTCACTTGTTGTGATGACATTGTTATTGTTGTTATTTTCTGCATCTACTATTGTATTTTTAGCGATATCAGAAATTTGTAGATAGACATCGCTTGCTTTTACTTCGCCGTTAAATACTGCTTCGAAATTTCCATTTTCGTCAAGCGTTACAGAATTTGCAGCTATGATGTGTCCATCAGCACCTCTTAGCGTAATGCTATCTTTTAGAGCTATGCCTTTTACCGCCTCTTCAAAGTGCTCTTTTAGTGTGTAGCTTGCGCCAACTCCATTTTCACTTAAATTTCCACTCCATGTGGTTTTATTTGCCGCTGGATCGTAGCTTAAATTTGAATTATTTATCGTTGCAGCTGTTGCATCGATCGTAAATTTAATAGAGTTGTGAAGCAAATTATCTCCACCTTGGTATTTGCCTTTTATAGATACATCATAAACGCCATCAGCCATTTTACCAGCGGCATCAAGTCTGTTATTATAGCCTGTAAGTCTATTGTAGTGATCAGGTGTTACATTGCCTATTGGTTTTTCTATCGCTTG
The DNA here is from genome assembly GCF_902460595.1 of Campylobacter concisus. GTDB lineage: Bacteria > Campylobacterota > Campylobacteria > Campylobacterales > Campylobacteraceae > Campylobacter_A > Campylobacter_A concisus_BL. Next base: position 50,038 of record NZ_CABPVA010000001.1, read on the forward strand.
AGATAATAGATCTTTTGAAACACCTTTATCAACGTTAGTTGCTACAAATCTAACATCACCAGTGCCCCATGCTATGCCTCTACCGCTATTTAAAAACTCACTTACAGTTTGATTGTCGCTAGCATTACCAGCTGTTGCATCTTCTGGGATCACAGCTCTTAGGTAAGGGACAGCATCATTTGAAACGATCCTTGAGCCATCAGCTCTAAGGCCACTCTCACTCATCTCCATAGTGCCCCACAACTTCTCAGCTGAGCGGTTATTTGCATTTGTAGTTGTGTCATTGCCGTTTTCAAACTGCGTCATAGTTGGAACTAAAATTTCATTTACATGAGTATATTTTGTGCCAGCTTTATCAGTCATCTCAACTTCGATCTTATCGCCTAGTTTTATCTTGTGATCGTACTCAAAGCTTAACACACCATTAGTTGGCTTAGTTGTGCCAACAGAGATTACGTTAGTAGTTCCATCAGCTGTTACTATTTTTATACTCTCGATCTTATCGCCATCCTCATAGTTTTTGAGGTTAAAATTGATCGTATGGTGTTGCCCCTCTTCGTCATTTTCGATGATCTTGATATTTTCTATAGTAACTGGCGTCTTATCAACTACAAATTCGCTAACTATCGTGCTCTTGTCGCCATTTGAAAAGACAGCAGTTGCTTTGATGTTATAGCTACCATCATCCAAATTATCAGATGTGACTTCAAATTTACCATTTGAAAATTCGCTTTGGCTAAGCTCTTTTGTAAAGACTTCATGTCCATTTTTATCAAGTACAGTGATGATCGCTTTAGTTGCACTGCTATCTATGCTACCTGTAAATGTCGGAGTCTTGTCGCTTAGTACTGGCAATGGTGCATTAGATGAAAATTTATCAGTTTGAGCGATGTCATCTGTTGTATATTTATAATATTTAGTTGCATCGTTTATGCCTGTATTTGTATTTGCGCTTACATTGCTTGCGTCATTATCTATAGCGTCTATTAGGTCTGTATTAGCGACATTTAGCTTAGTTGATATCGCCTGCGCCTCGTTACCTACAAGGTCGCTAACTTTAGCTGTGTATGTCGCTTTTGGATCGCTTGTTTTAAACTCAACTTCATATTTGCCATCTACCACTTTAGCTGTATGGCTCTCGCCTGTGCTTGATGTGACAGTTACGATCTGTCCGTCTTCTACATTATCCACAGTTCCTGTGATCTTTTGAGTTACTTTATAGACATTTCTTGTTACTGTATCTACGTAGCTGTCAAAGTCGGTTGAATTTAGTTTTATGCCACTTGCCTCCGAGCCAAGTATGCTCTCAGGTCCGCCATCTTTTGAAACTGTTAGTTTTAGCTTACCCCAAAAGATATAGTTTGCATAGCTCATATCAAAGTCATAGTAACCTGCTTTATCAACGTGTAAAGTTGTAACTGTGGCTCTATTTCCCGAGTGGATAGTGTCATAATCAACCATAGTAACGCCATCAACCTTAAATCTTACGCTATCATCAGTGCCTTTTGCGTCAAATTTATAATCCCCTGGCTCAAGATACATAGTGCCTTTTAAATTTATCATCGCACCAGCTGTTGTGTTTTTGCCATTAGGAGCATCTCTTACGATATGAATATCGCTACCTTTTGCGTTGTCGATAAAGTACTCAAGCGCTTTGAAATTTGGAGCTACCCACTCATTATTTGGAGTTACTACATTACCATCAAGATCGACCGTGCCTATCTTATTATGAGCGCCATCTAGTCCTGAGACTGTTCCAGCATCGCTATCAACATTATCTCTATCGCCGCCTTTACCTTGTTGGAAATTTAGCTCTTTTGCTTTAAAGCTTGCCCAAGGCTTAGTGTTGTTCATATAGTATTCGACAAAATCATTTTGCTTCATACCGTTATGAGCGTATGTTGTATTATTAAAGGCATAAGGTCTTAGCTCAGTACCTCTTACGCCTTCTTCATAGATGTGGTTAAACCAGAAATTTCCTTTTAGTCCGCTACTCATCTCAGACTCTTTAACAAGGCTCATCTCGGTTTCAACATTTATAGTTATTTTTGCAACTGTATCAAGCACGAAGCTACCAGTATCGGTTGCAGTATTGCCGTCTCTTCCAGTTGCTACTACTTTTACTTCATAGTCGCCATCATGGCTACCATTTACGCTTAACTCGTTAGTTGTAAATTTAAATTTACCATCAGCATAGTCGCTTGGATTTAGAGTTTTTGTAAAGACTTCGTGTCCGTTCTTATCAAGTACGCTAACAACCGCTCTTACAGCAGTAGGTTCAACTGTGCCGCTTATAGTTGGAGTAGCGTCATTTGTGCGAGGTACGCTTGGCGCATCTAAGCTGTAATCTCCAGTTATAGTGCCAAAATCATCAGTTAAAGTTTTGATATCAACGCTGACTGGAGGTATGACTGGTGCAACAGGAGTTGCATTGCCTGCGTCATTGCCGTCATTGTAGCCGCCGATTGAGTTTTCTGGAGTTTGAAAAGCTTTGTTTGCGTCAGGTAAATTTCTATAATCATCAGTAATGTTTGAGTAGTGACCACCCTCTTCAAAGCTTGCAGCACCTAAGCTTACGCCATCTCCACCAGCTCCAGCTGCTGCGTTACCACCAGCTGCTGTCTCTTCAAGATCAGTGATGTTTGCACCATCAAGAAGTGCTTTTTGGATAGCGCTTACATCAGCTACACTATCGTCACCAAAGCTCTCATTGTGAGCTACGCTCTTGTCTAAATTTAGGGTATCTTTTCCGATGATCGCAATATCTTTGCCATCGTTTGCAGTTATGACTACTTTTGAGTCAATATCAGTTGTCTGTATAGTCTCACCAAGAAAAATTTCATCGCCTACTTTTAACACTCTTTGTGTGCCGTCCTTTGCAGTTGCGATTACACTTGATCCTTGTGAGATGCTTTTTATAACGCCTATCCTTGTTGCCATATTGTTTCCTTCTTTAAAAATTTTGAACGTATTTTAATATCTTGAAAGAGCTTTGTCTATTGTACTATGGTACTAAAATTTGAAATTTTGTAAGAATTTGCCCTAGTTTTGGGAGACTAGGGCATGAAATTTAAGAGTGTAAGACTATTTCGTCTTTTATCTCGATAGTAAATGTCGTACCATTAGACGTAGCTGAGTACTCTGTATACCCTTCAGAATTTACCCCGCCTTTGCTAAAGGCTGACATATCTACTTGATCGCCTGCCTCGCCATCTATCCTAAGGGTGTTGTTGAGATTGCCACGAGTTATATTCAGCACGTCACCCAGTGTTAAATTTAGCGTTACATTGTTTTCACTGCCACCAAGAGTAACTTTTTCAAAGCCAGCTACCTTGCTAAAGTCGATATTTCCAGCAAGATCTAGCGTATCAGTGCCTGCGCCACCTTGGACGATGATGCCGCCACGTTCTAAATGGCCATATCCGCCTCTAAAAGACATAGCATCGTCATTAACAACTGCATCTTTTCCTACATGTATGATGTCGTTGCCACTACCTAGATCGATAGCACTTACGCCTGGGCTATACATGCCGCCCCCTGCTTTTTCTAGACCGCCATTTAAATTTACAACGTCATTACCATCACCCATTTCTATGCCAGCATTTTTAAGAACAGCACCTTTTTCGATATTTAATGTATCGTCTCCTGCGCCCATTCCTATGCCAACAGAGTGGCTAACAAGGTTATTATCACTGCTCATAAACGTACCGCCAAGCGTAGTGCCTGCACCAAATGTTATAGTGTCGTTGCCATCAGCAGTATCTATGCTTAAGCCACCGGATTTGTTTTCGCCATTGAAATTTATGGTGTCATTGCCCTTTCCGGTATCTATATCGGCATAGCTTGAAGCGTCAGCCTTGCTTAGGATATTACCACCATTTAAATTTATCGTATCGTCGCCGTCTCCATATCTTAGGCCAACCCTATTTGTAGCAACTAAATTTGATATATTTGCGACCGATGAGACGTCGCTAAATGCACCTATGCTAGCTTGATCAACAGTAATATTGTCTATGATGAGATCTTTAGATGAAAAGTAGTTAGCCCCACCAGTGTATGATCCACCTTTTACTTCAAGATGATCTTGTGCATTAGCCGTAACGTGATATCCTGTAATATTTGTAAGCTTTACATTTTGTACGCCAAGATTGACGTCTGCGGCTGTATTTACACCAAAATTTATCTCTACATTTGTAAAGTTAGAATTTGAAAAATCAATATTGCTAGTTTCGCCAGCTTTTGTATAACTAGTAGCCGTATCTATGCGAACGTTTTCTAAGGTTATGCCATTTCCTTTAGCGGTGTTTTCTCCAGCGTTCATATTGATAAATACATTTTCTACTTTGACACCATCTTTGAAATTTAGAGTATCTTCGCCATCACCCATAGAAACAGTGTTTTTATTTTTCCAGTCGTTAGCTTTACCGATGATATTTGCATTGATATTTAGCTCATTAGTACCCGAGGCATCATGTGCGTTGTAGTTTGGATCATTTGTTGTTGCACCAAGATTAATTGAAGCTTTGTTCATGGTTAGATCAGCATTGATATTTACCACATCATCGCCACTATAAAGATCTATACTTGTACTATTAGCATTTGAGCCGCTATTTGCTGTGCCACTGATAGTAACTGGTTTATCAAAATTCACCACATCGTTGCCAGAACCTGTGTTTAAGTGCAAATTCTCTAAATTTGCCTTTATACTGACCGTATCATCGCCATCATTTGTATTTAAATTGGTATGGTTTGCGATATTTCCTTTGATATCTTTATTTAGCTCGATGTTGTCGTCGTTGTCTATGATCTTGCCTTCAGCCATATTTGCATTAGTTGTTGGTAGCAAATACCTACTGCTTGGCGTAACGCTTAGCTTTACACTCTCTTTAAATACAGCAAAGTTATCAACCATATCAGTTTTTGGCACGTTGTCGATAGTCATGCTTTGTGGGCCAGTATTGTTACCTTCGTTTTGATTGTGATGTAATGGGCCTTTTGTAGTATCTTGTCCGTCGTCGTCAAGCACCTTTATCCTTACTTGCACTTTTGAGATATCTTCTATATTTACACCAGTTATCGTGTAGCCTGATAGTGGATGAAATGTCGCACCATTGTCAGTTGAGTACTCAACTACGCTTGAATAATCCTCTCCTCTAGTGCCACCGAGGAAATTTAAACCTAGATCTGTTGTCTCGCCGCTTGGACTTACTGGAGTACCTGATAGACCTAGTTTATAAACAAGATAGTGTCCGCCCTCACCGTTTGCACCTGCGCCGCTCTCTGTCACTTCGCTATTAGCTGGATCCATGCTAGTAGTGACCTCAACAGCGCCTGGATGTGGTGGGACGACTGGTGGGTTTGCAGGTGAAGGGGTGCCTGGAGTCACTATGCCTGGTGTTGGTGGTGTACTTGGAGTACTCGGCGTGACAGGTGTAGCTGGCGAGATAGGAGTTGTCGTATCTGCATCTGTACCTGCATCGTTATAACCGCCTATTGAGTTTTCTGGAGTTTGAAAAGCTCTGTTTGCATCGGTTAAATTTCTATAATTTTCATTGATATTTGAGTAGTGGCCGCCCTCGGCAAAGCTTGCAGCACCTAAACTTACGCCATCTCCAGTAGCGTTACCACCTGCTGCGTTACCACCTGCTGCAGTCTCTTCAAGATCAGTGATGTTTGCGCCGTTTAGCAAGGCTTTTTGGATAGAGGCTATCTCTGGGTTGTCACTAAGTGCGTTTGCCTCTTTATCTAGGCTCAGGCTTTCGCCGTTTTGCAAGCTCACCTCTTTGCCATCGTTTGCTGCGATCACTGCTTTTGCAGAGCCATTAGCCTTTATAGTTTCACCTTCAAAAATGCTGTCGCCCACCTTTAAGACTCTCTCGTTGCCACTTTTATCAACGGCTACGATTTCGCCACCTAGGATATTTTTTATAACGCCTAACTTTTGCATCTTAGTGCCTCCCTTTGGATTTTATTGATCTATATCAAGATTTTAGCTAAGAAAAAAATTTAGTTATATTGTACTTTGGTACAATACCCTTAAGAAAAGCCTAAGTTTAGGGGTTAATAATGTGTAAATTTTTTATAAATGTGTGAAAATTTTTATATTTATCTATATAAATTTTAAAATTTTAAGTTTTTGTTCATCAAAAT
>NZ_CABPVA010000001.1:56485-76535 GCF_902460595.1 Campylobacter concisus
TTGCAAATTTTTATCTCTTTTCCTATAAATTTTAGCCTATAGTGACATAAATTTATCACTATTTTTAAGATATTATTAGATAAATATATTAGTTTTACTATTTTGAATTTATGCTTTTTAGCTCTTGGCGACTAAGATATACCCGCTCTCGCTGATGTTTTTAAATTTCACGCCAAGCTCGCGTTTTAGGCGAAGTACGACATTTTGTATCGCAGCTTTGCTCACCTCGGTGCTCTCATAGACAAACTCCTCTATCATCTCGTAAGTCACGAGCTTGTTTAGGTTGTAAGCAAATAGCCAAAATATCTTGTTTTGCAAGAAGCTTAGATAGACTTCGTTGCCGTTTTTGTAAATTTTCTCTTTTTTTAAATTTATACTCACCTCATCGCTTAAATGCACCAGTTTCTCGTCGCGCTCGAAGCTTAGGCTTATTAGCATTGATCTAAGATCCTTTATATCGATAGGCTTTTTCAAAAACAAGATCGCCCCCTGCTCATAGCTCTTGATCAAATTTTCATCGCTATCATACGAGGTAAAGACGATAAATTTCTGATGAGGTTTTAGCTTTTTTATCTCATTCATCATCTCAAAGCCATTTAATACTGGCATGTGAATGTCGCTCATCACGATGTCAAAGCCCTGCTTTTTAAATTTCTCCAGCCCATCTTGCCCATCTTTTGCGCCTACGACCTGACCGCAGTATGGCTTAAGCCCTGTGATGATTAGCTCCCTTGCCATCTCGTCGTCCTCGGCTACTAAGATAGATACTTTCTTTAAAATTTCTAGTGCCTCTTGCATCTTTTAACCCTTTAAATTCTTCTCAAAACTTAGCTCAAAAATCGTTGGCTTTAGGTTGTGCGCAAGCGTGATATCGCCATTTAACTTCTCACGCGCGAGCTTTTTAGCGAAGTAAAGTCCTATACCATTTCCTTGCTTTTTAGTCGTGTTTAGCCAGGTAAAAATTTTCTTGCTCATCTCGTAGCTCACGCCGCCGCCACTATCGTAAACGCCGATGTAGCACTTATCTTCAAAGCTTCTAAATTTTAGCTCTATCACGCGTTTTAGCGGCTCATCTTTGTAGCTCTCAACCAGTGAGTCCTTTGCGTTGTGGATTAGGATTAGCAAAATTTGCTGGATGATGTTTTCTATCTGACAGACCTTCATCTCTTCAAATCCGCTAAATTTCACGCTCACATTTGCACGGCTAAGCTCTGTGTGCATAAGTGTTATTAAATTTCTAACACTTGTTTGAATGTCAAATTCACTAACATTTTCAGCGCTTTTGTAAAAATTTCTAAAAATTTCGATTGTTTTTGAAAGAAGCTCGATCGAGCTTTGCCCTTTTTCTAGTAAATTTAAAAGCTCCTCATCGCTTAGCTTGCCCTCTTTTTTTAGCATTATCGCCGAGCTTAGCATAAGTTTTAGCGAATTTACTGGCTGGATGAACTGATGACTTATGCCGCTTATCAGCTCCCCAGCCTCGCTCATCTTAGCTCTGTGCGCTAGCAAGGTCTCATACTCATCTTGCACCTTTTTTATCTTGTTATACATGAAGTTGTGCAGGCTGTTTGCCAAGAATGCAAGTGCGACGAAGGCAAAGAGTAAATTTAGGGCGTTTTTTAGCGCCTCTCTTGTCATGGCTAAAATTTCTTCTTCATTGTTTGTGCCAGCTCCGATAAACCAGTTCATCGTCGGTATCTCGGCTACTTGGATCAAATTTTGCCCTATCTTTAGGCTGGTGATGTCCTCATCTTTTAAAAATATCTCTTTAAATTTCTCCTCGATCTCTCTTTTAAGCGTCGCATCAGCCATCGATGTGAGGATCTCACCGCTGTGAGTTACCAAAAATGAGTAAGAATTTGGCGCAAGACTAAAGTTTTTGATGCTATCAAAGATAGTGCCTATTCGCACGACGCCACAAAGTGCCGCCTCAAATTTATCATCCTTTTCAACTGGCACGCATAAATTTAAAGTTGAGTCATTTAAAATTTTGTGATTTTGCATGAAATTTACGCTTGGAGCATTTGTATTTTTTGTCTCGACATACCAGATAAGCCCCGCTCGCTCGCGCTTTGACATCACCTCTTCTGAGATCTTTTGCCCATCTACAAAGATCTCGCCATCCTCTCTTAGAAGCTGCATGAGATCAAATTCTTTCGCATTTTCTTTAAAGAGCTTTATGAAATTTGCCACCCTAGTATCGTCATCAATGATATTAGAGTTTTGGATAAATTTTGACGCACGGATGAGCGAATTTAAGCGCTCATCAAGCCAAATTTGAAAGTTGCTAACGATATTTTTACTAACTGCGATATTGTTTTTATCAGATAGCTCGATGATCTTTTCTTTTGCATTGTTGTAGCTATTTAGCCCAAGAAGCACAACAAAGAGGCTTGCTAGCAAGATGATCGCATAAATTTTAATATTTTGTGATTTTAAATTAATACCCATGCGCGCAGTATATCCTAAGTTAGCCCAAAAATAGGGCTAACTAAAATTTATTTCGTAAAAGATAAGAGCTTTGAAACAAGCATAAGTGCAAGCACAATAAAGCAAATGCCAAAGCCAAGCAGCGTGCAATCCGCCATCGACATAAATTTAGAAGACGGCACAAGATACCAGCCATCTGCATAAAGATCCACTATGCTCTTTTGCAAATCGCTTAGCACCGCGCCATCAGGCACCATAGGGCTGTCATAGCCACAATCACCCGTTGGCATAAACCAGTCTGACGCCCACTTCTCAAGTGGCAAGCCAAATGGATAGTGTGGCTCAGTCGAGCAGCCCTGCACGCCAAAAGGATCATCTCCATGCACTGCATCGTGGATTTTGGCTAGTTTTACACTATACATTATGCCCTGCACCGCTCCCCAAAAGGCAAAGACGTAGCCAACTAGAGCAAATAGCAAATTTTTTGGGTTTATGATAGCGATCACACCGCCAAGCGCCATACACAAAAAGGCAAAACGTATATAGACGCACTGCTCGCAAGGCGGCATATAAGCGTAGTTTTGAAAGAGCGAGTGCGCGATAATGACAAGCGCGACGCTTACAAAGACTAGGATCGCCCAAGAGATGCGTGAGTCTTGAAATTTAGCCATTTTTTTAAAAAAGCTCATGTGGCGCCTTATTTTTTAAGAAGCTCTTCGATGAGTGCTGCCATGCCGTCAAGCGAGCTGATTGATTTTGTCATGATGAGGTATTTGCCATTTACGACAAATGCTGGCACGCCTTGAATTTTAGCCACGTCATAGCTCTCATCCCACTTTTTAAGTAGCTCAGTCACTTTTGGATTAGCTAGCTCTTTTTCGTAGTCTGCTTTGCTAACGCCAGCTGCATCAAGTCCAGTCTTTAAAAAGCCCTCAGCATCTTTGCCATCGCCCCAGCGCTCTTTTTTGTCGTGATAAGCTTTGTAGTAAGCAAATTTAGCCTTTTTAAATAGTGAATTTTCATCAAACAAGCTAACACCCTTTGCCTCGTCCATAACGATAAGCACGGCAAAGACCTTGCTCGCAACCTCGCCGTAATCGCCCTTTGTCTTTAGGTGAAATGGCTCGTATTTTAGGCCAGGAATTTTCTCAACTACCTTTGGAGTGACGCTCTTGTCGTACTTGTAGCAAAATGGGCAAGCGTAGCTAAAAACCTTAACTAGCGTGTTTTGTCCGACACTTAGTGGCTTTTCAAGCTTGACATAGTCCTCGCCCTCGCTAAATGCACTAGCGCTGATCGCTCCAGCTACCGCAACGGCAAAGATAGCCTTACTAAATTTAGATAGAAAACTCATGATGATCTCCTTTGGATGATTTATTTTGAGTTATTCTACAACCAAGCTCAACCGCACTTTTAACGCTAGAATAAATTTTGGCTGAAATTTGTCTATTTTAAATTTATGATGATGGATTTGGTGATTTTGTTTTTTGTTAAATTTTATAAAAATAATATACGTTATCAATAAAAATTATTATTTACATATTTTAATTATTTGGTTATAATCCGCTCAAATTTTATCAAAATAGGAGTCAAAATGAGACAATACGAAACATACAAATGCGAGAAATGCGGCAACGAGATCGAGGTTCAAAAAGTTGGAGGCGGCACACTAACCTGTTGCGGCGAAGAGATGAAGTGCATCACTGAAAATTTAACAGCGGTAAATTTGATGAAGGCATTTGCTGGCGAATCACAAGCTAGAAACAAGTACGAGCTTTACGGCGACCTAGCTAAAGAAGCAGGCTATCACGCGATAGCTAGACACTTTTACGAGGCAGCTGAAAACGAGAAATGGCACGCAAGGGCTGAATTTAAGAAATATCACGAGATGATGAACGATCCGATCGATAAGATGGATAAAAATTTACTTGACGCTGCAGCTGGCGAAAACTACGAGCATACTACGATGTATCCAGACTTTGCAAAGATCGCAAAAGAAGAAGAACTAAGAGATGTTGAGAGACTATTTAACGCGATCGGCAAGGTTGAAGTTGAGCATGAAAGAGAGTATTTAGAGCTTAAAAAGATGCTTGATGAAGAGGGCTTTTTTGAGAGCGACGAAGAAGATATCTGGGTTTGCGAGGTGTGCGGACACGTTCATAGAGGTAAAAAAGCTCCGGGCGCTTGCCCACTTTGCAAAGCTCCAAAAGAGTATTTTAAGCGCGAATTCTTAGGCTAAAAAGCCAAAAAATTTAGCCAAGGCGCTTGTCTTGGCTAAATTTAATAAATTTAAATCTATTTAAAATAAAAAAGTTATATAATCTCCTTAAATTTTCACAAGGAGAAAGAGATGAAAAAATCACTTTTAGTTTTAGCTACTCTTGGCTTTTCACTAAGCCTAAACGCTGCAGATCTTACAGATACTTGCAAGTCTTACTTCTCAGACATCGATAAGATGGTTGAGGCTTACAAACAAGCTGGTCAAGAGCAACAAGTAAAAATGTATGAAGATCAAAAGAAACAATCAATGGATCAACTAGCTTCTTTACCAAAAGAGCAACAAGACGCTACTTGCAAACAAGCTAAAGAGATGTTTGCTCAAGTAATGGACCAAATGAAAAAACAAGGTCTTTTAAAATAAACCTTCATGTGGCTAGCTCTCTAGCCACTCTTCAAATTTAACTCTCTTTTTTACATAAATTTTGCGTGATCTTTGCAACAGACGGCGAAACTAGCAAAAGCACAGGATACGCCACTACAAAGGCTTTTACATAAGCGATTAGCCAAATTTTCACAAAGCCATCAACAAAACCAAGGTTTAGATACGTCAGCACAAATGACATAAAAAACGCCATAAATGCTGACATTATAAACGCAAAAACATATCTATAAAATTTCGCTGGTATCATAAAATCTTGCCCATAATAGCCTTAAATTCTCTAACCACATACTCAGCATACTTTATAAACCACCCTCTATGCTCAGCAAAAAGCTCATTAGCCCTCTCTTTTGGTATGAGATCTGTTTTTAAACTAATAGTAACGATAAACATCTTTTTCCTTTAAATTTACTTGCAAACAGATCCGCCCGCCTTATAAATGGCAAAAGCAGATCTTTTTCATAAATCTCCTAAAATTTTACCTTGCTAAATGAGGTCTCGTTCTTAAGACCAAAGCCGTCAAATTCATCTATTAACCCAGCTCGCTCTTTGGCGTAAGCCTTGTAGTTTTCGCTGTGGCGGTAGCTCTCAAAGCTAGCCTCATCTTTGTAAATTTCAACCAGCACCCACTTGTTAGGTGCCTCTTTTTGACTAAAGGCAAACTGCGCATAAGCTCCCTCATCTACGCTTTTTTGCATATATTTTTTCACTAGCTTTTCAAATTTCGCATCACTCTTTGCCAAAAGGCTTAAATTTGTGATGTGAAAGTAGGCATCTTTTAGGCGCTCTGGCGTTAAATTTTTAGAAAAAGTAGCCCGTTTTTTCAAGCTTATAGCCTTTTTGCTAGCTAAAATTTCAGCGCTCGCACTTGTAAATTTCTTAAAATGCGCCGAGCTTATATGCTTTTTATAAGCCGCCTCGTCCTTGTAAAACTCGATCAGATAAAACAGCTCTGGCTTGCTCTTTGCGCTCGCAAAAAAGATCGCCTGCATGCCTGGCTCGCTCTTTGAGCTTAGTATATTTTCCCTACCAAGCTGCTTTAGCAAGCTCTTGTTATTTGGCGTTGAAAGCAGCTCCTGCAAGCTCACTTTCGCCTCCGCCCCAAAGGCAAAAGCTGCCAAAACCGCTAGTAAAAATAGCTTTTTAAACATCAAATTCACCTTATCACTTCGCCTTTTTCATATCAGCCTTAGCTTTTATCTCTTCTGCGCCTTTTAGGTCAAGCTGTGCTTTTTCAAAGGCTTTACGTGCTTTTTCTAAGCGGTTAGAATTTTTCGTGCTTGGGTTATCAGCATAGGCTTTTTCTGCCTCTTCTAGCTTAAATTTCTTGTCGCCATAGTTCTTTTGTGCTTTTTCAAGGTTATTTGTAGCTTTATCACCGCCTAGTAGCTCAGCCTTTGATGTGACCTTACCAGTGACTGGGTTTCTACCGATAGTCAAGTCTAGGTCACGTTTGGCTCTAGCAGCGGTTCCGCGATTAACAAAACACTCTTCTTTTCCACCAATTAATCTTCCACCTATATCAAGCGGTAAATTTTTTGGATCATCACAATCAACCACTTCTTCTTTAGCTTCTCCTCTTAAATGTTTATTAAAAACATCAGATCCATAGGCATTTAAATTTATGCAACCAAGAAAACCTACAACAAATGCTGCAATTAATGCTTTATTTTTCATTTTACTCTCCTTGAAATTTTAAAATTTCTCATACTTTCTCCTTTAAATTTATCTCTCAACCACTCTTTTTATCCAAGCAAAAAGCTCGTCTAGGTCGTAGTTGCCACCGTGTCCTTGCCCCCAGACCGCTTCAAAATCAACCTCTTTGCCAGCATTTTTAAGCGAAAGTGCGAGCATAGCAGGCACAGCAAGGGCTAGGTCGGTGTCGTTTGTGCCCTGCCTTATGCGGTAAAATTTCGCTCCATTTTTGTTTGCGGTGTAGTTCATCGCATTCATCATCTTTATGACGCTAGCCTCCGCCATCTCGCCCACGCTGCGCTCTTTGGCAAATTTAGTAAAGTGCTTTGCAGGCGTTTTGCTATCGCCAAATAGGTCGTTTTCAGGCGTTTCAAGAGCTAGGCCGTCAAAGGCAACCACCGCTTTGGAGCGTTTTAGCGAGGCGATGAAGTCCTCAAATTTGAATGTATATCCAAGCGAGCATCCCTGCGTGTCAAGGGTGATAAATTTAGGTGTGAGCGTGCTTTTGTCGCTGCTTTTTGTAGCGGTAAATGCCCTTGAGATAAGAGCGTTTATATACTCTTTGAAGCTACCCTCGCCGTTTTCATCAAGGCTTAGCGCGTGGCCTTTGGCGTCTTTTAAATTTAGCGAGTTTAGATAGGCTGGGAATTTACTCTTTAGCTCGCGCGAGAGCTCTTTTTGCGTAGCGTTTAGCTCGCCTACTATCATCTTTGGCTTTTTACTCCTGTCATTAAAAGAGCTCACATCAAGACTTGCAAAATCAATCCTTTCAAATTTATCCAAATCCCCAAACATCCACTCATACGCCTCGTCATCATGCTCTAAATTTGTCACGGGGCAGTAGATAGAAGCGGCATAAATTTGATCGTCCGCCTTTGCGGCGCCTAGCTCTTTAAGATATGGCTCATACTCTTTTGCATTTGCGCTTACTCCTAGAAGTGCCGACATCGCGCCGCCTGCACTCGTGCCGTTTGAGATGATCTTATTTGCGTCGCCTGGCATAAATTTGTCGTTAAATTTAAGATATCTAACGGCCGCTTTTAGATCGACTATCGCAGCTGGCGCTTTGCCGATAAATTTCTCGCCATCTTTTAGCGTCCTGCCCCTAGCGCCAACGCTTGCCACGACGTATCCTCTAAGAAGCGCCTCAAGGGTGGCATTTGGCTTTTCATTTTGAATTTCAGGCTTTTGTGGTTTGGCGCTCATGTAGCCGCCGATAGCATTTGGCATAAAGATAGCCCCTTTTTGGTCGCTAAATTTACCATCTGGCACGTAAAAATTTAGCACCTCATAGTCGCTAGCTGGCTTTGCCACATAGACTATGCCCTCATAGGCTCTAAATTTAAGCGTCCTCTCGCCAACTTGCACGCTTTTTAGCTCAAATTTCTTTTCATCAAATTTAAGCTCGCCACCAAAGCAAGCACCTACTAAACAAACCCCTAAAATAGCAACTCTAACGCATTTCATGATCTGCCTTTTTATTTTGTCCTACTTTTTACTTTACTAGCCTTGGCGTAGGCTACCAAGGCTTTAAGGTCTAGTTATCTTTTGGCTTATACTTGATCGCATAGTCAAATTTAGGCTGGTGCAGTGAAAACTCAAAGCTATCTCTATCGACCGAGCCAACGCAGCAATGGCTATCATAAAGGCGAAGCAAAAATTCCGCCATCTGCTCGCTCGTGTGATACTTTTTAAACGCCTTGTCGTAGTCATAGCTCTCTTTGCTAGTTGCCACCATGCCAAATTCTGTCTTTGTAGCAGCAGGGGCTAGCACTTTTGCTTGCATCTTCGCCTGCTTATCTTGTGCTAGCTCGTGGTAAAGTCCCTCGCTAAAGGCACTTACGAAAAATTTGCTAGCGCAGTACGTGACGGCGTTTGGCACGATCTTGTAGCCGCCTATCGAAGAGATGTTTATAAGCTGTGTATCTTTGTCTTTATATTTTTTCGTAAAGAGCGTTGAGAGCGTGACAAGTGAGATGATATTTAAATTTATCATCTGCGTGATCTTGTCTAAATTTTGCTCGCCAACCTTGTTATAGTCGCCAAAGCCAGCGTTGTTTATAAGCGCTTTTAGCTCAAATTTTTCTAAATTACGCCAAAGAGCTAGGACATTTTCTTGCTTTGAGAGGTCGCAAATTTCTATCACGACCTCTACGTCTGCAAATTTAGCTATCTCGCTTTTTAAATTTTCTAAAAGCTCGCCGCGTCTTGCAACAAGGATTAAATTTTCCCCACATCTTGCAAATGCCTTTGCCGCTGCCGCTCCTATGCCTGAGCTTGCCCCAGTGATGGCGATGTATCTTTTCACTTTGCATACTCCACCGGGCTATAAATTTTGACACCTTCGCTGTGGTCATCTTGCGCTACTTCCACGATCACTCTAGCGATGTCAGCTGCCTTCATCGGACGATACTCGTCAAAAAAGCCTTTTGGGATAAATTTAAATGCTTTTGCCGCCAGATACTCGCCAAGTCTAAATTCCTTTCTCTCAGCCTCGATAAGTGGCAACCTAGCGATATGAAATGAGCTATATCCAAGCTCTTTTATCTTTGCTTCTGCTTGACCTTTTGCCTTTAGGTAAAACGAGCCTGACTTTCTGTTTGCCCCTGCAGCCGAGAGCAAGACAAAGCGTTTTGCACCGCACTCCAAGCCAAATTTGGCGAAATTTATCGGATAGGTCACATCGACTTTGTAAAACTGCTCTTTGTGCTTTGCCGCCTTCATCGTCGTGCCAAGCGCGCAAAATACGTCATCAGCGATAAATGGCACCTCATCTTTAAAATCATCAAAATTTACTATCTTTACTTCAAGCTTTTCATGAGTAAATTCTAGCTCATGCCTAACGAGAGCGACCACCTTGCTATAGTGCTCACTCTCGCATAAATCTTTTAAAATTTCACTTCCTACAGCGCCGCTGGCTCCTGCTATAAGGGCGACTTTTTTCATGTTTATCCTTTGTAAAATTTGGATAAATTCTATCTCGCTAAGGCAAAAATTTCGCTTATGGCCTCTTTTGTATAAATTTGCTCCAAGCCCCTGCCCTTGGCGTAGTCATAAACTAGCGCCATGATCTCGTCTAAATTTGACTCATCAACGCCGATTTCTATGAGGCTTGTTGGTGTGCCGATCTTGCTAAACCACTCTTTTAGCTTCTCTATGCCTGCGTCTGCGTCATCTACACCAAAAATTTCTTTGCTAAAGCGCTTAAACGCCTTTAAATTTCTACTCTTATACCACTTCATCCAAGCTGGCATAACCACACTTAGCCCAGCTCCATGCGCGCAATCCACGACTGCACCTATGGCGTGCTCGATCATGTGATTTGGATATGAGTAGCCAGCCGTGCCGACATAAGTTAGGCCATTTAGCGCCATCGTAGCAGCCCAGGCAAACTCGCTTCTAGCGCCATAGTTTTCTGGCTCTTTTAGTAAAATTTCGGTCGTTTTCATGACGGTTTTGATGTTTGCTTCGATGTATAAATTTATGATCTCAGGCTGGATGCTCGCCGTAAAGTAGCCCTCGATGCTGTGAGCGATGATGTCTGAGGCTGAATAGACCAAGTACTCCTTGCTAACGCTTGCTTGAAGCAGTGGGTTTATCACCGACACTTTTGGGTAAAGACAAGCGCCGTGCATGGCAAATTTCTCTTTTGTGGCTTCGTTTGTGACGACTGCGCCGCCGTTCATCTCTGAGCCAGTTGCAGCAAGCGTTATGATGTCAAAGATCATAAGCGCTTCTTTTGGGCTTTTTCCAGTAAAAAAGTCCCAAACGTCGCCGTTATATCTAACTCCAGCAGCCACGGCCTTGGCACTATCAAGCACCGAGCCGCCGCCTATGGCTAGCACGCTATCGACGCCCTCTTTTTTAGCTAAATTTATAGCCTCATTTACTTTGCTTAGCACTGGGTTTGACTTCACGCCACCTATCTTGCAAAACTCGATGCCATTTGCGCTTAGGCTCTTTGTGGCAACGTCAAAAAGTCCGTTTTTCATGACCCTATCGCTGCCGTAGATGATGAGCGTCTTTTTTACGCCAAATTCTTTCATATATTTGCCGATGTTTTGCTCTTTGTCTTTGCCAAATTCTATCTTAGTAGGGTTTAAAAAGCTGAAATTTTGCATAGTTTTCTCCTTATTTGCTTTTGTGATTTGGGGTAAATTTTAGTTAAATTTTCTTATTTTTAGCTATTTTTATCTGCGCTAAATTTAGAAATTTCTTAGTCTGATAGGTAGTTTTGATGTGATCTTGTCTGGATCGAAGCTGTTTTTTGGATCGCCTAAGCCTCCAAAATTTTCGCCAGTGTTAAAGAATTTTTGTAAAAAGTAGTTGCCTCTGTATCCAAGCTCGTAAAGTAGCTCAGACATCTCAGAGATATCCTTTTCGCTTAGCAAGTCCGCATGCACGGTCGTTCTAACTTCAAATTTAAAATTTATCTCAAGCAGGTATCTAAGCGTGGCGGCAAATTTCTCATATAAATTTGAGCCAGTGATGCCTATAAATTTCTCTTTTGGAGCTTTAAAATCAAGCGCGATGTAGTCGATCAGCCCCTCATCTATCGCCTCTTTTATAACACTAGGATGTGAGCCGTTAGTATCGACCTTTAAACTAAAGCCGCGCGCCTTTACCTCACGAGCTAGCCTTAAAAAAAGAGGGTGTGCTGTGCATTCGCCACCGCTAAAGACGATGCCATTTAGCTTGCCGACCCTGCGGTCTAAAAAGTCGCAAACTTCGCTAAAGCTTATAGTGCCATTTGACTTTACAACCTCGATGTTGTAGCAGTATCCACAGCGCATATTACACCCTGCAAACCAAATGACAGCTGCCACTTTGTCTGGGTAGTCAAGCGTCGTAAATGGCGTTATACTAAAGACTTTTTGCAAGTTTTTGACCCTTTTTTAAACTAAAAGGCACAGGGGCGTGCCTTTGGTTTGCATTTTAGTTGATTTTTTTAAATTTATTCTTGCTTTTAGGCAAGAAATTTATCTCTTGCAGCAACTTGCGTATTCGTCAAATTTTATTCGCTCTTTGTGCTCGCCTTTTTTGCCGAGGTTAAAGCTCTCAACTGGTCTGTGATAGCCCATAACACGAGTATAGACCACGCATCTTGTGCGTTTATCTTGCACTTTTTCTAAAATTTCTTTTTCTGTCATTTCCTCTCCTTATTTGGATTTTTTCTTTTCATTTTCTATAAGCTCTGCATCACAAAGTGGGCAAAACTCATGCTCGCCAGCTATGTAGCCATGCTTTGCGCAGACACTAAATACCGGCGTTATCGTGATGTATGGGAGTTTGTAGTTTGAGATTATACTCTTTACAAGCTCTTTGCAAGCTTTAGCCGAGCTGATGCGCTCTTTCATATATAGGTGAAAGACGGTACCGCCAGTGTAGGCGCTTTGTAGCTCATCTTGTAGATCAAGCGCTTCGTAAGCGTCGTCTGTGAAATTTGCAGGTAGCTGGGTTGAGTTTGTGTAGTAGATATTGTCCCCCTCGCCTGCTTGGATGATGTCTGGGTAGCGCTTCTTATCCTCTTTGGCAAAGCGATACGTCGTGCCCTCAGCTGGAGTTGCTTCGAGGTTATATAAATTTCCGCTCTCTTCTTGAAATGTCCTTATCTTATCGCGTAAAAAGCCAACCATCTCAAGGGCAAATTCTCGTCCAAATTTAGTTGAGATGTTCTCTTTGTCGCCAGTAAAATTTCTAAGTAGCTCGTTCATGCCATTTATGCCGATCGTGCTAAAGTGGTTGTTAAAGTGCTTTAGATATCTCGCCGTGTAAGGATAAAGCCCTCTGTCATACATCTCTTGTATAAATTTACGCTTCTTCTCTAGGGTTGATTTAGCTAGGTCTAAAAGATAGCTTAGTCTATTATAAAGTGCGACCTTATCGCCTTTGAAGTTATAGCCAAGGCGGGCTAAATTTATAGTCACAACTCCTATCGAGCCAGTCATCTCAGCACTTCCAAAAAGACCACCACCACGCTTCAAAAGCTCTCTTAGATCAAGCTGCAAGCGGCAGCACATAGAGCGCACGTGGCCTGGCTTGTAGGCGTTTTCGTTTTCTATCTTGTTGCCATTTTCGTCATAAGTGTATTGCGAGCCGATGAAGTTTTGAAAGTAGCTTGAGCCCATTTTTGCGGTATTTTCAAAGAGCACGTCTGCTACTTCGCTATCCCAGTTAAAATCCTCTGTGATATTTACCGTTGGTATCGGAAATGTAAAAGGCTGCGAGCACTTGTCGCCAGCTGTTAATACCTCGTAAAATGCCTTATCTATGCGCGCCATCTCAGGCTCAAAGTCCTTGTAGGTCATATCGACTAAATTTTTCCTGCCACGCTCGTTTGCTTTTTTCAAAATTTTCTCATCTTTTACATTTGTAAAAAGGTGTATATCATCGCTCGTTGGGATCTGATCTCTTAGGTCGCTTGGGCAAGTGATGTCTATGGTTACGTTTGTAAATGGGCTTTGTCCCCAGCGCGCAGGGACGTTTAGGTTAAATATAAAGCTAGTTATTGCCTTTTTGATCTCGGCGTCGCTTAGATCGTCTTTGAAAACGTAAGGCGCAAGGTATGTGTCAAAGCTAGAAAACGCCTGAGCGCCCGCCCACTCGCTTTGTAAGATGCCTAAGAAATTTGCCATCTGATAAAGCGCCTCTCTAAAGTGCTTAGGCGCCTTGCTCTCGACCCTGCCACGAACGCCATTAAAGCCCTCATTTAGCAAGGCTCGCAAACTCCAGCCAGCGCAGTATCCTGTAAGGCAGTCGAGGTCGTGGATATGGTAGTCGCCGTTTCTGTGAGCAAGACCCTCTTCTTTGCTATAAACAGCGTCTAGCCAGTAGTTTGCTATGACTTTGCCAGCGGTGTTGTTTATAAGGCCTGCGTTTGAGTAGCTTGTGTTTGAATTTGCAGAAATTCTCCAATCAGTGCCGTTTATGTACTCATTTATCGTTTGGGTTGAGTTTATATAGGTCGTATCTTCATTTAGCCCTAAAATTTGCTCGCGTTGGAGCTTATGCGTATGGCGGTAGAGCATGAAGCTCTTTAGAACTTCAAAATGTCCGCCGTCAAATAGCTCTTTTTCTATCGCATCTTGGATGTCTTCGACTGTTATCGCACTTGATTTTTGAAAGATATCTTGGACTACGTTTGTAAAAACTTGCTCGTCATAAGCTTTATTTTCGCTTGCAAATGCCTTTTTTATCGCATCTACTATCTTATATGCTACAAATTCTTGCCTTGTGCCATCTCGTTTTAAAATTTCACGCATCACTTGCTCTTTTCTGATTATTTTTTTGATATAGAGTTTAAAAGTATAGGACAAGAAAGCTTAAAATATAGAAAACTTATTTTATTATGTTTAATAATATTTATCAAAAAATATAAAATTTTAGAGAGTTTTCTTAAGTATATTTTTACTCATTTTAAGTATTTTAAACTAAAATTTGATTATTTTTACTTAAATAATTATTTTAATTTTAGTTTTTAAAATAGTAGATTTAAATTTTTCTTCCATATAGATCTTTATTTAATTTATGTTAATATTAGTCGATTTTCAAAAAAAGGAGTTTCAATGAAAAAAATCACAACGCTCGCCATAGGTCTACTTTTGGCTGGCTGTGCATCATCCAACGGCGTAAAATCACCCGAAGATGGCATGATGAAAAGCTTTGCAAAATGCGCCCTAAAATCAGATAGTACAGTCATTATGCTAGTACCAAGTCGTGGCTTTCTTGCTGACGCGATAGCTAGCGCAACAACTAGTGTTTCAAACAACGACGGAGGTTTTTACAACAATCTAACGGATAAAATACAAGAAGGTGTGGATGCCTTTGTCATCTACGGCGAAAGTGGGATGAAAACGGAGTCACTCATGTCAAATGTCTTTACGAGACTAAAAGAGCGTAACGTAAATGGTATGCAGTTTTGTATATCAGCAGGAATAGAAAAGAGCGAGAAGCTAAGCAAGCTAGCAGATGAGCTTGGTATAAAATTAAGTTTTGTGACACTTCCGTAAATTTATAAATTTAATAGACAATTTAAAAAATTTAAGAGAGAAATTTCTCTCTTAAATTTAACTACTGACATCCCTCACACTCGATCGAGCGGTCGGCCACGTCGTTTAGCTTTTCGCTGTCTGGTGACTCAGAGCGTAGATAATAGGTTGATTTTAGTCCAAGCTCCCACGCAAGCGTGTAAATTTCACTTAGATATCCGCCGCTTGCTTTGTCTAAGCTCATGAAGATATTTAAGCTTTGACCTTGATCGATCCATTTTTGGCGGATCGCGCCTGCTTTTATCAAAATTCTTTGATCAAGCTCATAAGCTGGCGTATAAAACTGCCACGTATCTGGGCTTAAATTTGGCACGACATTTGGGATCATACCGCTTAGGTTGTGCTCAAACCACTTGCGCTTATAGACTGGCTCGATGGTCTGAGTAGTGCCAACTAGGATCGAGATCGAGCTAGTTGGAGCGATCGCCATTAGGTAGCCGTTTCTCATGCCGTCACGCTTGACCTTTTCTCTTAGCTTGTCCCAGTCGCAGACATTTTCGTCAAATAGCCCGCCTTTGTCGTTTAGAAGGGCTTTTGCGTTCTCGTTTGCGGTGTCTATCGGCATGATGCCTTTGCTCCATTTTGAGCCTTCAAATTTTGGATAGATGCCCTTTTCTACGGCTAAATTTGAGCTAGCGTAGATGGCGTTGTAGCTTATGTTTTCCATTATGCTATCAATCAGCGCCAAATGCTCATAACTGCCCCATTTTACGTTTTTCTCAGCTAGCATTTGCGCCTCGCCCATGACGCCAAGGCCGATCGAGCGAGAGGCAAGGTTTGTGTGTTTTACCTTTTTGTGCGGGTAGAAATTTAGATCTATAACGTTATCAAGCATTCTGATAGCTATCGGCACGACGCGCTCGATGTCCTCTTTGCTGTTTATCTTGCTTAAATTTATACTTGCAAGGTTGCAAACTGCCGTTTTGCCCTCGATGCTCTCTTTTTCTACGATGAAAATTTGCTTGCCTTTTAGGCTATCAAGCGCGCTAAGCTTTTTGGCTTTTTTAGTTATGCCGCTATCGACCGTGACGTCCTCTTCTTCGTCAAATAGCTCCTCGCCGCCGTCTTCATAAGTGATCTTGATCTTATAGTAGTTTGGCGCTGTGTTTTGGAAAATTTCGGTGCATAAATTTGAGCTTCTGATGATGCCCTCGTGATCGTTTGGATTTGCTTTGTTGGCATTGTCTTTAAAGCATAAAAATGGCATACCAGTTTCAAAATAGCTAGTTAAAATTTTCTTCCAAAGCTCTTTTGCAAGGATGGTGTTTTTCTGGATATTTTCGTCGTTTTCATACTCTAAATATCTCTTCTCAAACTCCTCGCCGTAAAGGTCGCAAAGGTCGCTTACTTGAGCTGGGTCAAAGAGGCTCCAGCGGCCATTTTCTTTGACACGCTTCATAAATAGGTCGTTTATCCAAAGCGCAGGGAAAAGCTCGTGTGCGCGGCGTCTCTCTTCGCCTGAGTTTTTACGAAGATCGAGAAAATCGCTCACGTCCATATGCCAAGGCTCGATATAAACAGCGATCGCACCCTTTCTAGTGCCTAGCTGATCGACCGCCACTGCGATGTCGTTTGTTACTTTTAAAAATGGTATGATACCGCCAGCTGCGTTTTTGTGTCCGTCGATACTGCCGCCCATCGCACGCACCTTGCTCCAGTCCCAGCCGATACCGCCGCCAAATTTTGAAAGTAGCGCCATCTCTTTGTAGCTATCAAAAATGCCCTCAATATTATCAGGTGTGCTACCTACGTAACAGCTGCTTAGCTGGTGGCGTGTAGTCCTTGCGTTTGAGAGCGTTGGGGTGGCTAGCATCACTTCAAATTTAGAGATGAGATCGTAAAATTTCTTAGCCCAGCCTTGGCTGTCTAGCTCGTTTTGCGCAAGAAACATCGCTATCGCCATAAACATGTGCTGTGGCAGCTCGATAGGCATACCACTCTTGTCTTTGATAAGATAGCGATCATAAAGCGTCTTGATACCAAGGTATGCAAACTGAAGGTCGCGCTCAGGCTTTATGTATGCGTTTAGATCCTCTAAGTCGTACTTCTCTTTTAGCCCAGGGATGATGCGGCCTACTTTTTCGCCTTTTGCTAGGTAGTCTTTTAGGTGGTTGTAGCCGTTAAAGCCAGTCACTTTGTGATAAAGGTCGAACAAAAATAGCCTTGCAGCGACAAATGTCCAGTTTGGTCGGTCGATGTCGATCTTATCAACTGCTGTTTTTATAAGAGTTTGCTGAATTTCCTCAGTCGTTATCATATCTCTAAACTGAATTTTCGCATCTACCTCAAGCTCGCTAAGACTTACGTTGCTAAGACCTAGGACGGCTTCGTTTGTGTATTTTTTGATCTTGCTGATATCAAGCTCTTCTGTTCTGCCATTACGTTTTATAACTTTCAAAAATGTCTCTCCGTTTTAAATTTTAATTTGAGATTTTATCCAAAAAGATATAAAAACTCTCTTTACCAAAAACTCTTCATTAAATATAAAATTTACAGCCAAAATGAGAAAGATAAAGGCTTGCCAAAACTCTTATTTTTCTAGTGCGAGGGCGACAAAAAACGTTAAACGTGATGAGCTTTTGTGTTAGTTTTGGAGATCAAAATTTAAATTCGCCAACATTGCCACTAAATTTTACTGGCGCTTGTAAAAGCTACTTGAAAAGTGCCACCCTTGGCTTATAAATTTTGCGAGCTAAATTTAATGTGGTTTTGTATTAGGGTATTTTGCAAGGGGCTAAATTTACCCCTTGCGTTTAAATTTATTTGCCAAAAACTCTGGCGAAAATTCTATCTACATTTTTGGTGTAGTAGTTGTAGTCAAAGCACTCTTTGATCTCATCTTTGCTAAGGCTCTTAGTTAGGTCCTCGTCGTTTAGCAAATTTTGTAAAAATAGACTGTGACCTTGCTCGTCTATCGCTTTTTTGCCCTCTTGCAAGTCCGCCCAGACCTTCATGGCGTTGCGCTGAACGATCTTGTAGGCATCCTCTCTAGAAATTCCACGCTGTGGCAGCTGTAAAAGCACGCGCTGCGAAAAGACTAGACCGCCTGTTAAATTTAAATTTTTCATCATATTTTCTGGATAGACGACTAAATTTGCTATCAAATTTTTGATGCGAACCAGCATAAAATCAGCCGTGATAAACATATCTGGCAGGATAAATCTCTCAACCGAGCTGTGGCTGATGTCGCGCTCGTGCCAAAGGGCGACATTTTCAAGAGAAGGCGTGACATATGAGCGTAGCACCCTGCAAAGGCCAGTGATATTTTCGCTAAGGACTGGGTTGCGCTTGTGTGGCATCGCGCTTGAACCCTTTTGTCCTGGGCTAAAGTACTCCTCCGCCTCATAAACTTCGGTCCTTTGGTAGTGTCTAATGGCAACTGCGATCTTCTCGCAAGTAGAGGCTAAGATAGCGATGGCGCTCACCACGTGGGCATAGCGGTCGCGCTGGATCACTTGATTTGACGCTGGAGCAGCTTTCAGACCTAGCTCCTCGCATGTTAGCTCTTCAAATTCCATCGGAGCGTGGGCTAAATTTCCCATAGCGCCTGAGAGTTTGCCGTAGCTGATCGTATCTTTTGCGTCTTTGATGAGCTTTAGTGCCCTTGCGATCTCGTCATACCAGATGGCAAGTACGAGGCCAAAGGTTATCGGCTCGCCGTGGATGCCGTGGCTTCTGCCGACCATGAGCGTGTGCTTGTGCTCATTTGCTCTATTTTTGACCGCCTGCATAAACTCCTCTACATCGCTGATGATGAGCTCTAAGCTCTCTTTCATCTGAAGTGCGACGGCTGTGTCGATGCAGTCGCTTGAGGTCATGCCGTAGTGTACGAACCTGCTCTCCTCGCCAAGGCTCTCGCTGACGCTTGTTAAAAATGCGATGACGTCATGCTTTGTCGTCTTTTCTATCTCATCGATGCGAGCCACTTCAAATTTAGCGTTTTTGCAAATTTTCTCGCAGTCGCTGTCGCTTATGAAGCCAAGTTTATTCCAAGCTTTAACAGCAGCTTTCTCCACCTTGAGCCAAGCGTCGTATTTTGCTTGTATGCTCCACTTTTCAGCCATCTCTTTGCGTGAGTATCTTTCGACCATTGTTGAACCTTTTGTGTTAGTTTGCTTTTGTCCTGAAAGTATAAATTTGGCTTTTTGAGCCAGAAATCACGTCGTGCAATTTCTCTAAATTTAAGTTTTGATTATATAAAATCCGGGCTGAAATGTCGGTTATACGCTTATAAATTTGGGCTTAAGATAGCTCGCTCATTTTTCAAAGGATCATTTTTGCCCTACGTAAATAAATTTATCATTACTGCAGATCATCAAAAAGCTTACGAAATTTTGCTGAAAAATGGCTTTAACATGAGCCAAACCCAGCGCCTCATCGATAAAGGCAGACTGATCTGTGGCGGCAGTGTCGTGAGTGAGAAAAATGCCGTTTTGTGCGGCGATGTCTTTTTGATCGACTATGAGGTCAAACCAAAAGGACTAAAGCCGATCTTTGAATGCGAGAGCTTTGCGGTATTTGACAAGCCAAGTGGGGTGCTCAGCCACCCAAATGGCAGACACTGCGACTACTCGCTAAATGATGAAATTTACACACTTTTTGGGCGAGATGCGAGCGTGGCACATAGGCTGGACTTTGAAACAAGTGGCGTGATAGTCGTGGGCAAAGATAGAAATTCCACGATAAAACTAAAAAAAATCTTTGAAAACAGAGAGGTTTCTAAAAGCTACGTCGCGATGGTACAAGGCAAGATCGAGCGAGAATTTACGATCGATGCCAAGATGGATCTAGCGAACAACTACGACGATGTGAAAATGCGAATGCAAATTTGTGAAAATGGAAAAAGTGCGGTGACTAAAATTTTGTCGATCAGATATTTTGATGATATCGATACGACTTTAATTCGGGCTATCCCACTCACTGGCAGGCAGCATCAAATTCGCTTGCATTTGTTTCATGTGAAACACAAGATACTTGGCGAACCACTTTATGGTTTGTCACGTCCGCAGATCGAGAAAATTTTAGACAAAGAGATGAGCGAGAGTGAACGGATAAATTTAACTGGTGCAAAAAGGCTCTTACTTCACTCGGACGAAATTTCATTTAAATTTGATGAAATTTTTTACAATATTAAAAGCAAATTTGATGCAGAAAGTGAGTTTTATAAATTTGCAAAAGAAGCAAATAATCAAACTATTTAAATTTCAAAAAGTCTTTC
>NZ_CABPVA010000001.1:76705-137525 GCF_902460595.1 Campylobacter concisus
CACCGCGTTTTGAATTAATTTTTGGCAATCAACTTTGTATTTTTGTTTTTCACACAAAATTTCATACCAAATTTTTTAGATTTTATTTTGAAGTTTTGTTTTCTTCTTTCAAAACTTTAATGATAAGTCCAAGCCCAATACCAGCAACCAACACTATAAAAATGATCTCGGCGATATCAAGAGCTGTCATTTTTTACTCATGTTAGTTTTATCGTTAGTTGGTTTTTCTTCTGTTTTAGCTGCGTTCTTATCGCTAACGTTAGCTTTGAATTTTGGATTTTCATTTCGCTGTTTTAGCTGTCCGCAAGCAGCACTTATATCAAGCCCTTTGCTCTGTCTGATCGTGCAAGTGACGCCATGGTCCCTTAGATATTCTTGAAATTTTAGCATGCTAGCAAGCTCAGGCCGTCCAAATTCACTACCTTCATGCGGGTTAAAGTAGATCAAATTTACCTTTGCCTTGATACCATGCAGCAGTTTAACCAGCTTTTTCGCATCACTAACGCTGTCGTTTAAGTCCTTGATAACAAGATATTCAAACATTACACGCTTTCGCATATCGATAGGAAATCCCCTAACAGCATCCATAACAGCCTCGATATTATACGCCTTATTTATCGGCATCAAGCGGCTTCTAAGCTCGTTAGTAACAGCATGTAGCGATATGGCCAGCAAGACCCCAAGGTCCATTTCTCCAAGCTTTTTTATCTGGCTGCCAAGGCCGCTAGTCGAAACGGTTTGACGGCGTGGAGATATGGCTAGACCCTCATTAAGAGCTAAAATTTTGATCGCTTTACTAACGTTAGCAAGGTTGTCAAGTGGCTCACCCATACCCATATAGACAACGTTTATGCGCCTTTCGTATGGTATGTTATTCTCTCTTTTTATCCATAAAATTTGCCCTACGATCTCGCCAGCAGTCAAATTTCTAACAAGTCCGCCCTTTGCTGTTAGGCAAAAAGCACAGCCCATTTTGCAGCCAACCTGCGAACTAACACAAACAGTATAACGAGCATGGCGACTAACCTTGCCATCTTCGTCGCTAATCTCCTCTTTCATCGGTAGCAAGA
Source organism: Campylobacter concisus (assembly GCF_902460595.1). Lineage (GTDB taxonomy): Bacteria > Campylobacterota > Campylobacteria > Campylobacterales > Campylobacteraceae > Campylobacter_A > Campylobacter_A concisus_BL. Next base: position 77,776 of record NZ_CABPVA010000001.1, read on the forward strand.
CGCTCTCTATCTTTAGACCATCTTTTAGCTCAAAAAGATACTTGATAGAGCCGTCGCTACTTTGCTCAAATTTCACACATTTTAGAGGATCAAGATAAAATTTCTCAGCCAAGTCATGGCGCATATCCTTTGGCAAATTTAGCATTTGGCTAAATTCTGTCGCATTTTTTTTGTACACCCACTCATAAATTTGCGTCGCTCTGAACGAGGGAGAGACTAGCTCTTTTAACTCTTCGATGCTAAGATCAAGCAAATTTTTCACATATTTTCCTTTACATATTTTGTTAGTAGCTCTTTGGCTGCAGAGTGATTTTTTATAAACTCAGCATGCGCATTTTCATCGCAAAAATTTGTCGCTATAAAAATTCCGTAAGCTGGAATTTTAAAAATTTGAGCCACTTTTAGAACAGAAAAAAACTCCATATTTTCTAAAAAATATCCCTTTCCAAACATCTTATGAGCCAAATTTTTGTCTGTCGTTATGAAATTTGATGAATTTGTTTTGATAGTTCCACGTGAAACGATAGAAGAAATTTCACACTCGATAGGCGAGTAAGATCTATTTTCTATACTAGAAATTTCAACATTTGCCCCAACCGAGCTTTCATAAATTTGCAAAATTTCACCATCTTTATATAGACCTGCCGAGCCAACAAAAACTATCTTTTCTGGCATCTGGTATAAATTTCGCTCGGGATTTTTTGACAAATTTTGGCTTAGATTTTGCAGCTCTGGGTTTGATGAGTTTGCAAATTTAGCCTCGATCTTTGCAAGATAGTGCGGATCAATATTTTTTAAATTTATGCTTTTTTCATCTGCTCCCACGCACGATCTTTTTTGCAAGAACTTTGTCAAATTTATCGCCATATCGACTAGCCCCACCCCCATCGGCAAGGCAAAGTCAAAAATTTCATTTTTTCCAGCTGAGATAACTAACATCAAAGCCTAACCTCAACGCCATTTGCCTTAAGATACTCTTTTAGCTTTTTTATCTCGATCTCGCCAAAGTGAAATATCGAAGCCGCCAAACACGCATCAGCCCCAGCTTCAAAAGCATCCTTAAAATGCTCCATCTTGCCAGCGCCACCACTTGCGATAGTCGGTATAGAGAGCGCGCTAAATATCTTTGTTAGCTCCAGACTAAAGCCCTGCTTGACGCCGTCATTATCCATAGACGTTAGCAATATCTCCCCTGCTCCACGCGACTCGACCTCTTTTGCCCAAGTAAAGGCATCTTTTTTGGTATCGATCCTGCCGCCATTTATAAAAACGCTATAACCATTTTTGATCTTTTTGGCATCGATCGCTACGACGACACATTGCGAGCCAAATTTCTTAGCCGCTTCGTCGATCAAATTTGGATCTTTTATCGCCGATGAGTTTAGACTCACCTTGTCGCAGCCCACATTTAAAAGGCGCGAGATATCATCTATCGTGCGTATGCCTCCACCAACGGTAAGCGGTATAAAAAGCTTGCTTGCGACCTTTTTTACCACATCAACTATCGTATCACGGCCAAGGTGAGAGGCTGTGATATCCAAAAAACAAAGCTCGTCAGCGCCCTCTTCGTTGTATCTTTTAGCTATCTCGACTGGGTCTCCGGCATCGACAAGTCCAACAAAATTTACACCTTTTACGACCCTGCCATCTTTTACGTCGAGGCATGGGATTATGCGTTTTGCAAAATGATTCAAATTTATCCTTTGTCTATCTTTCTAGCTGCCACCTCAAAGTAAGGCAAACTAGCCCAATTTTCTCGGTTTCCAACTATATAAATAACCTCTTTTGCTCTTGTTAGCGCCACGTTTAGCAGATTTGGTTTGCTAGCAGCCCACGCTCTAGCACCCTTTGTCGCCCCACCTAATACAAATACGATAATGTCAGCCTCTTTGCCCTGCATAGTGTGGATAGTGCCAGCACCTTTTAAATTTCTACAAACATCTTTAAATGGCGTTATTATTCTGATGTTATTTTTCTGGCTAGCCAGTTCACCTGCAAAGAGCTCTTTAACCGCCTCGCCCTCGGCTTTGTTGTAGTTGCCTATCCACTCCCCAGAGCTAACATCTATCCACTTTGTTTGAACGTTAGTGTTTGCAAATTTACTAGCTCCGTCTCGCCCAAGTATCATCATATCGTCGTATGTAGTCTCATTTGAGATCTCAAACATAGGGTTAGCGCACCTTCTATGTACGATAAGTGGTGAGCCGACCCAAATACTCTCACCGCTACCTTTTATATATGTGCCGATCTTTTGCGCTTTGTCGGCTCTTAGCTGCACAGAGGATTTAAGCAAGTTAAACTCCTCTTTTGCCTCGCAGTAGCTAAGGATCGCGTTATTTAAACTAACTGGTAGTGTTACGACTGGCTCAAGCTGAAGCGGATCGCCGACCACTACAGCCATCTTTGAGCGAAGTAGTGCGCCTAACGCGTTAGTCAAATTTGCCTGCCCTGCTTCATCTATCAAAAGCATGCCTATATCGCCATTTAAAAGGTCTTTAAAAGTGTTATTAAACGAGGCAAAAGTCGAGCTAACAACTGGCGTTAGCAAAAATAAACCCTTGATGATCTCACGTCTATGTTTTGCGTCAAGGCCGTTTTTCTCAGCCATCTTCTCATCGTTAAAGATAACGCTAAGAGCACGTAAATTTGTCCTGACAGCCTCTTTGCAGGCAAATATCGCTGCCTTATGCAAATTTAGCGCCTCTTTAAAAAGTTCTATCCTAGCCTTAAAAAGCTTTGTCTTGTGAAATTTCTGGTCTATGCCAAATTCCATCATAAATGGCATACCCTTTTGCATCTCTTCGTTGCTCTGGCTAAAGCTGCCGTTTAGAAAGGTATCTAGCTCCTCGCTCCTGCCAAGTATCTTTTGGCGTCTAGCAAAGTCACTTTGCAGCCTTTTGTAGAGATTTATCTTAGTATTTAGCTCTGCTGCCCTGCTCTCAAGCTCTGCTATCTCGCTTTTTAGCTCATTTAGCCTTGCCTCGTTTTTCTCTTTGCTCTCGCCATTTTGCTTGCTAGCTTTTAAATTTTGCTCAGCTATCTGGCGGTTTATCTCGCCAACCTTTAACGCCTCGTCATTATACTTTTCAAAGGCCTCTGTCTTAAAAATTTGCTGAAAGAGAAAAAATGGCGGCTTTTCTGGTGTGCTTAAATACTCCTGCAAAGCTTCATTTTGACTAACAACTCTTGTTAGCTCCTCTGCCTCCGCCTTTTTGTCCCCCAGCTTAGCCAAAATTTCATCATGCTCGTTCTCTAAAGGCTCTAAAAGCTCCTCTATCTGCTTAGCCGAGTTATAGCTCTCAAGCCTCCTATCAACATCAGCTAGCTCACTTTTTAGGCTCTTTAGCTCCTCTTCTTTGATCCTGATCTCACTAAAAAGTAAATTTACCTCGTGAAGTGCAAGGTTAAATTTCTCCTTTGCCACGTCAAAGTCATCTACGCCCTCGCCCACTGCAAGGTACTTGCCAAGCCCCATCAAAAAGCCATCTTGCTCCAAAAACTCGCCGTATTCGCTTGCGATCTTGTCAAACTGGCTGTGAGTTGGCTCGATCTTTACGCCATTAATTGCATTAAAAACAAAATTTGACTTGTTTTGCTTTGAGCCAAGCGCCACGCAAAATAGCCCCCAAGCTGGCTTTGAGATAAAGGACTTCTCGCCAAATTCACTCTTCTCATCAGCCGAGAGCAGTCTCGTGGCTATAAATTTAAAATAATCAATATCGCCCGCATAGCCACCAATGCTCTTTAACTGGCTTAGCTCCTTGCTTAAAATCTCAACCGCGCCGTTATTACAAGAGCTAACGACCATCTCATAGCCTTGAAGCTCGTCATTTAGCCTAAAATAAAGCACCTTTTCATCGCTGTCATAAACTGGCTCAAAGATATCGTGCCTGTTCATTTGCGCGAGCTTCATCGCCCTAAGCGTCACTACTTCAGCCATCACGTCCTTTAAAAGCGTTGTTTTGCCAGTGCCTGGAGCGCCATTTACACTATAAATTCCACCATTTCCATCTTTAAATTTCTCTATGATGTTGTTTAGCGCCATTTGCTGTGAGAAATTTAAGGCAAAATCACTTGCAAAGGCCGATCTAGGGTAGCGCTCAGCCCTAAAAAAGTCCCTTACCGCCCTTTGATTTAGCTCATCTCTAACGTCAAGCCTCTCAAATTTATTCTCACCACCCTCGTCTAAAAACTGATCCGTTAGCTCGTGCGTCCTGCCTGACTCGTAAAATTTGATAAGTAAATTTATATCATCTATAAAAAAGCTATTTAAAAGGGCGTCGTTCTCTTTAAAATTTGGGTCAGCGATCCTTACTTCAAGCCTGATCACATCTTTACAAAATGGCGTCTTTAGCGAGCTTTTTATCTCCTCGTGCACCGCTTTTACATAGTCGCTAAGCTTCATTTTCTCTTTGTGGATAGAAATTTTATCCTTGATGTGCTCGCACTCTTTGTTAAAGTCGTTTTGGCTGATCTCTTTTAGATGGTTTAGGCGCACCATCGCCCAAGGAGCCGTTGGGATAAAGAGCTCATTTGATGAGTTTGGCGTGAAAAATGGGCTTAGTTCATCATCTAAATTTGCATCTTTTAAAGTAAAATTTTGCTCATTTTTGCAAAAGACTAGATCGCCAGAGAGCTTAAGTTTATAACAAAATGCCTTTTCAAAGCTCGTTTGTTCAGATCGTAGTTCATCTAAAATTTGCTCTTTTTCAAATTTTACCTTTGCTAGCTTTGATATCGCAAGGGCAAGCAAGTCAGTCTCAAAAATGCCGCCATAAATTGAAATTTCTACACCATTTTTTAAAAGCGACCTGTCAAATGCTCTTAAAATTTGCATAAATTTCTCATCGAAATTTGCGATCTCAAGGTCCATTGATTTTTTAAATTTGCTATTTGTCTTTTTTGGCTCGTCTAAGGTTTTTGGCTCTAAATATTGTGATAATAAAAAGTATTTTAAGGTGTTTGCCCTACTCAAATTTGCGCCTTATTTTGTTGTTATTTAGTGATTATAGTCCATTTTATATATGATTAAACTAAACTTGTAATCATTGTATAAGTAATTTTTGGCTAATATCGCGGCTATGATAAAGGCAAAAAAGCACTTTGGACAGAATTTTTTACAAGACAAAGCGACACTAGACAAGATCATCCAAGCGATACCCAAGGACGTAGAAAACGTCGTTGAGATTGGGCCTGGCTTAGGTGATTTGACATTTAGACTTTTGCAAATTTATAAGACGACCTCTTTTGAGATAGATTGTGAGCTGTTTCAAATTTTAAAGGTCAAATTTGCAAATGAGATCCAAAATGGACAATTAAAACTTTTTTGTAAAGATGCTTTAGAGCAGTGGCAAGAAGAGGGCGGACTAAGTAGCCAGAACTACTTTTTAGTCGCAAATTTGCCCTATTACGTTGCTACGAAGATGATACTAAATGCGATAGATGACGAAAAATGCCTTGGGCTTATTGTGATGATACAAAAAGAGGTTGCTCTTAAATTTAGTGCAAAGAGCAAGGATAAAGAATTTAGCGCTTTATCGATCCTCGCTTCACTTCAAGGCAGGTGCGAGCTTTTGTTTGACGTGGATGCAAAGCTTTTCAATCCACCTCCAAAGGTCACATCATCAGTCATCAAACTACAAAAAACAAAAAAGATTTTTGGCAAAGACGGGATTTTCAAAGATGCAAAACAATACGAGGCTTTTAAAGCATTTTTAAGAGCTGCGTTTGCTTCGCCAAGAAAGACGCTTTTGAAAAATTTATCCACAAATTTTGACAAAAAGGCGTTAGAAGAAATTTTTGAAGACCTAGACTTAGCTCAAAATTTACGTCCACACGAACTAGATGTCGATTCTTATCTAAAAGTATTTGAAAGATTAAAGGAAGATAATGAACGACAAAAACGAAGAGAAAGTTGTAACTAATCAAAGTAAAAACAACAAAAGACGAAGATTTAGACCAAAAAACAAGCCAAAACAAGAGGGCGAAACTACCGAGCAAACATCACTAGCAAGCAAAAGCGTGATAGATAACTTCTTTGCAGCAGAGCAGGCTGAAGCCAAAACGCATGCCGAGCCAAAAAGTCAAAATCCTCGCCCAAAAAAGCAAAGAAATAACAAAAATCAAAACAAAACTGGCGAAAACAATAAGCCAAAAGAGCAAAAACAGCAAAAAGAAAAGCCAAAGCAAGAGCCAAAAGCTTCAGCTAAAAACGAGACAAAAGAGCCAAAAGAAAAGCCAAAAAAGGCTAAAAAACCAAAGAAAAATTTACCAGCAAAGCTAAATGGCAACGAGCAGTGGCAGCAAGATATCGCAAGCGCGATGGAGGCAAATAAAGCCACTCACGAGCTAAGACTTGAGCCACTAAAATATCTAAACTCAAGCGAACATAAAATTCGTATAACACCACTTGGCGGTCTTGGCGAGATCGGCGGCAATATGACTGTCTTTGAGACTGAAACTAGCGCTATCATCGTTGATATCGGCATGAGCTTTCCAAGCGAGAGCATGCACGGCGTGGATATCCTCATCCCAGACTTCGACTACGTTAGAAAGATAAAAGATAAGATAAAAGGCGTCATCATCACTCACGCACACGAGGATCACATCGGTGCGGTGCCTTATTTTTACAAAGAGTTTAAATTTCCTATCTACGCCACACCGTTACCGCTTGGCATGATAAATAATAAATTTGAAGAGCACGGCCTAAAGCAAGAGCGCTCACTCTTTCGCTCAGTTGAAAAGAGAAAGCCATATCTCATAGGCGACTTTGAAGTCGAGTGGATACATATAACGCACTCTATCATCGACGCTTCGGCACTTGCCATCACGACAAAGGCTGGCACGATCATCCACACAGGCGACTTCAAAATAGACCACACGCCGATAGATGGCTACCCAACAGACCTTGGCAGACTAGCGTATTATGGCGAGCGTGGCGTGCTTTGTCTATTAAGCGATAGCACAAACAGCTATAAAGAGGGCTTTACAAAGAGTGAAAGCAGCGTTGGCAAGACCTTTGACGCGATATTTTCAAAGGCAAAAGGCCGCGTCATAATGAGCACATTTAGCTCAAACATCCACCGCGTCTATCAAGCGATCGAATGGGGCTTAAAATACAACCGCAAAGTCTGTGTCATCGGCAGATCAATGGAGAGAAATTTATACACTGCGATGGAGCTTGGCTACATCAAACTTGATAAGAAAATTTTCATCGATGCAAACGAGGTTGGTAAATTTAAAGATGACGAGGTACTTATCGTCACTACTGGCTCTCAGGGCGAGACTATGAGCGCGCTTTACCGCATGGCGACAGATGAGCACAAATATATAAAGATAAAGCCGACCGATCAGATCATAATCAGCTCAAAAGCGATCCCAGGCAACGAAAACAGCGTCTCAACGGTGCTAAATTTCTTACTAAAATCAGGCGCGAGCGTCGCTTACCAAGACTTTAGCGAGATCCACGTCAGCGGTCACGCAGCGCAAGAAGAGCAAAAGCTGATGCTTCGCCTCATAAAACCAAAATTTTTCTTGCCAGTGCATGGTGAGTACAACCACATCGCAAAGCACAAAGAGACGGCAATTAGCTGTGGTGTGGATGAGAGAAATATCTATCTAATGAGCGACGGCGATCAGATGGAGGTTTGTCAAAAATACCTAAAACGTGTAAAAACTGTAAAAACTGGCAAAGTCTTCATAGATAATCAAATAAATAAACAAATTTCAGACGACGTCGTCATCGACAGACAAAACCTTGCCGAAGCAGGCGTCGTCATGATAATCGCTCAAATTTCACGTCACGGCGCAAAACTCATCAACAAGCCTCGCGTCATCAGCTACGGCCTTGTGGGCGACAAGCAAGACGCCGAGTTTAGAAAAGAGATGGAGGGCGTGCTAGAGCAGTATTTAAGCAACGTCAAAGAGGAGCTTTTAAAAGATAGCAGACTACTCGAGTCACAAGTGCGCCAAGTGATCAGAAAGCACATATTTAGAAAGGTCAAAAAGTACCCAACTATCGTGCCGATCATCTATCTAATGTAAGGAAAATTTATGCAAAAAGCCAACCAAATCGCCGCTGAAGTCTTAGAGATAGAGGCAAACGAGCTTTTAAGACACGCTAAAAGCGTAGAGATAGAAGATGCTGTAAATTTGATATATAACGCAAAAGGCAAAGTCATAGTCACAGGCGTGGGCAAGAGCGGTCACGTGGGCGCAAAGATCGCTGCTACGCTTGCAAGCACTGGCACGCCAAGCTTTTTCTTACACCCGACAGAGGCCATGCACGGCGACCTTGGCATGATAGAAAAAGACGACATTTTGTTAGCCATTAGCTTTAGTGGCGAGAGCGATGAGCTTATCAAAATTTTGCCTCATGTAAAGCGCTTTGGCGTAAAAATCGTCGCCATGGCAAGAAGCAAGACAAGCTCGCTTGGTAAATTTAGCGACGCTTTTATAGATATAAATGTAGAGAAAGAGGCGTGCCCACTAAATGCCGCCCCAACGGCATCAACCACGCTAACGTTAGCTCTTGGCGATGCGTTAGCTGTTTGCTTGATGCAAAAGCGCGGCTTTAAAAAAGAGGACTTTGCAAATTTTCATCCAGGTGGCAGCCTTGGCAAGAGGTTATTTTTAAAGGTCAAAGACGTGATGAGAAGCGAAAATTTACCGATAGTCCGCTGGAATGCAAGCCTAAAAAGTGCGATCGATACTATGACACATGGCAAGCTTGGCACGGTTCTCATCGTCGATAAAGATGGCGTGCTAGACGCTCTTTTAAGTGACGGCGATCTTAGGCGTGCGCTTATGAGAGAGGACTTTGATTTAGAAGAGCCAGCGATGAAATTTGCAACCTTGCATCCAAAAGAGATAAATGACAAAGAGATGTTAGCCGTAGATGCGTTAGCTTTAATAGAAAAGTATAAAATTCAGCTTCTAGCTGTCGTAGAAAATGGCGTGCCTGTGGGTGTTTTACACATCCACGACCTTGCAAATTTAGGACTATAAAATGGAAAAAACAAGACTAAATAAATTTATCTCACATAACACAAACTACTCACGCCGTGAGGCAGATGAGCTGATAAAAGCTGGCAAGGTTAGCATAGCAGGGCGTGTGGTTAGCGACCTTGCTACAAGCGTGGATGAAGATGACAAAGTGCGTATAAATGGCCGTTTGATAAAGCTAAAAAAAGAATTTACTGTTATCGTTTATCACAAACAAAAGGGCGAGCTAGTTAGCAAAAAAGATGACCGCGGACGAAAGACGATCTACGACACGTTAGATAAGAAATTTGCAAAATTTGTTAGCGTGGGACGCTTAGACTACGCAAGCGAGGGGCTACTTTTGCTAACTGACGCTCCAGCGATCGCCACAGCACTCATGAATAGCGACTTAGAGCGCGAATACTACCTAAAGGTAAAGGGCGAAATTTCAAAAGAGGTGATAGAGGCGATGACAAATGGCTTTTTCGCCAAGAACGCAACCAAAGGCGCGCACGCAAAAACTACTATAAAATCAATGGAATTTAAGCCATTTCTAGCCTATAAAGTCTTTGGCTCAAGCGGTGGCTACACAAAACTAAAGGTCATCATAAATGAGGGTCAAAACAGAGAGCTACGCCGCTTCTTTGGCTACTTCGACCTTGAAGTGATGGACCTAAAACGTGTTAGCTTTGGACGCGTTAGCCTTGATATGCTAAAGCCTGGCAAATGGCGCTACTTTGAAAATAGCGAATACGAAGACCTAAGAGACTTTTTAAAAGTTAATAACGTTAGATACTAACTTAGGCTTGTTTCTCCATCAAAGAGGCAAGCCAAACCACAATAACTACAAATTTACAAAAATGGAGAAAAAATGAAAAAGGCTGTTCTTTTATACACAATCTTACTAACTATTGGATTCTCCAAGGATCTAGTAGAACTTGGACTTGAGGCTTACAGCAAAGGTGACTACAACAAAGCAGTCGAGATATTTACTAAAACTTGCAATGATGGAAATAATGGCAATTGCTATAATTTAGGACTTTTGTATATAAATGGCCAGGGTGTAAAACAAGACTACAATAAAGCAGCTAAATTATACGAAAAGGCTTGTAATGGTGAAATTATTCAAGCTTGTTATAACTTAGGATTTTTATACTATAACGGTCAAGGCACTACACAAGACTACTATAAAACTGCTCAATTGTGGCAAAAAGTTTGTGATGCCAAATATAGTATTGGTTGTTATAATTTAGGGCTTTTATATGAGGATGGTCAAGGTGTAGAGCAAGACTACAATAAGGCGGCTAGATTATACGAAGAAGCTTGCAATAATGGACATGCACTAAGCTGTTCTAATCTAGGTGTTTTATATATAAAAAACCAAGGTGTAGAACAAAACTATAACAAAGCCATAGAGCTATACAATAAATCTTGTGACGGTAAAAATGCTATAGGTTGTTTTAATTTAGGAAATTTATACGAAGAAGGCAAATATCTAAAGCAGGACTACTATAAAGCGGCCAATCTATATAAACAAGCTTGTGATGGCGGATATGCTAATGGCTGCTATAATCTAGGTAATTTTTATGAAAGAGGACAAGGGGTAGAGCAGGACTATACCAAAGCTATCAAACTATACGAAAAAGCTTGCGATGGCAATATCGCCCAAGCCTACCACAATTTGGGAGTTTTATATGTAAATGGTCTGGGTGTAGAGCAAGACTATTATAAGGCAGCTCAATTATGGCAAAAAGCTTGCAATGACAGATACAGTATGAGTTGTTACAACTTAGGAATTTCATACAATAATGGCCAAGGTGTGAAACAAGACTATTATAGAGCGGCTGATCTATACAAACAAGCTTGTGACGATGGAGTTAATGATAGTTGCTCTAATTTAGGAATTTTATATGAAAACGGTCAAGGTGTAGAGCAAGACTACAGTAAATCCCTAGAATTATATAAAAAAGCTTGCAATAATGGATACAATCGCGGTTGTTTTAATTTAGGAGCTTTTTATCTAAAAGGCAAAGGCGCAAAACAAGACTACCACATAGCAAAAGAATATTTTTATAAAGCTTGCGAATTAGGGCTTCAACCAGGGTGTGACGTTTATAAAAAGTTAAACGAAAAAGGCCTTTAATACTAAAAATAATCCAACAGGGTTCTAGCAAATTTAGAGCTTCATAAATTTATATCCTATTTTCTGAAAGTAGGATGTTTATATATGGATTTAGCAGCGTTTCGCCGCGTGCTGCATAGAGCAAGACCTCTTTAAAGTAGTTGTCGTTTATGCCGTAAGTGTGAAACTCATACGCCCCTATGCCGTATCCCATCGGCGTGATATCGACCCTCGAGTACCAAGCATTTTGCGCTGGGATGTAGCGGTTTGTATCTCTTGAATAGACATATAACTTGATCTTATCTTTGCTCTTTTGCGCCATATACCAGATGAAAGAATTTGTGATGTCGTTAAAGAAGTAGATGTCGCCATTTGGCATGATCGCCTGTGCTGTGTCGTTGTTATCAGCGATGAGCGTTCTACTCTCATAACATATATATTTATTTGGCGTGAGTACCTCGATCGGCTCTGATTTGTCGCTATGTGAAACTAAAATTTTATCGTCGCTTATGTCGGCATTGTAGGCAAGTACGGCTAAGACTAGAGCCAACAAACACAGAGAAAAAATTTGCTTTATCAAAATAAAAATCCTCTTAACAAATAGTATTTGAGCACGTAAAGCGAGCAGATCAGCACGCAAACACTTAGCCAGATCGATGAAAATTTAAGCTTGTGCGAGTAGTTTGTCTTTGTGATGATCTCCACAAGATATGGCATGAGGCCGTAAAAAACGCCCAAAAACAAACTGCCCCAGATAAGGTAGCCAACGTAATAATAGTCGCTTCTTAGCATGCAGTATGGGCACTTGTGATTTGGCTGCTCATAAACGTAAAGGCCAAAAAAGTAGGTGATAGCGTAGTAGCTAAGCACCAAAAATAGCAAATTTGCCACAAAGCTTGCCATGCTTTGCTTTAAGAAATTTAGCGCCAAAATGACAAAAAATAGCACGAAAAAGGCGCTTACTAAGCCAAAATTTGTATAGCCAAATGGCAACTTTGGAGCTTGAAAAGTGACAGAACAGCAAAAGACTGGCACTTTTAGTGGAATGTTATAAAAAAACGAAATTTCTATGCCAAGCTCGAGCAGTATCATCACAAAAAGGCAGATGAAAATGGCATATTTTTTCTTTAGATATGGGAAATTTAGAGCCTGCAAGTCGAGTTTGTTTATAACCAGCCAGATGCCAAGCCCAAAGATGAGCAAAATTTTAGTGAGCATCAAGATGCCGCCAAATTTATTTGAGCCGATCACGCCAGCCGAGCACATAGCCCCTGGCACGATGTCAGAGAGCTCGTTTAGACAAAGTGCAAAAAATATAAACAAAACGATCTTTGTGCAGACGCTAAAGAGCAAGATCGTATTTACAAGGTAGTTTTGCTTTTCAAGTGAGTATTGAAGTGATGTTAGCGCGTTATAGTCCCACGACCTCACGATCCTGACGACATAAAATAGCGAAATGCCCATCAAAACTAACAGCACAAACTCCGCTAACAAAAAGGCGATAACGGCGTTTGATAAAAATACGCTCATACTATCTCTCCGTTTTGCAAGATAAGAGCCCTATCAGTTGCGCCCAGCTCGTCAAAAATGCTATCGTGAGTGGCAACTATAACGCTTTTTTTAAGCGCCTTAAATGATTCAAGTAGGCCTAAAAACGCACGTGCATTTTGCCTATCTAAATTTGCCGTTGGCTCATCAGCCAAAATGATATCAGCGTCCATTGACAAAGCCCTAGCCACCGCACATCTTTGGCGCTCGCCACCGCTTAAATTTGATACGTTTTCATCTATTTTGTGAGCTATATTTGCAAGCTCAAGAGCCTTTTTTATCATCTCTTCACGCACGTTTGCCTTGAAATTTGTTAGAGCAAACGGAGCTAACAAATTTTCATAGACGCTTAAGCCCTCTATGAGGTTAAAATTTTGAAAAACAAGCCCAAGCCTTTTATGTCTAAGCTCGGAGCAAAATGCGTCAGGTAACTTTGCGATGTTAGTGCCGTCTATCAAAATTTCCCCGCTAGTTGGCTTTTGGAGTAGGGCTATGAGCGAGAGCAGGGTGCTTTTACCACTTCCACTAACGCCTTTTAGTATGACTAACTCGCCGTTATTAACATCTAAATTTATATTTTTTAGAGCACAAAACTCGTTTTGTTTGCCTTGGTTATAGACTAGGCTAACGCCTCTAATGTTTATCATTTTAGCCCCTCATTTATGTCGCCACACGCTACACGCCACGATGGGATAAGCACAAATGCCAAAAATGGTATGACGCCAAAGACAAAGATCAAAAAGAGCTTATCAAACTCCAAAATAGGCGTGAAATTTGTAAAATTTAAAAGCTCATCGCCTAAAAATATCCCCTTTAAAAATGGAGCGTTAAAGACAAATACAAAGAGGTAAGCTAACATAACGCCAAGTAAAAAGGCGCTAACGCTAACGATGAAATTTTGTATAAATTTTAAAAAGATGATCTCTTTTATACTAAAGCCGATACTTCGCAAAATGGCTATCTCACGCTTTTTGTTGCCATAAGCTAGCGAAATTTGATTTTTAAGTAGCACGAAAAAAATGAGCATAACGCTAACATAAATGCTCATAAAAATTCCACCCTTATAGTAGTAAAGATGTCTAATGTTTGCCACCTCGTCTTCTATGCTAATGGCAAATGAGTTTGGATATAAATTTTCTATCTTCAAAGCCACTTGGCTGATCTCTTCGCTATTTGGCACATCGACATAGAGCTTTGTGTATTCTTCGTCTTTTAAATTTAAGATAGCTCGCAAGGTATTTGGATGTAAAAATATCGCGTTATTTGTGATAAGTCCGCTTTGTTTTGGCATGGTTTTTAGAATTTTTACTGGTATCATGCGCTCTTCTGTTAAGAAGTTAAAGCTCCCCTCATAGTAAAGCTCGTTCATAGCGGCTTTTACGCCCTCGCCAACGATCATCTCGTCTTCTTTTAGGCTATCATCCTCATATAGATGAAACCAAACTCGCCTTTGCACGAAGTAGTACTCCCCATCAACCACGCCCCTAACGTCAGCCACGCCATCGATCTTTGAAATGTCATAGATGTAGCCAGGGTGCATGAGATCGTTTTTACCAGCACGAAACGCGCTAACAACGATGCTTGATCTATCTTTTACTAAGCTTATAAGATCATGCTGGATCGAGCCAGAGATGAAAAGGACTGAGCTTAACACAAAGATAATGAGCGCAAATAGACAAAAGCTAAAAAGGTGGTCCTTTTTGTCTTTAAAGAGCAGGACCACAGCGTAGTTTATGAAATTTCTACTTATCATAGACAAAGCCTTTTTGCTCTTTTAGGCTAAAGCTAGAAGCTAAATTTGCCCTTGTTATCTTTGAAATTTCTCTTAGCTCATCTTGCTTTGATTTGCGGTCAAAGCTAAGGTAGTGCGCTGCTAAAAGCGTGTAAGAGAGTCCAAAAAATAACGCCAAAAATGCTAGAAATTTCACTTTATTTGCCAGTAAATGTCTTTATCTCGTCAAATTTTATGACACCTTTGCCAGCGTGATCTTTCATAAAGCTATTTGCCTTTGCTTCGTCTTTAAATGGGATAAATTCCTCGCCCATCGGTCCAAAAACGTTTGAGCCATGAACGTAAAACGCCTCTTTTGCATCAAGCTTTTCAAGCGTGTAATAATCACTCACATAAGCCTCTTTCATCTTATCGTTTGTATAGTAAAACTGCGCCATATCTTTTACGCCGTCAAAGTAATAATCCTTGCCATCAGTCTTGATAAGTGTCGCCCACTGCTTGTTTTTTATAGGCATGCCACACACCGCACATCTTGCATCCTTTGGTAGCTCGATGCGCTCTTTTGCTCCTTTATAGGCGTTTATGTTTGCCTCACTCGTCAAATTTCCAGCCCACAAGGCAAAAACCGCACTAAGCAACAAAGCTATAAATTTCATCTTATCTCCTTTAATCTCTCTTTTTCTAACTCGCCCTTTTCATAGAGCTTTTTTAACATCTCATCATCAAAGTCTATCTCGTAGTAGCCCTTTACAAACTCACTAAATTTAGCAAAATCATCAAAGGCATATCCAAGCAGCCAGCGTCCGCCGTTATTGCCACCGACTAAATTTTGATGCTCCACCCCGTCATACCAGATAAAAAAGGTCGTTTGCTCTATCTCATCTGGCAAGAAGTAAGAGCGAAATTTAGCAGCTTCGCCACTATAAATTTGCTCTACCACGCTTTTATCTGTGCTTAGCGAATTTAGCTCATTTTCATGGTCAAACCCTCTAACCAGCACCGCCTCGCGCGTAAATATCACGTCTAGTAGATCGCCCTGCCCGTTATCTACTACGTATCTTAGGCTATTTTCGCTTTTTGTCTTAGAAATGAGCCTTAGATACTCTTCATCTGGCTCTAAAAAAGCACTATCAAGCGCATATAGTGCCTCTAGGCTTGCCTCTTTATTGCCCCAGTTTTTAAAACTCATCAATGCTTTCCTAAAATTTCCAAATTCTCGCACGCCTCTTTTAGGCCATTTTTGCAGCTTTTAGTGAAAATTTCACGTGCTTTCTCTACGTCCTCTTTCACGCCTTTGCCCTCAGCTAGCATGATAGCGTAGTTGTTGCAGCCCTTTTCATAGCCGTATATGCACGCTTGCTCGTAAAGCTTTGTCGCTTTTGTAAGGTTTTGATCAACCCCTTGCCCATAAACATATAAAAAGCCAAGATTGTCACATCCTATGCCAGCTTCGTTTGCACAGGCTATCTCGTAGTTTGCTTTGGCTTTTGCGTAGTCTTTCTCGACGCCTTCGCCCTGAGCGTATAGGTAGCCAAGGTTGCTACATCCCATGCCGTCCCCTGCCTTACAAGCCTTTTCATAGAGCTCTTTTGCCTTTTTTAGATCTTTTTCTACGCCAGTGCCATTTGCATAAAGCAAGCCAAGCTCGGTGCAACCCTCGTTGTCGCTGCATGCTTTTTCATAAAATTTAACTGCTTTTGCTAGGTCTTTTTCTACGCCTTTGCCATTTTCATAGACGTAGCCAAGGTTGCTGCAAGCCATAGAGAAATTTTGATCGCAAGCCTTTTCATAAAGCATTGCCGCCTTTGCCTCGTCCTTTTTGACGTTGCCATCACCTCTGCTGTAAAGCACAGCTAGGTTGTAGCAGCCTGATGCCTTTTTCTCTTTGTCACAAGCATCTTCATAAATTTGCGCTAGTTTGTTGTGATCATCTTTTGCGTTTAAAGCCTCTTTGATGTAGCCAGCATTTAAAACGCACAAACTAGCAGCCAGTAAAATCAAACTCTTCATCATATCTCCTAAACTACTTTTATATCTCTGCCGCGGTAGGCTAGGGCGATCAGCAAGGCAAGAGCCGCTAAGATCAAATATATTAGCCCTGAGATGCCAAAGCTCTCGCCATTTGCGTATGAGTGAAGCCCGCTAAGATAAAAATTTACTCCAAAATATGTAAAAAGCACCGAAGCAAATGATAGCACGCTAGCCGTTAAAAAGGCAAAAACGCCCCTAAGCTTTGGTATAAACCTTAAGTGAAGCACTATGGCATAGACGATGATCGTGATGTATGACCAGCTCTCTTTGCTGTCCCAGCCCCAGTATCTGCCCCAGCTCTCATTCGCCCAGACGCCACCTAAGAAATTTCCGATCGTTAGCAAGCTAAGACCTATGATGAGGCTTAGCTCGTCGGTGGCTGCTAGGTATCTTATATGCTCGCTAAGCTTTTGCTCATTTTTCTCATTTTTTAGTGCCATCAAGATAAGTCCCACAAGCCCCAGCACAAAGCCAAAGCCCAAAAAGCCGTAGCTTGCTGTGATGACGCTTACATGCACGCTAAGCCAAAATGACTTTAAAACAGGGACTAAATTTGTTATCTGTGGATTTATAAAATTTAGATGAGCAACGAGCAGGCTAACACTTGCAAAGAGCGAAGCAGCGCCTAGTGCGAAGTTTTGATGCTTGAAAAATAGCACTCCAGCTAGCACGCTTATAAGCGAGATATAGACTAAACTCTCATAAGCATCGCTCCAAGGTGCGTGACCTGAGATGTAGGCGCGTAGGGCTAAATTTAGAGCATGCACTATAAATGCGGTAAAAAACGCAAGGCTAAGCGCTCTTTCAAATCTAAATTTCCTTCCAAAAAAGAGCCTATAAAAGCCAAGAGCGAGCGAAGCAAGAGCTAGGATCATATAAAAATAGATAAGAAATTTAAATATCTCCATTTGGTTGTAAAGCACTTCAAGGCCGATTTTTGCCTCGCTTGGCGCAAGAGAGCCTAGAGTGCTTCTTTGATAGCCTGAAATTTGCTCCAAACTCCTATTGGCACTCTCGCACTCGCCACTTTTTACGCAAAGGCTTAAATTTTCTATGTAAGCGCCTAAAACGCTTTTAAACTCGTTTGAAATTTCATCTTTGCTAAAGGCTTCATTTACAGACAGCCACGTGATCTTATCGCCGCTTTTAGCTGGGATAAATTTTAAAATTTCTCCCTTTAGCGCAAGGTATAAGACATTTAGCCTCTCGTCAAATTTAATGACGTCGCTATCAAATTTATCTCTTTTTGAGGTGGATTTTTCATTTGCAGCCTCTACAAATTTAGCCAGCTTATACTCGCCATTTTCGTTAAAAACGTCCTTAAAACTAGCAAATTTCTCACTAACTCCAAGAAGCTCGCCCACACGATCGCTTGTGATCTTTACCATCCTTTTATCCATCCACTCTTGTGGCGAGATGGCAAAAGAGAGCATGAGCTCATCGCTACTAAGCCCAAATAGCGTCGTTTTGGTTGAAATTTTGCTTATTACTGCCCTTGTGTAAGAGCTAGCTGGGGCGATCCTGCTATCAGTTTGAACTAAAATTTTGGCAAATTTATCTGCATGAGCTTTAAAATTTATGGCTTCATCGCTTGCGAAATTTGGCGTGGCATTTAGTAAAAGTAGAGCCAAAAATGCAAACTGAGTGCCTTTTATGAAATTTAGCAGCCTAAAAAATCGGCTCTTTTTGCTAAATAAATTTCCCACAAAGCCAAGGCAAAGTAGAAAATATCCGATATAAGTTGGCACTTTACCAGGATCAAAGCTGATCTCAAAGGCGCTTCCAAGCTCGTCAGCGTCGTATGATGATTGAAAAATTTTATAGCTCATGATGCTTAGTGGGTGATTTAGCGAAATTTCATGCTCGCTGCCTGCGATGCTTACTTTGCTAGTGTAAGATGATGGGCTATTTAGCCCTGCGTAGCGCTCTAGGATAAATTTATCAAGCCTTAGTGAAAATGGTAAATTTATAGCCCTTGAGCTAAAGTAAAATTTCGCCTCTTGCCCGTCAAAGCTCAAAATGCTTGGCTCAAGATCGTATCCAGCGCCACCTTTTAGCTTGGCGGTTTTGCTCTTTTGCCCAGCAAAGCCAGCCTCTATGCTAAGCGTGGCTGGAGCGTTTTTCTCATCCTTTTTGTAGCCAACTATCTTTATAATAAATTCTTTGCCGTTTATATCTTTTTTGAAGCGAAAGTCGTTTTTGCCAAGCAGGCTAAGTTTTAGTGGATATTCAAAGCTTTCATTTGAAATTTGCACTCTCAAATATGGCTTTGTGCTTTGCATATAGCTGCCGCTCTCGCCCACTCTAAGATGCAATACACCCTCTTCGCCAAAGTATCTTGTAAGCGCAGCACCGATGAAGATCAGAATAAAAGCAAGGTGTATCAAAAATGCGCCAAATTTCTTATACATCTTGGTTTTTACGATGCTAATGGCTAAGCAAATAACGCAAGCTGCCATGACGCACTCGTACCAGAGCGCTTCATAAACAAGCACTCTAGCCGTTTGTGTGTCATAAAAATTTTCCAAAAAGGTCGCCACCCCTGCACCAAAAGCAAGGATAAATAATAATATTAAAGACAAGCGATAAATGTTTAAAATTTTCATCACCTGCCCTTAAGCCTTAAATGCTATAAGTCTGTCCTGCATAAAGTATAAAAACCCTAAGCAATAAAACGCCAACTACTGCTGCAAATGAGCCAAGGTAGAAGCTAAATTTCATCTTGCCAAGTGCGAAATTTAAAACAAGAGGCAAGACAAAGCCAACTAAAACAACCCCAAGCCAGAAGAAATTTGCCCAAACGCCACTATAAAATGCAACTGCCGCGCCTTGCTGATAGCTTGAGCCAAGCAAAAGTGAGACAAAAAGCATTAAAATGAGTAAAATTTCAGCGCATAAGACGTAAAACTCCACGCCATGAAGTGAGCCAAGGTCGCTTGAGTGTGGATCTTCTTTGAAAAATAGTGCCGCTATCAAGCTGCTGCCACTTATGCCAGCACTTAGTCCTGAAGCTATGAAAAGCGCTGGTAAAACAGCAGTGTTTAAAAGTGGAAATCTAATAAGCACCGAGATCAAAAAGCCTGTATATGCGCAAATGATAACCGCAAAAAGCAGGCAAAGCGCACTTAAGAGCGGATAAAGTGGCGATAAAATTTTCATCACGCCATCAAAAAAGCCACAAAATGGCTTTAACTCCGCGCTAAACGCATACAAACACATCAAAAAGCTAAGCGGTATAAAGACACAAAGCGCGGCTACACCGATAGACATAACTGATGTGAAGTTGTAATTAATCAAAATTTTCCAAAACAAAAGTGGCTTTTCAAGGTCAGCTATCAAGCAAACCATACCAAGCATGATGCTAACAAAGGCTAGAAGCGAAGCGGCCTTGAAAAATGGACTAAAACTCTCTTGCCTTTTGTAGCGCTTTAGAATTATGGCAGCTATTAGCGCTCCGCCACTCATACCAGCTAGCAGAAGATAAACAGCGATCGGCCAGCCCCACTCAACTCCGTGCGAAAATGTCGCAGTGAAATTTAATGCACCATCCATCTTACACCCCCGCTTTTACTTTAGGAATATATCTAAGGCTTGGTTTTGTGCCAAGTTCTGCTCTTAGCCTTATGCTATCTTTGACAGCTAAAAGCTTGCTAATGTGCGAGCTCTCATCGTTTAAATCGCCAAATACCAAAGCCTCATATCTGCACGCCTCAACGCAGGCTGGATCTTTTTTATCCTTTAAATTTGTATCTATGCAGAAGTTACAGCTTTGGGCTGAGTGATTGACTTTGTCGATATATCTCACGTCGTAAGGACAGGCTACGATGCAGTATTTACAGGCGATGCAGTCATCTATGTTTGTAGTTTGGATACCAGTTTTTATGTCCTTGTGACAGGCTTTTGTTGGGCAAACGGCCACGCAAGGTGCATCCTCGCACTGCTGACAAGATACTCTTACATATCTTTTATCAAGCAAATTCTTTGGATCTGTTTTATCCTCTACAAAAAGTCTCATCTGTCCTTTTGGGACTAAATTTACCTTTCTGCATGCCACTTCGCAGTCCGTGCAGCCGACGCATTTGTTTTGGTCAAATATCATGCCAAAATGTGGTTTTTTCGCACTCTCTTCACTCTTAAAAGCAAAACCACTACTTGCCACACTAGCACCAGCAGCCACAACTGCCATGCGTTTAAAGAAGGCTCTTCTGCTATTTTGATTTTGCATTTTTAACTCCATTTATGCCTTAATGAGGCTTTTTAATGCCCTCATTTTGCTCTTTTTCATGAATTTTTCTTGCCGCCTCAGCTAGTTCGCCAGGCTTTAAGACCTTAATAAGCTCTATCTCAAAAACGATAGTCTCGCCTCCAGGTATCCCCTCCATGCCGCTATCGCCGTATGCAAGCTCGGGCGGGATGACAAATTTAAATTTCTCGCCCTCTTTCATAAGCATAAGTCCCTCTTCAAGCCCAGGGATCAAATTTAGCATCGAAAGATGAGCTGGAGCCTCTTTTGTCTCGTCAAAGACCTTGCCATCGACAAAGCTTGCTTTATAATTTACTATGATGATGCTCTCAGGCTTTGGAGTAGCTCCTTTTGAGCCACCTTTTATGATCTCATATTGTAAATTTGATTTTGTTGTTTTTACATTTTTGTTTTTTGCATTTTTTTCCATATAGGCTTTGCCTTGGGCTAAATTCTCTTTTAGCTTGGCAGCCTCTTTTTCTTTTACTATCTTATCTAAGCTTTCAGCTCTTTTGTTTAGTAGCTTCGCTATCTCATCATCACTTAGTTTTAGCTCGCTCTTTAGCGCGTCGCTAAAGCCTTTTATCACTGCATCAGCGTCATAGCCAACACCTAGTTGCTTTTGATCTAGCAGTCCTTTTAAAACATATCCACCGCTTGTTGCACCTATGGCGTAAGAGTCGTTTGTATCGACATTTGCTAAGAGGCTAGCCACACTTAGGCTAAGAAGTAGCGAACATTTTAAAAACCCATTTTTCATTTCAAACCCTTAAGATTAAAGGGGCTAAAACTAGCCCCTAAATGCTATAAATTTTTGTTTAGAATTCTCTGAGCTTCTTTTATATACTCTTTAGATGCATCTAGTCTTTGTTTAGTAAATTTAAATCCGTGCATACCCCACGAACCATCTTTTTCGACCATGTCGATGATCTCTTGAGCGTTTTGGACAAGCTCATAAACTCTAGCTTTATCACTTGGATCTAGCTTTTTAGTCTCTAGTAGTGAGTAAATTCCCTCGATGCCTATTTTGACCTCTGAGAATTCATTTTTAACTGGAGTTTGCCATCCCATAACCTCATCATAAACTTGTTTTTGGTTTTTGAAGTGAAGTGTTGGTTTTAGCTCAGATAGCACTGGGCTATGGCAGCCTTTATTATCTTTCATATCTTTATCGGCCCAAGATGTTCTAGCGCATGCCCACATCAAATCAACATAGTTGTGGCCATTTTTATCTCTCTCAAAGTGCCAATCTTTAGCATCTCTTGGACCTTTAGCAGCGTCGCCTGGGACAAGAGATTTCTCTTTTGGATCGACCATGATCTTCCAGATGTGAGAGCGTCTTTGAGTATCAAAGCCAGCGTTGTCTTGGAACTGAACAGCGTAGAAATTCTCGCAGCTCATCATAAATGGCATGTGGCAAGATGCACAAGTGTTGTTTTTGTGAGTATCTGCTTTTGATGCGATATATGCTTGAGTCTCGTGACAATCTTTACAATCTTTTTTGATCTTTGGTTTAGTGTAGAACGCACTTAGATAGCCTTGATCTGGGTTGTAGTTCATGCCAGTTACGCTCTTATCGCCTACGACGTTACCTGTGTTGTCGTGTGGATCGTGGCAAGTGACGCATCTCATACCTTTATCGTAGTGAGCGGTAAAGTATGATTGAGAGCCTTCTGAGCCGCATCCTGGTCCCATTGATTTAAATTTAGAGCTTAAAGAAAGATCTAGTTTGCCGTTGTTAAGTGGGTTAGCTCGCATTAGATCTGGGCTAAAGTTAAATCTTTGGTGACAGCGTTCGCAGTTTGATGTTCTAAAATTTGTAGCTCCATCAAGGTGACCGCCAGCTCCGTGGCACTCCTCACAGCTTACGCCTTTTGAGATAGTGTGTTTTTGAAGCTCTTTGGCATTACCAAGTGCTGCGTAAAATTCTGCTTTTGACTTAAAGTCAAATTTAACTGGGTGGCAAACCTCACAATATGATGAGTTTGCTTGGAAAAACATCGACTTTTTATGTTTTGCGGCGTATGAGGCAAGACCTCTGACATATCCGCCATTATCGCCATACTCTTCAAGCGTGCCAGGAAATTCTGGGACAAGCTCTTTTATCTTTTTAACAGTTGCGTCGTCTAAATTTAACGCCCATGTTCTTTGCCATTGGTTACCGCCAGCTACGATCTGACCTGTGCCATCTCTTAGCAAACCACCCTCAACGTAGTAAGTACCACGAAGTAGCCATGCATCGACGTAGCCCATCTTAGTTCTTAAGTGACCAACGGTTGCGTAGATGACATCTGGAGTGATACCTTTTGGAAGGATAGAAGCGGTATCTTTGTCAAATACTGGCTCAGTTAGGTTGTTATTGACCTCTGGGTGCTCGCCAGGGAAGCGCATAGTAGTTGCGTGGCGAGATCTGCTCCAGACCTCATACTGAGCTGGGTGACACTCACCGCACTTTTCTGGACCTACAAATTTATTAGGAAATTGAAGCGATGAAGTGGCTGGAATTCTATACATCATAGAGCTATAGCCCTTACCGCCATCTCTTTTACTAAGCTTTGACATATCAAAGCCATGTCCCTCGGCAAGCCACTCTAAGCCGCGGTCATGAACGACCATTTTGCCGACGGTTTTGCCACCATACTTTGTAAAAATAGGGTGGTTTTTAAATAGCCAGTTATACATCTCTTGCTCTTCTACGACGTAGTCTTGCAAGGAGACAACACCTCTACTTTGCAGTGTGCCTTTAGGATTTGCGATAACATCACGTGCTTTATCGGACATCTGCATATTATGCTCTTCGCAACAGGCTTGTGAAGCAAAGATACTAACACCCATGAGTAAGCCTGCTAAGGCTTTGTGTAAGTTTCTCACGTCTCCTCCTTTGAATTTTTATCCTAAAATCAAAATGATTTCATACTGATAATCTTAACACCGAAAAAGGGTAAAAAAGGGGGAAATTTAACAAATTATAAATTTTCGAAACTAATTGTAAATGCAACGTGGTTTTCATCCACATTTTTAGCAAAGATTAGGGCGTTGTTTTTGCGAGCGATAAGACGGCTCATATATAGCCCAAGCCCGCTACCGCTCTCTTTTGTGCTAAAGTGTGGCTCAAAGATAACCTTTAAAAATGAATTTTTTATCGCTCCTGCATTATTTTGCACGCATAAATTCTTGCGATCATCTTTTAAAAAGGCGCTTATCTTTATCACTCTTGGCTTTGTGTAGCTCTGCTTAAATGCGTCTTTTGCGTTGTTTATGATGTTTATTAAAATTTGGATTATCTCATTGAAATTTGCAAATACCTCAAAATTTTCTCTCACGTCAAGCTGCACTTCGATCTGATACTTTTTAAGCGTTGCATTTAAAATTTTTATCGTTTGATTTATCACTTCAAGCACCTTAAACTCTTTTCTCAAGGTATTTGGACTAAAGAAATTTTTAAAGTCATCAACGGTTTCTGACATGAAATTTATCTGCTTGCTTGTCTCTTCTATAAACTCATAAATTTTCGCCTCATCAAGCTTTTTTCTCTCTTGATAAAGCTCTAAATTTATCAAAGATGAGCTTATCTGCGCTAGTGGCTGTTTCCACTGGTGCGAAATATTGCCTATCATCTCGCCCATAGAGGCTAAGCGGCTTTGATGTATCATTAGCTGCTCAGTCTGCTTTTTGCTCTCCTCTCCTCGCCTATGCATCTTATAAACAAGTAGCAAAAATAGCCCAAAGATAAGCGTTATAGCACTCATTATGACGATGACCTCTTGCAAGTGATAGGTAAAAATGGCGCGGATTGGTATCTTAAAAGAGATCATCGCGACCGTTTCGTTCACGTCTGGGATCTCTATGCCCTCCATGCCATATTTTTCTAGCATTTGTTGTGGGGCATTTGCGCTGCTGTGACAGGCTAGACAGCTTGGACTTTGGTTTTTTATAGGCAGACCCACAAAGAGCTGTGAGCCATTTTCATCTTTTATTATCTTTACAAATTCTTTAAATTTATTCTCTTTAAAGCCATGCAAGACGCCAGCTTCAAATTCATTTGGCTGGTGAGCCTTATTTAGCGGAGCGATGGCAACTAGCTTGTAGTCAAATTCAAGGTTATATTTTTTCTTTTGGATGTTGTAAATTTCACGGCTTATATATGAAGATGACAATAGTCTCTCGTCAAAAAAGTCCTCTTTTAAGATGCCCTGCTCTTTTAACTGCTCGATTAGTGGGCGCTGAACTCCAGCGATGTACTCTCTTACAGAATTTATGCCCTCTAAAACATAATATGCCTCTTTTTTGGCGTCTTTCATCGCAAGATCGTTGTAGAAATTTAAAACAAGTGCCGAAACTAGCAGATAGACAAAGATAAAAGCACCGACAATTAGCTGAAATTTATATCTCACAAAGATAGCCCACGCCGTATAAATTTTTGATCACATCTTTGCCAAGCTTTCTTCTAAGCTCCTTTACGATCGTCTTTATCGCCTCTTTTGTCGGCTGCTCGTAGTCCCAGATGTAGTCAAAAATTTGCTCATAAGTGATAGTTTGGTTTTTGTTGTTTAAAAAATACTCCAAAAGCTTGCTCTCGCTCTTGCTTAGATGAGAAATTTCGCCATTTATATAAAGCGCTTTTTTGCCAAAATCATACTCAAGCTCGTCATTTAGCCTGATAGTTGGTGTGCGTCCCACAAGCTCCATAGCCACATCTTCAAGCGCTTTAACAAAAGATTTTTTATCGTATGGTTTTGCAAGATATCTTGTGATCTTTAGCTCAACCGCGCGCCACAGATACTCTTGCTCGACGTGGCTTGATAAGATCACGATAGGGATTTTTTGATTGATAGCTCTTACTTTTTTAGCGATCTCAAGACCATCGATATTTGGCACGCTGATATCAAGCACTAAAGCGTCATACGCCCCGCTCATAGCAAGCTCAAGCGCATCAAAGCCATCTGTTACGCCTTTAACCTCTGCGAAAAATAGCTCCAGCGAGGCGCAAATATTTCGCAAGATCGCCTCTTCATCCTCTAAGCAAAGGACCTTTTTGTTTGATAAAACATCTAAAATATCATACTCTTGCATACGTCATCTCATCTCTTAAGCCAAAATGCCGACTTAAATAACACAAAATAAAAATTATTTCATAAATTTACATCATGATCGTAAGCTTAAAGTAAAAAATCGGCTCACTACTTAAGCAAAGAAGTTAAAAGATAAAATTAAATTTAGCCAAATATTTGGCTAAATTTATCAGGTTCTAAATTTTGAAAGGCTAGTGTTTAGATTATCAGTCATCTTTGAAAGATGAGCAGCTGCAAGTGAGATTTCATCCATACTTTTTGAGTTTTGTTTTGAAATTTCATCGATATTTACGATGCCTTTTATCAGCTCTTCGACCTTATTTCCAGTCTCTATATAATCCCTCGTAGAGGTCTCATTTAAGCTAACAGTCTCGTTCATTAGCAGATTCATATTTTCTATTTTTTCATTTATCTGGGCTGATTTTTTGCAAAGCTCGCCAGCTTTTTTGGCATTATCGCCGATGGTATGGCTTGAGTTTGAGATCGCTTCAACGATTAAATTTATAGTTGCATTTATCTCGCTTAGGCTATTTTGCGTGCGTTCAGCTAGCTGTCTAACCTCATCAGCCACGACTGCAAAGCCACGTCCGTGCTCACCTGCGCGCGCTGCTTCTATGGCGGCATTTAGGGCAAGTAAATTTGTCTGATCAGCGATGTCATCAATGATATTTAAGACATCTTTTACATTTTTAGCTTGATCAGCTAGGCTCTTCATCGAGCTAGCAAGTGAAATTTCGCTATTTGCAGCCTCATCTACATTTTTACTAAGTCCCAAAACATCGTTTGAGACTTCATTTATGTATAGACAGGTTCTTTCAAGATTTTCTTTGCTCTTCTTAGCCTCTTCAAATGAGCTTTTTATCTCTTCTGACATGGTTTTTGCCATATTTGTCGTATCTGTGACGATTAGAGAAGATTTGTTGGTTAAATTTGTGGTTTGAGCTGAGGTTGAGGAGAGCTGCTCGGCGATAGAAGAGTTCTCATGCGCTAGGCCTTTAACACTCTCTATCACTGATCTTAGCTCGCTTGTTAGGTCATTTATCGAGCTTTTGATGTTTGAAATTTCATCTTTGCCACTAACTTCAAGCTTTTTAGTAAGATCGCCCTTGCCACTTTTTATCTCATCTGACATCTCGGTTAAATTTGCAACGATATTTTTTATAGGTTTGATGATCGCCCTACTTAAGATAAATAGCACGACAGCTATCAAAACAACCGTTATCAGGGCGCAAGCGATGATAAATGTTTTTGTATTTTGGCTGTTTTGCTCGTTTAAAACGGCCTTTGTCTTTTCTATCTCGTCCGCCAAATCATCGACATATACGCCACTTCCTAGCATCCATTTATATGGCTCAAAATTTGCAGCGTAGCCAAGCTTCTCCACTGGCTCCTCGCCCTCTTTTTTCGCCCAGCCAAATGTGACAAATCCACCGCCTTGTTTAGCCTTTTGGATGAGCTCTTTTATAAGAAGTAGCCCTTTTGGATCTTTTAGTCCGATCAAATTTTTACCAACAAGCGATGGCTTTTCAGGGTGCATCAAAACAACGCCGTCGTAGTCGTAGATGAAGATATAGCCAGTTTTATCGCTAAAGAATTTTAGCTTTGAGACGACTCTAAAAATTTCTTGTTTTATCTCATCGTCGCTTAGCCCTTTTTCTTTGCCGCCATTATAAATTTCACGCATCATTTGGTTGATCGTCTCAACGTCATCTTTTAAATTTTCTTTTCTGGCATTTACCAGTTCGTCGTAGGACTTATTTGTGAAAAACTGCGTTAGATCGCTTGAAAATTTGCTATTTAAAAAGATGAGCAAACAGCTGACAAGCAAAACTGAAAAAACAAAAGTGAGAATTATCTTTGTAGATATTTTCATAGCACACATCCTTGCATTTTGGGATCTCCTAAAAATTGCGTGCCATTTTATATATTAAAATCTTAATTATAAATTAACTTTTAAAATTTAAGGAAAAAAAGAAATTTTGATGAGAAAATTTATTCAAAGCCCAAAATAACGAATAAGTTACAAATATTATTATTTTAAGCTTTGAGCGTAAAATTTTATAAAATTTAGTTGCCTCTGCTTCCAGGCTTAATAGCCTTGCTACCGCCTTTGCAAAGCGGACAGTGCTCTGGCTCGTAAATTTCAAATTCAAAATTCCCCAAAGCGAAAAATGGCTTGTCGCTTGGCAGTTTTGCATTTGCCTTAGCTTCATTTCCTAAATTTGCAACCTTACAAAAGCCGCGGTTTGCAAGTGCGGCAAAGCCAACCACCTCGCCACCAAGGCTCTCTATCACGTGGGCTGCTTCAAGTGCTGAGCCGCCAGTTGTGATGATGTCTTCGCAAACTATAAATTTCTCGCCCTTTTTCACTTCAAAGCCACGCCTTAGGCTCATCACTCTATCAACGCGCTCAGTAAATATAAAGCGCTTTTTTGCCGCACGAGCTAGCTCATATCCAGCTAAAATTCCACCAAGTGCAGGAGAACAAACGCTATCAAATTTAATGCCAAATTTCTCTATCACAGCGGCAAGCTCATCTGCTAGCTTTCCCGCCAAAGCTGGGTCTTCAAGCACCTTCGCACTTTGCAGATAAAACTGCGAGTGGTTACCACTGCTTAGCAAAAAGTGCCCCTCTAAATATGCCCCAGCGTCCTTATAAATTTTCTCTAAATCCATCGCTTTTTCCTTTTAAAATTTGCCAAAAATCTTAACACATACCCACTTAAGCCACTCTTTTTAAAATTTAATAAGCCCCGCCCTTGTATAATTCTTGCACTCATACAAAAAGGACACACATGCTTCTCTTTAACCCTGTTGTTTTTAGCATTTTGGTGATGACGGTGCTATGTTTGCTGCGCTTTAACATCCTACTTTCTATCCTCATCTCAGCCCTTGTTGCTGGGGTTATGTATAAGCATGGTTTTAGCGGATTTGAAAGTGGTTTGGCAAGCGGTTTTGAGAGCTTTTTTTCGGCCCTAAAAGAGACCACACAAAGCCTCATAAGCGGCATGCAAGGCAACCTTGAGACCTCGCTGAGCTACATCTTGCTGGGTGCTCTCGCAGCTGCCATAGCAAATACAAATTTAACAGCCATTTTGATAAATGCAATGAGTAAATTTCTTAGCTCAAATAAGGTCATTTTTACGCTAACCATCGCATTTATCGCTTGTTTGTCTCAAAACTTGATCCCAGTTCATATAGCTTTTATACCTATCTTGATCCCACCCCTTCTTGCTCTTATGAATAAGATGGGTATAGATAGACGTGCGGTGGCTTGCGCTCTTACATTTGGTCTGCAAGCGCCTTATGTGAGCCTTAGCGTTGGCTTTGGTCTTCTTTTTCACAATATCCTTAAAAAAGAGCTAGCAAACAACGGCATAAATACAACTATCTCGGACATTTCTTCAGTTATGTGGATCGGCGGTGCGTCGATGTTAGTTGGCCTTATCATCGCTATTTTTGTCTACGGCAGAAAGAGAATTTATAAAACATCTAAATTTGAAAAAGCCGAACTTGACGAGATCGAGCGTGCAAAAAGCCTTGAGATGACTAAAAAAGAGTGGGCGGTCTTAGCTGGTGCGGTTGTCGCCTTTGTCGTGCAAATTTACACTTCGCTCTTGCCACTTGGCGCGCTACTTGGACTTTTGGTTATGGTCGTTTTTGGCGGGATAGAATATAAAAAAGTAGATAAGATCATGGATAATGGCCTTGCTATGATGGGCTTTATCGCATTTATCATGCTTGTTGCTGCGGGATACGGCACCATTTTAAGAGAGAGTGGCGGTATAGACGAGCTTGTGAAATACGCTAGCTTGGTCTCTGGCGGCAAGATAGGTGGAGCATTTTTGATGCTACTTATAGGACTTCTTGTAACGATGGGCATAGGCACTAGCTTTGGTACTATCCCTATCTTAGCCTCTATCTACGTGCCACTTTGCCTTAGTCTTGGCTTTGGTGTGCCAGCTATCATCTTGCTAGTTGGTATAGCAGCGGCTCTAGGCGACGCTGGAAGCCCAGCAAGCGACAGCACACTTGGGCCAACGAGCGGTCTAAATGCTGATGGTGAGCACAACCACATATATGATACTTGCGTGCCTACGTTTATATTTTTTAACATCCCACTAATCATCGGTGGCGTCGTAGGTGCGTTGATACTTGGATAAATTATGATAGATAAAAAATAACCAAAATTATGTAAGGAATAAAAATGATAGGTATGCTAGTTGCCGAAGAGACACCACAGATCACTCAAATTTTACAAAAAGCGGTTCAAGAGATAAAACGAATAAACCCTCATGCAAGGGTTGAATTTGTAGATTATAACGACTACTATATAAATAAAGAAAATGAACAAAATTTGAAAGAGCTGATTGCAAAGCATAGACGTGGCGAGCTTAAATATTGCACTCTTGATGATGTGATCGCTGAAACCGATGCCATAATAGAAGGCAAAATTTAAGATGAAAATTCTTTTTACAGATGATTTTAAAGAGAATTTAAAAGAGATATTAAAATTCATAAAACAAGATAGCAAGGATCGCGCATATAACTTTCGCGATAGTCTAAAAAACGAAATCATGAAAATCCCTGAAAGACCATACTCTTACAGAGAAAATCTAACTATGAAAGATACTCAAGTAAGAGACTTGGTCTTCAAGGGATATGTTGTTGTATTCGTCATAGATGATGGCAAACAAACTATCACTATCATATCAATCTATAAATACAATCTACCAAATTTAAAATATCCTCAGTAACTATTTTTTGCCGATATAAATTTTGGAACATCTTTTGCTTTAGAAAGATCATAAAAAATTTTAAAACGAGAAAAAGGATAAGCTCATGATGAGATCACTTTGGTCTGGTGTTTCAGGCCTACAAGCCCACCAGATAGCTATGGACGTAGAAGGCAACAATATCGCAAACGTCAATACTTATGGTTTTAAATACAACCGCGCAAATTTTGCTGATATACTAA
Organism: Campylobacter concisus; assembly: GCF_902460595.1. Classification (GTDB taxonomy): domain Bacteria; phylum Campylobacterota; class Campylobacteria; order Campylobacterales; family Campylobacteraceae; genus Campylobacter_A; species Campylobacter_A concisus_BL. The sequence goes on from NZ_CABPVA010000001.1 coordinate 108,484, forward strand.
GCCAAACTCCAAGAGTTGCTACCGCTCCACAAGGTCAGCTAGGCGGTCAAAACGCTATGCAAATAGGTCTAGGAACGACTATAAACTCAACTACAAGAATTTTCTCACAAGGCACACTAACAGCCACTGATAAGCAAACCGACCTTGCTCTTCAAGGAAATGGCTTCTTTGTTGTCTCTCCAGATGGCGGAACAACAAGATACTATACAAGAAACGGCGACTTCGTCCGTGATAAGGCTGGTAACTTTGTAAATAACAGCGGTTATATCGTTCAAGGCTGGACTAGAGATGATGAGACTGGCACTATCGACTCAACAGGTCCTATAAGCAACATCGTCATCAAAGAAGGTCTTACAACTCCAGCAAGAGCGACAACAGAAGTTAAAATAAAAGGCAACCTTGACTCAGGTAACAGCATCGGTCAAAGAAGCACGCCTATCTACGCACTTGATTCAGTTGCTGGCGGACGTGACTACAATAACGATGGAATTTTAAATGCCAACGAAGTTCATAACGAAAACGATACAAACAACGATGAATTTTATACAAACTCAAGAAACGAGCAAATTTTAACAGAACGTGGTGTCGATCTTGGCGTTACATTTGACGAGCTTGGAAACGGTCTTGCTCTAAGAGATGGTCAAGGTATCTGGGTAAGCTACGCAAATGCTAAGACTGAGAAATTTTCAGTAGGTAGCGCTCTAGCACAAAACATCGGTCAGATCAATCCACCAGCTACACTTGATATAACACTAAATGGACAAAACATCAAAACTCAAGCTGGCACAATGACAAGCATCAGTGACGTTGCAGCTGCTATCAACGCTCAGTACAACAAAACTGGTGTTAGAGCTGAAATTTCAGAGGGTAACAAACTAACGCTTATAAACAGAAATAACTCAGGTACAACCGAAGAGACAAAAAACATCCACCTAACAGTAAATGCTGGAAACACAGTTGGCGGTCTAGCTAGCAAAGATATTATAACAGCTTATCAATATGTCTATACAAGCTCACAAACAACAGCTGTTCATCCAAATAACGACAAAATCGCAAGACAAATAACAACAACAGAAGATCTTCGTGCTGCTATGCAAGAGGATGCTAGAAACCATGTTGATTATAATGGCGATGGTCAAATAAGAGCAAACTCTGACGCACTTGATGCAGCAAAACTTGCAACTGCCGCTCACAAGGTAGCCCCTGGTACAGGTGGCGCAGCTATAACAAATCCAGCCTATGCACTAGCATATAACAACGCTTATGCAGCAGCAGCTGGCACACCTGATCAAAAACACGCAGCAGGTGTTGCTGCACTTCAGGCAGTAGCTGGAGATGATACGAACGATGGCGTAAAGATCACTGTAAATAAACTAGGTCAATTTCAACTAGAAAACCCTACAAATGAAATAGCTGATCAAGCACTTTATATGACTACAACTGGTCTTACAAAACCAGCTCAAGGCACAAACAACGCAGCAGTAAATGAAAACGTTCGCTTTACAAATATCATGAAAGCACTTGATGGCGCACTAAGCCCAGGTCAAGCTCTAAGAGCGAGTGGCAAGATGATGATGTCAAGCCACGGCTCAACAGCTGAAATTTTTGACTCACTTGGCTCAAAACACACAGTTAGTATCAGATGGGCAAAAACAGGTACTACAACAGATGGCGGAACTGAGTGGAATATGATCATCCAAGTGCCAGAGCCTGCTAAGATAAACTACACAGGCGAGGGTCCAGACAACGTCGTAACTGGTTCATTGAGATTTAACTCAAACGGCTCACTCGCTAGCTTTCACCCAGCTACAATAACATTTTCAGCTAACAACGGCTCACAAAGTGGTCAAAATGTTAGTTTAAATTTTGGCTTGGGAACAGACTTTAACGGACTAACAAGCTTTGATAAAGACTCTTCAACTGAGTCTATCTCACAAGATGGCTACACAGGTGGCACGCTAAATGACCTAAAGATCGACGAAACTGGCACTATCATCGGTGCATTTACAAACGGACAAAGCTTTGGTCTAGCTCAAGTTGCACTTGCTAGCTTTACAAACAACGAGGGTCTTCAAAGTGAGGGCGGAAACGTCTTTTCACAAACTGCAAACTCAGGCGAAGCAGTCATCGGCGCAGCAGGCACAGGCGATAAAGGAACGATCGCAGCTTCAAAACTAGAAGCTAGTAACGTCGATCTAAGCCGTGCGCTAACAGATCTTATCGTCATCCAAAGAGGCTTTCAAGCAAACTCAAAAACGATCACGACAAGTGACGAGATGTTAAACACACTTCTTCAACTAAAACAATAACAAAGGGGGGCACTCGCTCCCTTTTAAATTTACAAATAAAATCAGCCTTCTTTTTGTAAAATGCTAAAAAATTTCACAAAAAGAGAAAATATGCAAGTAACACTTCTAAATCACACCCCGCTAAATATCTGCTCTCACGCGATCCGCACATGCTGGCAAAGCTTTGAAAAAGGCGATAATGGCGGCGAAAAAGATGTCGAGCTGATAGACAGGGTGGGTAATAAATTTAAACACGCTTCAACACTAGAGCATCTTTACTACAACTTCTACATCCAAGGCATCTCTCGCGCACTACTTCAAGAGCTAGCCCGCCACCGCATAGCAAGCCTAAGCGTCAAATCAACCCGCTACACGCTAAAAGAGCTAAAAAAGGAGGAGAAATTTGAAGTAGGGCAGTTTGAGCGTGCGGCTAAATTTATCGTGCTGATAAATGATGAAATGGTCGATAACGCGAGCATAAAAGCGCTTGAAAATTTACGTGAAATTTTAGCCTCAACCACAAAAAGCCTTGATATAGTTAAATACTGCCTGCCAGAGTGCTATAAAACCGAGCTTACATGGAGCATAAACGCTAGAAGCTTGCAAAATTTCATCTCTTTAAGAAGCTCAAAGTCAGCCCTTTGGGAGATAAGAAATTTAGCAAATGCTATCTACAACGCCTTGCCAAATGAGCATAAATTTATCTTTGAAAGGTGCTTGCCAGAGGATGAGCAAAACTAACAATTACGTTAGTGAGATTTAGAAGTGATGAAATGAGCGCTAAATTTACTTTTTCAAAACGTAAAGAAGTTCGTCTACGTGGATGTTTCTAGCTTTTAAATTTCTGCTGCCGCGGTAGGCATTATACTTTTGGCGCAGTAGATGAACTTTGCCCATTTTATTTAGGTTTTTATCAAATTCATCTTGGTTGATAAAGCCCTCTGAGTTAAATGAGATGAGCACAAATTTCGCCTTTAAATTTGCTATCAGCTCGAAAAATGCCTCGCTTGCTGACGATTTTTTATTAAAAACTGATCTGTTCCAGTCCTTTGAGATGCCTGAAACTTTTGAAATTTTACTTGGCTCAGTGTAGCTTGCGATGAGATTTAGCATGAAGTAGTTTGAGCCGTATGGATGCTGGTTATAAGGTGGGTCAAGATAGACTAGATCAAGGTTGCTAAGCTCTTTTGCCAGCAAATTTGCGTCCTTTTGATAGACCTCAAATGGCACGCTAAAATTTGAGAAAATTGGCTTAGTCAAATTTATATCAGAGGTGATCCTTGAGATGGCATTTTGCCCATGTCCTCCAAACTGACCGATGCCCTCTTTATTTTTATGAAAACCTTTAAAAATTCCACTCGTATTTGCATGCACGCTTGCATTATAAAGTAGTGGAGCTATGAAAAATTTTCTCATCTCCTCTGGTAACATCTCATCTATGAGCCTTCTTACGGTGTCGATGAATATGGCATTTTTTCTTGTGTAAAAGACCCGCTCGCCCCAAGCGATATTTTCGTCATCTTGTGGGGCATAAAGCCTTGTTATAAAGCCCTCATGAAGGCTATTTTTTATCTCTTTTTCAAGCTTTTTTTGCCAGAAATTTATCTCATCTCTTAGCTCATTTGTGGCGTTTTGTAGGTAGCATGAGTTTGTGATGAAGCTGTAAAGCTCCAAGTCGTTTGCGACTAGAAATTCACTATTTTGTTTTAAAAACCTAGCCACCACGCCGCTTCCACTAAAGAGGTCACAGCAGCTAAGCTTCTCTTTTTTAAGCTCGTCTTTTGCGTATTTTACGCCTCGCTCGATAAAGCCTAAAAGAGAGCGTTTGTTGCCAAGATAGGTTAAAATTTGCTCTTTTAGATAGGCTTGATTTTCTTGTTTTACTGGCTTCAAATCAGTGCTTTTTTAGTCCCATAGCATCAACGTCGAGCTTGATCTCTTCGTTGTTTATGATGACTAGACCCTGATCTAGAATTTTCTTTGCTATGGCGTGTGCTTCATCAAGTGAGTGCATCTTGTAAGTGCCACATTGAAATTTATTTAGCTCTGGGATCTTATCTTGATCTTTGACTTCTAAGATATCTTTCATCGAAGCAAGCCATGCCTTTTTTACAGCTTCTTCACTAGGTGTGCCGATCACGCTCATATAAAAGCCAGTTCTGCAGCCCATCGGCGAGATGTCTATGATCTCCACGCCGTTGCCATTTAAATGGTTTCTCATAAAACCAGCAAATAGGTGCTCTAAAGTGTGAGTGCCTTTTTCTGGCAAAATTTCCTCATTTGGCTTGCAAAATCTCAAGTCAAAAACGCTGATATCATCGCCCTTTGGGGTCTTCATACTCTTTGCTAGTCTAACTCCTGGGGCTTTCATCTTCACATGATCTACGCAAAAACTATCAAGTAGTGGCATATATTCTCCTTTAAATTTTTGGTAATTTTAGCGTAAAAAAGATTTAAAATTTAAAGGCCCACGTAAATTTACATGAGCCTAGTAGTATTTTTGGGTATTAAAATTTATTTTTTCTAACGTCTGTTAGTATGACCTTAGCCATGCCGTCTATCTCACTAGTTACGTCGTTTGTGTTACTAACAACGCTTCTATTTTCTTTTGTGACGTTATCTATCTGAGCGACACTTCTATTTATCATATTTATGCCCTCAGCTTGCTCTTTTATAGATTCACTCATCTCGTTGATTGACTGAGCAAGGACATTTGTATTTGCCTCGATCTCGCCTAGACTTTTTTGTGTCCTTTCAGCTAGTTTTCTAACCTCATCAGCCACAACCGCAAAGCCACGTCCATGCTCGCCAGCCCTTGCTGCTTCTATAGCGGCATTTAGGGCTAGTAAATTTGTCTGATCAGCGATGTCACGGATGATGACGATGATATTTTTGATCTCATCGCTTTGTCTTATGACGTCCCCTGTCTTTTGCGAGATAGCATTCATCGAGCTTGACATCTGCTCAACCGCAGCCGCGCTCTCTTGGATAGAGTCAGCTTGTTTGCTCGCACCTTCAGTTAAATTTCTCATAGACTCAGCAAGCATCGTTGCTTTTTCTTCTAAAATTTGAGCTTGATTTAGGTTGCTATTTAGCATAGCGCTTATAGCATCGCCTGCGCTATTTATGCCAACTATCATAGCTTTTAGATCAGCCTCTATGTCATCTCTTAGCTCGATCTTAGCGGTGTAGTCATTATTTGAGTAGGCTTTTAGGATATTTATGACGCTGCCTAAATTTTGACTGATAGAGCTAAAGAAGGTGTTTAGTAGCTCTTTTAGCTTGATAAGTGATGGGTTGTTTGGATTCTCACTTAGTTTGACGCCTAAATTTCCTCTTATCATGTTATTTGCAGCTACATTTAGCTCTTCAAGCATGGTGTTATCTTTCTTGATACCAGCTATGACTTTGTCGATATTTTTATTTATATCCTCGCTCATCACGCCAAATTCATCAGTTGTGTGGATGTCTAGCTTGCTTGGAGCGGTGCTGCTCTCATAAGTGATAAATTTAAATGTATCAGAAAGCTTCTCTTGGATAACTCCGATAGGTTTAAGCGAGCGTTTTAGTAGCACGAAAACAATGGCTGAGAGTATGACTATAAATAGCACTGCAAGCATTAGCTGAGCTTTTAAGATAGGCATAGTGTGGTTTGAAAATGTATCTGCACCTATGGCAACAGTTGCAAGCCAGCCATCATCGTTGATAGGTAAAATTTTAGCCGTTACATCTTGGTTTTTAGAGTTTTTATATGAGATCAGACCATTTTCGTCAAATTCTTTATTGGCATATTTTTCTGAGACGACCTTTGTAGCTGGCAAGATAGTGCCAACCTCTGAAACTACGTCAGAAAAGAGCATAGTGCCATCTTTTCTCATCACATAAGCATATCCGCCATCGCCAGTGTTGCCTATCTCGATGATCTTGTCGCTAACTTTTTTCACATCTACATCTATACCAGCAACGCCAACAAATTTACCATTTTTAGTAACAGGAGCAGTAAAACTCATAACAAGATCATTTGTAGAAGTGATCCTTGGCTCGGTATAAATTTCTTTATTTTTCTCTTTTGTGCTCTTATACCAGCCTCTAGTTCTTGGGTCGTAGTTATCAGCTACGGTTGTTCTTTTACCATCTGACTGAAAGAAGTGTCCGTCCTCATCGCCGTAATAGACATATTTCACCGCAGAGTTTGCGACCTTTTTTTCTAATAAGACAAAGTTCATTATCTCATCGCCACTTTGAGCGCCTTCAACTGCTGATGAAATTTTCTTGACGTATTCTAAATTTTCATCAAAAAAAGTATTTGCAACACTCTTTATATCTTTAAGGACTTGATCCTCTTTGCCACTGACAAGTTCAACGATCTTGTCCTTTGAAGTAAAATAACTAACCGCCGAGATAGCGCAAAACGAGATGATGAGTAAAACCATCAAGGCGAGTGCTATCTTATTTGTGATAGAACGAAACACCTCTGCTCCTTTAAATTTTGTTTGAAATTTATTTGTAAAACAAAATCGGAGCAAAAGTATAAATGTTTATAGTGTTCTCATAAATTCAGTGCTGTAAATTCCCTCGATGCGTCTTTTCATATCATCATGCCAGCCATTTGTAAGAGTGGTGAGGGCGTTAAATTTCTCAAGTAAATTTAAATTTTCATTTGGCGCGTAAAAGAGCCTATTTATCTCTAAAATGCTCATATGAACTGGGTCACTCTCTATAACCTCTATCGCGTCGCCTGCTTTGCATGAGCCTGGCGTAAGGACGCGGTAGTACCAGCCAGTAAGGCCTGTTTCAAAGATATGTGTCGCCATATTTTCATTGCCCCATCTTTTTGAGAGCTTAAAGCATGGCTTTCTAGGCTGCGAGACTTGAAGCACAAGTGAGCCCACCTTGTGGATATCGCCCACATAAACGCAGCTCTCATCAAGCCCATCAACGCATAAATTCTCTCCCATCGCCCCACAAGCTATGTTTTTTAATCCCAAAAATTTCTCCCACTCGGCGTAGTTTGCAAATGAATTTGCAAAGACCGCCTTTTCAGGGCCGCCGTGGTGCTTCGTATCAGCGACGCTATCGCCCTCAAAACCAAGCTCATTTGCGAAAATTTCGCCATTTTGAGCTACTTTAAAAATAGCTGAGCTCCAAGGTAAATTTAGCTTATCAGTTGCATTTTGCGAGCCGTAGTTTTTCACATCTCCTATTAGTAAAGCTTTTAGTGTTGCCATATTTTTCCTATCAAATTTAGTTTATTCTTAAATTATTCGCGTGAGTTAGCGCGATCGCGATCGCATCGGTGATATCAAGCGGTTTTATCTCTTTGTTTATGCCTAAAATTTTCTTCACCATAAAAGCCACCTGCTCTTTGTCAGCCTTTGCCTTGCCAGTGACCGTTTTTTTTACTTGAAGTGGCGTATATTCGGCAAAGTCACCATGAAGCTGCAAAATTTTAAGACTAAGTGCCCCGCGAAACTGAGCGAGCTTTAAGACCGTTTTTGGGTTATAAGCAAAGAAGATGTCTTCTATCGCAACCTCGTCAAATTTATGGTTTTTAAAGATGAGATCAAGCCCCTCGCAAAGCTCTGTTATTTGGTATTGAAGCGTATTTGGCTTTATCTTTATAAGCCCAGCTTCAAGAAGTATAGTTTTAAATTTACTCTTTTCAAGTATCGCGTAACCGCAATTTTTCGTGCCTGGATCGATTCCTAAAATTTTCATCACAATCTTTTCAATACTTTTTCACGACTTTTTCACGCCGTGAAAAAGTTTGTCGGAGTTTAACAAAGGTTTTATTAAATTTAAGATAAAATCGCTAATAAAATTAATTACTTCAAAAGGGTTTAAATTTGCTAGCAGACGAGATTTTAGAGCTTTTACAGACAAAAATATCAGCTAATGAATTTGACTGCTACATCAAACAATTAAAATTTAACGAAAAGGCTTCAAACGAAGATTTTATAGTTTTTAACGCCACGAGTGAATTGATGGCTAAATTTATAAAAACTAGATACGCCGAAAAGATCGCCTACCTTTACGAAGTAAAAACCGGCAAAAAGCCAGAAGTCGAGATAACTAGCCAAACAAAGCTAAAAAACATAAAGCAAAACCAAGTAAATGTAAAGCAGATCAAGGCACAAAGTAGCATTTTAAACCCTGGATATACATTTGAAAATTTTGTCTGCGGCGACTCAAATCAGTTTGCATTTCTAAACGCAAAAGCAGTCGCGGACAAGCCTGGCGTGCTTTACAACCCACTTTTTATCTATGGCACAACTGGCCTTGGCAAGACGCACCTGCTTCAGTCAGTTGGCAACTACTGCCTAGATCAAGGCAAAGTCGTCATCTGCGTCACAAGCGATCAGTTTATGATTGATTTTACTACGCATCTAAATAGCCACTCGATGACTAAATTTCGTGAGAAATACCGAAACTGCGACGTTTTACTAATAGACGACGTGCAGTTTCTTGGCAAGACCGATAAAATTCAAGAGGAGTTTTTCAACACCTTTAACGAGCTCATCGCCAAAAAAGGTCAGATCGTCATGACCTCAGACCGCCCAGCAAAGATACTAAAAGGCTTTGATGAGAGGCTAAAGTCTAGGTTTGAACAAAGCATAATGGCTGATATCACGCCGCCTGAGCTTGATACAAAGATAGCTATCATCATCAAAAAATGTGAATTTGACAAAATTTATCTAAACAAAGAAGTGATCGACTACATCGCTACAAACATGGGCGATAATATCCGTGAGATCGAGGGCGCTATAATAAATTTAAACGCCTATGCAAGCTTGATGAGAGTTGAGATAACGCTTGAATTTGCTAAAAATACACTAAAAGATCTCATCAAAGAAAAACATGAAAATATAAATTTAGAGACCATTATAGAGATCGTAAGCAAAGAGCTAAACATCAAGCCAAGTGATATAAAAAGCAAGTCAAGAGTGCAAAATATCGTCGAGGCTAGACGCATCATCATCTACCTTGCAAAGATGCTCACTACAAATTCAATGCCACAAATTGCAAACTATTTTGGTATGAAAGACCATAGCGCCGTTAGTCACAACATAAAAAAGATAAACGAGCTCATGGAGAGCAACGAAATTTTCAACCTCAGAGTGACTGAGATAAAGAATAAAATTTTAACAAAAGGATAAAAACAGAATGAAATTCGTGAATAAATGTGAAGAAATGAAAAATTCTTTTCACATTTTAAATAACGATGCTGGCGTGAGAAAAGATGGTTTTCACACTTTCACGCTACCAACTAATACAACAAAAAGAAAATTAAAAATAAGAGGGAGTATTTAATGAAGGTTTTAATAAACAAAAACATGCTTGAGAGCATAGTAACAAACACTAATCCATATCTCGAAAAAAGAGATCTTAGTGCTATAACTTCTCACATCTATATCTCTGCAAAAGATGGAGTTTTAAACATAAAAGCGACTGATCACGAGATAGGACTAGCATATAAACTAAGCAACGCAAAGATCGTTGATGAGGGCTATGCAACAGCAAATGGTAAAAAGCTACTTGACATCATCAAAAGCCTAAAAGATGAAGAGGTAACGCTTGAAACTGTCAATAACTATCTTTACATCAAGCAAAAAAACTCAAAATACAAACTTCCTATGTATAAATTTGAAGACTTCCCAGAGTTTCCAAACATCAATGGCAAGGCTAAATTTGACATAGATGCCATAATGCTAGGCAGAAGCTTAAAGAAAATTTTACCTTGCATCGATAGTAACAACCCTAAATTTGAGCTAAACGGCGCCTTACTAGACATAAAACAAAACTATATAAATATAGTCGGTACTGATACAAAAAGGCTAGCTGTATTTAAATTTGCAAATGAAGCGAGCAATGAGTTTTCACTGATCATACCTAAAAAAGCGATAAATGAAATTCAAAAGCTATTTTTCGACAAGATAGAAATTTACTATGATGAAAACGTCCTCATCGCTCAAAGCCAAAATTTTGAGTTTTTCACAAAGCTGATAAATGGCAAATTCCCTGACTATGAGCGCGTTATACCAAAAGATATTGCAATAAGATTTGAGCTAAGCAGAGATAAGATGGTTGAAGGCATTAAGACTATCTCGATGCTAAGCGATCAGATGAAGATAACTTTTTCAAAAGAGAGCATCACATTTGAGAGCATCATAGAGGACAACTCAGAAGCAAAAACAATGATAGAATTTCAAACAGGACTTGAAGAAGATATCAGCATAAATGTAAAAAATAGAAATTTAATAGACTTCTTACAAAGCATAGAAGATGAGAAATTTGAGTTTGGATTTAAAGATAAAAATTTACCTTTCGTTGTTAGCTCAAAAGAGCTTCTAACGGTTATAAGTCCATTAAATATATAAGTTAAAAAAGGTTTATGATGGAAAATAATTACGGCGCAGAAAATATTAAAGTACTAAAAGGGCTTGAGGCGGTTAGGAAGCGCCCAGGCATGTATATAGGTGATACTAACATAAGCGGTCTTCACCACATGATCTACGAAGTCGTTGATAACTCTATCGACGAAGCGATGGCAGGATACTGCGATACGATAGATGTTGAGCTTACACGCGAGGGCTCAGCGATCATTAGCGATAATGGCCGTGGTATCCCAGTAGATATGCACCCGACTGAGAAAATTTCAGCTGCGACTGTTGTTTTAACTGTGCTTCACGCTGGTGGTAAATTTGACAAGGACACTTATAAGGTCTCAGGCGGTCTTCACGGCGTTGGTGTATCTGTCGTAAATGCCCTTTCTAAAAAGCTAGTCGTAAATATCAAACGCGATGGCAAGCTTCACAGACAAGAATTTGCAAAAGGTATCCCACAAAGTGATCTTGAAGTGATAAAAACTACAAACCGCACAGGCACGCAAGTCGAGTTTTGGCCAGATGATAGCATATTTGAAGTGACTGAATTTGATGATGAAATTTTAGTAAAAAGATTTCGCGAGCTAGCCTATCTAAATCCAAAGATAACTATAAATTTCAAAGATCAAAGAAATGGCAGAAGCGAGAGCTTTCATTTTGAGGGCGGACTTGAAAGCTTTGTAACTGATATGAATAAGGCAAATGCTGTCAGCAAAGCGGTCTCATTTAGCGGCGGCGAAGATGATGTTATGGTTGATTTTGCGCTGCTTTATAATGACACTTATAGTGAAAATTTACTAAGCTTTGTAAATAACATCAAAACTCCAGATGGCGGTACGCACGAGGCTGGCTTTAGAGCGGGCCTTACAAGAGTTATCACAAACTACGTTCAAGCAAATGCTGCTGCACGTGAAAAAGATACAAAGATAACTGGTGAAGATATCCGCGAGGGACTTATCGCAGTTGTGAGTGTAAAAGTACCTGAGCCGCAGTTTGAGGGACAAACAAAGGGCAAACTAGGTTCAAGCTATGTAAAACCTATCGTTCAAAAGATGGTTTTTGACGTGCTTACAAAGTATTTTGAAGAAAATCCTATCGAAGCAAGAGCGATAATGGATAAAGCTCTAATGGCTGCTCGTGGTAGAGAAGCTGCTAAAAAAGCTAGGGATCTAACTCGTAAAAAAGAGAGCATGAGCGTAGGCACGCTCCCTGGCAAACTAGCTGACTGCCAGAGTAAAGACCCAGTAATTAGCGAGTTATATCTAGTGGAGGGCGACTCTGCGGGCGGTTCAGCAAAACAGGGACGTGATAGAGTTTTTCAAGCGATATTGCCGCTTAAGGGTAAAATTCTAAACGTTGAAAAGGCAAGACTGGATAAAATTTTAAAGTCTGACGAGATAAAAAATATGATAACAGCGCTAGGCTGCGGCATCGGAGATGAATTTGACGCTGAAAAGCTTAGATATCATAAGATCATCATAATGACCGATGCTGACGTCGATGGTAGCCACATCCAAACACTTCTTTTAACTTTCTTCTTTAGATTTTTAAATAAAGTTGTAGAAAACGGCCACATCTACCTAGCTCAGCCGCCACTTTACCGCTATAAAAAAGGTAAGAAAGAAATTTATCTAAAAGATGAAAAAGCATTAAACGAATTTCTTATCGAAACTGGCATCGAGGGCGTTGATATAGAGGGCATTGGCAGTGCGGATTTGATTGATTTCTTAAAGATCGTTGCAGCTTATAGAAGCGTCTTAAAAGAGCTTGAAAAACGTTTTAACGTCCTTTCAGCGATCCGCTATATGATAGAAAATCCAGACATCGTTTCAAAAAGCTACAATGAAATTTTTGAAATTTTAAGAGACTTCTTAAAAGCTGAGGGTCACAACATTCTAAACCACTACGTTAGCGATGATGAGGTTAGAATTTATGTCCAAACTGAAAGTGGCCTAGAAGAGCTTGTGGTAAATGAAAATTTATTTACAAATCCACTCTATGAAGAGGCGCTTTACATCAGCCAAAAGATAAAAGAGCGCGGCCTAGACTTGCATAGCGACGTTATAGATGTGCTTGATGAAGTAGAGAAAAATGCGAAAAAAGGTGCATATATCCAGCGCTACAAAGGTCTTGGTGAGATGAACCCTGAGCAGCTTTGGGAGACTACGATGAACCCTGAGAACAGAAGACTTTTAAAGATCGATATAAACGACGCTATAAGCGCTTCTGACACGTTTAATCTCTTTATGGGCGATGAGGTCGAGCCAAGAAGAAACTACATCCAAGACCACGCAAAAGACGTTAAACACTTGGATATATAAAAGAAAAAAGGATAAAGAATGAGCGAAGAGATGAAGTATGGTGAGAAAATTTTAAAAGAATTTGACGTAGAGAGTGACCTTGAGGTCTGGGAAAATAAGCAAACAAGGGACTATGTCATAAAGATCACTCTGCCTGAGTTTTGCTGCCTTTGCCCTCGCTCTGGTTATCCTGACTTTGCGACCATATACCTTGAGTATATCCCAAATAAGCTAGTTGTTGAGCTAAAAGCGATAAAGCTTTATATAAATAGCTTTATGAACCGCAACATCAGCCACGAAGATAGTATAAATGAAATTTACTCTGTTTTAGAGAAAAAACTTGAGCCTAAATTTATGAAGATAGTTGGTGACTTTAACCCACGTGGAAATGTCCATACGGTTATCGAGATCAGCTCTGATCTAGTGGTAAAAAAGCCAGCTGAAGAGAAAGAATACGCTCCAAGAAGTAGGGAGAGAAGCTTTAGTGACAAAGCGCGTGAGAGACGTAGCAGAGGCAGCAGAGATGATAAATTTAAAAAAGATGACAAGCCAAGAAGAAGCTCAAATAAAGAGGGCTTTAGAAAGATAAGCTACGCCGATGATAAGAAGCCAAAAGTAGTCAAAAAGGATAAATAATGATAAGTGCTAAGCTTATAGAACATATCTTTAAAGCAGCATCTATATCACGTTGGAACGACTATCCAAAGATGACAAATTTAGTTGAGCTTGACAAGCAGGCTCATAAATTTATCATCGCTTATTTTATAGCAAAACAAGAGCAAGACGCCGATATGAACTACATCATAGAGGCTGGAATTTTTGAGTTTTTAAGCAGGGTCGTAGTCACAGACATACGCCCTGACGTCTTTCACCACATCCAAAAGACAAAAAAAGAGCAGATAAATAGTTGGGTTTTAAGTAACCTTGAGACGCTCATCTTAGATATCGAAGGTGGCGAGTTTTTAGAGAGATTTAAAAACCACTATAAAAACGACAAAAGCCACGAAAAAGAGCGCCTTATACTAAAAGCAGCTAGCTATCTTGCCACGAGGTGGGAATTTTCTATCGTCTATCAAACGAGCCAGTTTTTAAGCGACATCGACGAGCTTAAGGCGAAGGTTGAAGAGGAGATGGAGGATTATTACGAGTTAATTGGCGTTAGAAAGATCGCTATAAACCAAAAACTAGCCCGTCTTGTTGATCTAAGTGGCAGGCTAAGGTTTCAAAAGCGCTGGGCACAAACGCCTCGCATCCCTGAAACTGCGGTCTTAGGACATATGCTAGTTGTTGCGATACTTAGCTACTTTTACTCACTAAAAGCAAAAGCTTGCAAAAAACGCTTGGAAAATAACTTCTTTTGCGCGCTATTTCACGACCTGCCAGAAAGCCTTACACGCGACATCATCAGCCCTGTAAAATACGGCGTAAAGGGGCTAAATGAGATCATAAGCGAGTATGAGATGAGGCTTATTGATGAGAGGATTTTGCCATTTGTGCCTGAAAAGATCAGAGATGAGTTTAGCTACATCCTTGGTATCAGAAAAGATGGCGAGAAATTTATAAAAGATGAGTTTGAAAATAGAACATTCGAGCGCAAGATCATCTGCCACGAAGGGACTATGGAGAACGTAAATGAGGATAAATTTAACCCGATCGATGGCAAAGCGCTAAAATACTGTGACAAGCTCTCAGCCTACATCGAAGCTGGAATTTCCATAAGCTACGGCGTCAAGTCTAAAGAGCTAACTGACGGCTTTAATAATATGTATAAATTTTTTAGTGAAAAACCTAAGATCGATGGAGTGGATTTTTTAGAAATTTGCGATGATTTTAATGAGCATTTTGGTTTAGAAAGACCCCCTCTCAGATGACTGCGGCACACACTTAATACAAGTGCTCTGCTGTGTTCCCACCCTGAAGCGGTGCTCATAAAAAGCATTGCACAGGTCTAAGAAGGAGCTTCGCAATCATACAAAAACTATACTTAAATTTAGTTTTATAGTTACATTTTTAAAAATTTAGCTTTAAAAGTATATAATCTCACATAAATTTCACCAAAAGTAGGGCAATGTCAGGAAAGATCAAGCTTCGTTTTTTATCGGCTTTTAGGGATTTTTTCATCTATCATCACAAGTCTTTAGAGTTTCGTGCAAAAATTTTTGCTGCTATGATTTCAGCTAAATTTGATCCAGACGAAGATGATTTTTCCATCTTAAATGACATCGTAAATGAAATTTATGAAAACGATCAGACTAGAAAAGACTTCTTAATCCAAACCGTTAGAGAGTACGTCGCAAGGGTCAAAAGAAGCGACAGGATCACGCTTGACACGCTTCTTTTAAGCATAGATAAAGATATGAAAGACCACAAAAGATACGCTAAAAAGATAGACTTTTCGCACCTTCGCCGCTTGATGAGTGGCTGCGAGGAGGAAATTTTAGTGCAGCAAAGGGTCTATGAGTTTTTGATAAACGAGGTCAAACTCTACTCACAAAGCGCTTAAATTTCATCATAAATTTAATCAAAATTTTCCGTGGCTTGTAGCTAAATTTTCTCGTTTCTGACCTTGTTTTTTCTATTTAACTCGCTAGTTTAGGCGATTTATGACTAAAAATTCGAAACAAAACTTCATAAGCTAAATTTACATTGATAAATGTGCATTATTTTGTGATAAAGCTGTTGCTAAGATAAAAAATAAGCGCATAGATTAGTCTGCTTTGTAACTTCTTAGTGGCGCTTGCTTGCTACCTTGCAAAGGCAAGAGATATAGGGCTTTTTAAAGAGTATATTTGTCAGGTCATAAAAGAGAGTATCGACACAAAGCTAGGCACAAAAACCGCCTACTTTGGCACGGAGCTAAATAAATTTAAACTGCTTTTTGCACTGCGGCTGAGTGAGTGATGATATCGTGTAAATTTAGCTTGTCTTTTCTAAAAAAACAAAGGCAAAGTCCGATGATACTAAAGCCAGCAAATGCAAAGCAAATTTGGCGCAAGATCGCGTGAAAAAGGCCTAGTTTTTTGCCAGTTTGTAAATTTATGAGATAAATTTCTTGCGCTTTGTAGCCCGGAGTTTGTGCCTTTATGCTAAAAAATAGACACATTATAAATGAGATGAGGCTATTTGCGCCAAAGATCGCAAGCTGGTTTTGCAAAAACGCCTCTTTGCCGTCAAGCAAAAGGTAGGTCGTGGCGTAAAGTATCGGCATACCGATAATGAAAAGATCGATGATAAAGGCCTTTACTCTAGCCCAGATCGGTGCGATTTTTGCCTTTTGCTTTGCCAAGTTATTTTCCTGTGTTTATGTAGATACGGCTAAATTTCTCCCAGTCATATAGGTAGATAAGGCAGTCAATCACCTCGCAGTTTTCATCGTAAAGATCGCCGTCCTCGCCGTTGTCTTGCATGATAGGCAGCATGCCTGATCCTCTCGAGACCTCACACCAATACTCATAAAAATCAAGCTTTTTGATATCGCTCTCTAGCACGCCAAACATGCCTAAAAACTGATAGACACTAAGGTCAAAAAAGCTCTTATTTTTGGTTTTTTGCAGGCGTTTTACACTATTTGTGTGCATCAAACTAGCTCAACGCCTTTGCCACTTACCACTTCGCCGATCACGTAGCCATCGCTATTTGCTAGCACAGCATCTACGTTTTCTTTAGGCACAACAAGGATCATGCCAACGCCCATGTTAAATGTCCTCATCATCTCGCTATCTTCTACTTTTTGAGCTAGGATTTTAAAAATTTCAGGCGTTTTTATAGCGCTTTTTTGCACCTTCGCGCCAAGTCCAGCAGGGAAGACGCGAGGCAAGTTTTCAACTATGCCACCACCCGTTATATGCGCCATCGCTGTGATCTTATCTTTTAATCTTAAAAAGTCGCTCACGTAAATTCTAGTTGGCTCAAGAAGCACGTCGATTAGCTTTTTATCGCCAACTTTTTCATCAAATTTTAGCCCAAGCTCGCTTACTACTTTTCTTGCAAGAGAGAAGCCATTTGAGTGCAGGCCGCTGCTAGGAAGTGCGACTAAAACATCACCAGATTTTACAAATTTACTCCTGTCGATCTCGTCAGCCTCGGCGATACCCACGGCAAATCCAGCAAGGTCAAAGTCGCCTTTTTCATACATCGATGGCATTTCGGCTGTCTCACCGCCTATCAGCGCGCATTGCGCCTTTTTGCAGCCATTTGCGATACTTTTTACCACCTCTTTGGCGCTTTCTATCTCAAGCTTTGCAGTCGCGTAGTAGTCGAGGAAAAAGAGTGGTGTGGCGAAGTTACAGATGAGGTCATTTACGCACATTGCGACTAGATCCTCGCCCACACCGTCAAATTTCTTAGCGTCGATAGCTAAACGAAGCTTCGTGCCAACGCCGTCGGTCGCGCCTAAAATGGCTGGATTTTTATATCCGCTTGGCAGTCTGACCGCACCTGAAAATGATCCGATGCCGCCTATGACGTTTGGTGTTTGCGTAGATTTTACGAAAGGCTTGATCGCCTCAACAAAGCTATTTCCAGCATCTATATCGACTCCGGCATCTTTATAACTTATCATTTTCGCCCTTTTGGTTATTTTTTAAAACTTTAGCCAAAAGTTGCTAAAATTGTTATCAATTTTCAAAAATGGAGCGACTTTGCAGAAATTTCCAAACGCCTACGTCATCACAGGCTCGATCGCCAGTGGCAAAAGTACGGTTGTAAATTTACTAAAAGAGCGAGGTTTTAGCGTGATAGATGCGGACTTGATCGCTCACGAGCAGCTTGAAATTTGTAAAGGCGAGATCGTGAGAGAGTTTGGTGAGCAAATTTTAGATGAGGCTGGCAAGATAGATCGTAAAAAGCTTGGTGCTATCGTCTTTCGTGAGCCAAAAAAGCTTAAAAATTTAGAGCAAATTTTGCATCCAAAGATAAAGGCTGAAATTTTTTTCAAAGCCTCGCAGCTTGAGCGCTTGGGACAAGTTTATTTTGTCGATATCCCTTTGTTTTTTGAAAAAAAAGAGCGTTATGCTGAGTTTAAAAATGTAGCTGTGATCTACGCGCCAAAAGAGCTTTTGCTAAGCCGTATAATGAGCCGGAACGCTCTAAATTTAGAGGATGCAAAAGCTAGAGTAGAGCTTCAGATGGACATCGAGCAAAAGAGAGAAATGGCAAATTTTCTTATCGATAATAGCAACGATAGGGAGAATTTAAAGCTTGAGTTAGAGAAATTTTTAAAGCAGATCGGCGCTACTGCGTTTTGATAAATTTACTAGCAAATTTATATGTTTGCATGGTCTCTTTACTACCCAAATCCCAGCTATCAAGCTCGGCTTTTACTAAATTTGGAAATTCCTTGCTTATATCTTTTAGGGCATTGCCAACCGACTTTCTAAGATACTCGCTCTCGTCTTCTTTTAGGCTGGCAAGGCGCCTAATGGCCTCATCTGGGTTATCTTTAAAATAAGGCCTACTAGTCCATATCCTAAGGCCCTCTGTTACGGCTCTTTTTGCATTTGCGTTGCCATTTTTTAGCCACTCATCGATGACAAAAAGTGCCTGCTCGTAGCCAACTTTTTTACAAAACTCATCAAACGCCTTTGCTAAAATTTTTTGAACTCGCCAGTTTTCATCTTTTGAGACTTCATCTCTCATAAACGCCAAAATTTCTTCACTATCTGATAGGTGCCCAAAGAGAAAAACCGCATACATCCGCACTTGATAGAGCTTCGAGCTGTATGCTAGACGTGCCAGCTCTTTGCAGCGCTCAGCTCCCTTTGCTTTATAGTCAGCCAAAGCCCTACTTTCTTGCTCTTTAAAGCCATTTTCTATCAAAGAAAACTCTTTTTCTAAATTTAAGATGTAGCTCTTCAAAACAGCTCCTTTAAATTTATTAAAAACTCTTACCTAAATTTTAGTAAAATCACGCAAAAAATAAAAGGACGGATCGTGCAAGTCTCAAAATATAACGCCAGCGGCAATGATTTTGTCATATTTCACACATTTTTGAGCAAAGATAGAAGCGAGCTTGCAAGGCAAATTTGCAGCCGAACAAACGGCGTGGGAGCTGACGGGCTCATCGTGCTTTTGCCTTACGAAAAGGGCGTGAAATGGGAATTTTACAACAGCGACGGAAGCTACGCTGCGATGTGTGGCAACGGCTCGCGTGCGGCTGCTAGATATGCCTATCTAAACGGCCTTGTAAGTTCGAGCGAATTTGCCTTGCTAACTGGCAGCGGCGAGGTGATGGCAAGCGTGAAAGATGAGTGCGTCGAGGTCGTGCTAACAAGTCCAAAGACTTTAAGCGAACCGCTAAATGAAAACGGCAAAACTTGGTACTTTTACGATACCGGCGTGCCGCATCTTGTAAATTTCACGCAAAATTTAGATGAATTTGACGTCAAAGAGTGCAGGGCGCTTCGTCAAAAGTACAATGCAAATGTAAATTTAGCTAAATTTGATGGCAGAGCTTTAAAGGTGAGAACCTATGAAAGGGGCGTGGAGGACGAGACGCTAGCTTGTGGCACTGGCATGGCGGCTTGTTTTTACGGCGCTACTTTAAATTTAAACGCAGCGCAATGTCTAAAAGTCTATCCAAAAAGTGGTGAGGAGCTTGGTCTTAGGCTAGAAAAAGGTAAAATTTTATTTAGCGGAGCGGTGAAACACTGCTTTGATACGAGTATCGAAATTTAGCTTTTAGAGCGAGTTCTATACTTACTCTTGGCTAGTTTGGCTAGTAATGGTAAGCAAATTTTTCAAATTTATATTACTAAATTTGCACCTAGCTGATGAAGTAAAATTTTATAGTGGTATTAATTTAAAATTTGAATACAAAATAAATAATTAAAAAAACTCGAAAAATAAATTTTAATAAAAATTTGAATAGAAATTTAAAAAAAGAATATCTCCGCCGAAGCGGAGAAAAGGTGTTATTTTAAAGCATCTTTTGCTTGTTTTGCAAGTGCCGCAAATGCCTTCGCGTCATTCATAGCTAGATCAGCTAAAATTTTTCTATCAAGTTCTATGTTAGCTTTATTTAAGCCGTTGATAAATCTTGAATAGCTAATGTCGTTTAGTCTGCAAGCTGCGTTGATACGAACGATCCATAAACGTCTGAAATCACGTTTTTTCTGGCGTCTGTCGCGGTATGCGTAAACTAAACTTCTCTCTAGTTGCTCTTTAGCTTTTCTAAAGTGTTTATGTCTAGCACTGAAAAAGCCACGTGCTAGCTTTAAAACTTTCTTATGGCGTCTTCTTCTAACTACGCCTGTTTTTACTCTTGCCATATTTATCCTTTTACAAATTGGCGCTCACAAGGTGAGTCTTGCCCCTAAATTTGGGGGAGTTTGAATGACTTTTTTGTCAAAAACTTAAATCTACAGCTGCTTTATACGCCGAGCATTTTGCGAACGGCTGGGACATTTGTGCTGTCCACGTATTGTGGGCCACGAAGGTCTCTCATACGCTTACTAGGTTTTTTTGTTAAGATATGGCTTCTAAAAGCAGAGCCTCTTTTTATCTTATTTTTACCTACTTTAAAGCGCTTAGCAGCACCGCGAACGGTTTTCATCTTTGGCATGCTAATCCTTTTTGAAATTTTATACGCAAGTGCGTAAGATTTGGATTATAGCGAAAAATCCTTTAGAAAATTTAAATTTCACTTAGACAAAATTTGCAATAAATTTACATTTAACTTAAAAAAGTTTTAAAAATCGGAACTAATTTATTAAATTTGGCATATAATTACATATGAAAATTTTATTTTACTAAAGGAGTAAAAATGAAAGGCAAAATTCTCGCATCAATCGTCGCTATGAGTGCGATTTTAGGCACAAGTAGCTTGGCATGCACTACCATTTTAGTAGGAGATAAAGCTTCAAACGACGGCTCTATGCTAGTGGCTAGAAGTGCTGATAGCAAGGCTATAAAGGCACAGGTCTTTTTGATCCACCCAGCTACGAAAAACCAAACTGGCATGCACAGCTCAAAGGCCCATGACGGCGCAAATGACTTTACATATCCGCTTCCAAAAGATGGCATGAGATACACAACCATCGCAAACTCACACACAAAACTTCACGGAGCGGTCGGCTACAACGAGGCTGGCGTAGGACTAAGCGGCACTGAGACCATTTACGCAAAAGATGAGCTTTTAAAAGTTGATCCATACAACGAAGAGACTGGCATCACAGAAGATGACATCCCAGACGTGCTTTTGCCACGTATGAAGAGCGCAAAAGAGGGCGTTAAGCTTCTTGGCGAGATAGTTGAGACCAAAGGCGCTGGTGAGGGCTTTGGTGTGGTATTTGTCGATGCAAACGAGCTTTGGTATTTTGAGACTGGCACAGGTCATAAATGGATCGCTTCAAAGATCCCGCAAGATGAATACTTCGTCACTGCAAACCAAGGCAGACTACACGCTTACAAAGAGAATGATCCAAATTTCATGGGTGCAAAAGATGTCATCAAATTTGCGATCGACAACAAGACTTATGACCCTGCAAAAGATGGCGAATTTAACTTTACAAAGGCCTATACAAGGGACGATGAAAGAGATGTGACTTACAACTACCCACGTGTTTGCTGGGTGCAAAGCATGTTTAATCCAAGCCTAAAACAAGACTTTGCTGACGGCCAGAAATTCCCAGTATTTTTAAAACCAGAGAAAAAACTAAGTGTTGAGGATCTAAAAGCTGCAATGAGAGCTCACTACGACGGCACTTCATTTGATAACTACACTAGCAAAGATGAAGATAAGAAAAACATCTACCGCGCTATAAGCGTCTTTAGAACATACGAGTCTCACGTCATGCAGGTGCGCCCGTGGCTACCAAAAGAGATCGGCCGCGTGACTTACGTCGCTCTTGGCATGGCTGATCTTAGCGTTTATTTACCGTATTACGAGGGGCTTGATGGCTTTATAAAAGGCTACTCAGATGGCTCATACGATGCTGATGATACTTCGATATACTGGGTTTATAGAAAACTTCAAACCCTTGTGATGACTGACTATGAGAAGTATTCGCCAGTGGTTAAAGAGGCCTACGCTAAATTTGAAAAAGAGTTGGCGGTAAAACAGGCAAAATTTGAAGATGAGTATGTCAAACTTTATAAAAAAGATAAGAAAAAAGCGGACAAACTCTTAAATGAATTTAGTAAAAAGACTATGCAAGAGGCTAAAGATCTCACAATGGAGCTTACAAACAAGGTCTTTACTATGCTTACGGCCGACATGGACGCTAAGCTAAAATCCCTAAATAAAGGTAAAAAAGACTAAAAACTCTGGGCGTGAAATTTAGTAGCGCCCAAATTTAAACAAAAATTTGGCAAAGAGCGTTTATAATGCCGCAAAAATTCACTACAAAGGAAAAACGCTGATGCCTTGTCCCATGCGTAAAGCTCGTTAATCTCGGCAAAAAACATATCAGCGATTTTCAAAAAACACGCAAATTTTTAAACAATTTTACATTTTTTCACATTGATATTAATCCATTTTTGCTAGCCGGTCCGCTGCATTGTAACTGCATTTTTAAAAATAAAACTAAGCAGTGTTTAAAATTTGGCAAGGATCTTTTTAGCAGGGTTTTTTATAAATTTTATTTTAGCTTAAGAAGAAGCGGGTGTCATCCACCGCGTTTGGGGTGATTAAATTTATTGTTTGAGCTGTGATAGTGAAAATTTGGCTTTTGGTGGCAGAATGGGTTTCTACTTGCGGTCTGGTCTGCTTGCAGTTGCGAGCTTGTGACGCAAAACATCGCCCCTTCCGCCCCCAAACCCCCACCGCACGTTCAAGGTTGCTGTGCCTTGCACAGTTTTATAGTAGTCCGCAGAGCGAATTTTCGTCTGCAAATTTAAATTTAAAAAGGATAAAAATGATAAAAAGTTATGTTTTAGGTTTTCCAAGAATCGGAGAGAAAAGAGAGTTAAAGCGCGCATTAGAGGGCTTTTGGGCTGGTAAAGAGGGCTTTAGTGAAGAGAATTTGCAAGAGACTGCAAAGACGCTTCGCCAAAGACACTGGAAATATCAACAAGACGCTGGCATCTCGGCTATTAGCGTTAATGATTTTTCATTTTACGACCTAATGCTTGATAACATCATCGCTTTTGGCGCTACACCTCCAAGATTTGCAAATTTAAGCGGCTTAGAGCAATATTTTGCTTGCTCAAGAGGCAACAAAAACGGCGTTGCGATGGAGATGACAAAGTGGTTTAACACAAACTACCACTACATCGTGCCAGAGCTTAGTAGCGAGAGCAAATTTAGCCTAAAAGCTGACAAAATTTTGGCTGAATACAAAGAGGCAAAGGCTAACGGCATAAAAGGCAAGGTAAATTTGATCGGCCCTATCACGTTCTTGGCTCTTTCAAAGACGACTGACGGCAGTTGCCCATTTAAGCACCTTGACGCGCTTGTAGGCGAGTACAAAAAGCTGCTTGAGCAAATTTCTAAGCTTGATGATGAAATTTTAGTGCAGTTTGACGAGCCGATCTTTGTAACAGACAAAAACGAAGAGCTACTTTTGCCACTTATCACAAAGGTTTATAACGAGCTAACAGGCGTTGCAAACAACGTTAAGATCGTATTTGCGACATATTTTGAGCATGCGATCAAGGCAGTTAGCGAAGTGGCTAAAACTAAAATTTATGGCATCGCGCTTGACTTTATCCACGGCAAGAGAAATTTCGAAGTCCTTGAGACTATCAAAAATAGCCATTTGACGCTATTTGCTGGCGTGATAGACGGCAGAAATATCTGGAAAAGCAACATCGACGAAAAAGTAAAACTTGTAGGTGAAATTTTAGAAAAGATAGGCGGAAAAGACCTTTATATCGGCACTTCATGCTCACTTCTACACGTGCCATACACGCTAAAATATGAAGAGAATTTAAACCCAGAGATCAAAAGCTGGCTAAGTTTTTCGGTTGAGAAGCTTGATGAGATCAAGATCATCACAAAACTAGCAAATGGCGAGAAACTTGATGAGAGCGAAACAAAAATTTACGAAGAGAACAAAAATGCTGTTAAAACTCGCGCCACTTCAAAGCTCATCCACTCTGAAAGCGTTCAAAAACGCGTTAAAAATTTAAGCAAATTTGAGCGTGACGAGAAATTTGAAGACCGCATAAAAATTCAACGTGAAACGCTAAACTACGGTATATTGCCAACAACAACGATAGGTAGTTTTCCTCAAACGGTTGATCTTCGCGTACTTCGCCAAAATTTCAAAAAAGGTGAGATCGACGCGGCTGCTTATGAAGCAGGCATCAAAAAATATATCGATCACTGCGTGAAATTCCAAGAAGATATCGGCCTAGACGTGCTAGTACACGGCGAGCCAGAGAGAAACGACATGGTTGAGTACTTTGGCGAGCAGATCAGCGGATATGCATTTAGCCAAAATGGCTGGGTACAAAGCTACGGCAGCCGCTGCGTCAAGCCACCACTTCTCTTTGGTGACGTAAGCCGCCCAGAGCCGATGACTGTTAAGTGGATGAAATACGCTCAAAGCATCACAAAACACGTAATGAAGGGCATGCTAACTGGACCTGTAACGATGCTAAACTGGAGCTTTGTGCGTGATGATCTTCCAAGAAGCGAGGTGGCAAAACAGCTTGCACTTTGTATCTATGACGAGATCGCAGACCTTCAAAATGCGGGCATCAGAGTGATCCAAGTCGATGAGGCAGCGTTTAAAGAGGGCTATCCGCTAAGAGCTGAAAATATCCCAGCTTATGAGAAATTTGCGGTTGATTGCTTCAAGCTTTCAGTGAGCTCAGCCGAGGCAAAAACTCAGATCCACACTCATATGTGCTACTCTGAATTTAATGACATCATCAAGACCATCGAAGCTATGGACGCCGATGTTATCAGTATCGAGACTGCAAGAAGTGGCAACGAGCTACTTAAAATTTTCAAAGCTGTTGGCTACAAACAAGAGGTCGGACCTGGCGTTTATGACATCCACAGCCCACGTGTGCCAAGCGTCGAGGAGATTGTCGCTCAGATCAAAGCTCTGCTTGAGGTGTTACCAAAAGAGCAACTCTGGATCAACCCTGACTGCGGCCTAAAAACCAGAAAATGGGAAGAGGTCGAGCCAAGCCTTAAAAACATGGTAGAAGCCGTCAAGATCGTAAGAGGTCTATAAAATTTAATTAAAAAGGATTTGAAAAATGAAAAGGATTTTTCTATTTGTAATATTAGTTATCTTTGCGTCCGGATGTAGTTCTGGACGCCACTCTATACCACTCAACAAAGGTGCGTACAAGCAAACAAATATCTATAGTATCAGCGAGACTTTAAATTTAGAAGCTGCCAAAAAAGAGCTAGCAGGCTTTGAAAATGTGAGGCTTGAGTTTGGCTCAAACGACCAAAATAAAAGCGTCATCAAGGCAAATGTAAAGGTTCAAAGATTTATCACTGATAGCGGAGATATAAAGGGCTATTGCCAAGAGGCTTTTGTCGCCGTCATAAAAAGATATATGATAGCTGCTAAAAAGCAAAATGCCGACGTGGCAAATATCGTGAGCTTTTGGCGAGCCGACGCAAAATACCTAAAAGACGAGTTTGTCTGCATGTCGTCAAGAAATTCTGTTGGTGTGGTGATGAGGGCTGATCTAGTTCAAAAGTGAGAAAATGTTAAAAGAGAAAATTTTAAATAGAGAAAAAGGGCTCGTGCTATATGGCCTTACGCCGCCAAAGGCTGAATTTGACGAGTCTAAACTGCGCGACATCTCGGATCGCTGGACGGGGCGGATAAATGATATCAAGGCCGATGGGCTCGTACTTTACGAGGTGCAAGATGAGAGCGAGCGAAATGAGAGCGAGAGGACATTTGAGTTTAGCGGGACGCTAAGCCCTGAAATTTACTACAAAAAGTACCTAAATGTAGCTACACCTAGCATATTTTATCGCGTGGCTAGCGGATACGGCGAGGATGAATTTCGCGCAGCACTTAAGGCCCAAAGCTCAAATTTAAACGTGCTAGTGGGGGCAACTTCTAGCACGCAAAAAGTTAGGCTAAATTTAGCTCGCGCTTACGAGATAGCTAGCGAATTTAAAGAGTTAGCAGTGGGCGGCGTCTGTATCGCAGAGCGTCACGGCAAAAAGGGCGATGAGCCACAAAGGATGCGTGAAAAGATCGCGACTGGGGCTAAATTTTTCATATCGCAGGCAATCTTTGACGCACAGCTAGCGCGCAAATTTTTAGAGGATTGCGCGGCTGCAAAGATAAGCGAGCCGATATTTCTTACATTTAGCACAGCAGGCAACCCAAAAACACTTGAATTTATCAAATGGCTCGGAGTGAGCGTGCCAAGCTCGGTCGAAGAGAGGCTAAATTTAAGCTCAGACTATTTACTTGAAAGTTGCAATATCATTAAAGAAATTTGGTGCGAGCTAAAGAAATTTGGCGACGAAAATGGGCTAAATTTAAGCATAAATATAGAAAGTGTCATGGCAAAGCGCGCCGAGATAGAAGCGAGCTTGGAGCTAACAAAAAGCATAAGAGAGTTGGTGTAAAGCCAGCTCTTGCTATAAATTTATACAAATTCTTTCTTGATGGTGCAATGGCGCCACAAATCCACAAAGAATAGTCGTTATGATTAGCGATCACAAGCTGTTTTAAAGGTCGGTTGGCTACTGCTTGGCAGATTTTCAAAAAGCTGCTATAGCAAAAATGATATGGCTTTATGTAAGAAATTTGACGAGATATACGAATACGGCAAACTTCTCAGAGAAAAAGGCGGTGCTTTGGCAAGGCAAATTTATCAAAGGTGCTGTGAAAATCGTTGAAGCCAAAATAGCCAAACAAGGCAAGAGTTTTTACAAATTTAAGCAAATTTGATCTAAAAGTATAGAAATTTAGCTTCAAACAAGATCTAAATTTTACTAATTTCCCTCACTCCACCTTATATCCAGTGCCTCGCACGGTTTTTAGGCAGATAGTTGGTATCTTAGCTCTTATCTCCCGCACGAGCGATCTGATGCGCTCTTGCGATAAGGTTTCGTTTTTATATAGGTGGTGATCTATCTTATCAAAGGTGACGACGTGGGGCGAGTTTTTGCATAAAATTTCAAGTAGCCGGCTCTCTTTTTTGCCAAGGTAGATGACCTCGTCCTCTTTTCTTATGCAAAGGGAGTCTTTGTCAAAGACCAGACCATTTTTTAGCTCAAATTTAGAGCCTAAAAGCACCTTGCAAAGCCTAAAAACATGAAATAAAAACTCTTCAGGGCAAATGGCTTATAGTAAATTTCCTTAAAAATGCTAGGGACGCTAACGCCCTGCAAAAGCATAATGGGAGTGATGTTTTGGCTATCTCTTATAAATTTAACTAGATCAAGGTTTAAATTTCTTTAACCATTGCCGTACTCAAAGTCCTTGACGACCGAACATGTGCTTTTAAGCTGGATCATCCTAAACCCAAAGCGGTAAAGCGATGCATTTAGGATGACATTTTGCCAAAAGCCACTTGAGAGCGGTTAAGCTTTCTCGTCAGCCAGCTAGACCACCGCCAGCTGGCTTTTTGGCGTCTTTTTCAGCCTTTTGCTTTAAAAATTCCTCTTCGTCTTTTGTAGGTTTGTACTCATCTTTGAAGAATTTTTGCTTAGTTTCGATCCTCTTTTCGATCATCTTTTTATCATAAATTTTATATGACGGCTTCCAATACTCAAGATAGTTTCTAAAGCCAGCGCCGTGACCTGCGTCATAGTGGCAGCTTACACATTTTAGCTCTTTAGGGGTGTCAAGAAGCTTTTTGTAGTGAGCGTGCATCTTTTGAGCTTGCGCTGAAGTGTTGTTGCTATCTATCACGTTTGTGTGGCAGCTTGTGCAGCCGTTGTCAAAGACGAAATGCTCGCGGTTTTTGAGGTTTTTGTGCCAATCAATAGCACTAGGATCGCCAAAGAAATGCACCCAGCCCTCTAAAATGCCGTTTTTCGCCTTCGTTAGGGCGTATTTTGCGATGTTGTCATGCGGTATGTGACAATCCACGCATCTTGCTTTGATACCAGTTTTGCCATTGCCGCTGTGGATGTCGTCGTTGTAGGCGATCACCATAGGATCCATCTCGTGGCAAACGATGCAGAATTTATCCCCACTCGTCTCATCAAGCGCGTAATGAACTGGCAGAACGACTAAAAATCCAACAATTCCGCTTATTAATATGATAAGCGCTAGTAGTTTTTTTGAAATTTTCATGGTGTTACTCCATTCATCCATTGTGGCACCTCGTGTTCATGGCACTCAGAGCACATGTTTGTAGATGGTTTGTGCTCGTTGTGGCACTCGTCGCAGTACAAAGTCGGACCATCGTGAACAGAGTTGTGAGGATTTGCCTTTAGAGTATCCATAAATTTTAGCCTCTGGGCTAAGAGTTTTTTGCTCTTATGACAGGATAGGCAGCCAGCGTCGCCGATCGCTTTAAATTTGCTAGGATCATCGCCCTGGTTTTGGTGACAATCAACGCAGTCAAAGCTTAGGTGTTCATGATGAGGTTTGATCTTATATTTGGCTCTTAGCTCATCAGATACTACTACTTTTGTGACGTTTAGATCGCCCTTTGGTATATCGGCACCAAAGAGATGAAGCGAAAATAAACAGGCAAAAATAGCGATGAATTTAAGCTTGTTCATACCCTTTTCCTTTCTTTTAAGATTTTATAAACATCAAATTTCAATGAAAAACTAATATTTTTACTTAAACTTATTTTTATGAAATTATAGTCCTTGCTTGATTAAATCTGCATTAATAATATTTTAGAGTACTAAAATATAGACTAGTTTTATAAAGTTAAATTTTAAAGAAAATGGCAATTAAGCTAAATAAAAAGGAAAATGAAATATAATCCCAAATCTTTGGTCCCGTAGCTCAGTTGGTAGAGCACTACCTTGACATGGTAGTGGTCGATGGTTCGAGTCCATTCGGGGCCACCATTTCTATATAAACTTCCCCAAAACGTAAAATCCAAAAAATAAAATTTAAAAATATTTTTTTGTAACTATACCATTTTTAAATTTTAAACTAAATCCCTAAAATACGCCAAGCTATTACTAAATTTAACTAAAAAATTTATAACTTCATATTTCTAAA
>NZ_CABPVA010000001.1:137591-144719 GCF_902460595.1 Campylobacter concisus
TAAAATATTTACTTATAATTGCAGCATAAAAACTAAAAACATAAAAAGGAAATGTTATGAGTAAAGTTAAAGGATTAATAAAATCAATAATCGGCACGGATGCCATCGTCGCAGTTGATGCTAATGGAAATCAAAGAACTCTAAAAGCTGGCGACGTGATCTATGACAATGAGGTCATAAAAGAGCAAGACGGTGTAAAGGTCGAGGTGCAAGCTGCGCAAACTCAAAATGAAAATGCTAGCGATGAGACTGGCAAAGAGATAGCATCGCTACAAGAGCAACTACTAAATGGTAAAGATATCTCTGATCTTGAAGAGACTGCAGCTGGCGGTACTCAATCAGCAGGAGGAGTAAGCTCGAATGGTGTTAGCCTTGGCGCTGCTGGCTTTGCAAATGGTGGTCATGAGTCAAACGTAAATGCAAATTTTGGCGATCTAAGCTCTCAAGCAAACGCTAGCGCAGAGGCTTTTACAAATGTAAGTGGTGGCGCAAGCGAGGAGGGCTTTAGTCTTGATACACTTGCGGCTGCGATAGATAATGCATATAACAATATATTGCCACAGCCACTAGAAGTAACTGTCACAGCAGTTGATGATAACGTAGTGACTGGAAATACAGATCAGGCAGTAAGCAGCAACCTTGACATCGAGGGCAATATCTTAGAGCATGAAAATTCACAAAGAACAGGTCTGCATATCACAAATGATAACACTCCAACTTTGGTAGGTAAGGCTACTTCAAACGCTACTATAAGCATATTTGATGGTGAAGGTGAAAATGCACCACTGCTTGGCACAACAACAGCTGATAATGATGGCAACTGGTCATACACACCAACTTCGCCTTTAGCTGATGGAGATCATAAATTTACGATTGAAGCTAGCAAAGTAGCTGCAAATGGCGAAGAGCTAAAAGCTACAAGCACGCAAGAGATAACTGTTGATACAGACAATAGCACCTTGTCTATCACAAAAATATCTACTGATGACTTTTCTGACCTGTCACACTATAACACAATGTATGATAGCAACAAACAATACGACTTTTCACCGACCATAGAGGGCAAAGCAGAGCCATTTGCTGAAATAAATTTGGTTATTAAAACAGCTGATATTATTAATCGTGATGGCTTAGGTAACTCTTGGCTAGGTAAAGCAGCTCAAGTGGTCGAAGAGCTAAGCGCTAAGGCTGATGCTGATGGCAACTGGAAAGTCGAAAGTAGTGTTTTAAACAATAGAGATTTTGAGTACACAGTCCAAGCTTCATCAGTAGACGAGGCTGGCAATAAATACGCAGAACCTCAAGCAACGACATTTTATATGCCACTTGAGCCTATAACTGTTGCTCCAACTGACCACCTATAATATAAATTTAATGTGGAGAGCCTCTCTCCACACACTTTTAAATCTACTTCAAATACTCTTTTACGTTGTACTCTTTGCCAGCGTCGTGATCTTTTAAAAGTTTAGCCACGACCGGGCTTAGAAGGATTATGGCGATTAAATTTGGCACGACCATAAGGCCGTTAAACATATCTGCTAAACTCCAGACAAAATCGACCTTTTGCAAGCTGCCTAAAAAGACAAAAACAACAACTAAAATTTTAAAAATTTTAACCGCCTTTGCGCCAAAAAGGTAGCGCACGTTGATCTCAGCGAAGTAGTACCAGCCAATGATCGTCGTAAATGCGAAGAAAAATAGGCAGATCGCCACAAAGCTATAACCGCCAGTTTTGCCAAAGATATGCGACGAGAACGCCTCTTGCACCAAGGTGATGCCAGTAAAGACCGCCTTGCCGTTTTCAAAGCTGATGACGTTTGCAGTAAGCACCACAAAAACGGTTATATTTAGGATGACAAAGGTGTCTATAAAGACGCTCATTATGCCAAGGACGGCTTGATCGACTGGGTGTTTGACGTTTGCAGCAGCGTGTGCGTGCGGAGTTGAGCCCATGCCAGCTTCGTTGCTAAAAAGTCCCCTTGCGATGCCGTATCTCATAGCAGCTGCGATGCTAGCGCCAGTGGCCCCACCCCAAGCAGCCGAAGGATCAAATGCGGCTTTAAATATTAGTGAGACCGCTTCTGGGATTTGGTGAAAATTTAAAGCGATGATAACCACGCCAACAACGATGTAAAGTAGCGCCATTAACGGCACGATCTTTTCAGCGACCCTTGCGATCGCCTTTACGCCGCCTATGAAAATTAACGCGCAAATGAGAGCCAAAAACGCCCCTGTTAGCCACTGCGGTATGCCAAAAGCGCCGCTAAAGCCGTCTGATATGGAGTTTGCTTGAACCATATTACCGATAAAGCCAAGTGCGATGATGATAGCGATAGCGAAAAATCCAGCTAAAAATTTCGCCCATTTGCCCTTTAATCCTTGACTTATGTAAAAGGCTGGGCCGCCTATCGTGTGTCCGCTGTCGTCTTTGGTGCGGTAAATTTGAGCGAGGCAAATTTCAGCAAAATTTGTAGCCATGCCCAAAAAGGCTGCGCACCACATCCAAAAAATAGCTCCAGGGCCACCCATGATAAGCGCTGTGGTCGCACCCACGAGGTTTCCAGTGCCAACTTGCGCCGCGATAGCGGTTGCGACTGCCTGAAACGAGCTCATACCAGCCTTGCCAGCAGCCTCGCCATGAAGTGAGAAATTTCCAAAAAGTTCGCCTAAACCCATCTTAAATTTAAAAATCTGAACAAAGCCAAGTCTAATGGTGAAAAATAGTCCAGTGCCGCAAAGTAGGGCGATTAGGAAGTATGGACCCCAAAGAAATGAATTTATACTTTCAACGCAGTTATTTAAAATTTCAGCAAAATTTGTAGGCATTTTTTAACTTTCGTGATTGATTTGGATTTGAGAAGTATATTTGAATAAATATAAAATTTAAATTAACTACTAAAAAATTATAGCCGAGCTAAATTTTTACAAAAGCGTCCTGCAAAACCATGCTTGAGTAGTAGTAAAAGCTGTAAAATAGCCTATCGTCATAGCTTAGCTCGTCTTGATCCACGATCTCAAGATACTTTGGCTCTAGCATTTGCTCCATCTTTGCAAGCGGCTTTGCGTGCTCAAGATGCTCTAGCTTCTCGCAAATTTCAAGCATAAATTTAAAAAAGAGTTCAAGCTTACGTGAGATAAATTTAGCTGCTTCGCCTTTTTCGCCTAGCGCACTTTTGTAAATTCTCACTAAAAAAACGAGCGCAAATGGCGTTGCGTGCCAAAATGTCTCTTGATATTCACACTCACCAAAGATCTCATCAAGCAGCTCGCTAAGCTCTTTTTCGTCAAATTTGCTCTTTTTTACAGCCTTTGCAAGTGTGTTTAAAATTTGTGCAAAAAGCTCCGCCGTGCCGTAACTACAGCTTAGCCTCGACCACGGCACGTCTTTTATCTTTAAATTTGCGATATATGTTAAATTTTGCTCGACCATGCGCGTACCTTTTTAAATCAAAAGAGTAAAGCCTAAATTTAGCCCTTTGCCCTTATCTTTTCTAGCCACTCATTTAGCGTTTTTTCAAAGCCTATGCCCTTGCTTTTGTAAAAAATGAGCGGTTTTTCTAGGTATTTTTGCTCGACCCAGCCACCAAAATCATGCGGATAAAGGTAGTCTTTGCTCTCTTTTGTGTGATTTTTTAGATATGGCGGGATCTTTAAAATTTCCTCGCTTTGCACGTATCTTAGGGCCGCATTTATCGCGTTGTAGCTGGAATTTGACTTTGGCGAGCTAGCTAGATAGACGGCGCACTGAGCCAGTATGATCCTAGCCTCTGGAAAGCCTATCTCTTTTACGACACTAAGCGTGCTTGCGGCTAAATTTAGCGCATTTGGGTTTGCGTTGCCGATGTCTTCGCTGGCAAATATCGCCATCCTTCTAGCGATGAAGTCCGCACTCTCGCCAGAGTCTATGAGCCTTGCAAGGTAGTATATGACGGCGTTTTCGTCGCTTCCACGCAGGCTTTTTATAAAAGCGCTTGCTAGCTCGTAGTGCGTGTCGTCCTCTTTTGCCCCCTCTTTTAGGGCGTTTTGGCGAAGTGTTTTTAAATTTTTTAGGCTTACATTTTCATCAAGCGTGACGGCAAATTCGAGTAAATTTAGCATAGCTCTTGCGTCGCCGCCGCTACTTTTAAAGAGATACTCTTTTGCTTCTTCGTCAATGCTAAATGAAATTTGCTCTCTTATCTTGCCAAGAAGCTCCTCAAAATCGCCACTGCTAAGCGGTCTAAACTCAAAGAGCATCGAGCGGCTTCTGATGCCTGAGCTTAGCGTGAAAAAGGGATTTTCAGTACTTGCACCGATGACTAGGGCCTTGTAGTTTTCCATGGGGATAAGTAGCGCTTCTTGCTGGGTTTTGCTAAGCCTGTGGATCTCATCTATGAAAAAGAGCGGCTTATTTAGGGCGTTTTCGTAGTTTTTTAAAATTTTGCGAAAGTCATCTATCTTTAAATTTCCGCCGTCAAACTCGTAAAAGTCGTAGTTTGCCCCGCTTGCCACAGCCCTTGCAAAGCTCGTCTTGCCACAGCCTGCTGGACCATAAAATATGGAGTGCGGTATCTTGCTTGTGGCTATAAATTTTAAAAATGCCGCTTTAACCGTCTTTTGTCCGCAAATTTCATCCAAATTTTTTGGCCTAAACATCAGTGCAAGTGAGCTCAAATTTACTCCTTTAACGCTTTTGGCAAAATTTTGGCCTTTGCGCTAAGGCTCTCTATCTTTAGCTCGTAAATTTTCATATTTTTTAGCCCATACTCGGCCGCCACGTCAAAGGTGCTCATCGCGTAGGCGGTGTATTTTTGGCTGAGAATTTTTAAAATTTCATATCTTTTGGCTTCATCTGTCACTTCGTAGGCTCTTGTTTTTGCGATGGTGCTTTTATACTCAGTCGTAAAGACCTTGCCGCCAAGCGCCTTGCCGTCGTCTTTTATCATTTCTAGCTCGCTATCATTTAGGTGCGGGACCTTGTTGAAGCTCACGCAGACAAACTCCACTTTTCGCCCATTTTGAAGCAGTTTTGCCTTGCTACCAGCGGTCGCTCCGTGGATAAAAATGCTCTCACCAACCCTAGCAGGCGAGATAGGCACGCTAAAAATTTCTCCCTCATCATCTACGCATGAGATCACGCAGTATTCGCAGTTATCGATAATCTCAAGCGCCTCGTCAGGGCTTAGTTCTCTATCTTTTCGTCTCATTTTCATCCTTTTTTTGCAAAATATTTTAAAATTTAAGTGCTTAAAGGCTAGTATAACGCAAAAATTTCAAGGAAAAATATGAAAAAAATTGCCATTTTTGCCCTTTTGATGGGCGTAAATTTATTTGGTGCAAGCGAGGTTTGCAAAGAGTATGTCAAGCAAAGTAGGCTCTATCTTGACGAGCTTTACGCCAAAGAGAGCAAGAAGCTTGCGGGTGATGAGAAGGCGCTAAGGCTTTTTGAGCTTAAATTTGATGAGTTTAAGCAAAGGCAAAGCGGCCAAGAGGCGATGATAATGCAAAATAACGATGAGAAATTTTGCAAAAGCGAGCTTGAAAAGGTAAATAAGCTTCTTAGTGAGCTTAAAAAATAGCTCAAATTTTAGCGTTTAAGTCCCACTCGATGGGCGTTTTGCCGTGGTTTGCTAGGTAGATATTTGCCTTTGAAAAGTGCCTGCAACCAAAAAATGCCCCACGAGCTAGCGGACTTGGGTGCGCTGCTTCTAAGATTAGGTGCTTGCTGGCGTCTATAAGCGGCGCTTTTGCCTTGGCCGGGTTGCCCCAGAGCATAAAAACTACGTTTTGTAAATTTTGGCTAATCTTTCTTATGACAGCGTCTGTAAAGCCCTGCCAGCCGAAGCTAGCGTGAGAATTTGCCGCTCCAGCACTTACGCTTAAAGTAGAGTTTAAAAGCAGCACGCCTTGCTTTGCCCACTTTGTAAGATCGCCGCTATTTGGCTCTTTTATGCCAAGATCGGCGTAAATTTCTTTATAAATATTCACAAGGCTTGGTGGCACGCGCACACCACTTGGCACTGAAAAGCTTAGTCCCATGGCTTGATTTGCGCCGTGATATGGGTCTTGGCCTAGGATGACGACCTTTACGGCGTGAAATGGCGTTAGGTTAAATGCGTTAAATATAAGCCCGCTTGGTGGATAGACGACGCCAGCGCTCTTTGCTTTTAAGAAATTCTCTTTGATGCGAGCGAAATTTTCACTCAAAAACTCATCTTTTAGCACCTCTTTCCAGCTTGGCTCGATCTTTACGTCATCTAAATTTATCTGCATTTTCCTGCCCTTTTTTGGTTTTAGCGGTATAATTTTAACTAAATTTATCCAAAGGAAAGAGCTGTGTCAGAGCAAATTTTTAATAAGATCCACGATCTTCTTAGCAAAAATGGGGCTAAATTTAGAGTGATAGAGCATGAGAGCGCAAGGACTTCAGAGGAGGTCGCTAAGATAAGGGGCACGAAGATGAGCCAGGGCGCAAAGGCGCTGGTCTGCTCTATAAAGGGCGTTAGCGAGGAGAAATTTAGGCAAATTTTTAAAGATGAAAATGTGCTAGATGGTTACTTGCTAGATGACGAAAAGCCAGCGATGAAGGCTGGTAAAATTTACTTGCTCGCGGTCTTGCCAGCGGACGAGCAGGCTGATCTTGACGCGCTTACGCAAAAATTTGATGGTAAAAGAGCGAGCCTTGCTAGCCCAGAGGAGGTCACAGTACTTGCTGATTGCGTATTTGGCTCGGTTCCGCCATTTAGCTTTCATAAAAATTTGCACCTTGTTGTGGACGAGAGTTTGCTAGAGCGAAACGAGGAGATCGCCTTTAATGCGGGGCTTCTTGATAGATCAGTCGTTTTAAACGCAAAAGACTACGCTAGGATAGTAAAGCCGGTGTTTGTTAAATTTGCAAAAGAAAAGTGCTAGGCTAACCACTTCCTAGCACTAAATTTGTCGGGAGAAAAATGAATTTAAGTAATGCAAAGACGAGAAATTGCTAAATTCATTTCAGGAGCAAATATTATCAGGGATAATCTTAAAGTATAATAAAGTATATTGATAAAATATGCATATTTTAGGGATAATTATCTTTATATATAAAAAAATATATTTTAAAATCCAAAATTTTTGGCTCAAATTTTACTAAATTTAAAAAGAATTTAT
>NZ_CABPVA010000001.1:144804-158304 GCF_902460595.1 Campylobacter concisus
TTAGCTTAAAGCCCATTTCGATAAAATCCTTAATCGTTCTTTTATCGTAAAAAAGACAATTTGATATAAGGAAAAACAATGAGCGATATCATCGCATACAAACTAAATGGCGAAATAGTCGATACTCAAAGTATCGCAGGGCGTGAGAGTAGTGCTGAGCCTATCTATTTTGACAACTCAAAAGAGGCACTACATGTTATCAGACACTCCTGTGCGCACCTCATGGCACAAGCTATCAAATCACTCTATCCAAAGGCGAAATTCTTTGTCGGACCAAACGTAGAAGATGGATTTTATTATGATTTTAGAGTTGATGATGAGGGCACGAAGCTAGGTGAGAGCGATCTAGCAGCGATCGAAGATAAGATGAAAGAGCTTGCTGAGAAGAAATTTGACATCGTTAAAACCTGCTCAACTAAAGCTAATATGAGTGAGAAATTTAAAAACGACGACCTAAAACAAGAGGTCTTAAAAAGAATTCCAGATGGCGAAGTGAGTAGCTACGCACAAGGCGATTTTGAGGACCTTTGCCGCGGACCGCACGTGCCAAATACTAAATTTTTAAAATTCTTCAAGCTTACACGCGTGGCTGGCGCATATCTTGGCGGCGATGAGAGCCGTGAGATGCTAACTAGAATTTACGGCACAGCTTACGCAGACAAAGAGAGCCTAAAAGAGCACATCCGCATCATCGAAGAGGCTAAAAAGCGCGATCACAGAAAACTTGGCGTCGAGATGAAGCTATTTACATTTGATGAAGAAGTGGGCGGCGGTTTGCCTATCTGGCTACCAAATGGCGGACGCTTAAGATCAAAACTAGAGCAACTTCTATACAAAGCCCACCGCGACCGCGGCTATGAGCCAGTGCGTGGTCCTGAGCTTTTAAAGGCTGACGTGTGGAGAAGAAGCGGTCACTACGCAAACTACAAAGAAAATATGTACTTTACAACGATCGATGAGACAGAGTATGGCATCAAGCCGATGAACTGTGTTGGTCACATCAAAGTCTATCAAAGTGACATCCGCTCTTACCGCGACTTACCACTTAAATTTTTCGAGTATGGCGTCGTGCACCGCCATGAAAAAAGCGGCGTGCTTCATGGACTTTTTAGGGTTAGAGAATTTGCACAAGATGACTCACATATCTTTTGTATGCCAAGCCAGATCAAAGAAAATATCTTAGAAATTTTAAAATTTGCTGGCACGATAATGGAAAATTTTGGCTTCCACTATGAGATGGAGATATCAACCAAGCCAGCCAAAGCGATCGGCGGCGATGAAATTTGGGATACAGCTACAAAAGCGCTAAAAGAAGCCCTTGATGAAAATGGCTTTAAATACGGCATCGACGAGGGCGGCGGCGCATTTTATGGACCAAAGATCGACATTAAGATAACTGACGCTCTTAAGAGAAAGTGGCAGTGTGGCACGATACAAGTCGATTTTAACTTGCCAGAGCGCTTTGACCTAGGCTACATCGACGCAAATAACGAAAGACAGCGCCCTGTAATGCTTCACAGAGCCTTGCTTGGCAGTTTTGAGAGATTTATAGGAATTTTACTTGAGCACACTGCTGGCGAGCTAC
Organism: Campylobacter concisus; assembly: GCF_902460595.1. Taxonomy (GTDB): domain Bacteria; phylum Campylobacterota; class Campylobacteria; order Campylobacterales; family Campylobacteraceae; genus Campylobacter_A; species Campylobacter_A concisus_BL. Next base: position 146,390 of record NZ_CABPVA010000001.1, read on the forward strand.
CATTTTTCATAGCTCCTACGCAAGTCGTCATCGTGCCTATTAGCGACGCGCATTTAGACTACGCAAAAGAAATTTCGCGCGAGCTAAGAAAGATCAACGTCGATAGCGAGATCGCAAGTAAAAATGAGAGTTTAAATAAGAGAATAAGAACGGCAGAAAAACAAAGGGTGCCTATGATAGTCGTGCTAGGAGACAACGAAGTAGCGAACAAGAGCGTTGCGCTGCGCGACAGACAGGCTAGGACGCAGAGCGATATGAGCTTGGCGGAATTTATAAATTTAACGAAGGAGAAACTTAGTGAGGTACATTTTTGAGTAAGGAAAATGAAGTATTGCTCAATGAGGACATAAGGGCGAGAGAGGTAAGATGTGTAGGGGATGATGGCACGGCATATGGTGTCATCTCAAGAGATGAGGCTTTAGAGATATCAAATAAGCTTGGGCTTGATCTAGTGCTTATAGCGCCAGACGCGAAGCCGCCAGTTTGCAAGATAATGGACTACGGCAAATTCCGCTATCAGCAAGAGAAAAAGCAAAAAGAGGCCAAGAAAAAGCAAAAAACCATCGAGATAAAAGAGATAAAACTCTCTGTCAAGATCGCCCAAAACGATATAAACTACAAGGTTAAACACGCAAGCGAGTTTTTGCAAGATGGCAAACACGTTAAATTTCGTGTATTTTTAAAGGGTCGCGAGATGAGCACCCCAGAGGCTGGAGTAGCCATGCTTGAGAAGGTCTGGGAGATGATCAAAGATGAGGCTGACCGCGACAAAGAGCCTATAATAGAAGGTCGTTATGTAAATATGCTTGTAACTCCAAAAAAGGGTTAAATTTTCACAAAGAGCAGGCTAGTGCTTGCTCTTTTTCATTAAATTTTTAATACAAAAACTCACAAATAACTATTTTCAAAAATTCTATCATTTTTATATTTTCTAAATTTACGCAAGGGCGTTTGCGGTTGATGTGGCTTGCGAGTTTGTAAATTTAAGTGTTTGCGTGGGTGTTTGAAACCAAATTTTGTCTAATTGCAGGCTAAATTTGGTAAGAAACTCGCTTGTTTGTAGCTTGAATTTAGCAAATTTTAAATTTTTGTCAGAATTTGATTATCTTGCTATCACTCGCAAAAGTGCTGTGCCTAAAAAATTCTTGTGAGTTTTAAATTTTGTTTTTTATATGCTTGCATGAGTATTTGAGGCTAAATTTGGCAAGGGTGGGGTGTCGCTTTGATAAATGCTTTTCGCAAACGTTTTTACTACTTCTGTTTTTATTTGATGAGCAAATTTGGTAAGAAACTTGATTATTTGTAGCTTAAATTTATCAAATTTTAATCTTTGCTTAGCAGAATTTAATCATTTTTCTATCGCTTGCGTGAGTGCTTTGTTGAAATTTGACCAAGCAAACGCAGCCTATTAGAGTAAATTTAAACTTCTTGCGAGCTTGTAAATTTAAATGCGATGCTGGTGTTTTTAAGTTAGATTTTGCCTATGAGCTAGCTAAATTTTACAAGAGAATATCGTTTTAATGATGCTTTTTACAAAATGTTTTGACTACTTTTGGTTTTATGTGGTAGGCAAATTTGGTAAGAAATTTGATTATTTGTAGCTTAAATTTATCAAATTTTAATCTTTGCTTAGCAGAATTTAATTATTTTGCTATCGCTAGCGTGGGTTACTTTATTGAAATTTGACCAAGCAAGTGTCATCTAGTAAAGTAAATTTGAACTTCTTGTGAGTTTATAAATTTATGTTGCGTGTGCGAGTGCTTAGGCTAAATTTAGTAAGAAATTTACTTGTTTGTAGCTTAAATTTATAAAAGAGAATTTAGGCTGGACGAGCCTAAATTTACTAAATTTCATAAGCCATTTCTTGTCAAAAAAGTGATCTGTTATCTGCTTGTGAAATTTTAGGTTTCGCTCATTCTCTGGTAGGATTTCACTATTTAGCCTTATTATGTCGAAGTTGCAAGCGCTATGAGAATTTCTCACTCACAATGCATTTGCTGCAAATTTCATCATCACCAAGCAGCCCATGCATAGACCGCACCACTCGTGCAATCAAGCAAAATATCCACAGGACGCTTCACAGCAAAAACTTTCAATTTTACTGCTCAAACCTCGCCGCTCCACCATTTGCCGCCATATCGGCTGTTTTGACAAAATTTATACTAAAAGCTCTAAAAATAGTGATCTGCTCGCCACCCTAGTAAAAAATTTAGCCAAGCTTCAAATTTATATCTGCCACGCCAGCAAAAATTTGTCAAAAAAAAACGCTCTATACACACCGCATAAAATACTTCAAGCTAGCGTAAATTTGCCAGCTTGCTAGTAAAATTTGCCACACAAAAGGCAAATCCTATTTTGGCTAAAAACCCTAGCCAGCCTTATATTGATTTACGTCCAAATTTAGCTTGGACGTAAATTTACAGAGCCAAAATGGCCTACACATATCCTTGATTTATCATCGCATCAGCCACTTTTCTAAAGCCAGCGATATTTGAGCCAAGCACCAAGTTGCCCTCATCTCCAAACTCTTTACTTGTTTCGTAGCTTAGTTCAAAGATGTGGTTCATGATGCCATGAAGTCTGCGATCGACCTCCTCAAAGCTCCACGAAGTCATGCCGGCATTTTGCATCATCTCAAGGCCACTTGTGCCCACGCCACCAGCGTTTGCTGCTTTTGCCGGAGCAAAGTGAAAGTCTTTTTGCGCAAGCATGAAATTTATCGCATCAAGCGTGCTTGGCATGTTCGCGCCCTCAGCCACGAAGCGGCAGCCATTTGCGTAAAGCACTTTTATGTCGGCTAGGTGAAGCTCGTTTTGTGTCGCACATGGGAAGGCTCCGTCGCATGGCACGTCCCAGACGCCGTTTCTGCCCTCTTTATACTCGCTCACGCTTACATATTTTGCGTTTGGTCTAAATTTGGTGTATTCGCTAAGGCGAGTGCGTTTTACTTCTTTTAGCTCTTTAAGCACCGCTAGATCGATGCCCTCAGCGTCATAGACATATCCGTTTGAGTCAGAGACGGTGATAGGCAGTGCGCCTGCTTGATAGAGCTTTTCGACTGTGTAGATGGCGACATTTCCGCTACCGCTGACGCTGCACTTTTTGCCCTCTAGATCAAGTCCAGCTTTTTTTAGCATGTTTTGAGTGAAATATACTAATCCGTAACCAGTAGCCTCTGTGCGCGCTAGGCTGCCGCCCCAGTTTAGCCCCTTGCCAGTTAGGATGCCATCAAATCTGCCAGTTAGCTTTTTATACTGGCCAAACATATAGCCGATCTCTCTAGCGCCCACGCCGATGTCGCCTGCTGGCACATCCACGGTGTTGCCGATGTGGCGATATAGCTCGCTCATAAATGCTTGGCAAAAGCGCATTATCTCGCCTTCGCTCTTGCCTTTTGGATCAAAGGTGCTGCCGCCTTTTGCGCCGCCGATATTTACGCCAGTGAGCGAGTTTTTAAAAATTTGCTCAAATCCAAGAAATTTTAGCACGCCAAGATCGACGCTTGGGTGGAGCCTTAGACCGCCCTTGTATGGGCCAACAGCTGAGTTAAACTGCACGCGGTAGCCGTTATTTACCTTTGGTCTGCCATCGTCGCCTGTGTATGTCACGCGAAAGATCACCGTGCGCTCAGGGATGACGATGCGCTCTAGGATCGCGTGTTTTTGGTACTTGCTCTCTCTTTTGATAAGCGGCTCTAGGCTGTTTAGAACCTCAGTCGCAGCTTGGACAAAGACGCCTTGACCTGGGTTGGTCTTCTTTATCCACTCCATCGTTTGTTCGATGTACTCGCTCATTTTTGCTCCTTTTTCCTTTTTTTGTAGTTAAATATTAACTCGGCTAGAAAAAATTTTTATTTAAAGATATTTTAATATTTTTATTTTGGGCAATGAGTGTTACATATCGAAACTAAATTTATAAAAAGTGGTTTTTGCATCATTTGTTGGGATAAATTTATAAAAGAGGATTTAGTTAGAGTGAGCCTAAATTTACTAAATTTGCGCCATCTCTTGCCAAAAATCAAGTGCCGCGTCGTCTGCTTGGACAAAATTTAGGATTTGCTCGGATGATGGCATGGTTTCGCCATTTAGTCTTGCTATATAGGTGCTGGCAAGCGCTATGAAAAATTTTTCAAAGTCACTCGCAACGCGCCTGCTGCAAAGCTCCTCATCTCCAAGTAGCCACGCATAGACCGCACCACTCGCGCAATCAAGCAAAAATATCCAAGGATCTCCCACGGCAAAAACTATCAAATTTGCTGGCCTCTCCTCGCCACTCCACCATTTTCCACCAAACTCATCTACGCTGTTTAGGCGTACTAACTCGCTCGCGTGGTCGCCTCTAGAGCCAAAGCTGACATTGCAAATTTCAAACTCTCCAAGATCAAATTTGTTTAAAAGCTCCGTAAATTTAGCTGGAAAATTTACGCCAAGGCTCTTTTGCGCTTGCATAAACGCCAAAGCGTCCTTTTGCGGCAAAAGTCTCATGCCGCTCATACCCTCTTGCTCTAGCGGCAAGAAAATTTGATCTAGTTTTTTAGCGATCTCGTCTAGTTTTAAAAACATATCGCTCCTTAAATTTGCTAAATTTTGGCAAATTTTATCAAATTTAACCCAGTGTGCTTTGAAATTTGGGTTATAATCGCCATAAATTTAAGGAGCTAGCGTGGTTAGATCATATCCTCTTGATATGCCTGGCGTGGAGTTTCGCGGGCACGGCGTAACTGGCATTTATGAGATGGGTGAGCGCATTGCATTTGTACATTTTGCTTTTGGGGTGCCTAGTGAGCTAGAGATAGCTCAAAAACTAACGCCAAACTACGTGCTACTAGATACATTTTCGCGCGACTTTAGCGAGCATAAAAGCTCAACGCTTACCTACAAACAAAGCGAAATTTTCATAGCCAGCGACGCACTTTGCTACCCAGAAAATGGCTACTTCGTGCTAAATACTAGATACTACAAGGGCTACATAAACTCCCCAGCAAAGCTTATAAAGATAAGTGACGGGCTGATGAGCGAGCTCGGCGTTGCTAATGAGCCCATAAAAGAGATATATAACGACGCTAAAACGTATGAATTTGATGGCTTTTGCGTGCGAATGAGCTCGCCATTTATGATGGAGTGCAAAGAAATTTTGGACAGCGCAGAGTTCAAAAGCGAAGCAAAAGATGAAAATTTAAACGCTAATTTGCCGCCCAAAGAGCAGGGCGCAAGGATAGGCAAAACTATCTGGCGGCTAAAGCTTGGCGCATATCTCTACACGCCAGTTTGCCTGAATGATGGGGTGCTTTACTTTGGCACCGCTGGCAAGGGCGGAGATCTATACGCCGTGGATGCAAAAAGTGGCGAAGTGGTGTTTAAGTTTAAAACCAGCGGCACGGAGCATTTTGTTTGGATCAAAGGTCAAATTTTACTCGCAAACCGCAAAAATAAGCCAGTTTTGATAAGTGCCAAAGATGGCTTGCTATTAAAAGAGATAGAGTTTGAGAAATTTAGCCTTAGCACAGATCAGATCATGCTAGTAAGCGGTGGCAGGTTCTATGCTGTGGCAAATGACGGAGCTAAAATTTACGCAGTTTGCGCGGAAATTTAGCTTTGGCGAAATTTATCGCCAAAGCCATAATGAGATAAATTTACCTCTTCTTTTTATATCTTTTTATCGCCTCTACGATGACCTCTTCTAGGTCGTCATTTGGCTCTTTGTTCATATCGTCATAGGTGTTTTCAAGGATAGTTTTTAAGTTTTTCTCGACGTAGCTAGTATCGAAAAATCCCCTTCTAAACTCCTTGCTTTTGCTGATCGTTAGCAAAAATGGGATGATCGTTCGCACGCCCTCGATGGTAAATTCTTCAAGCGCTCTTTCAAGTTTATTGACCGCTAGATCGTAGTCAGTCGCCTTGACGATCAACTTTGCGATAAGTGAGTCGTAAAATGGTGGTATGGTGTAGTCCTTATAGACGTGGCTATCGACGCGCACAGATGGACCAAGAGCTGGGTAGTAGCCCTCGATCGTGCCTGGTGCTGGGATGAAATTCTCCCAGACATTCTCAGCCGTGATCCTAGCCTCTATCGCGTAGCCGCGTGGTTTGATGTCGCTTTGCTCGATCTCTAATATCTCGCCTGCAGCGATCCTTATCTGCCTAACTACTAGGTCGTGGCCTGTGATCTCTTCGGTGATGCCGTGCTCCACTTGGATACGAGTGTTCATCTCCATGAAGTAAAAGTTGTTGTAGTCATCTAGTAAAAACTCGATCGTTCCTACGTTTGAGTAGCCCACAGCCTTTGCAGCTGCCACTGCGGTCACCCCCATGATCTTTCTTAAATTTTCACTGATAGATGGGCAAGGTGCGATCTCGATGATCTTTTGGTGGCGCCTTTGGATAGAGCAGTCACGCTCGCAAAGGTGGATGATGTTGCCGTAGTTGTCGCCTAAAATTTGAAACTCGATGTGGCGAGGATTGACGACAAGCTTCTCCATAAAAACTTCGTCGTTGTTAAAGTACGCCTTGGCCTCTCTGGTGCACGACTCAAAGGCATCTTGCATATCTTCTTCTTGCCAGACCTCTCTAATGCCGCGGCCACCACCACCACCACTTGCTTTTAAGATGACTGGATAGCCGATGCGTCTAGCGTGCTCTTTTATGGCGTCCATACTCTCATCATTTAGCTTTTCAGTGCCTGGCACTATTGGTATGCCGTTTTTCTTCATCAGATATCTAGCGATGTTTTTATCGCCCATTTTCTTGATGACTTCGGCCTTTGGACCGATGAAGATAAGCCCAGCATCCTCAACTGCCTTTGCAAATTCGTAGTTTTCGCTTAAAAAGCCGTATCCTGGGTGTATCGCATCAGCCCCGCACTCTTTAGCGAGCTTAACGATCGCTTTGGCGTCAAGATAGCCTTTGATCGGATCTTCACCCACTTGATAGGCCTCATCAGCGATCCTTACATGCAAGCACTCGCTGTCTGGCGCTGTGTAAATTCCTACGCTTTGGATGTGTAAATCCCTACAAGCTCTGACTATCCTAACTGCGATCTCACCACGATTTGCGATAAGAATTTTATGTATCATAGGCTATCCTTTTTGAGTTTTTCTTATCATATAACTATTCGTTTTATTTTTAGATAAATTTGTTAAGTCTGGTTTTAAAATTTGAGTGCAAAGGCTAAATTTACACTCAAATTTCTTTATTTGCTGATGATTTGTGGGAAAGGTGTGGCTAGAGCTTTTTTGCTAAAATCTTGCGACTCAATCGTGAAATTTGTAGCAAATCTTTGAATGCCCTCTTTTTTATAAGCACGCCTTTGGATGGTAAAAAGGACTAAATTTCCACCCTGTTTGGTGTAGCGATATATCGAGTGCTCGGCTGTTGGAGTGCCATTTAAATTTGAAAATATCGTGATATCAAGATAAATTTCATTTGCGAGCGAGCCCTTTTTATAAGCTACTTTTAGCCCTTTTGCCTTTAACTCTTTTAGATCATTTATCTTTTGCTCGACTGCTTGCTCTGGCGTAGCGTCAAATTTAAGGGTATTTAGCGAGAGCATGTAGCTAAAACTATCTAGTTTCTCACCAGGGAGCAAGTACTCCTGTGCGAATAAATTTGGCACAGGCTTGGCTGAGCCTGCTAGCGAGTAGAGTCTGTTGTCAAATTTTATCTGCATCGGCTCAAAATACTGAGTAGCCGCGAGCAAGAGCGCTGGCAAAGTGATAAATGCTAAAAATTTCTTCATCAAATTCCTTTAAAATGGATTTACTATCATGACCCAGATGATGATGAGCATCGCGATAGTTGGCACTTCGTTATAAGCTCTAAAGAAGATGCCACTTTTGTTACAGCGTTTCTCTTTGAGCTGCTTCATGTAGCGTCCAAGGTCTAGGTGATAGATAGCCATTAAGATGACAACTAAAATTTTGACATGGATGTGACCAGTTTTTATAAGATCAGGCATCGCGATAAGTATCAAAATGCCAGTGACAAATGAACCAATGAGTGCTACCCAGCCGATGTAGTGATACATCTTATACTCCATCACCTCAACCACTTTTACAAAGTCTGGCTTGTCCATATTTTCTACGTGATAAACGTAGAGCCTTGGCTGATAAAACAGCACTGCCATCCACGAGATGAAAAACAAATAGTGGAGGTATTTTAAGTAAAGATAATATTCTGCCATAACGTCTCCTTATCTAAAAAGTATCTCTTTTCTAGCTTCAAATTCAGCCTTGCTGATCGCACCACTCTCAAAAAGCTCGTAAAGCCTTTTTAAGTCATCCTCTTTATCTTTTAGTTTTAGTTTCTCTTTTAGCTCGACTTTTTGTAAATTTTTCTCGACATAAGCACCAACTAAAAATGCATCAATAAGCCACCAAATGCCCCAAATTATTAAAAATGGTATGCCTATAATGAAATAAAGCGTAGCATACCCAACGAAAAATAACCCCATCATCAAAAAGCCAGTGATAAATTTACCAAGGTAAATTCTATGCGCTCCAAGCCAGCCAGTAAGTAGCCAAAGCGCGTATGCGACGTAGATATTATTTCCCACTCTCTCTCCTTTTTCTAAAACTTTGCCAAAGTATCATCACGACGCAAAGATCGATCATCACATCAGCGAAGTTAAAGACCGCAAAGTTAAACCACTTGTGCCAAAAGACGTAATCCACGACGCCGCCATGGATAAATCTATCTGTGATATTTGAGCTGCCAGCTCCTAGCAAAGCTCCAAGCCAAATGGCATGCGAGCAAAGCAGTTTTTTTTCAACGACTAGATAGATAAAAACGCCTAAAATGAGGGCGATCTGGATAAATTTTAGCCACTCATCTAAAAAGGCAAACATCGAAAATGCAACACCCTTATTATATGTAAGAACTAGCGAGAAAAACTCGCCCTCCCACGAAAAACCATCTATAAATATCATTTTTATCGCTTGATCAACGATAAAAATGAGAAAAAACGCGATGAAAAATTTAACCAAATTTTTACGCATTTAGGGCTTTTACAAAAAATTTCTCAACTTCATCCATGCGTTTTTCAACTAAAGTTTGATTTTTACCCTCAAGCAAAAGTCTGATCAAATTTTCAGTGCCAGAGTATCTAAAGAGCGATCTTATGCCCTCTTTTGCAAGGCTAGCCTCAAGCTCTTTTAGCCCCTCTATCTTATCAAGCGGCTTTTTCTCTGTGATCTTTAAATTTAGCAAAATTTGCGGATACGGCTTTAGCTCGCCAAAAATTTCACTAGCTTTTTTTCCTTTTTTAAGCATCATCGCAACAACTTGCATTGAAGTAACAAGGCCGTCGCCAGTCTTAGCGTAGTCGTTAAATATGACGTGTCCGCTTTGCTCGCCGCCAAAATTTATGCCATTTTCTTTCATCATCTCAAGCACGTATTTATCACCTACGTTTGAGCGAAGCAGCTTGATCTTGTGAGCTTTTAGATAGTCATCAAGTGCGGCATTACTCATAACAGTAGCCACGATGGCACCGCCTTTTAGAGTCTTTTGCTCGTGCAAAAATGCAGCTAGTGAGCCAAGTATCGCATCTCCATGCACTACTTCGCCGTTTTCATCGACAACGACAAGCCTATCAGCATCGCCGTCAAATGCAAAGCCGATGTCAGCACGAAGCCTTTTTACCTCGCTTGCTAGATCTTCTGGGTGAAGCGCGCCGCAGTTTTGGTTGATATTGCTACCATTTGGCTCGTTGTTTATGACGATGACATCAGCTCCAAGCTCGCTAAATACAGTTGGTGCGACCTTGTAAGCAGCTCCATTTGCCACGTCTAAAACTACTCGTAAATTCTTTAAATTTAACTCTTTTGGGAATGAATTTTTTATCTGCACGATATATCTGCCGATAACATCGTCGATCCTCTTGTTTGCACCGATCTCTGTCATCGTCTTTTGGGCGTTTGCGATGAGCTCGTCGTCGTAGAAGATTTTTTCTATCTCGGCTTCTATCTTTTCATCTAGTTTGTTACCAAAGCTATCAAAAAATTTGATGCCGTTGTCGTAGTATGGGTTGTGTGATGCGCTTATCATTATGCCAGCGTCACAGCGCATATTTTCTGTTAAAAATGCGATCGCAGGTGTTGGCATAGGACCTATTTGAAGGACGTTGTAGCCAACCGCAGTTAGTCCCGCGACGATGGCAGTTTCGATCATATAGCCACTTTTTCTAGTATCTTTTCCGACCAATATCACATTTGTCGCTGAGGTCTTTCTAAAATAAATTCCAGCTGCCATTGCAAGGCGCATAGATGTCTGAGCTGAAAGCTTTTCGCCAGCCTTACCACGAACTCCGTCTGTTCCAAAAAGTTTCATAAATTTATCCTTTTTATTATAAAATGGTGCTATTTTATCAGAAATTATCAAATTTAAAATCTAAAATTTTATTTGTTTTAAAGCAGACTTAAATTCAGTTATAATTAAATATATTTTTCATATAATCACGGACTAAAATTATCAAAAAAGGTATATTATGGCAAACCATAAATCTGCTGAAAAAAGAGCTAGACAAACTATAAAAAGAACAGAAAGAAATAGATTTTACCGCACTAGACTTAAAAATATTACAAAAGCAGTGCGCGTAGCTGTAGAAGCTAAAGATATTGAAGCTGCAAATGAGGCTTTAAAAGTTGCTAATAAAAGCATCCACAGCTTTGTAAGTAGAGGCTTTTTGAAGAAACAAACTGCTGCTCGTCGCGTTAGTCGCCTTGCTCAATTAGTAAATACTCTAAAAGCTGCTTAATCTATTAAAATTTAATGTTTGCTGATAAACTTCATCCATTTTTGGATCGCTATGATGAAATTTCTGCGCTTCTAAGCGATCCAAATATAGCAAACGATATCGAAAAGATGACAAAGCTCTCAAAAGAGCAATCATCTATCGAACCAGTCGCAACTGCTGCAAAAAAATATCTACAAATTCTAAACGACATCGAAGAGAATAAAGCTCTGCTTGAGGACGCTGAGCTTGGCGAACTTGCAAAAGAAGAGCTTAAAAATTTAGAAATTTCAAGAGAGAAGCTTGAAGAAGAGATCAAAATTTTACTTCTTCCAAAAGATCCAAACGATGATAAAAATATATTTTTAGAAATTCGCGCAGGCACTGGTGGCGATGAGGCTGCACTATTTGTTGGAGATCTTTTTAACGCTTACATCAGATATGCAGAGCTTCGTGGATATAAATTTGAGATCGTTAGCCAAAGCGAGGGCAACACTGGTGGTTTTAAAGAGATCATCGTGCTTATAAAAGGCAAAGGCGCTTACTCGAGGCTAAAATTTGAAGGTGGCACGCATAGAGTTCAGCGTGTGCCAGAGACTGAGAGTCAGGGCAGGGTGCACACTTCGGCTGTGACTGTGGCTATCATGCCAGAGGTCGAAGATAGCGAGATCGAGATCAATCCAAATGATATAAGAGTTGATGTTATGAGAAGCTCAGGCCACGGCGGCCAGTCGGTAAATACAACTGATAGTGCCGTTAGGATCACGCATATACCAACAGGGCTTGTTGTGACAAACCAAGATGGCAAGAGCCAGCACAAAAACAAAGAAGCTGCGATGAAGGTGCTAAAGGCTAGGCTTTATGAAATGCAAGAGCAAGAGAGGCTTGCAAAAGAGACTAGTGAGCGCAAAAGTCAGGTCGGTACTGGCGACCGCTCTGGCAGGATAAGAACTTATAACTACCCACAAAACCGCATAAGTGATCACCGCATAAATTTAACTCTTTACCGCCTTGATGCGATCATGGCTGCAGGCCTTTTTGACGAGATCATTGAGCCACTTATCACACACTATCAAGCCGAAGCGATGCTTGAAGCTGGAATTTAAACACCCTAACTTCTACTATTTCTAAACTCAAATTTATAAATTTCTCTTGTTTAAATTTAAAGTTTAGAGTCAAATTTTATA
>NZ_CABPVA010000001.1:158452-159235 GCF_902460595.1 Campylobacter concisus
TTTTTGATATTATAAAATTTCATATAACAATTTTAAGTTTGCATTAAAAGTATTACTTTACAATCTCAAAACAATTTAAATCATAAAAAGGAAAAATATGTCACTAAGTGCAAGAAATCAACTAAATGTTGAGATATCAGAAGTAAGAACAGGCGCGGTAAATTCGCTAATAGCTGGTAAAATCGCAGGTGGTGAGGTGCTAAAAGCAACTATTACGGTTGATAGCGAGAAAGCTCTTGATCTTAAAGTTGGCAAAAAAGCTATATTTTTATTCAAGGCTTCAAGCGTTATCGTTTCAAAAGATGACAGCATAAAACTTAGCGCAACAAACCAAATCAAAGGCGTTGTTAGCGAGATAAAAGACGGCGCTGTAAATGCTGAGGTTATCATCGACGCAAATGGCAGCAAAATTTCAGCTATCATCACTAGAGAGTCAGTTCAAAATTTAGCTTTAAAAGTAGGCGACAAAGTAACTGCTATCATTAAAGCAACTCAAATAATAGTTGGCGTTAAATAATTTCTCGGAGCAAATTTGCTCCGATCTCTCTTTAAACTAATATTTTTTATTAAGCTATAAAAGAAAATCCTCTCAAAAATCTAAAAAAATTGATCTATAAAAAATTTAATTCATATTCATTTCTGGCAAATTTTAAAATTTAAATTTCTAAACTTTATGCTAAATTTACTTTAAATGCCTATTTTACGTCAATCCAAAGTCAAATTTGGATAAAAATAGTGTCAATAAATATTACCAAACTACGCTCTATTCGCACTTAGCTTTAA
>NZ_CABPVA010000001.1:159307-216432 GCF_902460595.1 Campylobacter concisus
AAAAGTCGTATAATCTAGTTAGTGAATATCTTACTTCAAAGGAGAGAGCATGAAAAATTCAGGTTTGTCTAGAAGAGATTTTGTCAAATTTAGCGCTATCGGTGCTACGGCACTAGGCATGGGCGCAACAAATTTAATGGCCACACCAATGGACGCAAAAGATGTCAAATGGGACGAGGAGTATGACGTAGTCATCATCGGCTCAGGTTTTGCAGCTCTTGCAGCTGGTGTTACATCAGCTAAAAAAGGCAACAAAGTTGTCTTGATCGAAAAGATGGGCCGCACAGGTGGCAACTCTGTCATCAATGGCGGAATTTTTGCCGTTCCAAACAGCGACATGCAAAAGAAAGCTGGCATCAAAGATAGCACCGAGCTATTTATCAAAGACTGCTTGAAAGCAGGTCGCGGCATCAACCACGTTGATCTTTTGGCAAAGATCGGCGAGAGAGCGCAAGATGCTTACAAACTCACACTTGATTGTGGTGCAAAATATATCGACCAGATCACTCACGCAGGCGGTCACTCAGTGCCAAGAAGCCTTCAAACAGAGGTCGGCAGCGGCGCTGGCATCGTGCTCCCTATGACTGCGACATTTGAAAAGCTAGAGGGCGCATCGATCAAAAAAAGGACAAAATTTGATGATTTTGTCTTTGACGGCAAGGGCGCAGTTGTGGGCGTCATCGTCAGAGAAAACTACAAATTTGATGGCAATTTGATGAGTGACGATGTCGAAAACAAAGGCGGCGATACAAAATATATAAAAGCCAAAAAAGGCGTCGTACTAGCAGCTGGTGGCTTTTGTAGGGATAAAATTTTTAGACGCCTTCAAGATCCAAGGATCACGCCTGAGACAGACTCGACAAACCAACCAGGCTCAACAGCAGGCGCGCTTCTAGCAGCATTTAGAGCTGGTGCTTATCCAGTTCAACCAAGCTGGATCCAATATGGCCCTTGGGGATGTGCTGATGAGACAGGCTTTGGCGTGGGATCGATGTTTAACGTAAATGGCGCTTTTCCGTTTGGAATTTCAGTCAATCCAAGAACCGGCAAACGCTACATGAATGAGCTTGCAGACCGCAGGACAAGAACAGAAGCGATGTTTAAAGTCATTCATGAAAAAGGTGAAGATGATAAAAACTTCCCTATCAACTTCTGCGACTCAAGAGCCCTTCCTCACATGCTTCCAGCCCACTATGAAAAGGCTATCGCAGCTGGAATTTGCAAGAAATTTGACACACTTGATGCCTTGGCGGCTGAGTATAAGATCCCAGTTGATGAGCTCAAAAAAACAGTCGCAAGATACAACGAATTTGTTAAAAAAGGCGTTGATGAGGACTTTGGTAAGCCAGTTGTTGCGACTACGACAAAGGGCATTGATATCTCAGTTCCGCCGTTTTACGCAGAGCGTGGCACGCCAAAAGTTCACCACACAATGGGTGGCCTAAATATCAACACAAAAGCCCAAGTCATGAACTCTCAAACAGCTATGCCTATACCAAATTTATATGCAGCTGGCGAGATCACAGGTGGCGTTCACGGAGCCAGCCGTCTAGGATCAGTTGCGATAACTGATTGCTTGACATTTGGTATGATCGCTGCTGAGACTATCGGCTAAAAGAAGTAGTGGCAGGCATTTGCTTGCCACTATAAATTTTTAAATCTATAAACCCCGTTTTTTACCCGCTCAAAAATTTTCTTCTCTTCAAGCAGCATAAACGTGCTTATCACGGTTGGTTTGCTAACATTTAGCTTTTCGCAAATTTCTGAAATTTTAAGCACGATAAAGCCATTTTCATCGCTTAGCTCGCAAAGTAAATTTATGATCTCTACCTTTTTCTCGCCAAGAAGCGCCTTGTAAATTTGCTCTTTCACGTTAGCCCCAAATTTTGTAGCACATAGCCACGCACCAAAGCGCGCCACATAAGAAATTTGCGATCATCACAGCCGCACTTCCAGCGTCCTTCGCTGCCTTTGCTAGGGCATGATAGTCCGGGCTTGCAAGATCAGTCACTCGCTCTAGGCTCGAGTTTAGGCACTCGCAAACTAGCACAAATGCCATGCTAAAGATCAAAAATAGGTTAAAAATAAGGTCAAATTTCCAAAAAAATAGTGAGATCGTAGCTACTAAAAATATGTAAATTTCTATGCGAAAGCTCTTTTCATTTTTAAAAATTTCAGCCAAACCCTCTCTTGCGTAGCCAAAATTTTTAAAAAATTTATAAGTTGGCTGGTTTCTCATAACTTTCCTTTTTGTGATTTTTGGCATAATTATAATTAAAAAAAGGATGAAATTTGAAACTTATTAGCTGGAACGTAAATGGGCTGCGCGCAGTCGTGGCAAAAGAGGGCTTTGCTTGGCTCGATGAGGTTAGGCCTGATTTTCTAGGGCTTCAAGAGATCAAGGTCAAAGAGGACGACGTCCCAAAGGAAATTTACAACCTTGGCTTTAAAGATATCAGTGTAAACTCAGGCGCAAGAGCTGGATATTCTGGCGTGATGAGCCTTGCTAAATTTGAAGTGCAAACGCAAAAGGCGGCCTTTTTTGACGACACGGAGGGGCGAGTTTTGGAGCATAGATTTGATGATATAGTGCTTTTTAACATCTACTTTCCAAACGGCCAAAAGGATGACGAGAGGCTAGCTTACAAGATGGACTTTTACGAGAAATTTCTAGCTTACTGCAAAGAGCTTGTAAAAAGCGGCAAAGAGGTGATATTTTGTGGCGATGTAAATACCGCTCACCGCGAGATCGACCTGAAAAATCCAAAGGCAAATGCCAAGACTTCAGGCTTTTTGCCTATCGAGCGAGCGTGGATAGATGAGGTGCTAAAAAGTGGCTTTATAGATACCTTTAGAGCCGTAAATGGCGATGTTGCAGACGCTTACTCGTGGTGGAGCTACCGCTTTAACGCAAGGGCAAAAAACGTCGGCTGGAGGATTGATTATTTCTTCATCTCGCAAGGGCTAAAAGATAGGCTAAAAGACGCCTTCATCTTGCCAGAGATCACTGGCAGCGACCACTGCCCAGTTGGCATAGAGATAGAAATTTAGAGCACGCCCTCTTCTAGCAGGTGGGTGATAAGGATTTTAAAGCCTAGAAATATAAGTATCGCTCCACCTAAAAATAGCGCCTTTTTCTCTAAAATTTCACCCATAAATTTACCGATATAAAAGGCGGCTAGGCTTAGCACAAAGCAGACTATGCCGATGATGAGCGCACTCTCAAATATACTAACCGCTTCAAAGCTAAGCGTAACGCCAACGGCAAGTGCGTCTATGCTCGTGGCAAATGCGCCCACAAAAATGGTCTTAGTATCCATACTTAAGGACTCGCCAGCCTCGCTGCTACAGGCCTCTTTTAGCATTTTAAAGCCAAGAAAACAAAGTATAAAAAATGCGATGAAGTGATCGATAGAGCTTATAAATTTAGCAAAGCTAATGCCTAGAAAATAGCCAAGAAGCGGCATGAGAAACTGAAAAAAGCCAAGCATAAAAGCTATAAATAAAATTTTGCCAAAGCCAAGGCTTTTATACCTTGCGCCGTTTGCCATATTTAGAGCTGCGCTATCCATGCTAAGAGCGAAGCTAAGAAGTAAAAGCTGCATAAATTCCCCTCAAAAAAGGGTGAATTCTAGTGCAAAAATATTAAATTTATTTTAAGCGTTTAGATATTTTTTGTATGATTTTGCTTTAAATTTAAAAAAAGGAGAGAAGATGAAAAGATCTCTTGTTATTCTTTGTGGCGCGCTTGCTTTAAATTTACAAGCCGCAAGCATGGATGATATGATAAATAAAGGTGTGAAAATCGCTACTCACGCATCAAGTGGCGACTATAAAAGCCTAGTTAGTGAGGCGCTAAATGCAGCTGTGAGCGAGCTTTCAAAAGAGGGCTTTATAAACAACGCCACAGCTAAAATCCCACTCCCAAAAAGCCTTGAGATGGCGTCAAATTTAGCCAAAAAAGTGGGCGGTGAGAAGTGGGCGCAAGATCTTAGCAAGTCGATAAACAACGCTGCGACCACGGCCGTGCCAAAGGCTGCTGAAATTTTTAGCGAGAGCATAAAAAATATGAGCGAGGCTGACGTGAAAAAGCTCTTTAATAGCGGCAGCGACAGCGTTACGAAGTATTTGCAACAAAGCTCCAGCCAAAAGCTAAAGGCGGCATTTACACCGATAATTGAGAAAATGATGAGCGATAATAGCTTTGCGACCGCCTATAATGGGCTAAATTCTTTCATCGGTGGCTCGGCAAAAAACAACGAAACGATAAAATCAGTAAAGAGCCTAGCTAAAAATTTAGGCGCAAGCGAGTATGTGCCAGATGATGGCGAGGATCTAAACGCCTATATCACGAGAAAGACGCTAGATGGGCTATTTAACGTGATGAGCGAGAAGGAAAAGGGGCTAAGAAGCGGCTTTAGCCTAGATAGCGGCAAAAAGGTGCTAGACTCGATCTTTAAATGAGAAATTTAAGCGCTCAAAACAAAGCCGACATCGCTCTTATCGTAGTTGCTATCGTTTGGGGCGCTACGTTTTTACCCATGGCAAACGCGCTAAAGACAAATGGCGTCTTTGTCATGCTCTTTTGCCGGTTTTTTCTCTCGGCTATCTTTATGGGCTTTGTCGCGCTTAAATTTACTAAGAAATTTGACAAAAATAGCGTCATCTACGGCGTTATCCTTGGAGCGGTGCTCTTTTTGTCATTTGCCACGCAGACTTACGCTCTAAAGCTCACATTTAGCTCGAGTGTCGCCTTTATCACGGGGCTTGAGTGCGTGATAGTCCCTTTTATGGCGGCTATCTTTTTTAAAAATAAGATAAGCATTTTTGCCATTTTGGGCGCTATGATTGCTATTTTTGGGCTTTGGCTCTTAAGTGGCGCCACGCTAGCACTTGGGAGCGGAGAGGCACTAGCGCTTGTTTGCGCGATATTTTACGCACTTTATACTACGCTAAATGGCCACTTTGTAAGAAAGAGCGAGCTTTATTTGCTTGTCTTTGTGGTCTTTCTCACAAATGCCCTGCTTTCGCTTGTTTTTGCGCTTTTTCAAGGCAGTATCGTGCCAAATTTTGATAGGGAATTTTTCATAGCGATATTTATCACAACGGTGATTGGCACCATATTTTGCTACTTTGTGCAAACTATCGCTCAAAGATATACGACCGCTAGCAAGGCGGCCTTGTTTTTTTGCCTAGAGCCAGTCTCTGCTGGGCTAATAGGCTACTTTTTTGCAGGCGAGCTACTCAGCATCTGGCAAATTTTTGGAGCTATGCTCATCATCTTTGGCGTCATTTTTAGCGAATTTGGCAAGCAAATTTGCTCTAAATTTAAGCTCTAAAAGACAAAAAGCTTCATTTGCGAGTCTATCTTTTCATCTATAAACTCGCCCTCAAATCTCTCTTTTAACATCGCTAAAACCGTCTTTTCATCGTAGTTTTTAGCTCCGTTTATTTCAAGGTGCCAGCAGATATTTTCAGCTGCCTCTTGCACGCTTCGTCTAGCGATCCTAGTCTCATTTAAAATTTGACTCTTAAAAGCGATGCCTTGCTTATTTAGCCACGCTTCGAGCCTATCTACGACGTTTTTTTGAGAGAGCACGCGGCCAAATTTTTCAAAAAATGGCTCAAGTAGATCAGAGCTTCTAGGCTTATCCCAGCCAAGATAGAGCTTTTGCTTGGCGCAGTTTTGAAATTTCGCAAAGTCCTCGTCGCTTGCAATGGCTGGGCTCATCGTGCAAATGGCGATATCAAAGCGCCTTGCTGGCTTAAATTCTCTCCACGAGCAAACCTCGCTGGTTAAATTTGTCACGCCAAATCTCTTTGCGTCCTCGTTTAAAATTTCTATCATCTTTTCTGAGCTATCGATGCCAGTTATATGCTTAGCCGTTTTTGATAAAAATATGCTCCAAACGCCCGTACCACAGCCAATATCAAGGATATCTTTGCCACTAAAATCAACTCCCCAAGCCAAGGCTTTACCAAAAATTTGCTGCTGTATAGTGCTGATCTTGCCGTCAAATCTTTGGTAGTTTGACGCCTTTTTATCCCATAAATTTTGCATAGTAGCTCCTCTTTTTGGTTATAATTTTAGCAAAAAAGGCTAAAAATGAGAGATTTTATATATCGCGTCACCATCCCGCCACAAGCCATAGATATGCACGGACACATGAATAATGTCTATTATTTCACGCTTATGCAAGAGGCCGCATTTGCCCACTCTGCCGCAGTTGGCGACACGGTCGAGGCGCAGTATAAAAGGGGTGAAATTTGGCTCATTAGAAAAAATGAAGCAAAATATATAAAGAGCGCAAAGCTGATGGATAAGATAGAAATTCACACCTACACGCAGGCCGATGGCAAGGCCACTTCGAGCAGATATTTTGAGTTTAAAAAAGATGGCGAGCTAATAGCAACTGGCAAGACGGAGTTTGTCTATATCAATCTAAAGACAAACCGCCCAAAAGCGATCCCAGCACAGATCATCGCGCTTTACTCGTGACCACATTCGTCGCAAACGCCCTTTATCACGGCGCTTTTTATATTTTTGGCGACGTTTAGGCGGGGCATATCGATGTTTGTTACTTTGTGGCAGACGTCGCAGATGAAGTAGGCTTTGGCTTCGTTTGCCAGCTCGTAGTAGCTCTTGTGGTTGTTTTCGGTTTTTATCACGAGATTTTCTTTTTCGAAAATTTCCATACTTCTATAAAAAGTAGTCTTGTTTGCGTCAAGAATTTGCAAAATTTCATCATAGCTTAGCGGCGCCTTGGCGTTTTGCAAAATTTCAACAAGCTTTATGCGAAGCGTCGTAGCCTTGATATTGTGCTCTTCTAAGAAATTTCTCGCATTCATCTTTGCCCTTTTTATTTTGCGTATATTAACGCTAAAAGATTTAAACTATATTTAAAAGAAAAGGCTAAATTTAGGCATTTGCTTTTTAAGTTGCAACCAAGTTGCATTTTGCTAAACTTCGCAATTATTTTTAAAGGAGAGATAATGAGAAAAATTATCGTTTTTTTAGCTGTTTGTGCTTTGTCTCTTTTTGCAAAGCCGGTTGTGACTACTAGCATACTGCCAACGAAATTTTTTGTCGAGCAGATCGCTGGAGATACGCTAGATGTAAATGCGATGGTTGGCAAAGGCGCTGATCCGCACACCTATGAGCCAAAGCCAAAGCAGATGAAGGAGCTTGAAAAGAGCGAGCTTTACTTTGCTATCGGCATCGAGTTTGAGGACGCGTGGCTTGATCGCTTCTCAAAGACGTTTAAAAATTTACGCATCGTAAAGACGCAAGAAGGTATCGAAAAGATCGCTATGAGCGAGGAGCATGAACATGAAGAGCACCACGAGCATAAACACGAGGGTGAGCATAAGCACGAGCACCACGACCATGACGCTCACAAACACCATGACCACGAGGGCGAGCACCATCATCACCACCATGACGGCCTTGACCCACACATCTGGCTTGACCCTATCTTAGTAAAAACACAAGCTGATAACATCGCAAAGGCGCTAATAGAGAAATTCCCGCAAAATGCAAAGCTTTATGAGGAGAATTTGGCTAAATTTAAGGCTAGCCTTGACGAGCTTGATGGCTTTATCAAAAACGAGCTAAAAGATGTCAAAACTCGCGAATTTATCGTATATCACCCATCTTGGGGCTACTTTGCAAAGCGCTATGATTTAGAGCAAATCGCCATCGAGATAGAGGGCAAAGAGCCAAAGCCAGCTGAGCTAAAAGAGCTTATAGAAGAAGCCAAAGAGCACGGCGTAAAGGTCATTTTCGTGGCTCCGCAGTTTCCAACAAAGGCTGCAAATTTGATCGCAAAAGAGACTGGCTCAAAGGTCGTCATGATAGACCAACTGCCTGAAAACTGGCTAGCCGAGATGAAAAAAACGGCTGAAATTTTCGCAAAAAGTCTATAAAAATGTTAGCACGCCTGATCGTCATTTGCCTACTAGCGATAAATGCTTTCGGGTGTGCTCTATGCTCGCTTTATAGCCCAACAGCTCACGTTAGCGCGAAATTTGTCGCACATGAAAATAATATCACGCAGATAGCCTTTACTTGGACCTTTTCGCAAAATTTCTCAGACCTGATGAAGCAAAATTTTGACCTAAATCAAGATGAAAAGATAGATGATAAAGAGCTTAGAAAGATCCGCTTAAATTTACTAGACTACCTCGTGCCAAGGCACTATCTAACGGACATTGAGTACTATTACAAGGACGAAAACGCCACTAAAATAGAGCCAAATTTAAATAATTACAAGCTCTATTTTGACGAGGGCAGGCTTAAATTTGACGTGAGTTTTAAGACAAATTTAGTGATCGCTGACGGACTTGTCGTGTCGGTTGATATGGAGGACAAGGAGGGCTATTTTAACTTCAAATTTACGCAAAATAACGCATTTTTGGTGGGTAAGAGCTTCTGGGCGATACCAAATTCAAACTCAAATTTGATATTTTTTACATTTTCAAGCAAAGAAGCAGCCAAAGCTCACAACGAGAAGCCAGCGCTTAAAGAGCTGCTAAAAGAGCCAGTAGTAGGCGCGAGCGATGAGAATTTAAGCCAGATAGATAAGATCGATGAGGCGAAATTTGACATCGTCTCAAAAACTAGCCTAAGCTTGCTTGATAGGCTAAAGCAAATTTTAAGAAGCGTGGATTACAAAAGTCCGCTTGCGCTGCTATTTTTGGCATTTATCTCATTTGGCTATGGCTTCTTGCATGCTGCTGGAGCAGGCCATGGCAAGGTGCTAACAAGCTCATATTTTGCCGCAACTGGTGGCAGCTACAAAAGGGCGTTTTTATTTGCCTTAAAGATCGGCTTTTTGCACGTCGTGGGCGCATTTGTCTTTGTCTTTGCTAGTTTTTTACTGCTTCGTGAAGTAAGCAGTGACCTCACAAGAGACACTGCTAGTATAACGACTGCGTTTTCTGGAGTTGTGATCTTTTTTGTAGCGATATTTATGCTCGTTAAAAAGATCAAATTTTACCTTTCAAACAAAAATGAGACTAAATTTTATATTTTTAGATCAAATTTAAGCCAAAATTTGAGTAAAAATACAAAATTTAAAAGTGAATGTGGCTGTCAAATTTGCTCAACCAAAAAGCCAAAGAGCAAAGAGGAGTGGCTAGTAGCGGCCGCTGCGGCTCTTGTGCCCTGTCCAGGCACGATCTTAGTCTTTGTGCTGGCAAATGAGATAGGTAGCTACTTTGCAGGCGTGATAAGTGGCGTATTTATGGCGCTTGGCATGAGTGTGGTGATATTTGTAGCGGCAGTTTTTGGCTCAAAGATCAGCACGAACATTAAGCTAAAAAAG
Organism: Campylobacter concisus; assembly: GCF_902460595.1. GTDB lineage: Bacteria > Campylobacterota > Campylobacteria > Campylobacterales > Campylobacteraceae > Campylobacter_A > Campylobacter_A concisus_BL. Next base: position 168,634 of record NZ_CABPVA010000001.1, read on the forward strand.
TTTAAAATCTACGCAGAATTTGCAGCCCTTGGCATCATGCTTTGGCTTGGACTTTTCATTTTTGTCACGACATTTACGCAAAAGAGTCTGTTTTGAAAGATATTATAAAAATTAGAAATTTAAACTTTAGCTACGATAAACAAGTCGTTTTAGAAGGTATTAATTTAGAGTATAGTAGCGACGAGTTTTTAGCGATAATCGGTCCAAATGGCGGGGGCAAAAGCACACTTTTAAAGCTTATTTTAGGCCTACTTAAGCCTCAAAGTGGCGAGATCAAGCTCTTTGGTAAAGAGCCAAGCGAGGTAAGTAAATTTATAGGCTATGTGCCGCAAAATTTCTTATCAAATCAAAGCTTTCCGATGATGGTTTTAGAAGTTGTTTTAATGGGGCTAATCGATAAAAAAATCTTTGGCTTTTACTCAAAAGATGAGAAAGCCCTAGCGCTAAGTGCCCTTGAGAAGGTTGGTATGAGGGAGTTTGCAAACGCGAGGATCGGCGAGCTAAGTGGCGGTCAAAGGCAGCGCGTCTATATCGCTAGAGCGCTTTGCGCAAACGCAAAAGTGCTCATCTTAGATGAGCCAACAGCCAGCATCGACACGAAAGGGCAGGCTGAAATTTATGAAATTTTAAAGGGCATAAACACAAATGGCGTAGGCGTAGTTTTAGTCAGTCACGACCTAAATATCGTGCTAAATTACGCTACAAAGATCGCTTACGTGAGTAAAAATTTACACATTCACAAAACGCATGAAAATCTTGCAAAGAGGGAATTTATCGAGCATTTAGCTAGAACGCATAGCCATTTTTGTGATGTCGAGATCGCACTTGGCGAGTGCGGTTGTGAAAAAACAAAGAGCAATGTTTTTAAATTTTAAAGAGAGAAAATGAGTGAAATTTTAGAGTTAAATTTTATGCAAAATGCCTTTATTGCGGGCATTTTAGTAAGCATAATATGCGGCATGATAGGCTCGCTTGTGGTAATAAATAAGATGACTTTCATCGCTGGAGGTATCGCACACGGCGCGTATGGCGGCATAGGGCTTGCATTTTTCTTCTCGCTCGAGCCGCTTTTTGGTGCGAGCATATTTTCGCTATTTTTAGCACTCATCATCGCCACGATCACGCTAAAAGATAAGACAAACATCGACTCTGTAATAGGCGCTATCTGGGCGATTGGCATGGCTATTGGTATCATTTTCATCGATCTAACGCCTGGCTATAACGCCGATCTTATGAGCTATCTTTTTGGCTCGATCCTTGCAGTTAGCGGCACAGATATCATCTTTATGAGCGTTTTAGACCTCTTGTTTTTGGCTCTTATCGCACTTTTTTACCGCCAGTTTGTGGCGATCAGCTTTGATGCGGAGTTTGCAAAACTTCGCGGGGTAAATACGACATTTTTTCACTATCTGCTAGTTTGTATGATGGCGCTTTGCGTGGTGGCTACGATACGCGTGGTGGGGCTAATACTTGTCATCGCACTACTTACCATACCGCCTTATATAGCGCAAATTTTTGCTAAAAGACTAGGGCTAATGATGCTAATCTCAACTATTTTTTCTATCATCTTTTGCTTTATTGGTCTTGTGATCAGCTTTTATTTTAATCTCACAGGCGGAGCTAGCATCATCTTAGTCGCCTCACTTTGCTTTTTTGCGTTTAGCTTTAAATTTAAAAGCTTGCGCTCGTAGCTCTTTTTAACCTAAAAAGCGTCCAAGCCAAAAAGCAAATCGCCGTAAAATAGACGCTAAAAAAGAGCGCTAACCACATAAATTTGATCTCAAGTCCTAGCCAAAAGACCACCACGTAAAAGAGCGAGCATTGAAGCACGAGCTGTCTAAAGCCATTTAGCAAAAAGATCGCCACTGGGCGTTTTATCGCTTGTAGCGTGCTGCCTGAGATGTTTATCGTGCCGTAAGCCATGTAGGCAAGTGAGTTGATGCCAAGGTAGAGCTTTGCCACTTCTAGCACGGCTGGCGTGCCATCAAAGAGCTTGATCGCGCTCTCGCCAAAAAGCCTGATGAAGATGTAGGCAAAGGCGCAGTAGCCAAGCAAGAAAAGAAGCGATAGTTTGTAGCACTGCAATGCTCTTTGAAAGCTCTTAGCGCCGTAATTTCTTGAGATGATACTAAGCACTCCTGCTGCCATGCCTATGGTTGGAAGCACTAAAATTTGCTCGATCCTTAAGGCTATGCCATAACCTGCCACTGCATTGACGCCGTAAAAACTCACAAATTTTAAAAGCACGAGCGAGCCAAGCGACATTGAGAGGTAGTTTAGACAAGCTGGCAAAGCTTGCTTTAGTATCTTTGCCCAGATGGTTAAATTTGGCACAAAATAGCCTAAATTTCTGGGCTCTATCATCTTGCTTTTTCTAACTTTAAAAAAGAGATAGATCATGCCTAAAAACTGCACGCTAGCCGTTGCTAGTGCAAGACCCTTTACTCCAAGCGCAAAGATAAAAGCAAAAAGATAGCAAAAAAATGCGTTGATAAAAAGGCCACAAAATAGCCAGTTGCGGTAGCTTTTAGTATCGCCAAGTGCGACAAGTATGCCATTAAGCGACTTTATAAGCAAGAAAAATGGAGCTGCAAGAAAGATGACGCCAGCGTAGTCAAGTGCTTCATTGATGTAGTGATGATCAGCGCCTAAAAGAATTAGTAAATTTGGTGCTAGCAAGTAGCCACATAGCCCCATAAATAGGGCGAAAAGAAGCACAAAAATGATGCCATTTGCCGCATAAAGTTTAGCCATTTTTGGTTTGTTTGCGCCAAGGCTGTTGCCTATTAGTGCGGTGAGTGCCGAGCCAAAGCCAAGCCCAATACCAACGACACTTAGATAGAGCAAAAAGCTCATTGCCATGCCAGCAACTGCAAGGGTTGAAATTTTAGCGGCGAAAAATGTGCCAGTGACGTTGTAAAGTGTGTTAAACATCATGCCCACGCCAGCTGGTAGCGAGAGCGAGATGATTAGTTTATTTAGCGGGTCTTTTAGTAGGTCCAAGCTGCCTTCTTGTTAAATTTCATCTTGGCTAAGCTCTATTAAATTTTTGTCATAAATATATAAACTCTTCATTGCTCCAAGCGCTCCGTTTCGCCTAGCGACGTCAAGCTCGGGCTTTATACCTTTTGTAAGAAGCTCCAAGCGCACGTCCTCTATGTCATTTTTAGCTAAAAACATATATCAGCGCTACCCTTTATTGGATGCTTTGCCGCAGGTAAAAACTCGCCCTCAAATCTATGTAAATTTATCTTTTGTGAGCCAAAATTTAGGCTAATGTGACCGTCTTTCTGAGCTGGTCGCATGCCTAAAATGTCGCAGTAAAATTTAAGCGTCTCTTTAACGTCGCTTACGACTATAACGATGTGATCTAAATTTTTTATCTGCATTTTGGCTCACATTTTTATTTTTGATCTCTTAATGCCCTTTTTCTAGCGTAGATATTTAGGCACTCAACCGCTAGCGAGAAGCCCATCGCAAAGTAGATGTAGCCTTTTGGCACATGCACGCCAAAGCCATCAAGCACGAGCGCAAAGCCAACAAGCACCAAAAATGCAAGTGCGAGCATTTTTATGGTTGGGTTGTTATCGACAAATTCTGAGATCGCCTTTGAAGCAAACATCATCACGCCAACTGCGATGATGACGGCAAGTATCATGATATCGATGTGCTGAGCCATGCCAACTGCGGTGATAACGCTATCAAGCGAAAAGACTATGTCTAAAATGCCTATCTCAAGGATAGTCGCAAAAAATCCTGGATGAGACTTGCTCTCGTGAGCCTCTTCATGCTTGCCAGTAACGTTTGCATGGATCTCCATTGATGATTTTACTATCAAAAATAGACCGCCTATTATGAGCACTAGATCGCGTCCAGTGATGCTAAGCTCGCCTATGCTAAAGAGCGGCTTTGTAAGCTTCATGATCCAAAATAGCGAAAGTAGCAGGATGATCCTAGTGATCATCGCAAAGCCAAGCCCTAAAATGCGGCCTTTGCCCCTTTGCTCTGGTGGCAGTTTGCCTACTAAAATAGCGATAAATATGATGTTATCTATGCCTAAAACTATCTCCAAGCCAGTTAGCGTAAGTAGCGATATCCACGCCTCTGGCGAACTCAACCATTCAAACATTTAACTTCCTTTGTTAAAATTTTTATTATGCTTTGGGGCAAAATTTCATGCTCTATGGCGTGAATTTTAGCCTCCCACTCATCTAAACTCATGCCGTCCTCTCGCTCAAACGCCCTTTGCGCGATCAGTTTGCCCCCGTCAAGCTCCTCACTCACGTAATGCACGCTCACACCGCCTATCATCATGTCGCTCTCAAAGCTCTCCTTTATCGCATGCGCGCCCTTAAAAAGCGGCAGGATAGATGGGTGAAGGTTTATGGCTTTTATCTGCGCCGTAAAAACTGGCGTTAGTATCCTCATAAAGCCTGCAAGCACCGTTAGATCGGCCCCACTTTTTAAAATTTGCTCCACCAAAACAGCGTCAAATTCCTCACGATTTTTAAATTTAGCGCTCTCTATTATCGTCGTCTCAAGTCCAAATTTCTTAGCTCGCTCGATGCCAAATGCACCTGGCTTGTTGCAGATACAAAGGCAAACTTCGATCTTTATGCCGTTAAAAATTTGATTATGAACTTTTTTAAGTATCGCTTCTAAATTTGAGCCACTGCCGCTAAAAAGCACGGCTATCTTTTTCGTAAGCATTTTACTCCTTTGATGATGTCTGTTGGCTCGAGCGCGTAGCTGCTTTTGTCAAAATTTCTAAGGCTAAGCGCATGAGCTAAAGTGGCTGAGATGGCAGCATTTAGTGGCTCGTAGCCTTGAGCCAAAAGTGCTAGCACAAGGCCGCTTAGCACGTCGCCGCTACCGCCTTTTGCAAGCGCGCTTTTACCATAAGGCATGACGTAAATTTGCCCATCTTTGGCGATTATGGTGTTTGCCCCTTTTAGCACAAGAACGGCATTAAATTTCTCGCTCCAAGCCCTCGCGTAAGCGTATCTGTTTTCTTGCAAAGTTTGCACATCTATATCGGCTATTTTGCAAATTTTTAAAAGCGAGCAAAACTCCTTTGGATGAGGTGTCAAGACGCAGTTTTCGCTTAGCAGCTCAAGCACTTTTTGGCTGTAAAAGATATCAGCGTCAAGCACGAGCTTTTTGTCTTTTAAATTTTGCGCCTCAAGCTCTTCTACGCCCCTTTTGCCAAGCCCCATACCAAGGGCTCCAGCGTTCATTTTTTCGCTTATCTTGCTAGCTTGCATGATATGCGTTGGTAAATTTAAACCCTGCTCGCCTATCACGCTAACTAGCCCAGCCCCAAAGGCAAATGCCGCCTTTGCACAAAGCTTGCTAGCCCCTATGTGCTCGCCAGATATGATAAATGCGTGGCCAAAGTCGCCCTTATTTACGCACTGATTTTTTCTATTTGGAAGCATGAGGTCGCGTTTTTCAAGCAGGTGATATTCGCTTTCGCACTCGTAGTTTTGCGCGTTTATGCCAAGTGTGGCGAGTTTTATCTTGCCCACGTAGTCCTTTGCTGCGTCACTATAAAGAGCTAGCTTTCTAGCTCCCATCGTGATAGTAGCGTCTGCTTTTACGCAAGCGCCAAGCACCTTGCCCTCGCTACTTAGTCCGCTTGGCACGTCGCAAGCGATGATGTAAGCATGGCTAGCGTTTATTTTTGAGATTAATTCTATGTGCTTTTCGTCTAAATTTCTATTTAGCCCTGAGCCAAAAAGCCCGTCTATGACGCATTTTGCGCTATTTAAGCTATTTTCTATATCTTTGCTCTCTCGCACGCCAGCAAATTTAGCCCTTTCAAGCTGCTTGGTGGCTAGTGGCTTTAAATTTTTACTAGCTAGGATAAATTCACATTCAAACTCGCCCTCTAGCATTCTTAAAGCACAAAGCACGTCAGCGCCGTTGTTTCCGCCACCGCAAATGCCAAGCACTCTCTCGCCTTTTTTAAATTTCTTACGGATAAAATTTGCTATGCATGCGGCTGCATTTTCCATTAAAAGCTCTTCGCTAAGGTCAAATTTCTCGCCTGCTCGCTCGTCCAAAACTCTCGTGTCTAAATATAAATTTTTCATTCTATGCCCTAAAACTAAGCGCCTCTAGGATGTGGGGCTTTAAAATTTGCTCGCTCTCATCAAGATCGGCGATGCTTCTAGCCACTCTAAGCGTCCTTTTTATGCCCCTTTGAGAGAGGTTATACTTCGTGGCGGCCTTTTGCAAAATTTCACTCGCCTCGGCGTTTAAAGTGCAAAATTTAGCCACCTGCGCGTCATTTAGCTTGCCATTTAGCTCATCTTGACCACGCTTTTTTTGAAAGATAAAGGCTTTTAAAACCATCTCGCTCATCTGCTGTGAGCTTAAACTTGCTTTGTCGCTTGGCGAGCTCTCATCCATCGCGACTTTTAAGTCTATGCGGTCAAGCACTGGGGCTGAAATTTTGGCTTTGTAGTTTTTTATCTCATTTTCGCTGCATTTGCAGTTTAGGTTGCGGGAGAATAAATTTCCACAAGGGCAGGGATTTTGAGCGGCCACGAAGATAAATTTAGTCTCGTAAGTCACTTTTGAATTTACCCTTGCGATGTGGATTTGATTGTCCTCAAGCGGCTCTCTAAGGCTTTCTATCACCTGTTTAGCAAAGTGTGGGAACTCGTCAAAAAATAGCACTCCGCCATTTGCAAGTGCGATCTCGCCGATCTTTGCGACGTTTGAGCCTCCGCCAAAGATCGAACTTTTAGTAGAGGTGTGATGAGGCGAGCGAAAGGCTCTAGTGCTTGTAAATTCGCTATCTTGCAGGTTTAGCGAGCGATAGGCGGCGGACTTTAGCACCTCTTCTAGGCTTTGTGGTGCCATGATATAGACGAGGCGTTTTGCGCACATGCTCTTTCCGCTGCCTGGGCTGCCTTCAAATAAGATATTGTGCATGCCAACGGCTGCGATGACGCAGGCTCTTTTGGCTCTGTCTTGACCCAAAACGTCCTTAAAATCAAGCTCGAAGTTTAAATTTGGAACATATCTTTTGCCGCCAACTTCTATCACATTTGAAAATAGCTCGTGCGTGGCGCTAAAGTGCGTGCTTTTAGCAAATTCTGCGTCGCTAAAAAACTTGATCGCCTCCTCTAGCGTGCTAACGCCATAAACCTCTAAATTTGGGATCATAGAAGCTTTGGCGGCTATCTCACTTGGTACTAAAATTTTTGCATTTTGCACCTGCGTGCTTAAAAAAAGTAGGATCGAAAATAAATTTGCTGTGCTTTTTACGCTCCCGTCTAATCCAAGCTCGCCAAAAACAAAAATTTTCTCTAAGCTTTTTGCCTTTTGAAGGGCGATGAGAAGGGCTATGCTTAGATCAAAGTGTGAGCCACTTTTTGGTAGGTCTGAGGGGGATAAATTTATGGTTATTTTCTGAGCTGGAAAGGCAAAGTCAAGCGCTAAAAGTGCTGCCTTTACACGCTCTGTGCTCTCTTTAATACTGGTGCTTGCAAGGCCCACGATGCTAAAGCCAGGAAGCCCACGAGAAAAGATCGACTCAACATCAATGATCTTTAGTCCATCGCCGTAAGTAGCACATTTTAGGGACTTCATGATGTCTTTTCTTTTTTTTGCTTTTTGTATTCCTTGTCGAATTTTTTGCGTTTGTTAAAGCCTATTTTTTCTATAAAAAGATGTCCGTCTAGGTGGTCATTTTCATGCTGGATAGCGATCGCTAGTAGCCCGTCAGTTTTTAATGTCTGCTCTTTACCAAAGCGGTCTTGAAATTTGATAGCAACTACCTCACTTCTTTTAACGTCCTCGTAGTAGCCAGGCACGCTAAGGCAGCCCTCTTGATAGACGCACTCGCCTTCACGTAGTTCAAATTCAGGATTTATGATCTCAAGCAGCTCAGCCTTGTCTTGCACGCCCTCTTCGTTGGCTAAATTTATGATGAAAATTCTCTTTGCAACGCCTATTTGTATGGCCGCAAGACCGATGCCTTCTTTTGCGATCATCGTCTCATACATATCATCAAGAAGTTTGTGAAGCTTCTCATCGAAAACCTCAACCTCTTTTGAAATTTCATAAAGCTTTTTATTTGGATAGGATAAAACTTCTAGGATCAAACTAATTCTCTGCTTTCTCGTCTAAAAATAGTGGCTCATTTAGGTCTTGGTTGGTCTCTAGCTTGTCAAGTGCGTGTGAGAGCAGCTCTTCTGTGCTCTTTGTCTTTGAGATCATGCTTGAGACGATCTGCACATCTAGTTTGCACTCTTCGTTGTCGATCTTCCATGGCATAGATGAGAGCATGTTTAAAATTCTCGCGCACGCTTGCTTTGTGCCGTTTTCGTCGGTGTATTTCATCACCATAGCAAAGCAGCCATCGCCGTAGTGTGCGACTATATCGCTTCTACGTGAAGTTCTTAAAAGAAGCTGTGACATGCTTTTAAACATATTGTTTCGCTCTTTTAAATTTTTAACTCGGTTTGCAAATTTGTCTTTTATCTTAACTAGTAAAAATGAGGCATTGTAGCCGTAGCGCCTAACAGACTCGATCTCGCTGCTTATGGTAGCTACTAGAAATTTCTTGTTATAGACCTCGTATGTTGTGTCGTAGATCGACTGCTCTTCGATCGCCTTAAACATCTTGCCGACCTCTTCGTAGCTCATTTTGATGACGTCAAGATGCTTATCCATGAGGTCGTTTAGCTTGATGAGGTCTTGGTTAAAGGCGCTTAAAACGTTTTGGAGCGCAAGGACATTTGTGTTGTTTTTAAGACCATCCATACGCTTTTGCACTAGGCTTCTCATAACGCCTAAATTTTTATAGATGAGCACGACTGCTTGAAGCATGCTCTTTATCTGGATAAAGCCTTGTTTTACCTCTTTTTCGATAGAGATGTTGCCGTTTGTTGGCACTGAGCTTTCAGAATTTGCCACGATGATATCGCCGATCTCTTTTCTAAACTCATCTGACTGCCCATCAAGCATCTTTTCAAAGTAGATAGAGTAGTTTGTCGGCGTAGATGGGACGTTGTCGTCACTTAGTTCGTGCAAAACGTCCTCTGAAAATTTATAGATATTTACCTTTTCTTTTTTGACAGCCGGTTTTGCTTCGGCTGCTTTTCTTTTTGGATCTGGTGCGTTATCTATCTTTATCACTTTGGGCCTTATTTAAAACTTTTCTCCAAAATTTTATCGACAAGTCCGTACTCTTTAGCCTCTGCTGAGCTCATAAAGAAGTCGCGCTCAGTATCTTTTACGATCTTGCTTAGCTTTTGGCCTGTATTTTTTGCCAAAATTCCATTTAAAATTTCTTTCAAACGTAAAATTTCACGAGCTTGTATCTCGATATCAGTCGCTTGTCCTCTAGCACCGCCAAGTGGTTGGTGTATCATGATACGAGAATTTGGCAGCGCATATCTCTTGCCAGGTGCGCCACAGCTTAGTAAAAATGCACCCATACTAGCGGCCTGACCGATGCAGATAGTGCAAACATCTGGCTTTATGTAGTTCATCGTGTCATAGATACTAAAGCCACTTGTTATCACGCCGCCTGGTGAGTTTATATAAAGGTAGATATCTTTATCTGGATCCTCAGCCTCTAAAAATAGCAGCTGAGCGACGATAGAAGCAGCCATGCCGTCCTCTATCTCGCCACTTAGCATAACGATCCTGTCTTTTAAAAGACGGGAATATATATCATAGCTTCGCTCACCTCTGCTAGTTCTTTCAACTACGACAGGAACGTAATAGCTCATTACTCAGCCTTCTCTTTTTTGCTTGCTTTTTTCTCGTCTTTTTCTTTGTTGAAAAGCTCGCTAAATAGCTTCTCTTCGATCATCGACATCTTTATAGCTGGGAGCATGCCTTGGTTGCGGTACATCTCAAGGTGTGCTTTTGGATCTTGGCCGCTTCTATATGCCTCAAAATAGATCGCTTGAACGACCTCTTGATCGCTCACTTTCACGCCTCTTACGCGAGCTAGCTCATCAATGATGAAAGTTAGGCGAACGCTATTTTCAGCGTCTTTTCTATACTCGTCACGTTTTTTAGCTAGAGCGTCTTTGTCCTCTCTAAATTTCTTCATATCGTCTGGAGTAAATGAGCTCCATGCGTTTCTAAACTGCATATCGATCTCTTGCTCGACGATATTTTTTGGCACGTCAAATTTAAATTTCTCAACTGCAGCTTCAGCAAATTTTGGTTTTAGCTCTTCGTTTATAAGTTTATAAATTTTCTCTTGGCGAATTTGCTCTTTTATGCGCTCTTCAAGTAGCTCTTCAGTTGGTTTTTCTTCGTTTGGAAGGATAGTTTTTAGCATCTCTTCGTCTAGTTTTTCAGGGATCTTTCTCTCTTGAATTTCATGAAGTTTGACTTTAAAAACAGCGTCTTTGCCAGCTAAATGTGCAGCGCCATAGTTTTCTGGGAATTTAACCTCGATATCTTTTTCACCGCCAGCTTTTATGCCTACCATGCCATCTTCAAAGCCTGGGATGAATTGGTTTGATCCGATCTCAAGCACGTAGTTTTCAGCCTTGCCACCTTCAAATGCAACGCCATCAACAAAGCCTTCAAAGTCAAATTTAGCAAAATCGCCAACTTTTAGGCCTCTTTTACCCTCTACTTTTTCAAGTGGGGCTATCATTTTTAAAAGCTCAGTTTTCTTCTCATCGATATCTTTTTTCAAAACGCGTGGGTTTGAAAACTCAGGTATCAAGCTCTCATAGCCGCTCACATCGACACTTGGCTTAAACGAAACTGTTAGCTCAACGTCGATCTTGTCATCTTTTCTGTCAAATTTTGAAACGATAGGCTCGCCGATAAGGTCGTCATTTTTCTTGCCTGCTTTTTTGATAGCCTCTTCGACTACATCTCTTAAGACATCTTGCTCAGCGTCGTTTGTTAGCTCTTTCTCGTAGCGTTTTAGCACGACAGCAACTGGCACATGGCCTTGTCTAAAGCCATCTACTTTCATAGTTTTTGCTGCTTTTTTTGCTAGTTTTTCTACGCTAGACTTTATAGCATCTGCACTTACAGTTGTGCTAGCTAGGGTATTTACGCTATCTAGAGCTTTGATTTTGATTTCCATCGAATTCCTTTATGAATACAAATTTTTAGCCCAAAATATAGCAGAATTTTCCTTATTTCATTGTAAATTTGTGAATTTTTATAGATATAAAAGGCGTTTTAACGTAGAATTTGGCGATAAAATTATGGAGAAAATTTATGCAAGAGAGTTTTGAAAATTCAGTTAAAAATATGCTAACTATCATCGGCGAAGATCCAAACAGAGAGGGGCTTATAAAAACCCCAGAGCGCGTTTATAAAGCTTTTAAATTTCTAACTAGCGGATATGATCAAGACCCAAAAGAAGTCCTTGGCGATGCGCTATTTACCAGCTCAAACAACGAAATGGTTTTAATGCGAAACATCGAGTTTTACAGCCTTTGTGAGCACCATTTGTTGCCAATAATTGGCCGTGTGCATGTGGCATACATCCCAAATGGCAAGGTCGTTGGCCTTAGTAAAATTCCACGCATGGTAAATATCTACGCCAGACGCTTGCAAATTCAAGAGCAGATGACCGAGCAGATCGCAAAGGCTCTTGAGGACGTTATCGCTCCAAAAGGCGTTGGAGTAGTCGTCGAGGCAAGGCACATGTGCGTTGAGATGAGGGGTGTGGAGAAGATAAACTCGACTACCACGACCTCTGCGCTTAGGGGCTGCTTTATCAAAAATGCAGACACAAGGCGAGAGTTTTTCTCGCTTATAAATTCGCCTAGGGAAACGCATTTTTGAGTTTAGAGCGTATAAATTCAAGGCTTAAAGAGGGCGTGAAGCTCTCAAATACCTTCGGCGTCATCACAAAGATCACAGCTACTACGATAGAGATCACCGGACTTCGCCCAAGTATCGGCGACATCGTACGTATAGTGGCAAAAGACAAGAGCAAAAACGGACTTGGCATGGTCACGCAGATAAAGACAGATGGCGCTTACATCAGCCCATTTGGCTTTGTCGAGGGCTTTAGGATAGGCGACTTTGTCTATGAGAGCGATCAGGGTATGAGCATACCGGTGGGGTCAAATTTGCTAGGCCGAGTGGTCGATCCATTTATGAAGCCCATTGACGGCAAAGGGGCGATCGATACAACTGAATATATGCCGATCATGAGAGCGCCGATAGATGCGATGAAAAGAGGGCTTATAAACGAGCCTTTTAGTGTTGGGATAAAGACGATAGATGGGCTACTTACTTGTGGCAAGGGGCAAAAGCTGGGGATTTTTGCGGGATCTGGCGTAGGCAAATCAACCCTCATGGGCATGATCGTAAAAAACACTCTTGCGCCGATCAAGGTAGTCGCGCTAATAGGCGAGCGTGGCCGTGAGGTGCCTGAATTTATCGAAAAAAACCTAGGTGGCGACCTGGAGGGCACGGTCATCATCGTAGCGACCAGTGATGACAGCTCGCTCATGCGAAAGTACGGCGCATTTTGTGCGATGAGCGTGGCTGAATACTTCAAACAGCAGGGCAACGACGTGCTTTTCATTATGGATAGCGTGACGCGTTTTGCGATGGCGCAGCGTGAGATCGGTCTTGCTCTTGGTGAGCCACCGACCTCAAAGGGCTATCCGCCAAGCTCGCTCACACTCTTGCCACAGCTAATGGAGCGCGCCGGCAAAGAGGAAGGCAAGGGCAGTATCACAGCATTTTTCACCGTGCTGGTCGAGGGCGATGATATGAGCGACCCGATAGCCGACCAAAGCCGCTCTATCCTAGACGGACACATCGTGCTAAGCCGCGAGCTAACGGACTTTGGCATCTACCCACCTATCAATATCCAAAACTCGGCCTCGCGTGTCATGGGCGACGTAATCGGCAAAGAACACAAGCTAAATGCGATGAAATTTAAGCGCCTTTACTCGCTTTTAAAAGAAAATGAGGTCCTACTTCGCATCGGCGCATATCAAAAGGGCAGTGACAAGGAGCTTGACCTTGCGATCTCGAAGAAAGAATTTATGGAGAGCTTCTTAAAACAAAGCTCGGAAGAGGCCTTTGCGCTTGAAGAGGTCGAAGAGTTGCTCGATAAGATCAATCAGTAAATTTCTGCATAAATTTGACTACTAAAATTTCATAGCCTTTTAAATTTATTATTAAAAAGATCGGTAAATTCTGCTTTTTTGGCGCGAAAAAGTGTTGCTATAAAAGTCGCGGAAGCGTGTTTGAAATTTACTGGGTTTTTAGGGCTAAATTTCATGAAGTGGGCGACATTTGTGTTATGAAAAATGCATAAAACGTTATAAAAAAGCAGTCATGTCCACGCTTCAAACGGCGGATAAATTTAAAATTCTTTGGTTTTGTGATAAAAAATGCAATAGTAAATTTGAAGCGGGCGAGTTAAATTTGTAACTGCATTTGTCTTGCTTGTCGCTTTTGCAAATTTGCATAGATAAAAACAAAATTTAATGCAAAAACATACGCAACTAGAGTTATGCACTTTGCACGCTTGATGTTTAAGGCATAGTGGATAAATTTCAAAATTTTGCGGTTTTTGGATTTTGCAAAGGTTAGGGTAGTAAATTTATGCTAGTGCCTATAAGTTGGCGTCTGCCATGCTGCAGTTTTTCGCTCAAATTTAATAAAAAGCAAAATTTCACACTTAGATCAGCAATCGTCGATAATGTAAAAAGTCCGCAATAGATGAAAAAGTAGGGCAGTTGAGAGCGGATAAATTTTTAAAATTTGAAACCAACTGCTTGTTTGCAAAAGGACGCAGTAGTAAATTTAAGGCAAGTGAGTTAAATTTATGCAAAAAGCCTATGGGTAGGCGTCTATCCTATTGTAGTTTTTGCCAAAATTTAATTGTAAAAATTCCACGTTTAGTTTGGCAAATACCGATATTTTAGACTTTGCTTTGTGACGCAAAGCGTATATTTAAAAAAGCGTAAGAGAATTACGCCAAAGATCAAATTTGTTTCGCATTTTCTATAAATTTTTAGTGGTAGGCTTTGTGTAAATTTGACTATAAAGGCAAATTTGATATCCGCGCTTTTGTCTTTGTGATGACGTAAAGCCTGTAAGATACTTTAAAAAGCCAAAAAATAAAGCTTTTTATCCTTGACAAAGTTTGAGTTTATTTTCACACTTTCGGTGTTATTAAAAGCAAAATCAAAATTTCACACTAGTAATCACCCGCTTTTTTCATCGCCAAAGATTAAATTTATCTCGCATTTTCTGTGATTCTAGTGGCGACGCTTGTCTAAATTTTATTGAGTGAAGCAAATTTTTTATAAAGGTCAGTAGCTTTTTGTAGCGTAAAATAAAATTTATAAAATAAGATAAGGCTTAAGAGCCAAATCCCATCTTTTTATCCTCGCCAAAGCTTGAATTTAGCTCGCGCTCTATCGTGGTTTTGAAGTCCTCAAAGGTAAAAATCCCATCATCTTTTATAGCCACTTTCAAAGCGGTATTTTTTAGAGCAAGGACGATCTGTGCGCCACTTAGGTTAAACTCAGCCAGCCTTTCTACGCTAAAGCCATCTTCAAAGCTCGCATTTTCAGGCAAAATTTTACGCCAAATGGCAAGCCTGCCGTTATAATCGGGCTTTTTAAACTCGATCTTGTAGTCAAATCTTCTGGAAAACGCCACGTCAAGGCTTTGTAAGAAATTTGTTGTAGCGATCAGCACGCCTTCAAAGCGCTCGATCTGCTCTAAAAAGATATTTTGCATTTGATTGTGCATCTTTTCAGCCCCGCTCGAGCTCTCCACTCTCGTGCTTAAAAACTGATCGGCCTCGTTTAGCAAGAGCACCGGCTCGCTGCCACTTTTTTTGCAAATTTCTTTGTAAGTGTCAAAAATTTTTCTTACATTTTGCTCGCTCTCGCCGACATATTTGCTTAAAATTTTTGAGCAGTCAAAGCTTAGAATTTGCTTCTTTAGGCTCTTTGCAAGCCCAACTGCGCTCATGGTCTTACCAGTGCCAGGCTCGCCATAAAAAATGATCTTGGCGTCTATATTTTTTCTAGTTTTTATCCCCCAGCTGCTAAGTCTAGCTAGCACTTTTTTATCGACCTGCTTTAGTATCGTGCTTAAAAGCTGCTTTGTCTTCTCATTTAGCACGACGTCTTCTAGGCTAGTTACTGGCTCTATTAGCTCAAAAATTTCTTGCTCTTTTACTAGGCTTTCGATCTTGATTTTCTTGCTGTTTTTGTCATTTTTTGGGTGCATTATGCTTTGCAAAATTTCTTCGTTTATAAAAAAGCTTTTGCTCACATTTCCATAAGCGTTTAAAACCTCGTCGTAGTCGATTAGAGCGCCCTCGATGAGCCTTGAGCCGTCCTCTAAAAGAGTGCGATTTTTGATGCGTTCAAGCTCATCTTTGCTTATTAGCCCAACTAGCGTGTTTAGGTCACGGCCGTTTTCAAAGTCGCCCGCATACTCCTCTTTTAAAAGGGCTAAAAATATGATCTGCTCTTTTTCATCAAGTGAATTTTCTTTAAAAATTTGCTCTATTTTTAGGCTAATCTTGCTTAGTTTTACGCGCTCGTTTATCCGCTTTGTAAGCTCAGAAATTTGCTCATTTATGCGCTTTTTAGCGTCATTTGAGCCACCTTCAAATATCGCAGCCTTTGAGTAAAGCTCTATCTTTAAAAACTGATCTTTTAAATACTCCAAATGATCTTCATAAGGCGCAAGTTCTGGTAAATTTATATCGGCGTTGCCATCTTCAAGTATCTTTAAAAACGTGCTTGAAAGTGAAATTTCAGAGTGAAGTAGCGAGAGTAGCCCTTGGCTTGAGCTTTTTTGCGGGCTCTCTGGCATTTTAAAAAGGCCGTAGTTTTGCACTATCCAGCCGCTATCTAGCAAATTTTTTATAAATTTAAGGTATAAAAGCTGCTTGTCATTTTGTGTGCCAAAAACAGCTCCAAGTAGCTCAAAAACGCTCATGCTAGCTGTGCCTTGCACGTAGGCTTTGCTTAGGTATTTTAAAATTTCTCCCTCTTCATCGCCGCACTTTATAAGCTCGTAAATTTTACTTTTTTTGAGGTCTTGGTTTAGAAAATCAAGCAAATACTTCACTAAATTTTATCCTTTATCTGCTCTTTTAGCACACGTTTTAGCACCTTGCCAGTAGCGTTTCTAGGCAGCTCCTCGGCAAAATAAATGCTTTTTGGAATTTTGAAATTTGCTAAGTTTTTCTTTAGATGCTCTCTAACCGTCTTTTCATCAAGATCCATGCCATCTTTTACCTGTATGAAAGCTACGACCTCTTCGTCTGCATGCACGTCTTTTACGCCAATCACTGCTGCAGCCTCGACTGCTTCAAGCTTGTAGATGACCTCTTCGATCTCGCGTGGATAGATGTTTATGCCCTTTGATATGATGAGGTCTTTTTTGCGATCAACGATGTAGATAAAGCCCTCTTCATCGATCTTGCCAAGGTCTCCAGTCTTTAGCCAGCCATTTATGATGGTCTCATCTGTCACGCCTGGCATGCCGTAGTAGCCTTGCATGACGCAGTCGCCTTTTACGATGATCTCGCCGATCTGGCCGACTGGTAGCTCCATCATCTCATCATCTACGATCTTGACCTCATAGCCATTTAGCGCAGGGCCAACGCTTAGAAGCTTTTGCTTGTCAAATAAATTTGCCGCTACGACTGGCGAGCATTCGCTAAGGCCGTATCCTTCAACTAGCGTTGCACGCGGGAATTTCACTCTAAAATCATCTATCGTTTGCTTAGCAAGCGGAGCAGCCCCACTTACAAATAGCCTTATGCGGTTAAACCATCTAAAATACCAAGGAATTTTTGCCTTGCCGATGGCTGTGTAGATGGCTGGGATACCCAAAAATACAGTAACTCTTTTAAGTAGCGTCTGTTTTAGCACATTTGAAAATGGAAAGACTGATCTTACAAGCACCATAGAAGCGCCCGCATATATCGGTAAAAGCACCATCGCTGTGAGCGTAAAGCTATGAAACATCGGTAAAAATACAATAAATCTATCGCTTTTTTTAACCTTAAAACGCTCATGAGCGCCGATGACGTTTGAGAATATATTTTTATAGCTTATCATCGCACCCTTTGGCTTGCCTGTGGTGCCTGAGGTGTAGATGATGTGCATGAGATCGTCTATTTTAGGGTATTTCGTGATGCTTAGAGTGTATTTGTGATTTAGTGCTTCGCTGAAATTTACATTTTTTACAACGCCGTTATTTTCATAATCCTTGCTCATATCCTCTTTTGAAATTTGTGGTGTTGAAGACAGATATGCGCTCTCGCCATACTCCTCATCAACGCTTACATAGTCGTCTTTTGAGGCGCTTTGAAGTTTTTTTGGCGTTTGACCGATCCAGATGATCTTTCTTAAAATTTCAAGCTCGCTAAGTGCGATTAGCTCCTTTGCAAGTGAGCTAGAGGCGAAAAGCACCCTTGCGCCGCAGTCGTTTAAGATATACTCAAACTCATTTGTTTTTAAAAAGGTATTCATCGGCACTGCGACCGCTCCGATAGCCGTGATAGCAAGGTATGAGATGATAAATTCTTTTGAATTTGCCACCGCCATAGCCACTTTGTCGCCAAAATTTACTCCACAAAGCTGCAAGTAAGCTGCCACTTTATCGACGTTTTGCTTTATTTCGTGGTATTTTAGCTTCTCTTTTTCGTCAAAGATCGCTATCTGGTTTGGACTCTGCTTTGCTACTTTGGTCAAAATTTCATAAAAATTATTATAAGAGTATTGCATTTTTAGCCCTAGAAAGAGTATTTAAATGTCATTGCAGCTATCTGAACGCTACTTGCGTCAAATTCGCCAGACATTGAGCCAGTACCGTTGCCAGTACCATTTTTTATACCTGTCGCACGCTTTTTGTCTCGGTGCTGATAGAGATAGCCTAGCCCTAGCTCTAAATTTGGCGTAAATTTATAGTTTGCTCCAAACGAATATGCCTGAGAGGTGGTGTTTGGAAGCTCTAAGCCAGTATGCTCGCTGCTAGTGATATCCTCATCGTATGAAAAGCCAGCCATTAGCCTAAGTTTTTCATTTACGTCGTAAGCAAGGCCTATCCTATATGTGTTTGTATCTTTTGCATTTTTAACAACCGGATCGTCCATAAACATTTTAAAAGCAGGGTGGTGTGAATGAGCTGCCGTCTTATCATCATATTCAAAGTCATAATCTTTAAATTTAGACCAGTATGTCCTCTCGAAAGCTAGCAAAAGGGTAAAATCACTAAATTTATATCCAGTAGCAAGCACTAGCTGTGCAGGTAGAGGGATCTCAACTCTTGTTTTGCCATGATAGCTTATAGACGCTAGCGGTCTGTTAAAATCAGCATCAGCACTACCTTTAAGCTCTAAATTTACCTTCGAGCGGTAAGTCACCGCAAAGCTTAGATCCTCGATAGGTCTATATGTAAGAGCGACGTTGTAGCCGTAGTTTATGCCATCACCTTGTATCTCTCTGTAGCCAAAACGTCCAAAGTCACTTGCTATCTTGCCCTTGCTATAAACGCCTCTAGCGCCCAGAGCAATGGCAAGTTTGTCATTTATGCGGTAAGCCACGGTTGGATTTAGCTCGACAACTTGTAGTTTAAACCTCTTGCCAGTAAAAGCAGTCTCTGGATCCTCCCACGAGATACCAACGGCTGCAGGCACGGCAAGGGCTAGTCCAAATCTCCAGTTTTCATAAATTTCTGGCGTTACAAAGCTAAATGTGCCAGCTAGTGAGTCAAATTTCTCTGAGCTGTAGCTCTTGCCACCATCGCTTTTAAAGTCGATGGAATTTATATGAAACCAACCAAGCGTGCTTTCAAAATGGTGAAGCCCGTCTAAAAACATCATATTTGCAGGGTTAAAATAAGCTGCATCAGCCCCAAAACTAAAGGCTACGTTACTAGCAGCAAGCCCCAAAGAGTCAGCACTTTGCTCAGGGACCTTATAACCCCCAGCATTTAATAAAGAACACGTCGCAACAATGCTTAAAAGCACTCTTTTCATAGCTTTTCCTTTTCTAGGTTTCTTAAAATTTTGATCTCATCTTCCCAAATACTCTCGTCAATCGTCTCTAAAATCAAGGGAATTTCGCCTATTTTATCATCATTTATTATATTTTCAAAAGCGCCAAGCCCAAGCTCGCCCTTGCCAAGGCTCTCATGCCTATCTTTTTTTGAGCCAAGCCCAAATTTAGCGTCATTTAGGTGCATGCCAGATAGAAATTTATAGCCGATGATCGCATCAAATTCGCCCATCGTCTTAGCGTAAGCCTCTTTGCTTCTTAGATCGTACCCAGCGGCAAATGCGTGGCAAGTATCGATGCAAACGCCAACCCTGCTCTCATCGTCTGCTCGCTCGATCAAATACGCCAGCTGCGCAAAGTCAAAGCCTAAATTTGAGCCTTGTGCGGCTGTGTTTTCGATGACAAGCTTTACGCCGCTTGTTCGTTTTAGCGCTTCGTTTATGCACCTAGCGATGTTATCTAGGCACTCATTTTGGCTTATTTGCTTTAGGTGTGAGCCAGGGTGAAAATTTAAAAGCTTTAGTCCAAGCTTGCTAGCGCGCTCTATCTCATCGATAAAGGCTTCAAGGGACTTAGCTCTTGCCTCTTTTTCTGGATGGCCTAAATTTATGAGGTAGCTTGCATGTGGCAAGACGTGATCGGCGCTTATGCCAGAGGCTTTTAAATTTGCTTTAAACTGCTCTATCTCGCCCTTGCTTAGCTCTTTTGCGCTCCATTGGCGCTGATTTTTTGTAAAAAGTGCAAAGGCATTTGCTCCTATTTTTGCAGCATTTAGCGGCGCATTAAATACGCCTCCAGCCGCACTTACGTGAGCTCCTATGTATCTCATTTTAACTCTTTTATTATCACTTTTATTTTATTTTTGCTGTCGATAAATTTGACGTAGTTATCGCAAACTTCGTATTTTATAAAATAAGAACTTAGATCTTGTCTAAAGCCGCACTCTGTGGTGCTTAGATCCTTGCCGTCATAAATTTTTTGCCTTTGCAAAATCTCTTCAAAAAGGCTTTCATAGTGTGGCGCTAGAAAAAATTTCTCGTTAAATTCAGTCTTTTTAAAACAAGCGCCATTTACGCAAATTTTGTCTTTTATATTGATATTTGCGGTATTTACGCCAGAGCTATAAATTTGCAAATTTAGATCATTTTTATAAATGTGAAAAAATCCAACATCATTTATCTTTATCATCGGAGAAAATAAAGTGACCTGAAAAGCTTGCGATCTTTGCGGTGTTTTAGTCGCAACACAGCCTGATAAAATGAGAGCAAATAATAAAATAAGTGAAAATTTCTTCAAAGGTTTGTCCTTTTATGTAAATTTAAGTTAAAAAGTAATATAATCCCAACTTCATAACCGACCGTGGCCCATTCGTCTAGCGGTTAGGACATCGCCCTTTCACGGCGGTAACACGAGTTCGAGTCTCGTATGGGTCACCACTTCTAAAAGACAAAATCTTATCCACATAAGCTTTAAAATCTAGTTAATCCAAATTTCAAGCTTTTTAAAAACAAATTCTTAAATTTTCGTTTTGTAAAAAGAGATCAAATTTCACGTCTAGCAAAATTAAAAAAGAGGTTTTGTGCGAGTATAAAAGTAAAAAGCAGTTAAATTTAGCCTTTTAATAGGCTTTAAAGTAACTGCAAAATTTACATCTGATGTGGCTTGCCTAGTAAAAATCCCTGTGCGTATGAAATTCCAAATTTCTTTATATACTCTAAAATTTCCTCGTTGCTCACAAACTCAGCCACGATCTTATAGCCTTGTCTTCTAGCAAAGCTCACGATAGTCTCAACCAAAACTCTTGCGTTTTCATCAGTTGGTAGCTTTTTAATGATCGAGCCATCTATCTTGATGTTGTCTATATCAAGCTCTAAAATTCGGTAGTAGTTAGAGTAGCCAGAGCCAAAGTCGTCGATTGAGATTTTACATCCATATTTTTTAGCTCTTTTTATAAATTCATTTGCCATGGCGTAGTCGCTAAGCTCTTCGCTCTCTAGCATCTCAAAGCAAACTCTACTTGGATCTGGACAGCTCTCTAGCTTCTCATCTAAAATTTCTCTAACACCTGGATCTGTTAGATCCGAGCTTGAAAGGTTGATAGAAAATGTATAGTCTGGATATTTTTTCACTAGATCAAAGGCTAGAGCGATCACCTTTTTTGTTATCTGAAGATAGAGTTGCGTTTTCATCGCGATCTCTAAGAACTCGCCTGGGTAGCGGATCTTACCGTTTTGATCGACTATACGCACCAAAACCTCGTAGTATTTTGCCTCTGTCTCATTTTCTTGCACGTTAAAAATTCCCTGACACTCGACTATCACCTTGTCGTTTTCTAGGGCGTACTCGATGAGTTCGGTTATGAGTTGGTTTTTATAGTATCTCATCTCGATCGCATCGTTTTCTAGATAGTAGTAGATCTCGTTGCCGCTATCGCTTGCTTGTTGATTAGCTAGGATTGACTGCATTAGGCGGTTTGTTTGCGGTGTGTCATTTGATAAAGAGACGCCAAGAGTTATCTTGATGCCAGGTAGGTTTTCAAATTTACCATCTATCTCGATATTCATTCTACTAAAGTTAAAATACTCTTTTATAAAGCCGATATCTCTAACGATGTCATCGCCTTGATACCAGATGTAAAACGCATCATCTTGAAACCTAAATAGCTCAGCATTTATAGAGTAGGTATCAACGCAGAGTTTTAGCGTATTTGCCACCGCTTTTAGCATGGCTTCGATGACCTTGTTTTGGTAGAAAAATCTTAGCATCTTATAGTTTTTGATGCTTATGCTGATCAAAATTCCATCTTTTTTCGCCTCTATCATCTCAGTTAGGGCAAAGTAGTTACCAAAGCCAGTTAGCTTGTCGATTGAGGATTGAATTTTTATCTGCTCATTTTTTTGAGTTAGCTCTTTAAGCATGCTAAGCTCTTTCGTCCTATCAAGCTTTATAGCCATGTAGCCCTCTAGCTTGCCTTCAAAGAAAAATGGCGCAAAACGCACCTTCTCATAGAGCAGTTTGCCACTTTTTGTCCTGCTTATTAGCTCGTCGCTCTCCCATGAGATGTGCTTATTTATAGCATTTCTTATCTCAGCGTAAAAGCTCTCTGGGTGCATATTTGATTTTAAAATTTTAGGACTTTTGCCGACAACATCTTTTAGTTTATAGCCAGTTTTTGACTCAAATGTTTTATTTACATATAAAATTTTATTGTCATTGTCGCAAAAGACTATCGAGCTGTGTCCTGCATCCACTGTCGTTTTTAGTAGTTTTATCTGCTTTAGCTGTTTAGTTAGCACCCTTGCTTGGTAAAAGGTCAGTGCGCAAAATAGCACGAAGCTGATAAGACAAAGCACTTGCATTATCACTATATTTCGTATCATTATGCTGTAAGAGGCTAGGGTATCATCTCTAAATTTTCTTAGCTCTTGTCCAAGTTTTAGATCAACAGAGTCTTTAGCTATGGAGCTTAGGTTTTTTGCAAATTCAAGCGCGTAAGTTGCCTTATTTAGCACCAAGATCGCTTTTGTGTCGTTTTTGTAGGTATCTTTATATTTTTGTATCTGCTCTTTTGTTTGATTTAGCGTCTCAGGGCTGATTATGGCTGAGCTTTTTATCGCGTGAAATATCACATTAAGTGCATCTAGCTTCTTCTCTGATGCTATTTCAAACTCACCTGATAAGATATAAGCAGCCATTGATGAGCTAGCGTAGTTTGACCTATCTACAAGCCTTTGTTTTTTTAAAAAGTCGTCGTTTATGACCTTTAAAGTTTTGGCATTTTTCTCTTGGTAAAAGACATATATGATCTCGTTTAGCTCATCAAGTCTGGTTAAATTTTGATCAAAACTTTTTAAATTTTTATTTACATCGTCGTAATTTAGGCGAAGTACGTTATTTTCTAAGCTAAAGCTTAGCTCGTTATCTAGCAAGATAAGGCTTAAGATCGTATCGTTAAATTTACTAACAGCAGTAACAGCTCTATTTGCCATATAGATGTAAGCTGAGCTAAAGAAAAAGACGATCGCTAGGACGATTAAGATGATATTTGCTTGTCTTTTATTCATTTAGTATCCTAGGTCTGCGTCCATTTAGCGTTTGCAAAAATTTATAAATTTGCCCCAACTCTTCGCTACTTAGTGTGTGGATTAGTTGATGATAGCTCACAAAGCCTATGACCTCTTTTAGATCACTCATTTCGCCACTACTTAGATATGGAGCTGTTCTTGCTACATTTCTAAGTGAAGGCACACGCATAAGGCGCCTGCTCTCACCTGCATCCTTTAAGCCCACGTTTTGCATCAAATTTCCACCTAAATTTCTACCATTATGGCAAGCCACACAGCCTACTTTATTAAAGAGCTCAAAGCCTTTTTTTGCCTCAGCGTTTATGGAGTCGTCATTGCCAGCTAGGTACTCATCAAATGGCGAATCTATGCTTAAAATAGCCTTTTCAAATTCTGCCAAAGCACCTACTATATTTTCATAGTTTATGCCATCACTATATGCATCATTAAATAAAATTCCATACTCGCCTATGCTTTTTACTTTTTTTACTATCTCATCTTTGTTTGAATTTAGCTCATTTCTAGAATTTATCGACTCTTTTACCTGATCTTTTAAGCTTCTTACCCTGCCATCAGTAAAAAATAGAAAATTTAAAGCCGAATTTAGCACGCTAGGTGGGTTTATAACCCCTTTTTGGCTGGTGTAAGATGAGTTTGTGCCACTTAAATTCCAGTATAAGTTGTGGCAAGTTTCGCATGAGTAGTTTTCAGTGGTGCTTAGCCTTTTGTCAAAAAAGAGCTTCTTACCGATGTAGGCTTGTTTTTCGTTATATTTTGATGAAAGCACTGGCTCAAATGATGAATTTGCGCTCAAAATGCAAAAAGATACTACCATCCAAAATAAAACTTTTTTCATAAAATCTCCATATTCTTGAGCGTCATTATAGCGGAATTCTTTTTCATAACTACCAAATCGGCTAATTTGTAAAAAATTTAGCTTTTATTTGCATTTTGAAAAAAATGTTGTATAATCCGCCAAATTTTTAATTTCAAGGAGGAACCATGAAAAAAGGTTTTACAATGATCGAGTTGATCTTCGTGATCGTGATTTTAGGCATATTAGCCGCAGTCGCTATACCAAGACTAGCTGCAACAAGGGATGATGCAGAGATAGCAAAAACTGCTGCAAATATACAAACATTTATTAATGATTTGGGTTCTTATTACACTTCACAAGGTGAATTTGCCGATGCTTCTAAAATGTCAAACGTAAAAAGCCCGATAAAAATAAAAAATAAAGACGATTGTTTGAAAATAAAAGCAGGTACTGGAAATGCAACAAGCGGAGAGATAGGACTAGAAATAGGAGTAAATGGTCTTTGTGCAAAAGTTTGGGAATTACCAGGTTTAGCAAATGTTAAAACATTAATTGAAAGCAGCGACAATAAGACAGCCAACACGCTTAAATTTGGTGGCATGGGTATAAAATACTAAAAATATATAATTTTTTGGCAAGGAAATTCCTTGCCACTCTTCTTTAACTTAATTTCAAAATTTATCTTTCATTTATAAAAATTATAGCTATAATCTCGCAACTTCAAATTTCAAGGATGAAGTAATGAAAAAAGCTTTTACTATGATTGAACTAATTCTCATTATAGTTGTCATCGGTGTATTAGCCGCGATCGCTATCCCAAGGATCAGCGCTACAAGAGATGATGCGGTCTTAGTAAAGACTATGGCGGAGATCAGAACCGCTATAGAAGAGATAAATGCCTACTATATATCACAAGGCAAACTAGCCCTTGATACTACAAACAATAAAGTGAAATTTAAAGAGATGACAAATGCTGGGGTTGTGGATAGCTCTGGCGATCTTGGCTTTTTTGCTAAAAATGAAAAGTGTATTTCATTAAAATTCTTTAATGCAGATCAAAGCTGCTTAGGAGTAGATATCAGCGAGCAAGGCCTATGCAAAAAGCTTTGGGAGGCTCCAGAATTTAAGCGCTTTAGCCAGACCATGATAAAGCCAGCACAAGGAGCATTGCCAGCTCATATCAGCTTTAGTGCTGTTCGCATCGTCTTTTAGCTAGATTTTTATCAAAAGCTTTAAAGTCTGAAATTTACACTTAATTCTTGAAATTTTATAAAAATAAAGTCCAAAACTAATTTTTTCTTGACAACAATAACATTTTTAGATACAATGCGACTTTTTAATGAGGTAGTGGCATAAACTTACAAGCACGACTCAGGCGGGGTGTAGCGCAGTCTGGTTAGCGCATCTGGTTTGGGACCAGAGGGCCGAAGGTTCGAATCCTTTCACCCCGACCATGTTAAATGGTGAGTGTAGCTCAGTCGGTTAGAGCATCAGATTGTGGTCCTGAGGGTCGTGGGTTCGATTCCCATCACTCACCCCATTTTGGGCGCTCGTAGCTCAATTGGATAGAGCGACAGACTTCGGATCTGTAGGTTATGGGTTCGACTCCTATCGGGCGCGCCACTTAAAAGACTTTATGCGCTCATAGCTCAGCTGGATAGAGCAACGGCCTTCTAAGCCGTAGGCCTCAGGTTCGAATCCTGATGGGCGTACCACTTATTATTGTTGTGCGGATGTGGTGAAATTGGCAGACACGCCAGACTTAGGATCTGGTGCCCCACGGCGTGGAGGTTCAAGTCCTCTCATCCGCACCATCTTTTTAAATCTTTTTAAAATCCCCAAAAAACTCAATTTTCATTTGAATTTATCAAATTTGCTTATTTAAAATTTAGTAGAAATTGTCATTTATCAAATGACCTGCATTAAATTTATAAAATTTATAGATCAAATTTTATGCTATTAGAAACAAAAAGATAATAAAAACCTAGAGCAAGTGCGGTAGTGTTTAGGCTACCGCTTTTAGCAAAATGCTTAAAGGCGCGCGTTGATCTGACTTGATGAGATATTTTGAGCCATTTTTGATGAGTTTGATAACATACTTTTGGCTTAATCAGTATCGATCAGTGCGGGATAGAAAGATCGGTTGGTTGCAGACTAGGCACTATTGCTAAATTTGAGCGCAAATTTTAAAAATCCAGGGGCTAAATTTAGTCGTTTTGGGCATAAAATTTAAAAACGTTAAGGACGCGATGCTTAAAAAACAATAGAGGTAGTCAATTTGAACTATTAGGTAAGCATAATCTTGTGCGGTTTGTGGCAATTAGTCGTAAAGTCTAAAAACATAAAATTTTAGTGCTAAATCTAGTTTTTGGGTTTAAATTTAAAAATTTGGACGCTGTGATTTCAAATAATAAAATAAGCCAAATTTGAAAGGTGGGCGGTAAATTTATCGAGTAAAGAGGGCTTTTTATAGGTTGCATGAAGGCAAGGTTTATCAATGTAGTGAATTACTTGCGGTTGATATGCCCACTAAATTTAACTACAAAACCAAATGAGATAGAAATTTATGGCTAAATTTGTTTGCTAGGGCTTAAATTTTGAAGCCACGATACTTAAAAAGAGACCAAATTTACAACGAAAGCGCTAAATTTGAGCTACCAGAAAAAGATGCTTTTTTATGGTTTATGTTCTGGCAATGCCTTGATAGGTCGCGATATAAGGTGGATAGTTGCATTTGATACGCGCTTACTAAATTTGACTATAAATAGAAATTTACGCCTAAGTTTAAACATTTCGGGAGCTAAATTTAAAAAGATAAAACAGGATAAATTTGCAAAAAGAAGTAATAAATTTGAACTACTAGAAAATGCTGATATTATGTGCGAGGGCATTGCTTGTGGCTATCTACATGCAGTTGATTATAGTTGATGTATTCTCATCAAAATTTTTAATAACATAGAATTTACGACCAAATTTAACTATCTCAGGAGCCAAATTTAAGAGTAAAAACAAGGTGTGAATTTGTACTATTAAAAATAGTTGCCTTGTGCTGGTTGCAGTGTTTTGATAACTAGCGACAATGAAGTTCGTTGTGGCTGATATACTTTCATTAAATTTGACTATAAAACATCATAATATAGAAATTTACGACCAAATTTAAGTCGCTTCGGGCTTGGATTTAAATTCTTACTACCAAATTTATTAGCCAAAGTGATAACTAAATTTGTGCTGGCCGAGAAATTTGCCCAGCAAGTAGTTTGTTTAAAATATTTTTGTTTTTAGAAGCTAGAAATTTATTGTGGTTGAAACTTTAGCTATTTGTAGATTTAAGCAGTACATATACGTCAAATTTAGCCCCCAAGCGAGGGCTAAATTTATATAAATTCTACAAAGATTGCAAAATTTTTGGTTTAGAAAACGCAGTGATCGGTTTGATCTCGCCTTTGTATTTTTCTAAATTTACAAGGATAGTGTGTCCGCAGTTGCTTTGAGCGATGCTAGATGTGCCTTTGTCGCGAGTTAGGACATTGACGCAGCCATGCTTGCAAAGACTCTTCTCGCCTAGCACTTCAGGGTCGTACCATGCGCCTTCGCAGATAGCTATAACATGCTCTGGAATGATATCGGTGACTAGTGCGCCAACCAAAATTTCGCCCCTGTCGTTAAAGACTCTCACCACGTCGCCAGTTGCGATGCCTTTTGCTTTGGCGTCATTTACGTTTATTAGCATTGGCTCGCGCGCGCATACTTCAGCGTAGTTTCTGATTATTGAGTTATTTAGCTGTGAGTGGAGGCGGTATCTTGAGTGTGGGGTTGTGACGCTAAATGGATACTTTTTGGCTTTTTCGCTGCCAAGCCACTCAAACGGCTCGATCCAAGCAACGTGTGGCGCAAAGTCTTTGTAGCCAAATTTGGCGATAGTTGGAGAGTAGAGCTCTATCTTGCCAGATGGCGTGCCTAGGCGGTTTTTGTGAGGATTTTCTCTAAAAGCACTAAGCCTTGTGTAGTATCTGCTAGCTTCGTCATCTTGCTCAAATCTAACATATCCCTCTTTCCAAAACTCATCAAAGCTTGGCATCTTGACATTTATGCCCTTAGCTTGCTCAGCTGCGTCTGCGTAAAATTCTTTCGCCCAGCCAAGCTCATCTTTGCCCTCTGTAAAGACCTCTTCTCTGCCCCAGCGTTTGCAGATTTGTGAGCAGATCCAGTAATCGCTCCTGCTCTCGCCCATAGGCTCTACGACAGGCTTGTAAGCCACGATGTACTCGTTTGTAGGCACGCTTTGGTTGATGTCATTTCTCTCGACTTCAAGGGCTACTGGCAAGACGATGTCGCTTAGTTTTGCTGTGCTTGTCCAAAATGGCTCAGCTGTTATTACGGTGTCAAATTTACGCCACGCTTTTACGGCGTTATTTACGTCTTGATGCCTTGTAAACATCGATCCAGACGCCATGTAAGCCACTCTCATGTGTGGTAGCTTGATCTTTGAGCCGTCATAGTCTATCTCTTTGCCAGGGTTTTGCAAAGCCTCGATCGATCTTGAAGATGGGATGGTGACATTTTTAAATTTCTTCCAAGGAGCGCCATCTACGTTGTCGTATTTCTCGCTTATGCTAGTGCTGATGCCTTTTAGTGACGGAGCGATCTTGTCTGTAGCGCCATTTGAGTAGTAGTTAAACTCAAAGCCAAGACCCTCTTTGCCTATCTGACCTAGCATCGCACTAAGCGTTACTATGCCCCAAAAGCCCATCTCGCCGTGATCTTGTCTTTGAAGTGATCTGCCTGCGATGATGACGCTTGGCTCTTTTGCAAGTGCTGTTGCAAATTTAGCGATATCCTCAGCTTTTACGCCACAAATTTTACTAGCCCAGTTGATGTCTTTTACCACCTTGTCGGTTGTGCCAAGTAGGTAGTCTTTAAATTTATTAAAGCCAACTGTGTATTTTTTGATAAATTCTTCGTCATAAAGCTTATTTTCATATAGATAGTGGCACATGCCAAGCATCATTGCTACGTCGGTATTTGGACGAACGATGATAGCTTCAGAGTCAAAGTATCTTGTGGTGTCGTTTTTAAAGACGCAAACGCTATAAGTTTTTATGCCTGCCTCTTTTATCTTTTTGATGCCAAGATAGCCATCATGTGTTGGCGGTTGCCATGAAATTTGACCAGTTACAAGCGGGTCAGTACCCCAAAATACAACGTTTTTAGCGTTTTTAGCGATAGCCTCCCACTTTGTCGGCGCGTCATAAACGGCGCTGTTGCCTAAAACGTGAGGCATGATGACAAGGCCAGCTCCAGTTGAATAATCGCCACTCTCTTCGACGTATCCGCCAAGCACTTTTAGCATCCTGTGACCAACAGCCCTGCCCCAGCTGATCTTACCGCTGCCGCCCCACCAGTAGCACTCGCCGTAGATGCTCTCAGGGCCATATTTGTCGAAATTTTCTTTTAAGGCTTTTGCTGCTAGATCAAGCGCTATGTCCCAGCTAACACGCACAAATTCCTCTTTGCCACGAAGCTCGCTCTTTGCTGCGCCTTTTGCCTTTAGGTAGCTCTTTCTTACGTATGGATAGAGCACGCGGCTTTCGTTTTGGATGAGGTCTGGCAAGCTGTTGTTCATGGTATTTGGGAATTTATCGCCCTCAAATGGATCGACAGAGACGATTTGGTTTGAGTTGGTATTTGCCCAAAATAGGCCAAATCTATTTGCGCCAAAGGTCTTGCTTTGATCAAAGATGGTCTTAGTCACGCCCTCTATCTTGCTTGCTTGCGCCGCTGTGGCAGCAAGTGCAGAAAATTTTATAAAATCTCGTCTTTTCATATTTTCTCCCTTATGAAAATTTATTTTACTTTTTTGGCATTGTGTTGTAGGTATTTAAGCACTAAATTTAGATCAGTTTCATCAAGTGCAACAAATTTCGCATCGACCATGCCAGATAAATTTGCTGGCCACTGAGCGGCTGTGAAGCTATTTGGTTCGTGCAGCCTGTGACATGCTGAGCAGGTCTCTTCGTAAATTTTCTTAGCCTTTGCGTAAAGCTCTTTTTGGTTGCCACCAAGCACGTCATTTGGCACTTCATAAACGCCATCAGCTTGGTACCAAACCTCGCCATAGTCATCTTCAAGATCTTTTACTTTTTTGAAATTTGCCTCGCTCTCGTCATCAAAAGCTACAAAGACTTCAGGGTCTTCTACGCTTCTTTGAAGCTGAGCCAAGTAGTTTGCCGACACTACACCACTAACCTTGATCTTACTCGTTTTATCGCCTTTTTCTAAGACTTCAACTGGAGTTAAAACCTCGATCTTACCGATCATCTTGCCATCAAGTGTTATGTTTGCATCTTTTGCGATCACATCAGCACCAAAGGCAAGACTACAAGCTAGCACTGGGGCTAAAAATAGCATTTTCATTTGACAATCCTTAAAAAAAGAAATTAAATGAATTTTATAACCAGCATGCTTAAAATTATATTGATATATTTAGAGAAAAGTAAGTATTTTAGGGGATTTGAAAGGGCTAAAGTAAATTTAAAGTTATAAAAATAGGGCGATTGCTCGCCCAAATTTACTTTAAGGATTATTTCTTCATCTGGATAGCAGTTTGTATCATCTCATCACTTGTCGTGATGCTTTTTGCGCTCGCTTCGTAGGCCTTTTGCGTGACGATCACCTCGCTTAGTGCTTGACCAAGATCGACGTTACTCATCTCAAGCTTATTTGCTAAAATTTGCGCCCCATAAACGGTCTCGCCAGCTTTATTTTTGTAAAAAAATGGCTCGCCAGAGTTGGCTGTGGCTTCATAAAGATTATCGCCAACCTTTGCCACGCCTTGGTCGTTTATAAAGTGATAAAGCGCCACTTTTGCCACCGGGAATGCTCTAGTGTTGTCAAAATTTGCCATTATGTTGCCACGATCATCGACGCTATATTTTGAAAGTAGCCCCTCAGCGTAGCCATCTCTTTTTATGTTGAAGTCTTTTCTAGCGTTTGCTGAGCTTGTCATGCCGTTATAAACGTCCGCATCGCCGTCGCCCTCGAAGTTTAAATTTACGCCGCCAACGCTCGTTAGTGTATTTGCCACAAGCCTGCCACTGCCATTAAATGTAAGCGAGCCCATTGCGGTATTTTGCACGGCTCCGCTAGCATCAGTTATCGTTGCCACCGCGTCCCAGATAGTCTGGTCGCCAGCTTGTGGGATCTGCTTGGTTAAATTTATAGTGACCAAGCTCTTTGTGCCGTCTGCGTTGTAGATATCAGAGGTTAGTTTCTCTTTGTTTGGCACTTCAACGAGCGAGGTGACTTCAGCATTTACCTCTAAATTTGCAAAATCCATAAATTTAAGGCTCTTATCGTTTATCTGCCAAGTGCCGTCACCCTCAAGCGTGGTTGAAAACTCGCTAAATTTACCATCGCCATCTTTTACTTTTACGACCACGCTGTCGCCAGCTTTTGCTCCAAGAGATGTGGTGCTTAGCGGGATCTGTCCGTTTAGTGAGATCGTCTTGTTTGTATTATCAAGCGTGTAGGTGTATTCGCTAGCATCAAGGGCTGTCGTTTTTTTATCTGTTATGCGGCTTGAGTTTAGGTTGCCTTTTAAGCTGATATTTGTAGTAGCCTCAGCTGGCATAAATAAAAAATGAGGCAGTGTTATGCCCTTTTGCGAGCCAGGATCGCCCAGATTTAGCTCTTCTTGCGAGACTGTGTAAGCTTGTGGGGCGCTTGATGTTTGACCATATTTTTTAAGAGCGCTCGCACTTGGCGTGGTTGGAGTGAAATTTGCAAGCGTGCCAAGGAGTAAATTTCCCCTAGTATCTACTAAATTTCCAGCCGCATCTATGTCAAAAGTGCCTGTTCTTGTGTAGTAGTTTTTGCCTGTTTTATCGACAACGCCAAAGAAGCCATCTCCGCCTATGGCAAGGTCAAAGTTGTTATCAGTGCTTTGAAAGCTACCATTTGACATATCAAGTGCAGTCGTTTGCTTGGTAGCTCCAAGTCCCACTTGATCGCTAGTTGGGCCACTTCCTGCTGAGACTAGGTTTTGGTTTATTAAATTTTTAAACTCAGGGATTGAAGCTTTGAAACCGACATTGTTTATATTTGAGATGTTGTTTGACCAAACATCCATGCCAAAGCTTTGCGTCTTGATGCCGCTAACCCCGTTGTAAAAACCTCTCATCATGGCTTTTAGCCCTCGTAATATTCAGATACTTTATCCATTGAAACGTATTCGCCAGCTACCTTCATCATAGCCTTGCCATCTACAAATTTCACCGCCTCGACTGGGTAGTTGCCTACTTGTGTTTTGTACTCTTTGCCATCTTTGCCAGTGTAAGTCGCTGAAATGGTGTATGAGCCATTTGGCACTTGGTTGCCAGACGCGTCTTTGCCGTCCCAAGCTAGGTTATGAACGCCTGCATTTGTCTCGCTTAGATCAGTTGTCCTTACGACTTGACCATTTGCGTTTTTGACCTCGATTTTGCCATTTGCAAGATCTGTCTTAAAGTAAAGCGCAAATTTTGCATCTTTTTTCTCATCTGTTAGCGTGACTGCATTTGAGCCAGTCGAGACCATCTTGCCAAGGGCTGAGATAGCGTAGGCATTTGCGTTTGATTTTAGCTGATTTACTAGCTCTTTCATCGCTTTGTTTGTATTTTCTTGCATCTCGACTGATGCTAGCTGGCTAGTTTGCGTTAGCATCTTTTCAGTATCCATAGGGCTTGTTGGGTCTTGGTGCTGAAGCTCTGTTAAAAGTAGCTTCATAAATGCATCTTTATCCAGCTGTGAATTTGGGTTTGTGCCTGTGCCTTTTGCCGCGTCTATTCTAGAGTTAGCCTTTTTCTCGGCGTTTTTTTGCTGCGTTGTTTGTGTAGTTATATCTGAAACTGAAGCCATAATCTCTCCTAAATATATCTTGGTATTACTAGTTCAAGCAAGCTTTGTTCCGCTTGAGCGTTTTCGCTCTCGTCGCTTTGATTTGAGCTATATTTATTCTTTGCTTGTTCTCTTTTTTCTTGTCTTTGGTTTTGGTCTGAGAAATTCATCTCAAGCTCGGTAAATCCCATATTTACAAGGCTGTTTTTAAACTCAGCTTGGTTTTGTAAAAAGAGGTTCATCGTAGCTGTGGTCGAGCTAAAATTTACATGCAAATTATTGCCGCGATTAACCATCGTGATCTCGACCTCGCCTAAATTTAGCGGATTAAGCGTGATGTTAAAGCGAGTGATCGGCGCTTTGTAGTTTTGCACCTGCTCTTTTAGCGTAGAAGAGAAGTTACTAAGCGTCTCTTTTATCTCCGCCTTTGTTTGAAGCTGGTGTTTAGCGCTATTTGCGATATCTTTTACCATTTGATTTAGCTCTGATTTGTTATCGCTGCTAAATGTCTCCTCGCTTGGCTCAGCCTCGCTCATCTGCTCTCTTTCTGGAAAGAGTAGGGACTCAAGAGTTGGGACTTTTTGCGCCTTTTGCTCGTGTAAATTTACCTTTACTTTTGGCTCTTTTGGCTGCTCCTCTGGCTCAACATCTACTATCTCATCATCAAGCTTTACTTCACTATCATCTAGTTTTTTAGGCTCTTCTTTGACTAAATTTTTAACTTCATTTGTTGGATTTGCCACGACCTCTTTTAGCAAAGTATCAAGCTTTACGACCTCTTTTGGCTCGTTTTTGATGATAGTTTGCTCGACCTCGTTTTTTAGCTCTTTTAGGTAAAAAGGCTTGTCCTCAGTCTTTATCGGCGTGAAAAATTCCTGCTTGCCCAAATTTTTAAACATCTCGTTTAGTTTTGGCACATCTTCATTTGAAATTTCGATATTTTCAAGGCCAAGGTCAAATTTCTTAGCAAGGTCGATAAGATCGCTAACGCTTTTAACGTTGCTAAGCTCTTCGACGTTTTGAGGCACACTTAAGAAATTTGCTATTTTATCGCTGAAATTTGGAAATTTGCTTACTTTTTCATTGCCATTTAGTATCTCTAAAACTTGCAAAAGCTGCATGAAATTTGCATTTTCATAGAGCTCATTTTTTGTATCTTCGTCCAAATTTTCTTCAAGTGCGGCCGAAATTTTTGCCACGCTTTCGTTTTGCGCCTTCTCTATCGTCTCTTTTTGGATATCAACAGTTTTTACTATCTCTTTGACATCCTTTTCGGTGATCTTTTGACCGCTATTTGCCTTACTCGCAGCCGCATCCAAAACCATCGACAAAAACTCGCCGTTGTTTTGAGACTTCTTCGCAGCCGCAGGCTTTTTAGTAGCCGCAGGAGCTAGCAAATCTACGTTGTTTTTCGCTGTGTAAGCTTGCATTTAATCCCTTTAAATTTAAAAACTTAACGCTTACATGCAAAATCTATTCCAAAAATTAATTTCTTGATATCAGCTTAAAATTTATAAAAATTTGGCTATAATCTGCCCCTATTTAAAAACTAATGAAGCGAAAAATATCAAACTAATAAACGGAGAAAAATTTGGAAAAGATACGAAATATAGCCGTCATCGCGCACGTCGACCACGGTAAAACAACAATGGTTGATGAGCTTTTGAAGCAGTCAGGAACATTTAACGAGCATCAAAACCTTGGCGAGCGCGTAATGGATAGCAACGACATCGAAAGAGAGCGTGGCATCACGATCCTTTCTAAAAATACCGCCATTCGCTACAAAGATACAAAGATCAACATCATAGACACCCCAGGCCACGCTGACTTTGGTGGCGAGGTAGAGCGTGTTCTTAAGATGGTTGATGGCGTTTTACTACTTGTCGATGCGCAAGAAGGTGTTATGCCACAAACTAAATTCGTCGTCAAAAAGGCGCTATCTCTTGGACTTCGCCCAATCGTTGTCGTAAATAAGATAGATAAGCCTGCAGGCGATCCAGACCGCGTTATAAATGAAATTTTTGACCTTTTTGTCGCACTTGACGCAAATGACGAGCAGCTAGAATTTCCAGTTGTTTATGCTGCTGCTAAAAATGGCTACGCAAAGCTAAAACTAAGCGATGAAAACAAAGATATGCAGCCACTTTTTGAGACTATCCTAGCTCACGTACCAGCTCCAAGTGGTAGCGACGAGAACCCACTTCAGCTTCAAGTTTTCACGCTTGATTATGACAACTACGTCGGCAAGATCGGCATTGCGAGGATTTTTAACGGCAAGATAGCTAAAAACCAAAACGTTATGCTTGCAAAGGCTGATGGCACAAAGACAACTGGTAGAATTTCAAAACTCATCGGCTTTATGGGACTTGATAGGATCGATATAAACGAGGCTGGCACTGGCGACATCGTAGCGATCGCTGGCTTTGACGCGCTTGACGTTGGCGATAGCGTCGTTGATCCAAACAACCCTCATCCGCTTGATCCGCTCCATATCGAAGAGCCAACACTTAGCGTTGTATTTTCTGTAAATGACGGCCCACTTGCAGGCACTGAGGGCAAACACGTCACATCAAACAAGATCGATGAGCGCCTTGCAAATGAGATGAAGACAAATATCGCGATGAAGTATGAAAACATCGGCGAGGGCAAATTTAAAGTAAGCGGCCGTGGCGAGCTTCAGATCACCATTTTGGCTGAAAATATGCGCCGCGAGGGCTATGAGTTTTTACTTGGCAGACCTGAGGTCATCGTAAAAGAGATAAACGGCGTAAAATGCGAACCATACGAGCTTTTGGTTATCGATGCACCCGATGATACGACAGGCACTGTCATCGAAAAACTAGGCAAAAGAAAAGCTGAAATGGTCTCTATGAACCCAACAGGCGACGGCCAAACAAGGATCGAATTTGAGATCCCAGCGCGCGGTCTGATTGGCTTTAGAAGCCAGTTTTTGACTGATACAAAAGGCGAGGGCGTTATGAACCACAGCTTTTTGGAGTTTAGACCACTTAGCGGCACCGTCGAGCACAGAACAAATGGCGCTTTAGTTTCTATGGAAAACGGCGTAACGCTTGCTTATTCGCTATTTAACTTGCAAGATCGTGGTGTGCTATTTCTTGATCCGCAAGCAAAAGTCTATGTGGGCATGATCATCGGCGAGCACAGCCGTCCAAACGACCTTGATGTAAATCCTATCAAGGGCAAAAACCTAACAAACGTGCGTGCAAGCGGTAGCGATGATGCGATCAAGCTAGTGCCACCTAGAAAGCTAAGCTTAGAGCGCGCACTAGAGTGGATAGAAGATGATGAGCTAGTTGAGGTTACGCCTATAAATATCCGCGTTCGTAAGCGCTATTTAGACCCAACAGAACGCAAAAGAAAAGCAAAACTATAATCAAAATTTGCTAGCAAATTCCCTTTGGTGCCAGCCAAAGGGGCTAGCAAGTGAAATTTAAACCCCAAAACCAAATTTAATAATCAGCTTGTAAATTTATCTATTTATGCCAAGTGGAGTGGGCTAAATTTAGCCAAATTTAGGGCTTGGCTGCTGTAAATTTATAAAGGCTATTTTTTGATTCTGGCGCTTTAAATTTGTAAATTTATACTTGGTAAGTAAATTTGCCTGATCTGATGCCGTCACGAGGAATTTATAGAGTAGTTTGCATTTTATAAAGACTATTTTTGCCCGCAAAAAGCAATCAGTTATGGTGAGTGGATTGGTTTATTTGAATTTACAAAAGGGTTAAATTTTGGTTTTGAGGCCTATTAAATTTGCTTAATTATCTCTTTTAGCAGTGAAATTTATTAAAGCTATTATTTTTGTTTAAATTTGCATTGTGGGTGTTTTTGCTTGCGAGTGACTTTGTGGCAAAATGAGTGGTTCTTTCCTCCTTGCAAAAGGAGCTAAATTTAATAAAATTTGACTTTTGCCTCAAAATTTATGCAAGCTAGGGGTTTGTAAATTTAGTTGTATGTCAAATTTATATCAGCTGGTGCTTGAGTAAAAAAGAATGCAGTAGTTGGCAGAATTTAAATTTCTATGAGGCGGATTTGGAGAGAGCTTTATGGTGAAAAAGCAGACTAAATTTAATGAAATTTAGTCCTTTCTTGCTCTAAATTTGTAAATTTATGCGAGTTGGTAGGTTTTGATCGATATAAATTTTTTGGTTTTGTAGGCATTATATATTGGCTCAAATTTATATTGGTTAGTGCTTGGCTAAAGTTGCTGACCTTAAATTTCAAAAAAGATAGTCTGGGACGAGGTTTATAGCAAGTGAAGGGCTAAATTTAGTTTGGATATTTGTAAATTAAATTTATATAATTAGTAGATTAAATTTAGACCTTGTCTAAAAAACTAGCTTTTAAAACCGCTCTTGCTAGCTGTGAAATTTAGCAAATTTATCACCTTAAACCACAACAAAAACTGCCTAAATTTATAAAAGTGCAGGGCGCAAATTTAACTAGCGGATCTTTTTTAGTTTGGATTTTGAAATTTTATAAATTTTTGATGGTATATCTTCAAAAAAGTGCTCATCAACAACTTCATCAGCCACGCTTCTAGCCCAAATTTCATCAAATTTCATACCATTTTTGTTTGCGCTACTTGAGTAAAGCCAGTCAAATTTGGTTAAAAATTTCTCATGCTCGCACTCTTTTACGACCCTGATCGCCTTTAAATTTGGATATAAAAATGTCGTTTTTCTCGATCGACGGATGAAATTTTTATACTTTTTTGGCGCTCTTGCAAGCTCACGTAAAACGCTAAATTTGGCCGTCGTGATGAGGCAAGGTTTGCCCTCGTTTCGCATTTTGGCGTGGTTTATCTCCTTGTAGTCTTTGCTTAAAAAGCCAGCCGTTGTATCAGTTTGCGCTAGGTATATCATCTCTCTTCTTTGAAAGTAAAAATATGCATGATATGATGAGAGCAAAGCCTAAAAAGTCCCAAAAGACGAACTTCGTCCCAAGCCAAAAATAGCCAAAAAAGGCCGCACTTAGTGGCTCTATGCAGGCTATCATGCTAGCTTTTGAGGCACCTATTAGCTTAACTCCAGTCATATAAAAGCTAAATGCAAATATCGTGCCAAGCGTGATAATGGCGAAAAATGCTAGCCACTGCGCCGTGCCACTAAGCCCTGCGAGCTCCCACACTCTCATATAAAGGCAAAGCACCACTCCACCTATCACCATGCCCCAGCCAATGGTCAGAGCTACGGAGTATTTGGCGTTTAGTCTTGTTGGAGCAAGGCTATAAACGCAGACGCAAACAGCACTTACTAAGCACCAAAATAGCGCTTTTGGTGAGATGACAAGGACTGAAATTTGAGCGTGTGTGGCTAGGAAAAAGACCCCAAGCATCGCGCAGAGTAGTGCCAAAATTTCAAGTGGCCTTGGCGCTCGCCTCTCTTTTAGGCAGATGATGGCTAGGATGAGAACTGGGGCTGTGTATTGAATAACTGTCGCAACTGCGGCGTTTGAGAGCTCGATCGAGTAAAAATAAGCATACTGCGTCATCATGAGCCCAAGTATGGCATATATAAGAAGCTCTGCTAGCAGTTTTATGTCAGTAAGTGGCGCAAAAACGGCCTTTGGAGCCTTAAAAGCGTAGTAGAGCACGATAAATGAGCCAGCTAGCAAGAGCCTATAAGGTACTAAAAAATCAGCGCTTATGCCCTGCGAGAAGAGGTACTGCCCGCAAACTCCACTAAATCCCCAAAGTACGCCACCAACTAGCGTAAGAAGCACTCCAAGTTGATGGCTGGACATTAAATTTATCTATCTTTATGTAGCTGGGCGTCTTTGCCGTAGTGCGGCGAATATGGCCCATAAAGTATGCAATCGCGGCAGTTTCTTGAAAAGAGATAGGCATCAGCCCTTACTGCTAGGTCGTACGATCTATCTGAGATGGTGTTTGCCACCTGCGTGATGACAGCTGAGACTAGCATGCCAAGCAGGCTGTTTTGCCCGCTCCCGCTATCCTCTGCGGCTTCTGCCTCGCCCTGCCAGAGTGTCGCACCACTTTTTATATCGACTAGCTTTGCTTCAAGGACGACCTTTGTCGAGCTAGAGACGATGACATAACTTGTGCCGTAGTCTTTTATATTTATGTAAAGCACGCTATCGGCGTGAAAAATTTTATCAAGCTTATTTAGTGGCACGGCTGCTATCTCGCCTGGCTCAGTGATGCCATTTTGCTTAAATGTATCATTTACAAGAGCCACTGGAAATACATAGTATCCAGCCTCGCTAAGTGGGGCTACTGAGTTAGCTAGAACGGCCGCTGAGCCAGCAACCTCGGTGCTATCGTTTGTTGGCATTAGCACTAAGATGGAGCGTGGCTTTTTTTGTAAAAAGGCTGAGTAGTCGTATGGCTCAGGCTCTTTTAAAGAACAACCCGCAAAAAACAGCGCAAGAAGCGTCACAGCTATAAATTTCAGGCTATTTTCCATCTTTTGCTCCCTCTTTTTTGCTCTGCTTTTTCGGGGTTAAATTTTTAGAGCCTTTGATGAAATTTATAAATTCTCTTGACTCTGGGAAATTTTGCACCTCTTTGTCAAAATTTGCATTTGCAGCGCCTAAATTTCCGTTGTTTAAGTATAAAAGTCCAAGGTGCGCGTATAGCCCAGGGGCAACCTTGTAGCCCCTTTGAGTTGAGTTTTGCACTAAATTTTCTAAGCGTGAAATTTGCTCAGTTGCGTCGCCATCTTCGCTTAGATAGCTATATAGCGAGCTGCTATATGTGCCGTCCCAGTAGTAAAGCGACCTTGGACCACTTGCGTTGCTACATCCTGCTAGCACGAGCGCAAGAGCGCCAAGGCAGGCAAGCTTTATTTTACTTGCCATGCTCCGCTCTCTATGCCATTTACTAGGTTATTTACCGCTTCAACTATCGCTAGGCTTAGCACCTTGCCATTTAGCGTAGAGTCGTATCCTGCGGTGCCGCCAAAGCCGATGATCTCTCTGTTTGAGAGGGTGTATTCGCCAGCGCCGCTAACTGAATATACAACTTCAGCCGTTTTTGTATCAACAACGTTTAAATTTACCTTTGAGTAGGCGGTTTGCTTTTTACCTTTGCCAAGTATGCCAAATAGCTCGTGATCGCCTGTTGTTTTACGGCCAAACTCAGTCACATCGCCAGTTATGACGTATCTTGAGCCTTTTAAATTTTGAGCCTCTTTGCTTAGCTCGCTCTCTTGCTTGATGACTGACATATTTGATCTATCAAGCACTGAAAATCTACCGCTTTGCTGTAAATTTGTGATTAGGATGCTTTGAGCTTGGTTGCCAAGTCTATCCTCACCGTCGCTAAAGGCGCCATTTTGATAGGCTGATTGGTTATTAAAGCGGCCAATAGAAACTGAGACTTTTTTGCCGTTATAAACTGAGCCGTAGCTTGCTACTTTTGGAGTTTCTACCACTCTTGAGCTCTCGCTTGCACATCCAGCAAAAAGCGCTGCGATTACTAGAGCTGCACTAAATTTTAAAACATTTTTCATCTTTATCCTTTGTGACAAAATCGTGTGTATATTACTACTTTTTTTTAAATGGCTCGAAATTTCATCCACGTACCATTTGCGTATCTGCGCACAAAGAGCACCGCCTTTACCGCCCAGTCGGCAAACATCGCAAACCAAGTGCCTATCATGCCAAGATCAAACGTGAGCGCAAATATATAAGCTAGCACGATCCTGCAGGCAAACATGCAGGCTAAATTTACTATCATCGGATATTTTGCGTCTCCAGCAGCTCGAAAAACGGTCGGATAGGTGTAGGCAAGCGGCCAGATAAGGCACATCGCGATGCCGTGATACCAGACGATCTGCCTTGTTAAATTTATGGCTTCGCTTGAGAGATTATAAACGTGAAGCAGCGGCTCAAGAAGTAGTAAAACAACAGCCGTGCTAAAAAGCTGCACGATGTAGATGCTTAGCATCGATTTTCTCACGTAAAATTTAGCCTGATTAAAGTCATTTGCGCCGATGCATCTAGCCACGACGACGCTTAGACCTGTGCCTATCGCCATGCCTGGGAGCACCTGAAACATCACGATCGTCCCGCCCACGGCATTTGCAGCGATGCTTGCCGTGCCAAAGAGCGAAACAAGGCTCAAAACGATGATGCGACCCACGTAAAACATCGAATTTTCAAAGCCATAAGGCACGCCGATATTTAAAATTTTCTTGATGATCTCGTAGTCAAATTTATAGACAAGGCTCTTTCTTATGTGAAGTTTTAGCTTGATATCAAGTAGCAGATAGA
Source organism: Campylobacter concisus (assembly GCF_902460595.1). GTDB lineage: Bacteria > Campylobacterota > Campylobacteria > Campylobacterales > Campylobacteraceae > Campylobacter_A > Campylobacter_A concisus_BL. The sequence goes on from NZ_CABPVA010000001.1 coordinate 209,658, forward strand.
CGATGACAAAGCAAGCGATCGCTCTTGCTATGAGCGTACTAATGGCGATACCAAGCACCCCTGTGTGAAATGTGTAGATGCTAATGGCAGTTAGCAGCACATTTAGTAAATTTGCAGCCGCCATGATATACATAGGCAGCTTTGCGTTTGACATCGTGCGAAAGATCGCCGCAGCTGCTGCATAGAGGGCTAGAAAGGGCGCTGAAATGGCGGAGAAAACGAGGTAGTGGCTAGCATCGCTCCTCACTTGCTCGCCGATATCGCCAAAGACTTTATCTAAGATGAGGTCTTTTAAAAGGATGATGGCAATGGCTATAAAGATGGCGAAAATTAGGCTAAACCAAACTAGCTGATCGGCGGTATTTCTGGCGTTGCCACTTTGTTTGCTACCTAGATATTGGCTAGCGACCACCGAGCCACCAGTGGCTATAGCGGTAAATATGCTAATAAATAGCGCCATGACAAACTCCACAAGGCTCACCGCACTTACCGCACTTTCGCTAACGCTTGCCGCCATTAGCGAGTTAGCAAGCCCTAGGCTATACTCCAAAAACTGCTCTACGGCGATAGGGAAAAATAGCCTTGTAAGGTCGGCATTTGAGAAAAATCTCTGCTTGTTTGTCAAATTTTTCAAATTTCATCCCCTTTGTAAAGTGTGGGTAAATTATAAATTTTAAAAGGTGAAAAGGCTATAAATTTTGGGTCTTATTTATTGACAAATTTGTCTTAAAGGGAGTAAAATCACGGCAGTTCTAAGTTTTAGAAAGACCTTTTTTGGATACAAAATGCACTCAATCGGAATCGATATAGGCTCAACTTCTGCAAAAGTAGCAGTCATGGAAGCTAGCGGCGAGATAAAGGAGCTATTTTTACTCCCGACTGGCTGGAGCAGCGCAGATACGGCCATGCTTATAAAAGAGCGAGTTTTAGCTTTAGGCCTTGGCGAGCTTTATTTTGTAGCGACTGGATATGGCAGAGTCTCGGTGCCATACGCTGATAAAACGCTTACTGAGATCACCTGTCACGCGCTTGGGGCGCACTACTTTTGCAAAAGTGACTGCACCGTTATTGACGTGGGCGGCCAAGATACGAAGGCCATCAAGCTTGAAAATGGCGCAGTGGCGGACTTTACGATGAATGATAAATGCTCAGCCGGCACTGGTAAATTTCTTGAAGTGATGTCAAACCGCCTTGGAGTTAGGTTTGATGAGCTTACACGCCTTGCTAAAAATAGCGACAAAGATATCGCCATAAGTTCGATGTGTACGGTCTTTGCGGAGTCTGAGATCATAAGCCTTATCGCTCAAAACGTCTCACGAGAAAATATCGCAAAAGCGGTGATCGCCTCAGCTATAAATAAAATTTCAAATTTGGTCAAAAAACAGGCAAATACGAGCTACTTTTTAAGCGGTGGCTTTAGTAAGAGCGAGTATGTGAGAGAAAATTTAGAAGCGTGCTTGCAAGCTAGCGTCACCACGCACAAAGATGCGATCTACTGCGGTGCGATCGGCGCTGGCCTTGCAGGGATAAGAAATTTAAGGAGAGAAGATGGCAATAAATGAGAACATGAATTTGAGCGAAATTTTCGCTACCTATGACAGCGCTAAGAAAAATTTAGCCCAAAACGTCGAAGCGGTCAAAAATAGTGGCCAAAAGATCGCAGCGATATTTTGCACCTACACGCCAAGAGAGCTCATCCACGCAGCAAATGCCTATAGCGTGAGTGTCTGCGCTACTGGCGATAACGCAGTGGTCGAGGGCGAAAAGTACCTGCCTAAAAACCTCTGTCCGCTCATAAAGGCAAGCTATGGCTTTGCCAAGGCAAACAAGTGCCCATTTGTGCGAAACTCTGATATCGTTATCGGCGAAACGACGTGCGACGGCAAGAAAAAGATGTATGAGCTAATGGGTGAGTTTAAAGACGTCCACGTCATGCACTTGCCACATTTCAAGAGCCAAAAGAGCCTAGAGCTTTGGCAAGATGAGGTTAGGGAGCTAAAGGAGCGGCTGGAGGCTAAATTTGACGTAAAAGTGAGCGACGAGGAGCTTAGAAACTCTATCAGGCTATTTAACAAAGAGCGAGAGTTGATGGGGGAAATTCAAAATTTCATGAAGCTAACGCCACCACCGATGAATGGCAAAGAGCTGCACGCACTGCTATATGGAAATGGCTTTATATTTGATAAAGCCGAGCAGATAAGCGACCTTGAGATCATCGTAAATAAGCTAAAAGAGTGCGTGAGGGACAAAATTTCACCCGTGCATAAGGACGCCAAACGCATCATCATCACAGGCTGTCCAAGTGGCGGGGTCTATGACAAGATCGTGCCAGCCATAGAAGAGGCAGGCGGCGTCGTGGTGGCTTACGAAAACTGCACTGGAACTAAAAACTTTAGCAACCTTGTCGATGAAAACGACGATCCAATCAGCGCCATAGCAAAGCGCTACATGGCTATACCTTGCTCGATCATGTCGCCAAATAAAGATAGAGAAAAGGTGCTGCAAGAGATGATAAAAGAGTACAAGGCTGACGGCGTTATCGACGTTGTGTTGCAAGCCTGTCACACCTACAACGTCGAAACTGCTAATATAAAAAGGGCGTGCAACGAGGTAGATACGCCCTATATGGCGCTCGAGACGGACTTTTCTACGAGCGATGCTGGGCAGATCAAGACAAGGCTCGAGGCATTTATAGAGATGCTTTAGGATAAATTTATAAGAGCAGGGGGGCTAAATTTAGCTTTAAATTTAAAATAGCTGACTTGAAATGCAGTGAAATTTACTAAATTTACAAGTCAGCTAAAGCGAATGAAATTTATTATTTGGCTTGCTTAATCGAGCAAGAGCCACCATGCAGAGTTATTGCTATTTATATATCTCATGTGCTGATAGTCATAAAGAACAGAATTCCATTTTTCATCGCCATTTTTCATTTTGTCGTTATATTCTTTTGTTTTTTCTCTATCGCCTAAATTTTTATACATGTCACGTAGATCTCTACATATATAGGCGCTTTTTAATTCATTGCAGCCATATTCAAGCATTTTTACATCTGCTTTTGACTCAGAAAGTGCTTTTGCATAGTCAGAATAAATAGATTTAGTATTTCCATCTTTCTTTGCAAAATAAACTATTTTCCATTTTATCAAATCAAGAGCTGGTATATTGCATGCTGGAGCAAATTTTTTATCATAACAATACTCTGGAATAGTTTTTTCATAATAATTTATAACCTTTTTAAGATCTTTACTCTTTAAAGCCTCTAACCTTTCTAATGCTAAACAACCTAGGTCGTTACCTTGATCTAAGCACCAATATTTTGCTTTTTCAGTGCCAATTTTTTGTGTATTGGTTTCTATAAGCTTTTTATCAGCGCTATAATCATAATTTGGTTTTTCTTTGCTACTCCCAAAGCCCCAAGCATATACGCTACTTGTGGCCAATACGCTGGCTAAGACCGAAGCTAAAATTTGCTTTTTCATCTTGATATCTCCTTTTTGATTTAAAAAGGCATTCTACCCCCCCCCATACTTAAAATAAATTTTAAAAGGGTGCAGGCCCATGAAAAAGTATAAATTTAATGTCTGAGTGCTTGCTAGAAGGTGCAGAGTATGTCAAGCAGTCTGCCAAGCTTTTGCATATCGTTTAAAAAAAGCTGGTTTGGTTTTTGTGTGAATTCTTTGGCTTCGTCTAGGATTTTAGGCTCAGATATGTTGTAAGCAAATTCCTTTTTCAGAATCTTTGCCCCCTTTTTATAAACAAATTTTGCCTCGATAAAACTTGCAAAAAAGCTATCATCTCTTAAGTAGTAGTTGGTGGCCGCATTTACAAAAACTGGCTTTTGAGCCAAAAACTCACCGCAAACGCCATTTGGTGATCTAAATTTAACACTCTCAACCACGTCAGGCCTTATCTCGTAAAACCTTATCTCGCTAGATTTTTTAAGAGCTAAAACATCACCAGCTTTGTTTAAATTTATAGAGGCACTATCTGCTTCAATGACGTTTATAACGCCATTTATGAGAGAATAAGCACTTGTAGTTCTATTTTGATCAAGAAAATTTACCATGCCAAAAAATGGCACGCTGGCATTTTTATCAGCCAAATTTGGCATATTTTTGATTAGTAGTTGCTGCTTTTCGCCACCAAGCTCAAAGTAGCTCACCATGATGGAAATTTCATCCTTTTTGTTAGGTATCTTTTGCGAGCAGCCTGCAAAAAAGAGTATTGCTAACAGCAAAACTACTAAATTTCTCATTTTATGAAGTAATCACCATCAAAGCTAACAAGCGAGTACTTTCTCTCGTTGCCTATGCTCTCTTTAAGCTCATCAATGCTTAAAAACTCCAAGCTATCAGCTCCGATGTACTCTCTGACCTCTTCGACGCTTTTTTTGGCGCTTATTAGCTCCTCAAAGCTTGGTGTGTCGATGCCGTATCGCTCAGGATACTTGAGCTCAGGGCACGCAACTCTGAAGTGAATTTCTTTCGCCCCTGCGTGTCTTAAGAGATCGACCACCTTTTTAGAAGTGGTGCCACGAACGATGCTATCATCGATCACCACGATGCTTTTACCAGCTAGCACGCTTGACATTGGGTTTAGTTTTAGTTTGACCTTTAAATTTCTCATCTCTTGACTTGGCTCGATAAAGGTTCTGCCCACATAGTGATTTCTGGTGATGGCTAGCTCAAATGGAATTTTGCTCTCGTTTGCGTATCCAAGCGCTGCTGGCACGCCGCTATCTGGCACAGGCACTACAAAGTCAGCCTTTACCTTGCTCTTTCTAGCAAGCACCTCGCCCATCTTTTTTCTCACTTCATAGACGCTTTTACCCTCTATAACGCTATCTGGGCGTGCAAAGTAGATGTACTCAAAGGCGCAAATTCTAGGCTCTGGCTCGAAAATTTGCAAGCTTTGAAACTCGCTCTTGCCATGCTCAAAAACTATCATCTCGCCAGGTCTAACATCTCTTATAAATGTCGCTCCCACAAGGTCAAACGCGCAAGTCTCGCTAGCTACGATATATCCGCCGTCCTTTAGCCTACCAAGGCTTAGCGGCCTAACTCCCCAGCGGTCTCTGATGGCAAAGGTCTTGTGGCGTGACTGCACGAGCAAGCAGTAAGCACCTTTTATCTTGTCAAGTGCAGCGATGATGCGATCTTGTAGGTGTTCGTCGTGGTTTCTTGCGATGAGGTGGATGATGTTTTCTGTGTCCATATTTGTCTGAAATATCGCGCCATCTTTGATAAGCTCATTTCTGACCTCGTCTTTATTGACCAAATTTCCGTTGTGGACGATAGAAATTTGACCTAGGGCGTAGTTGGCGGCTATTGGCTGGGCGTCACGGCCTGAGTTTTTGCCAGCTGTCGCGTAGCGGTTGTGACCGATCGCCATGTCGCCTTTTAGAGAGCTCAAGATCTCCTCATTAAAGACATCAGTGACTAGGCCGTTGCCCTTGTGAGTAGAGATCTCGCCGTCGTTACAGACGCTGATGCCACTTGCCTCTTGGCCGCGGTGTTGCATAGAAAATAGCGCATAATACGCCGTTTTCGCCGCATCTTTAGAATTTATGATACCAACTATCGCACACATCTTTTATCCTCTTTTCATCTTTTTAAATTTCATCTTTACAGTTAAATTTGATCTCACTTTTAACGCCTAAACACTTTTTGTAAGTGGCGTGTTATCCAAAATTTGGCACATTCTCCGTTATTTGCACCATTTATAACAATCCAAATACGCTAAAACTAAATTTCATCATCTCAAATCAAACTCGTCAGCTCTTAAATTTTGGCGCTTTTCGCGCTTTGGCAGGTAGAATTTATCGCCAAATTCTAGCTTGTAGCTCTGCGCGTCATCAAGGCTAAATTTAATCATCAAGCCCCAAGCTATCGTCTATTGAGTATAGGCCGCTGCTTTGATCTTTTAGCCAGATGGCAGCCTTGATCGCACCTTTTGAGAAGGTCGCTCGGCTCGTTGCTGTGTGGTTTAGCTCGATAAATTCGCCGTCATTGTAAAAGCCAACCGTGTGACGACCGACCACGTCTCCACCACGAAGTGCCATAACTGCGATCTCATCTTTGCTTCTTGCGCCCACCATGCCAGCTCTGCCTGTTACTAAGACATCTTTTAAATTTAGATCCCTTGCCTCTGCCACGCAACCAGCCAAGGTCATCGCAGTGCCACTTGGAGCGTCCTTTTTGTGTCTGTGGTGCTGCTCGACGATCTCTATATCAAATTCTCTTAAAACTTTCGAGGCGATCCTTGCTATGCGGTTTAACACTGCTACGCCTAGACTCATGTTTGTTGCGTAGAGTATTGGCATAGTGCCTGATGCTAGATGAAGCAAGTTTTTCTCATCGTCATTTAGTCCAGTCGTGCCGATAACTAGTGGTTTTGGGTTGGTTCTAGCATAGTTTAGCAGTGCTACGGTCGCCTCTTTTTGGCTAAAGTCGATGATGACGTCGCACGCTTCAAAAAATTTAGCAAAGTCATTTGTCAAAAGCTCATTGCTTAAATTTTCAACCTCATTTTTTTGGCTAAAAGCGACGCTTAAAAGCGCATTTTTCTCATCTTTTAAACAAGAGATGATACTCTGAGCCATCTTGCCGCTAGCGCCGTAAAGTCCTATTTTTACCAAAATTTATCCTTTGATTTTTGGTTGAAATTTAACATAAAATTTATTATAGAGAGATTACGAAATGGCTTTTGAAAAGGGCTACTTGTAGCTATAATTTAATTAATAATTATCTTTTTGCTAATTATTAGACGCACC
>NZ_CABPVA010000001.1:216532-235433 GCF_902460595.1 Campylobacter concisus
CACCTACTTTTGCCTATTTTGTGCAAAAAAGGCTATTGCACTATGTTTTAGAGTTATTTTATTAATACAATTTTTGAAAAAAAATTCTGATAAGTCTAAAATCAATTATTTTTGAAAATAAATTTTGCTAAAAATGGTTTATTTTAAAAGAGAAATTTAGCCAAAAATTTGGCTAAATTTTAGTATTAATGCAAGCTTTCTATGTAGCTCATAGCGCTAAGTGCAGCCACTGCGCCGTCACCTGCTGCTACGATGACTTGTTTTGGAGCATCCTCTCTGATGTCGCCTGCTACAAAGAGCCCTTTTAGGCTAGTTTGCATCTTAAGGTTAGTCTTGACCTGTCCGCCATCAGCCATTTCGCAGATAAATTTACCGTTTTCATCTTTTAAAATTTCGTTATTTACATTTAGTCCGACAAAAGTGAAAATGCCCGGCACATCAAGCACGCGCTCGCCATTTTTAGTATCAAGCACGATCTTTGTTAAACCCGTATTATCGCCAAGCGCCTCTTTTACAGTCGCACTTGTTATAAACTCGATCTTCTCATTTTTTCTAGCTTTTTCAACGGTTGTTGGCGCTGCTCTAAACTCGTCACGTCTATGCACAAGATAAACTTTTGAGCAGATATTTGCTAGGTAAAGTGCCTCTTCAACAGCTGTGTCGCCACCGCCAAGAACGGCTACCTCTTTGTTTTTGTAAAAGAAGCCATCGCATGTTGCGCATGTGCTAACGCCTTTGCCAAAGAACTCGTCCTCGCCTTTAAAGCCAGCGCGTCTTGGGGTTGAGCCAGTCGCTACGATGACTGCTTTTGCCTGCTCGCTTTTGCCGCCTTCAAGTAAAATTTCAAAGCTACCGTCGCTATTTTTTCTAACACCAACGACATTTGCCCACTTATGAACTAGTCCAAATGCACTGCACTGCTTCCACCAAGTGCTCATAAAGTCAAAGCCGCTCTCTCCAGGGGCTTTTTGACCTGGGTAGTTTTCTATCTCTGAGCTAGAGGTGATCTGACCGCCAGGCTCGCCTTTTTCAAACATTACAACATTTTTTAGTCCGCCTCTAGTGGCGTAAAGTCCGGCGCTTAGTCCTGCTGGACCGCCTCCGATGATCGCTAAATCAAGCATAAATTTCCTTTATTCTAAAACATTTATGGACGAATTTTGTTTGTAAATTTCGCCCCTTTGATGAACTATCTCAACACTGCTAGGTAGCTTCGTGATGCTTAAATTTCGCATCAGCTCTAAGACTGTATTTACATCAGAGCTTATGTATTTTAGTGTTGAGTTTGACTCATATCTTTTTTGAAAGATATCGATTGCTACAACTGTTTCATTTTTGGTTGGTAAAATTTCGTCTAATTTTGATTGATTTGAACTGAAGATTAAAAGCGTGTATTTTGGCTCTTTTGGAGTGAAAATTTCGCTTTTTTCGTAAAAAACTAGCTTCGCAAAATCAACAAATTTATATTGTGAAAAACGATAGTTGCTATAAGCAAATGCAGCCGCTATCATAGCTGCACCAAAAAATGAACCAAATATATATGTAAGAGGAAGCAGACTTCCTCTTCTTTTTTCGCTCATTAAAGAAGCGAATTTAGTTTGTCAGTTAGGGCTTGTTTTGACTGCGCACCGACCATTTGCTCAACTAGCTCGCCATTTTTGAAAAATAGCAATGTTGGGATCGATCTAATGCCAAACTCAACTGCAAGATCTTGCACTTCATCAGTATTTACCTTGCAAATTTTCGCTTTGCCCTCGAAGTCTTCAGCAAGCTCTTCGATCACTGGAGCTAGCATACGGCAAGGTCCGCACCATGGAGCCCAGAAATCTACTAGAGCAACGCCTTCTTTTGTTACATCAAAATTTTCTTTTGTTAGTTCGATGTATTTTCCCATTTGTTCTCCTTATTTTCAAGATGTGGCAATTATACAAAATCAAATTTAAATTTTAGCTAAATAATAAATTTTATTATAAACTAATATTTTCTATCAATTCAAAGCCTTCGTTTTTCACAACTAGCAGATCGAGCTGAAAGTCTCTATTTGGCTCATTTTTCATCATATAAAAATTTATTGTTTTTAAAATTTTCATATATTTTGCCTTGTTTAGCCTATACTCCGCTTCGTATTCTCCACTAGTTGCTTTTACTTCAATAAAATGCAAAATTTTATCGTTACTTAGCGCGATGATGTCGATCTCGCCAAATTTAGAGTGAAAATTTCTCTCTAAAATGACAAAACCAAGCTTACGCAAAAACTCGCAAGCCCTATCTTCGGAGCTCTTGCCAAAGAGGTACTCTTTTAACCCCAAACTACTCCTCGATCCTCATCATAAATGGCTCTTCTTTTATATACTCTTGCTCTTTTAAAAGCTCTATCGTTCGCTTCGCATCAGCCTCCAAGCTCGTGTGTGTCGTGAAAAATAGCACGGCATACTCGCTCTCATCTTTTGGCTTTTGTAGCAAGCTGTCGATCGAAAGATTATTTTCGCTCATTAAATTTGTTATCTTTGCTAGCACGCCCATTTTATCTTCGACTTTTAGCCTAAAGTAATACTTCGTCTTTATCCTGTCGCGATCAAGAAGCTCTAAGGTGTTTAGCTCAAATGGCGCTTTGTATCCAAGCATCGGCGACTTGCTATCTCTTGCGATATCGATGAGATCGCTGATGACTGCACTTGCTGTTGCGTCGCCGCCAGCTCCTGGGCCATAGTACATAGTCTCGCCAACGACCTCGCCAACGACGCTGATCGCATTTGTCACGCCGCTTGCCTTTGCTATCATTTTGTTTTGTGGCACAAGCGCTGGATGCACGCGTAGTTCGACCTTGCCCTCACTTTTTTTGGCGATAGCTAGAAGCTTGATCGAGTATTCAAAATCTTTTGCGAAAAATATATCCTCAGGAGTAATGCCTTGAATCCCTTCTATCAAGATATCTTCTGGATCGCCGTGCACGCCATAAGCTATGCTTGCTAGGATGAGAAGCTTGTGAGCCGTGTCAAAGCCACCCACGTCAAAAGTAGGATCAGCCTCGGCATATCCAAGCTCCTGCGCCTTTTTAAGTGCATCTTTGAAATTTGAGCCCTCATTCATCATCGAGGTTAGGATGTAGTTGCTTGTGCCATTTAGTATGCCATTTATGCTTAAGATGTGGTTGGCACTAAGCCCTTCTCTTAAGGCTCTAATGATCGGTATGCCACCAGCTACGCTTGCTTCAAAGCCAAATGGCATGTTTTTGGCTAAATTTTGCAAAGCGTATCTATGATAGGCAAGAAGCGCTTTGTTTGCAGTGACGACCGCTTTTTTGCGCTTTAAAATTTCACTCACCACTCTAAAAGGCTCTTCAACACCGCCCATAAGCTCGACAAAAACGTCGATATCATTGCGGTTTATGACGCTATTTATATCATCAGTCAAAGGGATGCCAGCGTCTCTTTTTTTGTTTAAATTTCTAACCACACCTATGACTGGCACTATCTCCTCGCCACATCTTGCTGCGATTAGCTTTTTGTTTTTTAGTAAAATTTTTGCGACCGACTCGCCAACGGTTCCAACGCCCAATATCGCTACATTCATTCAAATTCTTTCAAATATTTTTTTATATTTCTTGCTGCTTGCCTTATCCTATTTTCGTTTTCGATAAGAGCTAGACGCACATAGTCGTTTCCGCCCTCGCCAAAACCAATACCCGGGCTAACGGCGACTGATGCCTTTGTAAGAAGCTGCTTTGAAAACTCAAGGCTACCTAAGTGGCTAACCTTTGGTGGAAGTTTCGCCCAGATAAACATGCTAGCATTTGGCTTTTTAAGCTCCCAACCAGCCTGAGCAAAGGCCTCTATCATCACATCTCTTCTTTTTTCATAAATTTGGCGTATCTCTTCAACACAGCTTTGATCGCCGTCAAGCGCGACTGTAGCTGATACTTGTATCGGCGTAAACATGCCGTAATCAACCCATGATTTTATCTTTTTAAGTGCGGCGCAAAGTCTCTTGTTTCCGCACATAAAGCCAACTCTCCAGCCTGCCATGTTGTAGCTTTTTGAAAGGGTGTAGCATTCGACTGCAACGTCTTTTGCGCCTTCTACTTCAAAAATGCTTGGCGTTTTGTAGCCATCAAATGTAAGATCTGCGTAGGCGATATCTGAGATGATGTAAAATCTCTCTTGCTTTGCAACGCTTACAAGGCGCTCGTAAAAGCTCTTTTGTACGGTCACGGTCGTTGGATTGTGTGGGAAATTTACCACTACGTATTTTGGCTTTGGCGAGCTTGCGTGTATCGTCTGGATCAAATTTTCAAAAAATTTATTCTCATCTAGCTCAAATTTATCGTTGTAGTGAAGTGGCATCTTTGCGACACTTCCGCCAGCAAACAAAAACGCTTGCGTGTGTATCGGATATGCAGGATCAGGCACGATAGCCACGTCGCCTGGGTTTATAACGGCTTGAGCAAGATGTACAAAGCCCTCTTTGCTGCCCATAGTGGCGACTGCTTCGGTTTCTGGGTCTAAATTTACGCCGTATTTGCGCTTATACCAGTTGCAAATGGCAAGGCGGAGCTTGTAAATTCCAGCGCTGGCTGAGTAGCCGTGAGTCTTGTCTTTTTGCGCGCTTTCGCATAGTTTATCGACGATGTGTTGCGGTGTTCTGCCCTCTGGGTTGCCCATAGAAAAGTCGATGATGTCCTCGCCAGCTCTGCGTGCTGCCATTTTTATAGCATTTACTTCGGCAAAAACGTAGTTTGGCAAACGCTCAATTGTATTAAATCTTATCTCATCAAACACTGTTTGCTCCTATTTTATAAGCTTGATAATTATCTCGTTTTTAATATTAGTTATGTCGTTATTGTCGCTAATTAACGCATATTTTGCGTCGTTAGCTAAATTTATGGTGTAGTTAGTTTTTATCTCGTTTTCTTTTTTTAGATCGATTTGGTTTAAGTTTTTATCATAAATTCTAACAAGCGGCACCCATTTATTTGGCTCATTTGAGATGATATTTAGGCTACTTGCGCCTGCTATATCTACGATATAGACACCTCCACTTTTTACAAGCGGAGTCTCTTCGTTAAAATTTACTTTTGAGGCATTTAGGCTCATATTTTTAGCGTCCAAATAAAGCGCTAAATTTCCATCAACTCTATCAAATCCCATGATCTTAAAGCCGCTTTTACTAAGCGTGAAATTTAGTAAATTTGGATCTATGCCGCCACTTTTTAGAGCTAAAATCCCATAAGAAATTTCATTGCCATTTTTTAGAGAATTTACTCTTGCCACGCTTATGTTTGCATCTTCAAGAGCTAAATTTATCGATTTGACAAATAGGGCTGAAGGGACTTTTTGTGTGCTTATAAATTTTAAATTTAAACTATTTGAGCTAAAAGAGAGTGCATCGTAGTTTGAGCTTTGCTTTAGCCTTGAGACTAGCTCGCCAACGTTTAGCGAGCCGTTAGTGTCTAAATTTTCTAAAGAAATTTGCAGATCTTTTCCGCTACTTAGTGCGTTTGCGCTGCTATTTAGATCAAAAGCGTATGAAAAAACGCTAAAAAGAAGAAATATGGCTAGTTTTTTTACCAAGATTTGCCCTTATTCATCTCGACAAACTCGTCATAAGTTAAAAATTTCATATCGCCATTTTCTACTAAAAATCTAGCTGGACGGCTTGGGTTATACTTTGTCACTTTATCGCCGATCTTAAGCTCGATGTTGCCATTTCCGCAAACGACTAGCTGTCTTTGGTCTAAATTTATATTGACACTTTTGCTTGTATCGCTTGATGTTTTTTGGCCATTTTCAAGGTTGATGATGCCTATCCAAACGCGTTGTTTTGGCGTGATGATCGCTTCATTTAGCGGTTTTGTCACGTTTTGTTCTACTTTTGGAGCTGGCTGGGCTGCCATGCTAGGTTTTAGGGCATTTTGATCAACGCTAGCAGGATTTACAGTCACGTTTTGCTCAGCTGGAGCTGAAATTTTCACGCTTGAAGCGTTTGCATCGATCTTTGGAGTATTTTGAGAGATCGTTACGTTTGTGTCGATTATATTTTTCTTCACTTCATTGACGATGCTTGATTGTGAGTAGCTCACGCTTGTGTTGTCTTCATTTAAGCTTGCTATGAAATTTTGGACGTATTTGTAAGCGTCAAAGTAGTAAGCGCCGCCAGCGATGATAGCTAAAATGATGATCCAGAAGAAAAATCCAGCCCCGCCACCGCTACTTTGCCTTTGGATTGAGACATCTTCAGGTGTGTAAGAAGAAATTTTTGGGCTAACTTTTGTTTTTTTGCTCTCATCAGGCATGTTTTCTTGCATAAATGCGTCGTATTCAGCTAGAAGTTCGCTAAGATCGACGCCATACTCACGCTGTAAAATTTTGGCGTAGCCTCTCATGTTTAAGCGTGATAATTTTTCAAAATTTTTGTCAAAAATGTATTGTAAAAATGTGGGTTCAATGTGCGTTTTACGCGAAATTTCTTTTATGCCTATCTCTTTTAAATTTTCTAGTTCATTCATCTATCATCCTATCACAAATTATCGCAAAAGCTGCACTTACATTTAGGGAGTCCCAGCCGTCTTTTAGCTTGATACCGACGCACTCATCGCACTTTGCTAGAGCTTTTTGTGGTATGCCTTCACCCTCTGAGCCCATCACCAAAGCCCTTTTGCCAGCAAATTTCATCTCTTTTATATTTTTGCCGTTGCTTGCCGTCGCGTAGAGCCTAAAACCACACTGTTTTAGCTCGTTTAACAGGCTAAGTCCGTCTTCAAAGATCGCTATTGGTATCTCGTAAGCAGCACCGCTACTTGACCTTAAAACACCTTGCATATTTACACTTTTTGTAACGATGACAAGTCCTTCGCAGCCTAGGGCATAGGCACTTCTAGCGATAGCACCGATATTTCCGACGTCACTTATGCCATAAAGCACGGCGATGAAATTTAGCTTTTTTAGCTCGCTAAAGTCTGAAAACTCAAACTCGCTAACGCTTGCTAAAAAGCCTTGATGGTTGCCGCCATGCGCCATCGACTGAGCTTTTTGATTATCCACTCGGATGATCTTCTTGCCAGTGCCACAAATTTTAGAGAAGAGTTTTTTATCACACTCTTTTGAGAGATAGATCTCTTCTAGGATCTGTGGTCGCTTGTTCAAAATATGTAAAAATAGCTGTTTTCCGTATATTATCATGGTTGCTTATGGTAGCTAAAGTCAAGTAAAATTTAACTTATTTTGCTTCTAAATTTGAGTGAATTTTTGAAACTTTTTAGCAAAATTTGAGCTTTTAAATTTATGCTTTTATGAGCTCATCGTAGATCTTTTTGACGTCCTTGCCAGTTATTTTGCTAAGCAGTTTTGCTTTTGCTTTTGGGGCTATATCAAGCGAGATGATCTCATCTTTTGTGATGTTTTGAGTGGATGTATTTGCACTTTTTGAGATGACAACAGCCCACTCGCCGTTTAAATTTGCTTTTTCTAAAATTTGGGCTAAATTTTTGGCTCTATCCTTAAATTTGGTCTCAAATTTTTTGGTGGCCTCTTTTATGGCAAAAATTTCTCTTTCTGGTTCTAAATTTGCAACGCTTTGCACTAAGCTTAATATGCGTTTTGGGCTCTCATAGATCACAGCTGGATAGGCTAAGCTTAGAGCATTTTGTATAGCTAAAGCCCTCTCTCTACCGGTATTTGGTAAAAAGCCTAAAAAAACAAACTCTTTATCACAAAGTCCGCTGGCGACTACGCTTAAAAGTGCAGCGTTTGCTCCGCTTAAAATTTCGTATTTGATATCATTTTTTTGAGCGTATCTTACTAGGCTAACGCCTGGATCGCTTATACCTGGCATGCCAGCGTCGCTCATGTAAGCTATATTTTTGCTTAAAATTTCATCACTTAAATTTGCAAAAAATTCATCTTCGTTGTGTGTGTGAAGTGGGATAAAATTTGAGATGTTTATGTTTGCGTCAAAGCGTTCGTTTAGTAGATTTACAAGGCTTTTGCAAACTCTTGTATCTTCGCAGATAGCTATCTCGCATTCACGCAAAATTTTGATCGCACGAAGCGAGATATCTTCTAAATTTCCTATTGGAGTAGGAACAAAGTAGAGCAAGGCTTATTTTTGAGCGTATTTTTTCTTAAATTTCTCAACACGGCCAGCGCTATCAACTATCTTTTCGCTGCCTGTGAAAAATGGGTGGCACTTGTCGCAAATGTCAATTCTGATTTCGCTTTTGTTTGACTTTGTCTTAAAAGTGTTGCCACACGCGCAAGTTACGGTGCAATCTACATACTCTGGATGGATCTCTTTTTTCATCATCTTTCCTTTATTATTTTTGGCTATTTGTTACCTTAAAAGTTGCTGATTATATAAAAAGAAATCTAAAAATCAAATAAATCAGGCAAGAAATTTTGCCGCCACAGATATGACTGCGGTCTGTGATCTTAGGATATTTTTTGTATTTAGGCCGTAGATATTTTTAAATTTAGCCGTCTCATCCTCGCTAAATCCGCCCTCTGGACCGATTATTAAAATTTCATCATCTCTTTTTTCATTTAAATTTTTACCGCCAAAATTTATAGCCGAGACATTTTTATAAACGCTCATTAGCTCGTCTAAATTTTTATAAATTTCAAACTCCATTAGCGACGTTCGTCCGCACTGCTCGCATGAAAGCGCATTTATGTAGTTTAGCTTTTCAAGGTCGATCTTGAAATTTGCTTGAGAAAATTTAGTATAGACAAAGGCGATCTTGCCAACACCAAGCTCATTTAAAAATGGCAGTGCCTTTTCGATCGTCTTTGGATCAACGACCGCCCAAGCGATGGTAAAGTCAAATTTATGCTCGCAGTTTAGGCTGGCAAAGACAAGACTTAAATTTGCACTTCTGCGCTCTATCTCATCGATCTCGTAGAGGTACTCTTTGCCGTCGCATAAATTTCTAACACTTATGCGTTCTCCTGCTTCAACCCTTCTAGCTTTTAGGTGTAAAAAGGCCTCATTTACTATTTTTAGGTGCTCTTCGCCAGCGTTTTTATCATATAAAAATTTCATCTAAATTCCTGCAATAACAATCAAAATAATGTCGCAAATGCCTTTAATAAGGGCAAATTTTTTAAATTTCTCTAGCTCGCCAGCAATGGCATATTTCTTTAGTCTTTTATATCCAACAGCGCTAAGTGCGATCAATGCTATCAAGATAAGAAGCATTTTTATGGCGTTAAATTTTGGCTCATAGCTATAATATGCCCACAAAATAAGCCCAGTTAGCACCAAAAAGCTAAGCAGCATATGATAAATAGGCAAAAAATACCTTATGCGAAGCACGTAGTTTTTGCTTCTCACTCCAAGCTGAGTAAGCGCTAGATAAAGCACCGCCAAGGCAAGAAGTACGTAGAAAAATGTCACGTGAAATGGCAAAGTATAAACGTAGAGTGAGCTTAAGTGTTCGTTCATTTTTTATCTTTAGGCGGCTCATTTTCTTCAACTACTGGCTCAGGTGGGAGCTGCTCGTCGATAGTTACATTCGCATCAGGCTGAGCTATCGTAACATCACTGGGGACTGGCTCACTAACGTCACTTTTGGCCTCTTCTTTATCTCCACATCCCAAAAATACGCCAGCTATAAGCAAAAAAGAGGTTATAAATTTTTTCATTAAACGTCCTTTGGATTTTCTATTTTTATCTTATTTATCATCTTTTCAAGCAAATTTTTATCTTCCCACTCGTCCATAACGGCCTCTGAAAATTTTATATCGCTAAGCCTTATCTCGCCCATTTGCGGGTTTGTTGCGTCCTCTTTGAAGCACTGTGCATAGCCAGTGTCGGTCTCGTGCACGATGACGCTGTGAAGCTTTACTTCGCGCTCGCCGTTGTTCATCACACTAAGCTCAAGTATCCGCTCGATCATGACAAAAAATATACGGCAAAACTGCTCTGCGCTGGGATTTAGTGGGATTTCTATCCACCTTGCAGAGTGCTTTTTAAGGTCGTTTTTGTATTCGTCACTATCGCCTGCATATATGGTCGTAGCGTGATCAAAGCTATCGATGATCGTCTTTATGTTTTGCTTCATCAGCCCAAAGTCATAGACCATGCCAGCGTTGTCTAAGAAATTTGAGCTAAGTAAAATTTCTACCACATAGCTGTGACCGTGGATGCTCGTCCTGCAGCGCTTCGAGCTACAAAACCTCACGATATGCGCATTTTCAAATCTAAAAAGTTTTCTAATAATCATCAAACACCCTCTTTGTCGCCCCAAAGCCTGATGTGGATACGCTCTGAGTAGTTAAATCCATGCTTTATGGCAAATTTCGCTGTTTTTAGAGCATTTTTGCTTAGCTCGTCTTTATTTGCGCCCATCGCCATGCACCAAACTGGCAAATTTGCTCTATTTTTTATATATAAAATTTCATCCAGCTCGCTTTTGTCAAAGCGCGAGAGGACAAATTTTAAAAAGCTGCTTTTCGCGTTATTTTTGATAGCTAAAATGGCATCTAAATTTATGCGTTTTTGCTCGCTAACTCCGCTATTTGCTAGCTTGATGCCAAGTGCAAAATGGCAGTTTTTATAAATTTCAAATTTATCAAAATCAACCAAGATCGTGCCATTTGTCTCAAAATGCACCTCGTAGTTTATAAGCAAATTTCTTACCAAATTTATGAAATTTTCATTTTGATGCCAGATGAGTGGTTCGCCGCCTGTTAAAACGATGATCGGCTTTTGCTCTAAGCCTTTACAAAACCCATCAACTAGGCTTAAAATTTCATCTGCGCTATATCTTTTGTGGTGAAAATGCCCCTTAAAAACGGCTCTTATGCTATCGCATCCCAAAAGCTCTTCGCCTGTTTTTAAAGACCTTGTCTTTACGCCAAAGCCAGAGCAGTTTAGGTTGCAGCCCAAAAAGCGTAAAAACACAGCGAGCCTGCCCTGATAAGCGCCCTCGCCTTGGATGCTTAAAAATGCCTCAACTAATTCTAGCTCTTTGCTCATCAACCACCAGTTTGGTAAAAGGCCCTTGAAGAGGTCTCGTTTTCAGCTCCTAAAGCCCATTTGTTCTCTTTTGGCTTGTTAGCTAGCACTTGCCTTAAGATCTCGCTTGCTGCGACGATGTCGCCATTTGCGACTGCTTTTTTGATACTTAGTGCATCTTCAAAGTAAAGGCAAGGTATCAAAAGTCCCTCAGCACTTAGTCTGATGCGGTTGCAACTCTCGCAAAAGTCGTGTTTGTGAGGGTCTATGATGCCAAATTTATAGCCGTCATCAAGCCTATAAATAGACGCAGGTGCGTTTGGCAACTTTTCATCTTTTGTGACGTTATATTTTTGCGAGATGATCTTTAAAATTTCATCGCTTTTTAGCCCTTTTAGATCCTCTTTGGCGTGTGAGTTTTCCATATATTCGATAAATCTGATCTGAGAATTTCTAAATTTAGCAAACTCAAGCAAATTTACGAGCTCATCGTCGTTAAAGCCTTTTAGTGCGACTGTGTTTATCTTTACCTTTAATCCAGCATCAAGTGCTGCTTCAAAGCCAGCTAAAACCTCGTGTAAGACGCTCTTTTGAGCGATAAATTTAGCCTTTTGCTCATTTAACGTATCAAGCGACATATTTATGCGCTTTAGACCAGCGTCTTTTAGCCTTTTGGCAAAGTGTGGCAGCATAAAGCCATTTGTTGTAAGCGCTAGATCGATGTCTGGCTTATAATCGCTTATCATCTTTATAAAGACGTCCAGATCCTTGCGCACGAGTGGTTCGCCACCTGTGATCCTGATCTTTTTCACACCCTCATCGATAGCTACTTTGACAAATAAAAATAGCTCTTCAAATGTCAGTAAATTTTCTTTTGGTGTCCAACTAAATGGCGTCGTAGGCATACAATATCTACATCTAAAATTGCAGCGCTGCGTCACAGAAATTCTTAAATAATCAACAACCCGACCATATTTATCAACTAGCATAAAGCACCTTTTTAAGCTTGGTTAGAGCTTTTTTAATTTTCAATTATATGTTAAAAGATTTAAATTTAAATAAAAATTTAAGCTAATTTTTGTAGTTTAAGAGTAGTTTTGTCTTTTAAAATTAGCCCAAATTTAGGCTAATTTATGAAATTTAAGCACAAATTCAACTCGCCCCATACCCACATGAAGATCTTTAGCGATCATGGCTGCGCTTTTGCCATCTTTAAACATCTTTAGGATCTGCTCTTCTTCGTTGATGACACTTGGGGCGATTTTATTGATATCTCTTGTTCGCTCCTCAAGGTTAAACATCCTATCTTTTTGCTCGTTTGCAAAGTCATCTATCACTCGCTCGATGCTCTTTATAGCGCGGATTATCGGCACGATTTTTTCATTTATTTGCTCATTTATCTGCTCTTTTAACTCATCTTTTACATCTTTTAGCTGCTCGTCATCATCAGGCTTAAAGCTTGCCAGTGCGGCTAGCTGCTTTTTGAGATTATAGTTTTCTTGTATGGCGCTCTCTATGGCACGCTCATATCTTGTAAATTTCTTATTTGTCTCGCTATCTTTTATAAATATCAAAGCTATTATTATCGCTAAAACGATGCCAAAACCTAAAAAAATGTAAATTTCCATATTTTTCCTTTACGAATTCGCTCTAAGCTCTCTTATCATCACACGCTCTCTAGCCGTCACGTAAGCGTTCCAGTCGGCCTCGTCCTCTTCGTGCATGTTCTCTATCTTTGCTAGCCTCTCATCCTCCGCCCTTAGATAAAGGCTCAAATTTCTCTTTGGAAAGATAGGCATCGCGATCCTTGCGTAGTAAATTTCATCTTTTTTAAATTTATCTTCGCTTATTTTTATATGCGTAAAGCCGATCTCATCGATATCTGCGCTCTCTTTTAGTGGCAGATACTGCTTGTGCTCATTTTTTATATAATCACTAAGCGCGTCGATCTTTCTATGAAGCTCGATGACAAGCGTTAGCAAGACTTGGTCGCTCTCTTTTGTCTCACCGCGTGATTTGGCTCGCTTTAGCCACGCGCCAAGTGCATCTTCATCTCCTGGCAAGATAGAGTTAAATTCTCTTAAAAATTTCTCATCTCCCGAGCTATCACGTTCATAAACCATGCTAAGAGGCGCTTTAAAAAGCCTTACTTCGCTCATAATACACTGATCCAAACAAAGATGAAAAATAAAATTCCCAAGTAGCCATTTAGCGTGAAAAATGCCCGATCTATCTTGCTAAAGTCGCGCCTTACGATCCTGTGCTCGAAAAATAATATCACGCCGCTTACCACAATGCCAAAAAATGCCATCGCTCCAAGTCCAGCCGCCCAAGCAAAAAGTAGCCAAAGTATAAAGGCTAGAGCGTGAAAAATAGCTGATAAAAATAGTGTCGCCTTGTCGCCATAAATGGCTGGTATGCTAAAGAGCTTGTTTTCTTGGTCAAATTTAATATCCTGAAGCGAGTAGAGCAGGTCAAATCCAGCCACCCAAAATGTCACACCAAGGCAAAGTAGCACGCTCCAAAGCGGTATAGCAGCGCTCACTGCGACCACGCCAGCGATGGGGGCAAGTCCAAGACTAAGGCCTAGCACCAAGTGCGCTAGCTCGCTAAATCTCTTAAATAGCGAGTATCCGCCAAGCACGGCAAGTATGGGGAAGCTTAGCCAAAATGCGAGCGAATTTACAAAATAGGCGCAGATGATAAAGATAAGCGCGTTTGATGCGATGAAAAGCTGCATGTTGCCCTTGCCGATGCGTCCATCCACGCTTGGACGGCTTGCGGTGCGTGGGTTTAGCTTGTCGATGTCCTCGTCTTGGTATCTGTTAAATGCCATGGCGAAATTTCTAGCGCTGACTGCGCAAAGAGTGCCTAAAATAAGCAGTTTAAAGCCAAACCAAGCCGAGCCATTTTCTATCTTGCTCGCAACTATCATCGCCACAAAGATAAAGGGCAAAGCAAAAACCGAGTGCTTAAAAACGATGAGTTCTGCGATATCTTTTAGCTTTTTGATCATATAAATTTCCATCTTTTTAAAAAGTGTCTGATTTTACACCATTTTGCTTTAAATCTAAATTTATATTATCATTGCGAGAGTAATTTAAAATGAAGGGTTATGATGAGTAAAATAGCGATTATCGGAGATGGTTTTAGTGCGTTATTTACGGCGCTTGAGCTAGCTAAAAAGAATGAAGAAATTTTAGTTATTAGTAGCCAAAAAGATGAGTTTGAAAGCGGAATTTTAACCCCATTTAACACCCCAGCACTTGCAAGAGATGGAGCGATATCTAGCTCATTTTTGGGGCTTGTTAGTAAAAAAAGCGAGCTTGATATAGCGCTTTGCCTAAATGAAAATTTTAGAGCTTGGATGGCGAATTTCACGCTTAAATCAACAAAGGCTCACGATAAAAAGATGAGAGTTTTGTTTAAAAAATTTGGACAAAAGAGCTTTGAAATTTTAAAAGAGCTAAGCGAAAAATATCCGCAGATAAAATTTGATGAGAGCGGCGTTTATCTCGTTTTTAGCGAAGATGAGAGCTTTAAAAAGAGGCTTGATGAGATGAAAGTCGCTGATAGCGAGCAAGAAATTTTAAGCGTGGATAGTGAGCTTGCAAATTTTGGTCTAATAAATAAAAATATAAAAGGTGCGCTAAATTTAGCTAAAAACGCAAGTATCGACGCGGTTGAGCTAAAAAAGGCGCTTGTTAGCGAGCTAAATGAGCTTGGAGCGCAGTTTATAAATGATGAAATTCATGAGCTAAAAACGCAGGGGCAAGCCGTGCAAAAGGCAGTTGGCAGTGCTGGCGAGTACGAGGCTGATAGCTTTGTAGTGGCTAGTAGAAATTTGGAGCTTTCAAGCAAGCTTGGGACAAATTTAAGCGTCATTTTGGCTAAATTTTACACGATAAACCTTGTGCTAAGCGAAGGTCAGATCCCTAAAAAACCGATCATTTTAAATGATATGTTTGCCAAAATTTATCCAACGAAAAATGGCGTCACGATCATCACAAATTTACAAGTGGGCGCAATCGATACGCTTGTAAAAACAGAAAAGATCAACGCATTTTTAAACGAGCTAAAAAGACACCTTGGCATAAGCGAGCTAAAAGAGCCTAACTTTAGGGCAAATTTCGTCCTTCTTAGCTCAAACGACAAACCAGTGATCGGACGCGATGAGACATATCAAAATTTACTCTATAACCAAGCATACGGGCTAAACGAACTAAGCTTTGCACCGCACTTT
The DNA here is from genome assembly GCF_902460595.1 of Campylobacter concisus. Taxonomy (GTDB): domain Bacteria; phylum Campylobacterota; class Campylobacteria; order Campylobacterales; family Campylobacteraceae; genus Campylobacter_A; species Campylobacter_A concisus_BL. Next base: position 231,729 of record NZ_CABPVA010000001.1, read on the forward strand.
GCAGGCGTTTTGGCTGATCTTATTAAAGAGGGTAAAAGCAACGAAGATAGCGATGAAATTTTACTTTTTAGCTCACTTTATGAGGGTTAAGCTTGTTTGGCCAGCTAGCACTAATTGGCACCACGGCAAGCGGCAAGAGCGATCTAGCCTTTGAGCTAGCAAAGGAATTTAATGGCGTCATCTTAAGCCTTGACTCGCTTGCGCTTTATAAAGAGATAGATATCGCTAGCGCAAAGCCAAAGCCTTGGCAGCTGGGGGCTGTGAGGCACTTTGGAGTGGATGAAATTTACCCTGATGAGGAATTTAGCGTCGGAGCATTTTTTGAAATTTACAAAAATGCAAAAGAATTTGCGCGCTCGCAAGGCTGCCCACTCATCATCACAGGTGGGAGCGGCTTTTATCTAAAGGCGATGCTTAGCGGTCTTGCACCAGACGTGCCAAAATGCGAGCTAAATTTAAGCAACGAGGAAATTTACGAGCTAGCTTTACAAAACGACCCTGAGTTTGCAAGTAAATTTAGCCAAAACGACTCTTATCGCCTCGAAAAATGGTATCAAATTTATAAATTTAGCGGCCAAATTCCAAGCATCTGGTTAAAGCAAAATACCAAAGAGAGCGTCATAAAAGAGCTTGCGATATTTGAAATTTTGTGGGACAAAGAGGAGCTTAGAGCTCGCATCGCAAAGCGAACGAAAAATATGCTAGATGAGGGCTTGATAGATGAGGCGAAGTTTTTATTTGGCAAGTATAAAAGCGAGCCAAAGCCTTTAAAATCAATAGGTCTAAAAGAGTGCAAGCAGTTTTTGGAGAGTAAAATTTCAAAAAGTGAGCTTGAAACGCTCATCGCCACGCACACAGCCCAGCTTGCTAAGCGTCAGCGAACCTTTAATAGATCGCAGTTTGAGAAGAAATTTGTGGGCGACTTGGCGCAGACTAGAGGCGAAATTTTGAAATTTTTAAAAGTATAAATTTGAGTTAAATTTAAATTGTCTAGGTGGTAAATTTAATTTAGCATGGGGGGGGCGAACAGCTCCAAAAGAAGCCGTTCGATAAATTTATATAGGCATGACCCTGATTTTTGGGCTTAGACTCTCTTGTAAGACATTTTCTATCGCATAAAGCGTGCCAGTCGAGCCGCTTGAACAGCCTGAGCAAGCGCCAAGATAGCGGATATAAACGTCGATATTTTCGCCGTTATCGTTTCTGATGTCTATGATCTCTAAATTTCCGCCGTCCATCATAAGCATCGGGCGGATCTCTTTATCGATGATCGATTCGATCGCTTTTAGCTGGCCAACCATCGTCATGCTCTCAAAGCTAACGTCGCTAAGCGTGTTGTTTGCTTGAGCATTTGCCTGAGCTTCGAGCCTCTCTTGCTCCATCTCAGCCCTAGTATCGCGTAAGATATCAACCAAATAGTAGTCTTTTTTCTCGTGTCCGCCAGGTCTAACGCATGATTTACAAAATGCGCCTGCTTTGGTGTATTGCGTGATCTCCTCAACTGTGTGAAGGTCGTTTAGTCTTATCACCTCTTTGATCGTGCCAAGGCTCACTCTAGCGCACTCGCAAACGATGATCTCATCTTCAAAGTGCTCTGGGTCTATGCCCTTGTAGCTTGCTGCGGCTGCCTTGATGACGTCGTATGCCATAACCGAGCAGTGCATCTTTTGAGGTGGCACAGCTGGGGTGTCTGGGTTGTCACGCATAGCTCTTTCTACATCAAGGTTTGTGATCTTAACCGCCTCATCGACCGTTTTGCCGATGCAAAGCTCGGCCATCGTATCAGAGCTAGCTATCGCCGTACCACAGCCAAAGCTTTTAAATTTAGCGTCTATTATCTTGTCAGTTTTCTCATCAACGAGCCAGTAAAGCCTTACCGCATCACCGCAGCTTTCCGCGCCAAAGTCAGCGATGATAAGTTTTGCGTTTGCTTTTTTGGCGTCTTCTTCGGTTAGCTCGCCCATGAATTTAGGATTATTCATCCTATCTTGCACTACCTTTGAGTATTCATCCCAGATAGAGCCGCCGATTAAGTTATTTTTTGCCATGTTTTTCCTTTAAATTTTATAATCCACTCTTGTGCCACTCTGGGGCGTATGCGAAGGTGCTTGATATGCCTCTTAGCCTATTTACCGCTTTTGTTATCTGCTCTATCGCATAGTCGATCTCCTCTTCGGTGTTAAACCTAGAAAGTGAGAGTCTAAGTGCGGTGTGGGCTAGCTCTTTGTCAGCGCCGATAGCCTCCATGATAGGGTTGCTCTCTAGTGTCTCGCTCGCACAGGCAGAGCCAGTAGATGCCGCTATGCCAGCTCTATTTAAATCCCAAAGCATAGCCTCGCCCTCGACACCTTTGATAGAAGCTAGGATGGTGTTTGGCACGCGTTGATCTTTTTTACCAACGACGCTAACGTCAGGAATTTGCAGTAGTGCGTCTTCTAGCTTGTCACGCAAACGGCGAACGTGTGAGTGCTCGTAATCCATAAATTTATTTGCTAGTTCAAGCGCCTTGCCCATGCCAATGATGCCTGGTACGTCAAGAGTGCCGCTTCTGCGTCCGCCCATGTGCTCGCCGCCGTGAAGCAAGCTGCTTAGTGGCATGCTATTTTTTATAAATAACGCTCCAACGCCCTTTGGTCCGTGAAATTTATGCGCTGAAAAGCTTAGAAAATCAACGTCTAGGTCTTGAACATCTATCTTTATCTTGCCAACTGCTTGCACAGCGTCAGTGTGAAATAATGCGCCGTATTCGTGAGCGACTTTGGCAAGCTCTTTTATAGGAAAGATCATACCGGTTTCGTTGTTTGCGCTCATTATGGCGACAAGTGCGACATTTTCGTCCATGACAGCCCTTAGCTGCTCTGGAGTAACGATACCATCGCTATTTACGTCTAAAACTGTAAGCTCCACGCCATATTTTTCTAGAAATTTACAAGTTGCTAAAATGGCTGGGTGCTCGACCGCGGTTGTTACGATGCGTTTTTTCTCGCCGGTTGCTATTTTGTCAAAGTAGATGCCTTTTACAACCCAGTTGTTGCTCTCGGTCGCACATGATGTAACGACGATGTCATCGCTATCTTTTGCGTTTAATCCGGCGTAGAGCTGATCTAGCGCTGTTCTTAGTGCTGGGTGGGTTTCTGAGCCAAATTTGTGAAGTGAGTTTGGATTGCCGTATTTTTCGCAAAAAAACGGCTTCATAAGCTCAAAAGCCTCTGGATCAACCATCGTTGTAGCGTTGTTATCTAAATATACTCTCAAATTTAAAACCTTAATTCGGATAAAAAATATCCCTTTTATTTTTGATGGGATATTATAACAAAAAAGTTAAAAGCAAGTTTAAAAAATAGCTTTAGTTTTTTCAATATTTGGCTCATTTTGATAGTAAAATATATTGAAATTCTTTATCAATATTTGGCAGATACGCCATTTGCGAAATTTGGTCTAAAAAAGTCTATTTTACTCTTAATATTAATTCTTTTTCTTAAGGATTAAAATTTAAACGCGAGATAATTAATGGGATTGTAAATATTGCGACAATAAAATACCCAAAATAAATTTTCTAAAAGGATATAGGATGAAATTTATAGGCATTATACTTCTACTACTAACAAGCATATTTTTAATAGCCTGCTCTGCAAACCAAGCAAGCAATAAGATAAGCAACTCTGAACTAGAAAATTTAGCTAGTAAATATGGTGGGGTTTATAT
>NZ_CABPVA010000001.1:235634-236301 GCF_902460595.1 Campylobacter concisus
CATATTTTTAATAGCCTGCTCTGCAAACCAAGCAAGCAATAAGATAAGCAACTCTGAACTAGAAAATTTAGCTAGTAAATATGGTGGGGTTTATATATTTAATCAGAAATTTGTTGATGAGATAGACAGGCGTGAAAAAGAACGAAGTGATTATATGGATGACTTTTTTAAGAATAATAAAAGGAATTTTAAAAGAGATGACCTAGCTATTATGGATAAAAAGCTTCCGCAAATTATTTCAAATGGAGGGCATTACTATACTAGCTCTATTGATTACGAAAACCAAACAGGTAAAAGAGTTAAAATTCCAAAAGAATTTGCAGATAAAATTATAAATTTCATAGGACTTGAAAACTACAATAAGTTTAAACCATCAATGGGGTTGGGGTATTTCTATATAGACAATAATGGTGTCGTAATACCTATAGATATATCAGCAACATACAGCTATCAATCAAAAAAATATGGCTTATTTGGTGATGAAGGAGCTGGTATAAAATTTAGTAAAAATGAAACAAACTATGTCTTAGGTGGAAATAAATTTTACTTTGATAGCCATAAAAACACTTTTGTTAAGGAAAAATAGTGGAAAACAACAATAATAACCCTAAAAATAAATCTGTAAAACAAATAATATCTGATATAAAAGATCATGCTGATATGGCTG
>NZ_CABPVA010000001.1:236592-237381 GCF_902460595.1 Campylobacter concisus
TGAAATTTATAGGCATTATACTTCTACTGCTAACAAGCATATTTTTAATAGCTTGCTCTGCAAACCAAGCAAGCAACAAGATAAGCAACTCTGAGCTAGAAAATTTAGCTAGTAAATATGGTGGGGTTTATGTGTTTAATCAAAAATTTGTTGAAGAGATAGAGAAAAGAGAGGCTGAAAGAAAAGCGGTTAATCAACAAATTTTAAGTGAAATAGCCAATATATCAAATAAAAGCGAAAGAAATGCAAAGATGAGAGAGCTACTAAAAGAAAGGTATTATAACAATCCAAAAATAGAGCAAACTCTTTCAAATGGTAAACGATACTATCTTAAATGGCTAGACTATGAAAATGAAACAGGTAAAAAAGTAAAAATACCAGATGAATATGTTAATAAAATAAAAGAGTTTATAGGAGATGAGAATTTTAGTAAATCACCAAAACCATTGCTAAGAAAATTTTATATAGATAATGGTCAAATCATACCTATAACTATTTCATTAACATATAGTTATCAATCAAAAAAATATGGCTTATTTGGCGATGAAGGAGCTGGGATAAAATTTAGTAAGAGTGAAACAAACTATGTATTAGGTGGAAATAAATTTTACTTTGATAGCTCTAAAAACACTTTTGTTAAGGAAAAATAGTGGAAAATAGCAATAACAATCCTAAAAATAAATCTGTAAAACAAATAATCTCTGATATAAAAGATCATGCTGATATGGCTGATGCTTCTTACTCATTTTATGAATTTATAGATAATAATGAAACATGGAGCAAGTCATA
>NZ_CABPVA010000001.1:238158-243283 GCF_902460595.1 Campylobacter concisus
ACTACTAACAAGCATATTTTTAATAGCCTGCTCTGCAAACCAAGCAAGCAATAAGATAAGCAACTCTGAACTAGAAAATTTAGCTAGTAAATATGGTGGGGTTTATATATTTAATCAAAAATTTGTTGAAGAGATAGAGAAAAGAGAAGTTGAGAGAAAAGCGGTTAATCAACAAATTTTAAGTGAAATAGCCCATATATCAAACAAAAGCGAAAGAAACGCAAAGATGAGAGAGCTACTAAAGGAAAGGTATTATAACAATCCAAAAATAGAGCAAACCCTTTCAAACGGTAAGCGATACTACACTATTTGGACAACCTACGAAAACGAAACTGGCAAAAAAGCTAAAATTCAAAAAGAATTTGCGGATAAGATCAAGGGTTTTATAGGGCTTGAAAACTATAACAAATTTAAACCACACATGCTTTTATCAGAATTTTATATAAGTAATGACGAAATAATACCTATATCAATATCTCTATATTATGACGTTGTTAAAAAAAGCTATGGCTTATATGGTGATGAAGGAGCTGGCATTAGTTTTAGTAAAAAATATATAGTTGATATAGGCGGAAATAATGTATTTTACTTTGATAGCTCTAAAAACACTTTTGTTAAGGAAAAATAGTGGAAAATAGCAATAACAACCCTAAAAATAAATCTGTAAAACAAATAATCTCTGATATAAAAGATCATGCTGATATGGCTGATGCTTCTTACTCATTTTATGAATTTATAGATAATAATGAAACATGGAGCAAGTCATAAGATTTCTATAACAATAAGTGAGATTAATAGATAAAAGCCTAAAAAAATTTAACAATCTACAAATAAAACATAATAAATTAATAATATTATAATTTCAAAGACAATAAAATAAGCAAAATAAATTTTCTAAAAGGATATAGGATGAAATTTATAGGCATTATACTTCTACTACTAACAAGCATATTTTTAATAGCTTGCTCTGCAAATCAAGCAAGCAATAAGATAAGTAACTCTGAGCTAGAGAATTTAGCTAGTAAATATGGTGGGGTTTATATATTTAATCAGAAATTTGTTGATGAGATAGAGAAAAGGGAATCTGAGAGGAAAGAGCTAAGCAAATCGCTTGGAGATAAGATAAGATCAAACCCTAGAAAAATAAAGCAAGGGGATAAATTTATAACAATATATGATGTTGATATGACTTTGGTCGATAAGAATTTGCCAAAAATTCTATCAAACGGCAAACGATACTATCTTAAATGGCTAGACTATGAAAATGAAACAGGTAAAAAAGTAAAAATACCAGAAGAGTATATTAATAAAATAAAAGAATTTATAGGAGATGAGAATTTTAGTAAATCACCAAAACCATTGCTAAGAAAATTTTATATAGATGACAATAAAATCATACCTATAACTATATCACTAACATACAGCTATCAATCAAAAAAATATGGCTTATTTGGCGATGAAGGAGCTGGTATAAAATTTAGCAAGAGTGAAACAAACTATGTATTAGGTGGAAATAAATTTTACTTTGATAGCTCTAAAAACACTTTTGTTAAGGAAAAATAGTGGAAAATAGCAATAACAATCCTAAAAATAAATCTGTAAGACAAATAATATCTGATATAAAAGATCATGCTGATATGGCTGACGCCTCTTATTCATTTTATGAATTTATAGATAATAATGAAACATGGAGCAAGTCTGATGAATTTTATAACTACAAAATACTAAAAAAGCCAAAACCTAAGTGGTCTTATGCTGATGGAATAAAAATAGGTGATATATTAAAAACAAAGTTACAAGACGAAAATGAAAATATCATAAAAGAAACTGGGACTCTTACAGCTTATGCTCTTTGTGTAGAAGCCAGATTTATGAAAGATAAAATGATAATAGAGCCAAACGAAAATGAACCTCATGCTATTGATAATGATGTTAAAAATTTTATACACGTAGACGAAGAGACAAAAGAACAAGAATTATTTTATAAACCAACCTCTCTATCTCACCGCACAAAAACATTTGTAAATAGATATGAGCTGATATCTCACCAGCAAAATACCGCAATATCTGGCTTTTCTTACACGATATTTAAGGATACAGAGCCTACTATGAGTAGCGACAAGCCAAGATATATCATAGCATTTAGGGGCACGGAGGTTGGCGGTGCTGAGCTATTAAAAGACTTGGTGCTTACTGACGTGTTTATAGCTGCATTTGCTGGACTACCTCAGATCATATCGCTCTTTACGATGATCGGCGATATAAAAAAGGCTATCAGAGAGGATAGTGGTAGTGACGAGAAAACGCCTAACTTTAACGTAAGTATATGTGGCCACAGCCTTGGCGGTCACCTATCTCAGGTATGTTGCTTGTTTTATAAGAGTCTAAACGTAGATGAGCTTTATACATATAATGCTCCTGGCGTGGGTGGTCTTGCTATCAGTGCTTTGCATTTTGTATTTAGGGTGGTTAGGCTGATAGTTAAGATGATCAAATTTTGCGTGCATAAGCTGCTTGATCTTTTTGGATTTACCAGAAAGGTCATAGACAAATGCGTAGATAAGATATATAATGGCTCAAAAAGTACTGATACTCTAATAAGCGAGTGCAAAGAGCACAAAGACGAGCTAGACTCTAACTTGCTAGAGGAGAGCGCTGCTAGTTGCAAAACTATATACAAAGACCGCATACCATTTGAGATACATCACTGCGAGACTATAAAAAATACTGTGACTTGCGAGGAATTTAACATAGGCAATGACTTTAATAGAGCCATAGAGCCTACTGTGTCGGTGATAGCTGATCTAGGGTATAAACTAGGGCTTACTCCAAATGATAGGATAAACTACAAAAATACGCCTAGGCTTCATCTGCTTCATATAGGTCAACTCGATGGTATCTACTATAAAAACTCACACTATATGACTAGTATAATATATGCCATATATCTATATGACTACCTTTTAAAAGAAGATAAAAATTCCAAGAAAAAGGCGCTAAGTGAGGACATATCCTATGCGCTAACATATCTTGATAAGCTATCTGCCATACTAGTAGACAACATAGAGGGCAATAAATATAAGCTCAGCGATAAAAACGAAAATATAAAAGATGGTAATCAAAACTATATAAGTATCATTTTAGGAGAGCTTTATCATATACTAGAGAGCCTTGGAGATGAGGAGTATCAAGAGATAATAGACAAATACTCTGCCGAAAGCGAAAATAAGCTAAGTAAAGTAACCTTGGTGGATATGCTGATGGATCTGGCAGATAAGCAAATTTATGCAAGGATAATAGACAAAAACGATATGGACGATAGTTCAAATATACCTTTAAATCAGGTAAGATCGCTGCAAAAGATGTATCCACTGGAATTTATACATAATGAAAATGAGCTAATAAAAGATAAAACTGATATCACGAAAGCCTACACCTACGGCTCAAATCTTACAAAGTGCTATTTGCCAAAAGAGAAAGATAGCTTGTTTATAAAGGCTAAGAAGGCCCAGTTTAAAAATGCTATGTTTAGTGATAACTTTACTAGCATTTATATAAGAGACAATGGGGCAAAGGAGAAATTTAGCCTAGATAGATCAAGCTCTACGGCGTTTGCTGACACTGAGGATAAGCAGCTTTATATATTTTTAAACGATAAGGATGTTGTAGACTGCGATGAAATTTATAATAAGATAGAAGATAGGCTAAATATAGAGGACATCAGGTCTTATAAGCCAAATGTCTTTTTAAACTCTATGCCACTAAACACCGCCACCGAGCAATCAGACTATCCACTATACTTTAAAAAAGAAGAGGACGGGGAGGAGGAAAATTCTAACCTACTAAGCTTCTCTCACCAGCCAAGGGACGAGGAAAAAGACAAAGGAAGACTAAGTGTTACCTATAAAAACTCACAGGCTAGCATACTAAACTACTCACTACTAAATAAAAGCCTAAATATAGACCTAAAACCAACAAACAAAGAGACCAAAGAGTCGCTTGAAAAGGCAAGTGAGAGGCTAAATTTAGAAAAGAAAAGTAGCGCGCTAAGTGCTGGTGGTACTGCATTTGCTAATCCAATAATAGAAGATGACGTGGTAGTTTGCCCACATGGTGGCCATGTGATCTTAAAAAGTAGAGCGGGCAAAAGCATAAGATCAGACGATCAAGGCGTGATACTTGATATTGACTTTATCAACTCACCGATAGTTGGCTGCTCAGCTAAAAACCCTTGCACCAAGGTAGCATACGTACCAAGAGCGGCTCTTAGTCTAAAAAGTATGAATAACCACTATGCTGTTATGCAAGACCTAGTGCCAGCGTGCCTAAGCAATACCAGCTCGCCGCTAAGGTGCATAAAAAAAGAAAACAGGATAAAGCTAGCTCATAGCATAGGTAGCCCAACATCTGAAAATAATAATGCAGCGGTGCTAAATCCAAATTTAAACAAGCCAGTGATAAGACTTCATGTGAAGGCTTTCGCTTCTCAGAGTGATAATCTTTTAGTGGCTACGTACTATCTATTTGATAAAAAATTTGAAGATAAAAATGGATTTAGCAAGATCAAGCTCAACTTAGATGAGGGAAGAGACGTAGACGATAAGAATTTAAAGGCTCTTTTGGTGGATAATTACGATAATAAGCGTTATGATATCAAAGAATTTAAACTAAGATATGGAGCGGATAAGCTAAATTTGGTATTTGTTGCTCCAAAGAATTTTAGCGCACTTGATAAAGAGAACTATAAAAAAGCAAATAGTCCTGAAAGCGGTGTGGGATTTTATGCTAGTTTAGACGAGTTTAACAGCTCTAGCACAGATAAAAACAAGCAAACTTATACAAAGGTATTTTTAACTCCAACTGGTGCAAAAAGTATAGAGCTTGAGGTAGCTAAAGGGCTAGATAGTGGATATGAAAACGACATAAACACAACGAGCTTTACAATGCTTGTTAGTTGATAAATTTAAAGAGAAGGATCGTTCTTGAGATTAGATAATACAAAAATTATTAGAAGCATAGAGGAATTGCTTTTTGAGTTTAGTGTTAATGGTGAGACATACAAAAATATAACTTTTTATTGCCGTGATTTAAATCATTTTTACGAACCAAATGTGTTTAATGGAGA
>NZ_CABPVA010000001.1:246950-249206 GCF_902460595.1 Campylobacter concisus
TATGATATGTATAAGACAAGTAAAAGCATCTCAAAACAAGCCCTACCAATAGACAAATACAACGAAGCTATGGAGATACTAGAAGACTTTAAAAATGGAAATTTAAACACCTTTGGATTAGAAGTAGATAATAAATCAAGAAGACTACTAAAAGCACTAGACGTTATAGGCAATAATAATGTAAAAGGTATGTATGTGGGGTGTAAGATAGAACATGGCAAAAAGAGTGCTAGAGAAATTCCCCCTCGCCTAATAGGTCGTTTAGCTACCACCATAATAATGGAAGATGGTCTATATATAGGATAAGATATGAAGAAGATAATATTTATAACTTTAGCTATCTTAGTAGTAATAGCTTCAGCGCTTTTTATCAATAAAGAAAAAACAATGAATAAAGGAAATCTAATGAGTAATAGTAATACATATACGGTTATAGCTCCGAATGGAGAAGAGGTTTGGTTTGATAAAAATACAAATTTAATTGTGTCTAAAACTAAAGATGACAATACAACAAAATATTTTGAAGAAAAATCTAAAATGCTCCTTGAAGCCCGCTCCATCCTAGACTCATCTCCACATAAAAACTATAAACCCCTATACTATAACCCTAAACCAAATTCATTAGGTCAAACAGACTATCTATCATTTAAACCATGGCTAGATATTAGCTATAAATCAAGCTCAAATAAACTATCACCTTGGACTAAATCAGAAAAAGCCTACTATGAAAGCTTAAAAGATAAGAGAGATAGATATATCTATCTAGTAAAAAGAAGTAATCTAAAATGCACTATGATAGATATACCAGATGATGCCATAGGTAGGGTAGATAGTAGTGGCAAACTAACAAAGCCAGAATATGCTGAAATTTATGATGAAGTAGATAGAAATAAAAATACACTTAAATCAGAGCTTTTTATAGGAGAGTGGGGAATTTGTGCAGGGGTATTAGGAGATAGTGAATCACTAGGTAATGGAAATGAAGGTGGATTTAAAGCAAGAGAATTTCAAGCAGTATTTCTAGCAGCCCAACTTGGAGTAGTAGAAGCACTACATGTACTAGCAGATTGCTTTAAATACTATACATATACAGTTGGAGTAAATAAAAATTTAGATACCTACGAAAAAATTCTTAAACTATATAAAAATCCCCCACTAGATGAATATGGAATGATACCTTATCTTGATGAGATAGTAGGGAACTATTTCGTGATGGATTTTAATAGAGGCGGGATAGTGATTAACCCTACAGGTTCAATGCATAGAGTTTTAAGAGAGCTTGTAGAAGACAAAGGAAAACTACTAGACCCTAGAGACCTTGACGCAAACGAGACTACAAGAGAGGAATTTATCTCTTATGTTAAAAAAGAACTACCAGAATATGCGGAGATTTTTTCTGAAAAAGGCTATCCTGCTAATTATGGAGATAAAGATATAGACCTCTACATCGACTCCACCATCCTAGAAGCCAAAATAATGTCTCTAACCCCACCAGAGGGATATCCAAATGCACCATACTACAACACACCAGAAGAGCTAACAAGGCTATATGAGGCTGGTAAATTAGATAAAAAGCTAAATCCTCTAACACCAGTGATGTATAGAGATAGCTTCCCAGAAGATCTTAGGCAAAAGATCCTAAGCTATGCTAAAGAGCATAATATAAAGGATTAAAGAATAAATTTAATATCTATGGCTCCAAACGGAGCCACCTACGAACAACAAAAAAGATCTTATGAACTAATACTTCATAAGTATTTCACAAATAAATTTAATGATACCTATGCTGTTAAGAATATATCTTATGAACCAAATTCAAATGAAACAAGTGAATATACCTACTACCCTATAGAGATATACTCATCTTTTATAAATATAGATCTAAAAAGAACTATCATAGGAGGAAGACTATCTAGTGGAGGACTAGACTATCATAACTTCTTCTACTACGATATAAACACCACTACAAACAAACTAGACTCTAATCTATCTAAAGATATAAGCCTAGATACTATGATATCTTACCTATGTCTGGATGAGCTAAGAACAGATAATAAAACTGATGAAGAGTTCTTCAATAATCTAAACAAAAGAAACAAGAAGCTAGCATATTCACCAAAAGAGCTTATGCTACAAGGAGTTAAAACATTGCTTACAATAAGTCCATCAAATCCAATAGGTATAAAACAAAGAGAGGGAATTTATGATATGTATAAGACAAGTAAAAGCATCTCAAAACAAGCCCTACCAATAGAC
>NZ_CABPVA010000001.1:250104-250767 GCF_902460595.1 Campylobacter concisus
TTTATGATGAAGTAGATAGAAATAAAAATACACTTAAATCAGAGCTTTTTATAGGAGAGTGGAATTTATGTGCTGGAGTATTGGGTAATCCATCAGCATTTGGTACTGGCGGTTCAGCAGGATTTAAAGCAAGAGATTTTCAAAAAGCATTTCTGGCAGCACAGCTGGGAGTAGTAGAAGCATTAAACTATCTGGCAGACTCTTTTAAATACTACACTTATGGGATGGGAGTAAATAAAAATTTAGACACCTACGAAAAAATTCGTAAACTATATAAAAATCCCCCACTAGATGAATATGGAATGATACCTTATCTTGATGAGATAGTAGGAAGCTACTTCGTGATGGATTTTAATAGGGGTGGGGTTATACTTGATCCAATAGCTGATACTGTTCATCACTTAAGAGAAATGGTAGAGGATAAAGGCAAGCTACTAGATCCTAGAGATATAGATGCAAACGAGACTACAAGGGAAGAATTTTTGAAATATGCAAAAGAAACCTTGCATGATTTTCAAGCCCCTTATGATGTCGCAGAGCCTGACGATACTGAATTAAAACAAGTTATGTTAAATAGAGATTCTGGTATTTTAGAAGCTAAAATAATGTCCCTAACCCCACCAGAGGGATATCCTAATGCACCATACTACAACACACCAGAAG
>NZ_CABPVA010000001.1:250818-254966 GCF_902460595.1 Campylobacter concisus
TAGATAAAAAGCTAAACCCTTTAACACCAGTGATGTATAGAGATAGCTTCCCAGAAGATCTTAGGCAAAAGATATTAAGCTATGCCAAAGAGCATAATATAAAGGATTGATTAATGCTCATTAAAGTTTTATTTAAGAACATTGATTTTAAAATAAGTTTCTTCTAAAATAACTTTAGATAGAATTACATAAAAATAATATTATTAACGTGAGGTAAAGGAAACCATGAAGAAAACGTTTAAATTTCTTTGTTCTTTAATTTTTATGCTATTTATCGCAGGATGTGCAAAAGATCTTATCATAAGCAACACTCCAAATTCAAACTTAAACTACCACGGTGACAACGTTCCAGTGACCATCATCGCTTATAAGCTAAGAGATGTAGCAAAATTTCAGCAAGCTAGCATAGTTGATCTAGCTGAGAAAAATGGTGACATACTTGGTCAAGACAAGATAGACTCGATAAAAACGCAAATTCAGCCAAATACAAACAGGTACGCTTTTACAAATGTCGATCCAGACGAAGTGCCATACGTGGGCATTTTGGTGCTTTATGCTGATCAAAGCAAGACAAATATCAAAGCTTACAAATCAACAAAAGAAGCAAAAGAGAAAAATATAGTTTTTGAGATAACTAAAAATGGCGTAAATACCATAGACGCCAGCGGCTCTAAGATCCAAGCAAGCAAATAAAATGTCTGATAAATTAAAAGTTGTCTGGTACAACGGGATGAACGTTGATAAGGTTCATTTTGAGCAGCAAGAGAGGTATTTTGAGAGAAATTTAAACCTAAAGACCGTCTCGTCTTTTTCAAATTTATATGGAGTTTTGGATCTTGAGATCTCAAGTGAGCTTTTGCTTCAAGGCAAGATAGGGCTAAATAAAATTTCTTGCATCTCGCAAGATGGTACGATATTTAACGCCCCAGATCAAGACGACCTACCAGAGCCACTTGAGATAAGTCCTAGCGAGCTAAATTCTGCCGTCATCGTACTAAAGCTACCAGTTAGCTCAGGGCTTGTTGATGTTAGCTTGCAAAACAATCTACCAAATCTAAAATTTACGGCCAAACAAGCGCTCATTAGCTCAAGAGTGCATGATGAAGCTAGTAATGACATTTTAGATGAGCTTGATGACAAAGACGACTTTGAACTCTCATCTGCTTTTACGCAGGATAAAGAAAATTTGATCCTAGCAAGTCAAAGATCGACTCTGGGAGTGCTTGGCTCAAAAACGCCTTATGAGCTTAGCGTGCCTATTTGCAGGATAAAAAACATAGATCTAAACAAACAAATAACACTTGATGAGAAATTTATACCAACTTGCATCGATGTCGGTAAAAATTCTTTCATCACTAGCTTTATAGATGAGTTTAGCTTTGCTACAAAGCAGCATCAAGAGAGCTATACTGGGCTTTTAGGTGGCATAGATCAGGCTAAAAATAGGCTTGATATCTCAACATATTTGACGCTAAATATGCTTAAAAAATGGCACTTGATATTCTCATATCTTTTCAAAAGAGACAAAATTCATCCAGAGTATTTATATGAAAAGCTAGTTGATTTTCAAGCTGATCTGCTAGCCCTAAGTCACGATGATAGTTTTAGCGAATTTATAGCTTATGATCACAACAACTTAAGTCAAACTTTTGTACCGCTAATAAACAATCTTAGGCTTTTGTTCTCGCATATCTTGTCGCCAAAATACGTCATGGCACAGATCGTTAAAAACAATCACGGCTTTTTTGACTGCGTCTTTGATAATCCAAGCATCATAGAAAACTCAGAAATTTACTTTGCTATCCATAGCGATACAAAAAATGAGTACCTGCTCAAAAATTTCAAAGAACAGTGCAAAATTCACACCCAATCAAACATCAAAAGTATCGTCTCATCGCAGCTTCGCGGCATAAATGTAGAGCAAATTTCAGCTATACCAAGTACATTGCCAAAGCTAAATGACTATATCTACTACAAGATCGATAAAAAAGATGAAATTTTTAAAAGCTTCGCAAATCAAAGCGTTATTAGCGTCTATATAACAGCAAATTTATCAAATGCTGACATTAAGATGTGGGCTTTATTATAAGGATAAAAAATGAGTGAGAATCAAAATGAAATTTCGGCTTTAAGCCAGACAAAGCTTCTAGGACTTGGTGCAAATCCTGCCCTAGATCACGTGCTACCACTGCTTCTTTTAGCAAACAGAGTATCAAAACTACAAAATTTTTCACAAAGTGAGATGCAAAATTTACGTGAAAAGCTGATAAATGATATATTAAGCACCACTTCAAAGATCTCAAATTTAGGCATTTATGAAGAGGATGACATCATTAGGCTTAGATATTGCCTTTGTGTTTTCATCGATGAGAGCTTGCTTAAAAACGAAATTTTTATGAACAGTTTTTGGGCGAACAACACCTTAACAACAAGATTTTTCAACGAAAATTTAGGTGGCAACAAATTCTTTGGCATCATGGATAAATGGTTTGAAAACGTTGGCAAAAACAAGGACTTTTTAGAGTTTATCTACGCTTGTTTGGTGCTTGGTTACAAGGGTAAATACGAAGCGCAAGAAGATTGCAATGAGAAAATTTCATACCTTTGTGAAAATATAGCCTCAGCCGTTTCACCACTTATAAAGGCTGATGAAAATGTATTTGAAAAGAGCTATTTAAAAACTAAAAAGAGAAGCTTTTTTGAGATATTCTCACTAAGACATTTGAAATTTTATTTTATCCTTATAGCGCTTGCAGCTATTGCGGCTGCGTTTTTATATAGCACCTACTCGATGGATCAAAACAACGTTAAAAACGACAGCGTCCTAAACAATAAAATAGAAAATTTTATGGACAAAAAGTAAGTGCAAGATAAGTTTTTCAACAAATTTAACGAAAACTTTTCAGAAAACGAACTCTACATCAGCCTTATAGACGAGATGTCAAAGTATAAGACTTTGACGCATGATACGATAAAATGGGACTTTGTTTTTAGCTCGTCTTTAAAGGCATTAAGCGAATTTAGCCTCGATGTAAAGCTTTTAAATTTCTTAGCGATCTCTGCTATAAATTTAAACCAAAAAGATAGTTTGAAAACCCTGATCGAGGCCTTTTCATTTTTTCTAACTACTCTAAAACAAGAGCCAAATTTATTAGCAAAAAATGAAAAGCAAGTGCCTGCTAAAAAAAAGATATTTGCTCAAACGATAGAGCTTTTTACGCAAGCTCATAGGGATGGTATAAATTTAGACGAAGCGAGCGCAAGAGCTTTTAATGAGCTTGTGCCTGAGCTCTCACGCGAGCTTAGCACGCACTTTGATACGCTTTATATAGAAGAGAAAAGCGAGCAAGCTCAAAAAGTAGAGGAGCCAAAGCAGCCAGCAAAAGCCGAGCCGAGCTACTCACAAAGTGTCTCTTTTGGCAGTAGTGATATTAGCACATTTAGTGATAGAGAGTTTAGGGAGTACTTTGTAAATTTATCCGTCTCGCTTTTAAAAAATGACATAAAAAATTTGACCGCTTACTCGCTTATTTTTGAGGCGATGTGGGGCAGGATCAAGACTTTGCCAGTTAGCAGCGAGCAAGTGACGCAGATACGCTATCCTGATGAAAATTTGATCTTACTTTTTAAAAATATGAAAGAAGCAAGTCAAGAAAATTTGGAGAAATTTATAAGAAATTTAGCCCTTAATCCATTTTGGATAGATGGCGTTAGGATATTTTGCGAGTTTTTAAGATCATCTGGTCTAAGCGAGCAAAGCGAACTAGTTTCTAATATGACTTTAAATTTTATAGAAAAATTCCCAGATATGAAAAAGCTCAAATTTCAAAGTGAAGAGGCATTTTTCAGCGAAGAGAGTGCTAAATTTTTTAGTAAAAAAGAGACCGCAAATTTTATCTCTAGTGGCGAAATGAAAAAAGATATGAGCTTTGAGGAGCTGATAAAAGCCCTTGATAGAAGCAAATATACAACAAATTCGCAAAGCGAGCTTAGCTTTTTGTTAGAGCTTTCCAAAATTTTTACAAGCCAAGGCATGGATAACAATGCAAAAGTTGTATATTCGCAAATAGTTAAATTTATAGAAAACACTGAGCTTAAGGATTATTTGTCAGATATTTATATAAAGGCAAAAACATTTTTGTGATAAA
>NZ_CABPVA010000001.1:255093-265813 GCF_902460595.1 Campylobacter concisus
TAAATCATTTACTCAAAAAAAGGATGTTATTATGGCAGAGAATTCAATCCCACCAAAAGAACGTATAAACATTGTTTATAGAACCAAAACAAACAACCAAGAAGCAGATGTTGAGCTTCCGTTAAAGCTGATGGTAGTTTCAAATTTAACCGGTGAAAACCAAACCCCACTTGAAGATCGCGAAGTTGTCTCTATAAATAAGATAAATTTCGATCAGGTTATGAAAAGTTTGGACATTCATACTGAATTTTCAGTGAAAAATAGACTAAATTCTGGTAGCGAAGATCTAAATATCGATCTTAACTTTGAAAGCATTCAGGATTTCAATCCAGACAATATCATCAACCAAGTCCCTGAGCTAAAAAAGCTATTGCAGCTTAGAAAAGCTTTAGTTGCGTTAAAAGGACCTATGGGCAATATGCCTGATTTTAGAAAAGCAGTTTTAGAGGCTATTAAGGATGAAGATAGTAGAAAACAGCTTCTTTTAGAGCTTAAAGACGAAAAAGATAAGGAATAAAAATGTCTGAAACTAAAGTAAAAACTCCTATCATTGAAAGCATAATGCAAAGGAGCAAATATACAAAAGATGATGAAAGTTATAGCGTAGTAAAGCAAGGAGTTGCCGAGTTTATCTCAAATGTCATCACAACAAATAATGCTGAAGAGAAGATAAATAAGCTCGCACTTGATGAGATGATAGCTCATATAGACACGCTTTTATCAGCTCAGATGGATGAAATTTTACACAATAAATCTTTCCAAGAGCTAGAATCTACTTGGCGTGGCATTAGATTTTTAGTCGAGAGAACAAATTTCAACGAAAATGTAAAGATCGATCTTTTAGACGCAACAAAAGAAGAAATTTTAGATGACTTTGAAAACAATCTAGATATAACTCAAAGCACACTTTATAAGCAAATTTACTCAGCTGAGTATGGTCAATTTGGTGGTGAGCCAGTTGGTGCGATAGTTGCTGACTATGAGCTAGATAAGTCAAATCAAGATATGACTTTCTTAAACAAAATGTCGTCAATTGCAGCGATGAGCCACTCTCCGCTTCTAACTTCGTTATCTTCTAAATTCTTCGGACTTGATAACTTTGGTGAGCTTGAAAACATAAAAGATCTAAAGAGCCTACTTGAAGGTCCTCAATACACAAGATGGAGAACTTTTAGGGAGAACGAAGACGCAAAATATACAGGTTGTATGGTAAATAGATTTCTTACTAGATCTCCATATATCCCAGAAGATAACCCTATAAAAAGCTTTAACTACCGCGAAAGCGTCGATAAGCACGATGATATGCTTTGGGGCAACGGCGCTTATGCGTTTGCTACAAGACTTACAGAGAGTTTTGCGGACTATAGATGGTGCGGAAACATCATCGGACCAAAAGGTGGTGGCGCTGTAAAAGACCTACCAACTTACACTTATGAAAACTACGGAAGCGTTCAGACAAAAATTCCAACCGAAGTTTTGATCACAGATAGAAGAGAATTTGAGCTTGCAGAAAATGGCTTTATCACACTTACACTAAGACGTGATAGCAATAACGCAGCGTTTTTCTCTGCAAACTCAGTGCTAAAACCTAAAGTTTTCCCAAATACTCCAGAAGGCAAAGCTGCTGAGACAAATTTCAGACTTGGCACACAGCTTCCATATGTATTTTTGATCTCTCGTTTGGCTCACTATTTAAAAGTACTTCAAAGAGAAGAGATCGGTACTTGGAAAGAGCGCAGTGATGTTGAGCGTGGCTTAAATGAGTGGCTAAGACAGTACATCTCAGATCAGGAAAATCCACCAGCTGATGTAAGAAGTAGAAGACCATTTAGAAGCGCAAAAGTTATCGTTAGCGATATAGCTGGCGAGCCAGGCTGGTATAAGATAGAGCTTCTAGCTAGACCTCACTTTAAATTTATGGGGGCAAATTTCGAGCTTTCTTTGGTTGGTAAGCTGGATAAAGAGTAAATTTAAGTATGTCGCTGATAGATAAAATTTTATATGAATTTAGTGATGAGTCAAAATTTCGTCCATATTTTAAAGATCTAGACAGCGACATCAAAGATCACATAGATACTATCTTAAACTCAAGGCTTGGAAACTACGGTCGTTTAAATGATAGTATCATAGATCTTTGGTCGGTTGGGGTCGAGATAAACGAGCTTGGCCATAGACTTGGCATGGCGATATATGAACTAATCACCTCAAACGAAAATAGAATAGAGATAACCTCTATCGGCTATGATGACTCGCTAAAGCCTTGGCGTATCATCTTTAACATAAACTATAAGCATAAAAACGACAATTTCAAAGAGTATTTGCTAAAGGTTATTTTTAAGAACAATAGATATTGTGAGATTTTATAATGGATTATAATGAAAATAATTTAGCTTATTTTCAAAAAGAGATGGCGTATCTTGACGAAACAAGAGCTCTTTTTATAAAGAATTTCCCAAAAGTTGCACCATTTTTAGATACTAAAAGCAAAGATCCTGATGTTGAGAGTATCATAGAAAATATGGCTATTTTGACATCAAGGATTAGACAAGAGCTAGATGAAAATATCCCCTTAATAGCTGAGTCTTTGATAAATATCTTAATGCCAAGCTACACAAACCCTTTCCCTTCAGTTTGCATGCAAGAATTTGCTCTAAGAGATGATTTTTCAGAAAAAAAAGAATTTATACCAAAAGGCAGCATCATAGAGTCAAAGCCTATAAATGGTGTAGCTTGTAAATTTCAGACGATATATGACGTAAATTTGCTTCCTTTAAAGATATCAAAAGCTTTTATGTCAAACAACAAAAGCGACTATCTTTTAAATTTAAACATATCTATCACCAAAGATGAGCTTAGCACCAAAGAGCTTGATATTGATTTTTTAAATTTATATCTTGGCGATAACATATACTTCTCTTCAACCCTTTTGATGTGGCTAAAAAACTATTTGAAATTTATAGTCGTAAGCTTTGAAGATAGCGATGAGGAGATAAAACTTGGAGCTGATAAGCTTAGCTTGGATGAATTTGATGAAGCTTTGATAAAGAGCGATGAGTTTGGTTTTGAGGCATTTGAGCTTATAAAAGAGCTTTCATATTTTTCATCTAAACTAAATTTCATCCGTATAAACGGACTTGGTTTTTTAAAGAGATTTGACGCAAAAAGCTTTAACATCAAATTTGTCTTTTCAAAAGATATGCCAAATGGTTACGTGCCAAGGCTAGAGTATTTCTCTCTTTTTGCCACGCCAGCGATAAATTTGTTTGTCAAAGGTGCCGAGCCTATACAAAATAACAACAAGCGAAGCGAGTATAGAATTTTCATCGACCGCTCAAACATAAACGCTTACGAGATAGTCTCTATCACAAAGGTCGTCGCTCACAGCAGCAATAATGAAAAAAGGATACTTAAAAACTATAAAAGCTTTGAGAGGTTTGAGTTTTTAAATAGCCAAAGATCAAAGGACTATTACTTTGTAAGCAATAAAATAGATATGAAGCTAAACTCTTACAAAGAAATTTCATTTTTTAAAAATGACACCAAAGAGCAGACTGTGAGCATCGAGACGCTTTGCTGTAACGGCGATCTGCCAACTAATCTAAAACTTGGCGAGATAAACAAAATCCAAAATCACCAAGGCGTAGTAACCAAAAATTTAACTATCCCAACTAGCGTAAAACGTGTAAATGTAGATGGAAATTTACTCTGGAGGCTGGTTAGCATCTTGTCATTTAGCTATCAAAGCATACTAAACAAGGGCTCTTTTCTAGCACTGCTTAATGCCTTTATGCTGCCTGATGATGAGTTTTTGAAGAAATTTTCTAGCTCACTTCATGAGATAAAGACAAAACAGATCCACAGGGTCGATGGCGGCTTTGCAAAAAGAGGAGTGCTTTGTATATTTTATATAGATGAGAGCGAGTTTGAAAGCCTTGGAAATGTCTATGTCATAGGTATAAATTTGGCTAAGTTTTTATCAAAATTTGCTTCTATTAACTCATTTTGCGAGCTTAAGATAAAGTGCATAAAGAGTAAAATTTTATTTGATTATGGGTTTTTAAGCGGCATGAAAGAGCTAGTATGAGCGAAGAGATAAGCCAAGCTTCTTTTTTTAAACTGATAAAAAACATCCTAAAAAATAGGGATAGAAGCGAGATATTTTTAAAAAATAGCTCAAGTTTTGCCTACCCGATCAAAGAGCTTGAGAGCTTAGATGAGCAAGAGCTTACAAAGATAATTGTAAATTTTATGGGCCTTTTAGGAAGTAGCTCGCATCTAACAAGCTACATTTTAGAGAAAATTTCAAAGACTAATGACAATAGCTATGAGCTATTTTTTGATTTTTTTGACAACTACTTACTTTGGCTATTTTTTGATAGCATTAGCCTGAAAAACTACGCAAGATCTTTTGAAGATGAGCTTGATGATAAAATTTCAAAGATCTTACTTGATATGCTCAATATAAAAGATAAGCTGCTGGCAAAGAAATTTCTGCCATTTTCGCCACTTGCAGTTAGCCAAAGAAGGCCAAAAAAAGAGGTTGAATTTGCGCTTCAGAGCCATTTTGGGCTAAAAGATAAGCTTTTTATACTTGAAAATTTACCAAATCAAATTTTTATAGCTCCATCGAATTTAAACTCCTTAGGCCATAAAAATAGGACACTTGGTAAAAATTTTATCCTTGGTAAAAAGCTTTTTGAAAAACAAACTAAGATCGCAGTCTTTATAAACGGCATAGAGTACGAAGAGGCTGTGAATTTCTTCCCCAAAAAAGATAAATTTAAAGAGCTTCAAGAGACTCTTTCTTATTTTACTAATGATGAATTTGTTTCTGATTTATATTTGAAGATAAATTACTCTCATAAGATGCAGTTTAAGCTCGGATCAAAATATACAAGTAGCCAAATCGGTTTTGGTTCAAGGCTTAAAAATGATAAAAAAATGTCAAATTTTATAAAATTTAGACTTTGTTCATAAAATTTAACTCCAAAATCAAAAAAATCTGATATAATTACATAAAAGAAATATATTTATTTGTAAAAGGATTTGCAGCTATGGCATTTATCGACTACTTACGCAGATTTTTCACATTTTTTAGGTTTAAACACAGTGTTGTTTTAGCAACTTCTATCGCTCTTAGTGTTTTGTTTTGGCTCTATGCCCCGCTTGTAGCATTTAACGATATATACAGCTTTGCTAGCGTTAGCTCACGAGTTAGCGTGCTAGTTGCTTTTTGGGCAGTTATATTGTTTTTTGTCTTGCTTAGACCGCTGATGAACTATTTTGCATCACGCAAAGATGAGAAAAACGACAAACTAAAAGAGATCAAAAAAGAGTCATTGGATAGTTTTGGCAAAGCAAAGAGAAATTTCTTACTTTCGCTAAAAGACGCCAAAACGACTTGGAAAAAAGATATAAATTTTAAAAAATTGCCATTAATAATGATAATAGGCAATGAGGGCGCTGGCAAAAGTGCTTTCATAAACTACTCAAATATCGAATTTCCTCTATCTGATAGCCTGGATACTTATAAAAAGATACATCAAAGTACGACAAATTTTAACCTTTATGTATCAAAATTTGGCGCATTACTAGATACTGAGGGCATTCACTTTGCACAAGAGAGCCTCTATCAGCCAACTGCGACAGAAGAGCTTCCTGAAGATGACGTAGAGAAAAATAGAGACTATCTACTTAAAAAAGGCGTTTGGAACGAGTTTTTACACTTTTTAAAGAGAAATGACTTTAACTCAAGACTAAGTGGAGCCGTGCTTATCATCGATACTAAAAAATTCCTAGAAGGCACCCAAGAGTATTTTGACGAGCTTATCAGATATATGGTAAAGAGGATAAATGACTGCGAGAAGCACCTTGGCATTAAATTTCCTATTTACGTAGTCTTTAGCAAGCTTGACCTTATAGATGGTATGGGTGATTATTTCAAATTATTTAATGAAGACGTGGCAAATAAAGCACTTGGTATAAATTTAGACTCAAATTTCACCGCTCAAATGCTTGAGACAGAGCTTAAAGGCTTAAGCGACTCACTATTTAAACATCTAATGAGCAAAAACTCGATCTCGCACATGCTAGAAGATAAAAAACGCTCATATCTGTTCTTAAAACAGCTTGAAAATTTCTTTGTGCTCGTAAAAGACTTTGTTACAAAACTAAGCTCTCAAAATGCTCTTAAAAACACATCTGTTATAAACGGAGTTTATTTTGTAAGTGCATATCAAGAAAATATCCCTATAAACTACCTTACAAATACAATTTGTGATAAATACAGCATCAAAAAACCACTTCTTAGAGCGGTAAATAATTATAGCAAACAAAGCTATTTTGTAAAATCATTTTTAAAAGAGATCGCTTTTAAAGCAAATGTAACGAAATTTGGCGCACAAAATAGATTTATTAAATTTGTAAATTTCGCCCTAGTGGCTGCGCTTTGTGTGGGAGTTTATTTTGGCTCTAGTTATATTTTAAATATCAAAAATACAAAAGAGCAAACTGCGGCTAACAACGTAGATAAAATTTCTAACTATCTTGATAACAAAAAGTATAAAGACCTTACCGCTACACAAAAGATCGAGCTTTTAAATCTGCTAAAACAAAGTCTAAACGACTATCCAAGGATCTTTAGTGGTGATACTAAATTTGAGTACATCACTCTTGATACCTCTTATAAAGGTTTTACGCCTGTTAAAGCGCTTTATTACGACCTTAGCGCCGATTTTTTCAAAAATACAGTTTTAACTGAGATGGAAAATATCCTAAAAACAGAGAGCGACCCAGATAAGCTTATAAAAGCCTTTTATATGTATGATTCACTTTTTGATAAAAACTATACAAATGTAGATCTATTTAAAATTTGGATAGCTGCAAACTGGGATAAATTTGAAAAATATGGCGTTGCTAAAGACGAGTTTTTAGCACACATCGAAGCTATTTTAAATGCTAAAAATTTAAGCATTTCAGCAGACTAGAGCGCTCAAAGTGCAGCAAATACCAAGCTAACACCTGTTCAAAGAGCAAAAAGGCTCTACTCGATACTTGAGTTTATATCATTTAAAGATGAAAAATCATTCTACGACATCAAAAAAGAGGTTGAAAATTTAAACCAGGTAGTTCAAGAAAAAGAGGCATTTAATCCATTTAATAAAATTTATACAAAAGAAAATTTAAGAGATTTCTTGGCAAAACTTAGCTCAAACATCGATGAGACCGCGGGCATCGAGTCATGGCTAATGGATACCAACTCATCTTTAAAAGATATTGGCTCAAATGAGAAAAAGGAGCTAAGCATTGCAGTTGTAGAGCTTTACTTGCAAAACTACGCTGATAAATGGAACCAAATTTTAAGAGCGATCGAGCCAAATGAATTTGCTACTAAAAAAGAGGTTATCGATGAGCTTGAAATTTTGTCAAAAAGAGAAAACCCACTAAATTCTCTTATAAAATTAACTAATCAAAATACAAATTTAAATGATGAAAATTTACTAAAATACATCTACTCTCTAGGTTTTGCTTCAAGCGAGATAAAACGTGTATTTGCAGACTTTAGTACTAAATTTACAAACTATCATGTGCTAAATTCTGACGGATCGCTAGATCTTATCAGCAATGACGTCACAAATGTATATAAAAAAGTTAGCGACTATAACTTTGAGATGCTTCAAAGCAGTGACGACAAGATAGTTTATGCGATAAATGGCATAAAAAATGAGAATGACCCATTTATTGTGTTAAACAATGACGCTAAAAAGCTTCCTGATGAGCTAAATGAGTACTATCAAAAGTTATCAAAGCTTGCTTGGAAACAGGTAGAAAACGGAGCTTCATCACTTTTAGCAACGGCTTATAAAGATGATGTTCTTGATGACTTTGAAAGTCTTATAAAACCTTATTATCCGTTTAATGAAAACTCAGCAAAGGCCGTTAGTATCGAAGAATTTAAGAGATTTTTTGGCAAGGACGGAACTTGGAATAGCTTTTATGATAAATATCTAAAACAAATTTTAAGTAAAACTGGCAGTGGCTACAAGGTAAGACCAAAATATGCAAAAGAGCTAAGATTTAATAAAAGTTTCCTTGAAAATATCGCTTATATCGATAGAATTTCAAATTTGATGCTTGATTCAAATGATGAGCTAAAACTAAACTATAACTTAAAAGCGGTTGATCTATCGGCAAATTTCAGCCACATAAATATAGGCTACGCAAATAACTCTTTGGTGTATGATCACACGATCCCATCAAATTTGCTTGTCTCAAGTAAAAGCTTTGATATCTCAACACAGTTTAAATTTAATGCAGTTTCAAATGCAGGCAGTGATAAAAAAGAGATCAGCTTTGATGGTGAGTGGGGCTGGTACAAGCTCTTAAAGGCTTCAAATTTCAGCAGCATTGGCGTTAGCACGCTTAACTTTGATGGTAAAAAAGAGTCATATTTTGGCTTTGAAGTTACTCCAAATGGCGGAGAGCTTTTAGAGCTTATGAATATCATACCAACGATTGATTTACCAAGAAAGATGCTTTATTAAGGAAAAAATATGCAAGAAATAGCAGCGGTTATACAAAATTTTGATAAAGCTTCGAGCTTTTTGGCGCAGTATGTCATTTTTGATGAAAACGGTGGGGACATAGGCTCGCTAGATACGGTTAAATTTCCGTGCAGTGATACAAGCGGCTCTATAGCTTCAAAGCACGCTCATATAGGCTTTGAAGAGGGTGTTTTTACCATTTGCGGATACGAAGGATGCGAGATATTTTATAGCGATTCTTATTCGAAGTTGCCTGATGATTATGAAAGCGTGATAAATCCAGGAGATATTTTTAGGATAGGCGAGCTTAAATTTATATTTATAGATCCTTCTAGGATAGACGAATATGTCGGCAAAGCTCACAAGATCATAGAAAATACCAAAAACTTTGATGAGCTTGATAATAAAGAATTTGAGCCAGTTGGGAAAATCTCAAATGTTGATTTTAAAGAAGAGCCAAAGATAAATTCTCTCATAGATGAAGAAAAAGATATCACTTTAAATGAAAATGTTAATGATGTGCCTTTAAATTTAAATGAGAGCGCTCAAAATTTCGATGAAGAAGATATAAATAGTCAAAGGATGCTAACAGCAAAGAGCATGGATGAGCTTTTGATGAATTTAGTTGAGAGCATAAAAGTGCAGCCAAACATGAGCCCTATAAGCGAGCAAAGCAGGACGTTAAATACAAAAGATATGGAAACTATTATAAAAACGCTGCCTCTAAGCGACAACACGACGCTTGTGAATGCTGTTTTGCTTAAGCTTATATGCAAAGAGCTATATAGTCAAATGTACGATATAGTCGAGAATAATTCATTTTTCAAGTATCTCTCTGGTGCTGTAACAAAAAGCACCAAAGAAGATAAAGAGGCGTTTAATTATTTATTACATAAAGCACTTGAAAGCTATATGTTAAAAAAGTAATGTTTTTAATAAAATAGAAAGTTAATAAAAGTTAAAATAACCAAATTTTTTAATAGGAGTAAATATGTCACAACCAGTGTATATTAAGGTGAAAGGTTCTACTCAAGGACTTATCTCAAGTGGTGCTTCAACAGAAGCTAGTATCGGTAATCGCTATCAGTCAGGTCACGAAGATGAGATCATGGCACAAGAGGTTTCTCACATCGTAACTGTTCCAGTAGATCCACAAAGTGGACAACCATCAGGACAAAGAGTACATAAGCCATTTAGCTTTACAACATCTTTAAACAAAGCTGTTCCACTTCTTTACAACGCATTAACTCAAGGCGAGAGACTTCCAGAGGTTGAGATCCACTGGTATAGAACATCAACTAGCGGCGGCGCTGAGCACTTCTTTACTACAAAACTAGAAGATGCAACTATAACAGATATCACTCTAGTAAGCCCAAATGCTCAAGACAAGCTAAACAGCGACAAAACTGAGCTTTTTAAAGTTTCAATGAACTATAGAAAGATAGTTTGGGAGCACGTAGCTGCAGGTACAAGCGGAAGCGATGACTGGAGAGAAGCTACTAAAAAAGCTTAAAAAATAACCTAGGGATCCTCCCTAGGGATATCAATATTCTCGTTGGAAGGACACAAATGAGCCCTTTTTATCATTATCTTTTAAAACACCATGATATGTGAAATGCGATATGAAACACTTAGCTATGATCATATTTCTCATAACATCTTTATATTCACAATATTCACACGAAGCAAATTGCACGGATATGTTTGGACTCATTTTCAATAAAAATTTAAGTGACGCTGAAACAGCTAAGTATATAAAATACTACATAGATGATCTTGGATGCGATGCTAATATGACTATTGAAATTCCAGATCTTTCAATAAGACCAAATTTGTTAGAGTATGCTTATGATACAAATAAAACAAAAACTTTTGATACTCTTTTGGTAAAAGGAACAGCTGCTAATGCAAGCTTAGCAACGTCTATGGGTATGAGCTTTGCATTTTTCTTTAGAGAAAATGGTGTCGGTATAGACAACAAAAAAGTAAGCCCTGAGCTACTAGAATTTATAAAAACTCAAAAATATAAAGAATTTAAAGAAGAGAAATTTAAGCTAATCAAAAAACTCCTAGAACATGGACAAGATCCAAAAGGCTATATCCTTTTACAGAAAGTATTAACGCTTGTAAATGATGAAAAAGATTTAGATAGGTTACTAGAGCAATATAAAAAGGAT
>NZ_CABPVA010000001.1:266742-284567 GCF_902460595.1 Campylobacter concisus
TATAAAATACTACATAGATGATCTCAGATGTGATGCTAATGCTAGCGTAAAATTAAATAATTTAATGGCTAGATCTAATTTATTAGAATTTGCTTACGATGCAAACAAGACTAGAACTATTGACATGCTTTTAGACAAGGGTGCTACTCCAAATGGCTGGCTATCTACGTCAATAGGGCTTGACTTTTCGTTTTTTTTTAATAGTAATGGAGTTCCAATAGAGAATAAAAGAGCCAGTAAAGAATTGCTTAAATTTATAAAAACACCAAAATATAAGGAATTTAAAGAAGAGAAATTTAAACTGATCAAAAAACTATTAGATCATGGGCAAGACCCAAAAGATTATGCCGTTTTAAAATCTATTTTAAAAATTGTAAATGACGAAAAAGAATTTGATGAGTTAGTAGAAGGCAGGAATAGGTAATGGATTTATTTAATATAAGTAAGAAGAAACTTGAAGTAAAAAATGATAACACTGATTTGAAAGACTTTAAAGAAAAAACTACCTCACAAAATGCAAAAGACAATGTAGATGCTTTTATAAGAGTTTATCCTAAACCTCCACTAATGGACAAAATTTTTGATGCTGCTGGAGAAGGAGTAAAAAGAGGCATAGACGATCAAACAGAAATTAAATTCAGAAAATATAAAGAGGCAAAAAGGCTTGGCATACTGGAAGAGTCAAAGCCTACGATTAAATTAAATGATGCTGATATTAAAGAATTTGAAAAAAGATTACAAGAAGAAGAAAACGAAAAAAGATTGAAAGAGCAACAAATGGACAAAAACATAACATCACCAACATCATCACTAACTAAGCCAGTCATGCTGGCATCTGGTAACTCAGTGGCGACAGACGGCTTTGTAGATTATGGCGTATCTAACGATGCTTTCTCGACTCTTCAGATAGCAAACGATAAATTTATAGTCACAAGAGCCGATATAAATGAGAGTTTAGAGGATATATTTAGCATAGAGTGCTTTGCCTATATAAATTTGGTCAAAAACCCGCTTTATGAAAATTTAGAGAGCATATATAATGATAACGCTCAAACTGGCATATATAGATACCTTGATAAAGGCATGAAGCTAAGCATAAAAAGACCATCTTCTACGAACAAGAGTATCATCCCTAGCAATAATGGCAGCGACTATATCTACTTTAGCGGCATAGTAAGCGATGTCGAGTATCTAGGCGTTGATGACGATAGTAGCACAAATATAGACAAAAAATATTTCTTCAAATTTAAACTCACATCTTCGCTATATAGACTAAGTATAAATAGAGCAAATAGAATTTACACAGATCAAAGCGTGCTTGAAGTAGTAAAAGAAATTTTGTCTTTTAACAAGCAAAGGCTAACTAAAGAGCTAGACTTCTCAAATATCAAAAATAGCTACAATAAAAAAGAATTTATAGCGCAGTACAACGAAAGCGACCTAGCCTTTATAACAAGACTTTGCCATGATAGCGGTATATATTTTTACGAAGATAATGAGAAAATTTATTTTCACGATACCTTTATCCTAGCTTATAGCAACCAAGCTGAAGGCCTAGCACAAAGCGAACCGAGCAAAGGCAAAAAGGCTAGAAAAGTAAGCTTTAATGTAAATTTAAATAACAATCTTGCAAGCGAACACATAAATAAAATCACAAAGAGCGAAACTCTAAAAGCAAACAGCTTCACCCACTCATTTCAAAACACAGCCTATCCAAACGTATTAGAGAGCAAAAATGAGAAGATATTTGACGAGCAGGTAAATATCTATGATAAGCATATAAATTTAGATGAGTATTCATTTAGTGATACGAGATTGCTTGAGGTCAGCACCTATCTTAAAAAGCTAAGAAGCGATATGCTTTTGAAAGAATTTGTCGCTAGTTCAAACGTCTTTGCTCTAAATTTAAACGACAATATCTCAGTCGCCATAGATCAAAGTAGTGGCGAGTATGAGTTTAAAATAATAGCTATAAAACACACTTATATAGACGAAAGCGTTTTAGAAAATACTCTAAATTTAGGTGACAATGTCCCTTTAAAAGATAAGAAATTTATAAGCTCATATACAAATGAACTAAGCATCATCCCAAGCAGCGTGAAATTTGTACCGAGCTATAAACAAAAGCCAAAAGCGCCTGACATCACTCTAGGTCTTGTTGTAGGACAAGATGGGCTAAATAGCCAAACAAACACCATCCATACGGATAGTTACGGCAGAGTAAAGGTAAGACTAAACGCCTTTAGCACACAAGAGCAGATAGATAAAGACGACACCATAAACGCAAGCTATCATAAAAGTGCCTATCTAAGAGTGATCACACCTATCGCAAGCAACAGCTCTGGCTTCTTTGCGATACCTAGGGTCGGCGATGAGGTTATCATCTCATTTTTGCAAAACGACATAGATAACCCAGTGGTAAGTGGCAGTCTCTATAATGCCTCAAATATGCCACTAGTAAATGTAGATAACAACTACCATCAAACATCGCTTAGCTCAAAAACGATCGGTGCAAATGAGACTGGCATAAACGAGATCACTTTGTCAAACTTAAAAAACAAAGAGCAAATTTATGTAAAAGCTGAGAAAGACTACGACGAGCTAGTAAATAACGACTTTTCTCAAACGATCCTAAACGATAAAAGCTCTCAAGTGCATGGTAGCTACACCGAAAGGGTCAAAAAAGCGCACATCCAAACGATAGATCTTGCTAAAAACGTAAATGTCGGAGGCGAATATTTAACGACGGTTGGACTTTCAAAAG
Organism: Campylobacter concisus; assembly: GCF_902460595.1. GTDB lineage: Bacteria > Campylobacterota > Campylobacteria > Campylobacterales > Campylobacteraceae > Campylobacter_A > Campylobacter_A concisus_BL. The sequence continues at coordinate 269,507 of NZ_CABPVA010000001.1, forward strand.
ATACGGTAGTAGGCGTCTCAAACACACTAAATGTAGCTGTTGATGATACAACTAGAGTTGGTCAAGATAGACATGAGTTTGTCGGCAATGATAAATTTGTCGAGATAAAATCAAACCTCAACACAACCATACACAACGACGAAACCAAAGAGATAAAAGGTACTAAAGAGCAAAACATAGATGGTAGCTACAAGCTAAATTCGCAAAAAGGCATAAATGAGTTTAGTAACGAGCACATCGTGCTTCAGGCAAACAACTACATCGATATAAATACTAAGTCAAATTTCACTACAAAAACAGCCGCGCAGCATACCGAGATGGCGGACTCAAAATATAGCGAGATCGAGACGACATACGATGTCAATGCTAAAAATGAGATCATCCACCAAGTAGGCAGCACCAAAGTAACGATAAATGGCTCAAGCGTGGTTATAGAAGTTAGTGGCATAAAAGCGATATTTGACAGCATGGGGCTAAGAGTCATCGGCGGAGATATCAAGGCACTGTAAAATACATAAAAACCTGTCAGTAATTGGCGGGTTTTTACAAATTTATTAAAAAGTGATTCAGTTTTTTACATAGAGCTTATATAAAAACTATCAAATTTTTACTAGCACTTATAGCTACTCTAAAGCACTCTAAATTTTGTTTAGTTATACAAGCAAAATTTATATAAAACTTTATCTTTACAAATATTTTGTAATGTCACACATTTTTGCTAAAATCGCCCCCTTTAATTTACCTAAAAGGGAGAAAATGAAGAGATATTTAGCCGAGTTTTTTGGCACATTTTGGTTAGTTTTTGGAGGTTGCGGTAGCGCGATATTTGCAGCAGCTTTTCCAGAGCTTGGTATCGGATTTGTAGGTGTTGCGTTTGCTTTTGGTCTTACAGTTCTTACGATGGCTTACGCTGTTGGTCACATCAGTGGCGGACACTTCAACCCTGCTGTCTCAGTTGGCCTATTGGTTGGCGGAAGATTTGACAAAAAAGACTTCGTACCTTACGTCATCGCACAAGTTATCGGAGCGATCGCAGCTGCTGCCGTGCTATATCTTATCGCTTCAGGCAAGGCTGGATTTGACGCTACTGCAAGCGGTTTTGCTAGCAACGGATACGGCGAGCACTCACCAAATGGCTACAATCTAGTCTCAGCACTTGTTGCAGAGATAGTCCTAACTGCGTTTTTCCTTATCATCATCCTAGGTGCTACTGATGAGCGTGCTCCAAAGGGCTTTGCACCTATCGCTATTGGCCTTGGTTTGACGCTGATCCACCTTATCTCGATACCTATCACAAACACATCGGTTAATCCAGCTCGCTCAACTGGCGTTGCGATATTTCAAGGCACTTGGGCACTAGAGCAGCTTTGGCTTTTCTGGGTTGCACCTATCGTTGGAGCGATCATCGGAGCTATCATTTATAGGATTTTAGGCTGCACATGCGGCTGCAAAAGCGCAAAATAATCAAATTTTATACTTCAAGGGGCGATCTTCGCCCTTTCTACTTCTAAAATTTAAATAAGTAAAAAGAAATTTATAATGTATTTTTGAGGGGTCATCTAAGAAATTTAATTCTTAGATGAAAAGAGGATTTAGGCCTTTTTTGTCATCGCCCTAATAGGTATAACAAATATCGCTGCGATAAGGTAAAAAACGATACCAAAGACAGCTGCCATCATAAATATCTCGCCGATATCATAAAAGCTTGACTCAAGCCTAATGGTATCCACGTAATTTATCGCAAACCATAATGCTACGCCAAGAGCGATAGCAAAAACAAAAAATCCCCAAGAAAATAAAAAATTTAAAATCTTAGTCATCAACTTTTCTCCTTTTTGAGTTTATTTATCTACCTTAAATCCGCCGCCAAGTGCCCTATAAACTTCAACCGCGCTATCTACCTCATCAAGCTTAGCTGAGACATCTTGAAGCTTTGCTTGAAGCAAATTTCTCTGTGCATCAAGAAGCTCTAAGTGGCCGATATAGCCAGCGTTATACTGATCTTTAGCAAGCGAATAAATTTTTTGCTGCGATTGTAGCAAATTTTTTACCTGATCCAAAGAGAGCTTTGCGTTTTGCCTTGATATAAGGGCATCTCTAACCTCGCCAAGGGCCGATCTAACAGTCGCTTCGTAAGTGATAGCTGCGATTTGCTCGTTTGTCTCAGCAACACGGACGTTATTCTTTGTCCTGCCAAAATCAAAAATTTTCTGTGTTAAATTTGCTCCTAAGCTCCAAACGCTTGCGCTACCCATAAAAATTCTATCAAACTCGTCGCTTGCAAAGCCAAAAAGACCTGTAAGGGATAGCGTTGGGAAATATTGAGCGCGCGCTACGCCAACAAGGGCATTTGTAGCTTTTAGATCTGCTAGTGCCTTTGCCACGTCGCTTCTTCTAAGCAAAACATCTGAGCTAATACCAGCCTTTATCTCAGGTGAGCTTGGTAAATTTTGCGCACTAGCAACGGCTCCTTTTAAAATTTCATCATTGCTTTTGCCAGTTAGGATGGCTAGCGAAGTAAGCGCTTGTGACTTTGAGTTTAGCACTGAAGTTAGGCTTGTTTTTGCCCTTTCTACTTCAGCCTTACTTTGCAGATAGGTCATCTCATTTATGCCACCAAGATCAAGCTGCGTTTTGCGAAGTGCTAGTGTGTCCTCATAGGTTTTTAGTGTCTCTTTTAGCACCGCTTCTTGCATGTTTAGCGACACTAGAGCAAAGTAGCTTTTTGCCACACTTGAGCTAAGGCTAAGTCTGGCGCTATCATAGTCAAATTTGCTCGCATTTAAATTTTCATTAGCTGCAAGCACGCTATTTCTTACTCTGCCCCAGAGATCTATCTCGTAGTTAAGACCTAAATTTATCTCATAGCTTTTTGAAGTAGTTTGAGGCATGTGTGTGGCAGTCTCGGCACTATTTCTAGTTCTTGTGGCACCTGCGTTTAAATTTACCCCCGGTAGCAAATCAGCTTCAGCAATGCCAAGACTTGCCTTTGCTTTTTGTAAATTTAAATATGCAATGCGTAAATTTGTATTTTTCTCAAGCGCACTTTCGACTAGAGAATTTAAATTTTCATCGTGAAATTCCTTCCACCAAAGATCTCTTATATCGCTTGTCTCGAAAGTGTATGTCGAGGTGAAATTTGTATCCACGTTTGGCATATCTGGGCGAAACGAGCAACCAGCCAAAAACGCCGCTGTTATAAGTATAAACGCCTTATTTTTCATCTTTTTTTGCTCCCTTTTTCCAGTATTTTTCATTTAAATTTTCAAGCAAATAGTAAAACATAGGCACGAAAAATATCGCTATCGTTGTTGATGCGATCATGCCACCAACCACGCCAGTTCCTAGTGAGTGGCGAGATGCAGCGCCTGCGCCTGTGCTTATAACCATTGGGAAAACGCCAAGCGTAAATGCGATAGATGTCATAACGATAGGTCTAAAGCGAAGTTTGGCCGCATTTACGGCTGATTCAAATATGCTCTTTCCGCTCTCACGCTCTTGCATAGCAAATTCTACGATCAAGATGGCGTTTTTGGCCGCCAGACCGATGAGTAGCAAAAGACCGATCTCAAAGTAGATGTCGTTTGTTAACCCTCTTATCCAAACAGCTAGCAACGAGCCAAATACCGCAAACGGCACGGCTGTGATGACTGCTAGTGGGATGAGCCATCTTTCGTACTGAGCAGCAAGGATCAAGAAGACAAAGACCATACCAAAGATAAAGGCAACCGTGCCTGTTCCTTGAGAATTTACCTCTTGATACGCAGTTCCTGCCCAGCTTATAGCGTAGTCGTCGCTGCTTAGCGTGTCATTTACGACCTCTTGGATCGCTCTTATCGCATCGCCTGATGTGTAGCCAGGTTTTGGATCGCCCATGATCTTAGCCGCTGGAAAGAGGTTAAATCTATCAACGATATCAGGTCCGATAGATCTTGTAAGCGTTGCTACTGAATTTAATGGCACCATGCCGCCCTCATATGAGCGGACGAAAATCTTTCTTAGATCCTCAGGGTTGTTTCTAAAGTTATCGCTCGCTCTTGCATATACGCGGTAAGATTTACCAGCAAGGTTGAAGTCATTTATGTAGTAAGAGCCAAAAGTAGCGGCTATCGTGCTAAAAATTTCACTCTCGCTTACACCAAATAGCCTTGCTTTCTCTTTATCAACAGTTATCTTAAACTGGCGGTAGTTCGTCTCAAGCGTCGTTCTTACGCCAGTTAGCTCAGGTCTTGCATTTGCTGCCGCGGTCACCTTTCTAGCGTCTGCTTCTATCTCGTTGTAGCTTTTGCCACTTTTGTTTTGTAGATACATCTCAAAGCCGCCAGTCATTGATAGACCCATGATAGGTGGCACATTTACGACGAAGGTCAACGAGTTTTTAGAGCCCCAAAGCATGCCGTTAAACTGACCTACTAAAGCATCTGCGCCGTCCGTTGCACCTTTTCTCTCGCTCCAGTCTTTTAGCTTGATAAAGCTAATGGCTGAGTTTTCTCTAAGTGAGCTAGCTAGCATATCATAGCCTGCAAAGCCCATGGTAAATTCGACATTTGGATTGCTTAAAATGGCATTACTAATAGATTTTACCTCTTCTTTAGTCTTTAGCATATTTGTTGAAGGTGGAAGTGAGGTGATAACCATCAAAGCGCCCTTATCTTCTGAAGGCACAAGTCCTTTTGGCACCTTTTGAAACAAGCCATACGTAGCAAATCCCATTATGCCAATTACTATAAAGCTAATGATGACATGTTTTAAAATTTTTGCCACGCCAGCTGTAAATAGCCTAGTGCTAAAGTCAAAGAAGTCATTAAATTTCTGAACTATCCAAAATGGCTTGCTCTCTTGCTTCTTAAGCATAACCGCACAAAGCGCTGGCGTAAGAGTAAGAGCGACAAAGCCTGAGATACAAACAGCAACGACAAGTGTTAGCGCAAACTGCTTTTGTATAACGCCAACAAAGCCCTCCATAAATGAAACTGGCACGAAAACCGCGCAAAGCACGAGCACAATAGAGATAACCGGAGTTTGCACCTCCTCCATTGCCTTAAATGTCGCGTCTTTTACACTTATCTCTTTATCTTCATGCAAAATTCTCTCGACGTTTTCTATAACGATGATCGCGTCATCCACGACGATACCGATGGCTAGGATCAGGGCAAAAAGTGTGATCAAATTTATACTAAAGCCCATCACATAAAGCCCGCCAAATGTGCCTATGATGGAGACTGGCACAGCAAGCATCGGTATGATGGTAGCTCTAAAGCTCTTTAAGAAGAAGTACATTACGACAAGAACTAGCACCATCGCTTCTATGAAAGTTTTTATGACTTCGTCTATTGAGACGGTGATAAATTCAGTTGGATTATAAGCTATCGTGTGCTCTAAGCCAACTGGATAAGTTTTCTTTAGCTCTTCAAGCTTTGCTTTGACCGCTTCAGCAGTTGCAAGTGCGTTTGCGTCGTTTTGCAAAAATAGCAAAAGTGGCACTGCTGGCTTGCCATTTAGCATAGCTTCAGATGCGTAGCTAGCAGCTCCAAGCTCGACTGTAGCGACCTCTTTTAGCTTGACGACTGTGCCGTCATCACTTTTTATCAAAATTTCACCAAACTGCTTTGGATCTTTAAAACGTCCTTCAGAAACTACTGAATAAACATAAGGATTTTCACCTTTTGATGGCTGCTCACCGATCTTACCAGCGGCGTATTGTGAGTTTTGAATTCTTACTTGAGAGATGACGTCGCTTGGAGTTAGTTTAAACTGAGCGAGCTTGTCTGGCTTTAGCCAAATTCTCATCGAGTACTCTTTGTTGCCAATTAGCACTGTATCGCCGATACCATTTACCCTTTTGATCGCATCAGCGATGTTTAAATTTACATAGTTATATAGCTCAACTTGGTTCATATTTGGATTTGTAAAGCCAACTACTTGAAGGATCGAGCCACTTCTTTCGCGCACCGTTACACCCATGCTTTGCACCTCTTGAGGCAATCTTGAAAGGGCAGCTTGCACGCGGTTATTTACATCGATCGTAGCTTGCTTTGCTGATGAGCCGATCTTAAAATATACGCTTATATTCATAGTACCAGCTGAGCTTGAGGTGCTTTGCATATAAAGCATATTTTCAACACCATTTATCTGATCTTCAATGGCACTTGCGACCGAGTCAGCGATCGTCTGCGCATCTGCACCGCTATATGTCGCAGTTACAGAGACAGTAGGCGGAGTAAGACTTGGATACTCCTCTATAGGAAGCCCCTTGATACCCATAAAACCTGCTATAACTATGATGATAGATATAACAGTTGCAAATATCGGGCGGTTTATGAAAAATCTTGAAAACATCTATCTGCCTTTACTTGCTACTTGTAGCGTTTGCATCTTTGTTTAAGAAATTTGCGCTTAGGTCTTTATCAGTTTCAACTGGTGCGCCAACTCCGATTTTAAGGAAGTTATTAACTATTATCTTATCGCCCTCTTCAAGACCCTCAGTCACTACGACCATATCTTTTGTTTGATATCCTGTTTTTACATTTTTTTGTCCTACTTTGCCATCTTTCACGACCAAAACATAAGTGTTTGTAGCGCTTTGTTGAAGGGCGACTTGCGGGATGTTAAAGGCATTTTTTTGAACAAATCCGCTCATCTTTATATGACCAAACGCACCTGGTAAAATTTTACCTTCGCTGTTATCAAAGCTAGCCTTTGCCAAAACGCTACCAGTTGCGGTATTTACGACATTATCTATAAATGTCACTTTGCCGGTGAAATTTTCATTGTTTAAATTTAAAACAGCCTCGCTATTTAGTTGCTGCCAAGCGCCACTATCTAAATTTGCTTTTCTACTTAGATTATCCACATCTGCGATGTAAAAGTCAGCTTCGATCGGATTTATCTTAGTTAGCCTTACAAGTTTTGTTTGGCTTGCTATGACAAGTGAGCCAACATCGACTTTATTATCGCCCACTACGCCGTTAAATGGAGCCACTATGCTTGTGTAGCCTAGATCTATCTTTGCATTTTTTAAATTTGCTTTTGCGCTTACTAAATTTGCATTTGCTATATCGTAAGCTGCAACGGCTGCGTCGTAGTCTTTTTGAGATACTGCATTTTTCTTATAAAGGGCAGAAATTCTTTTAAACTCAGTCTCGGCATTTTTTAAATTTGCATTTGCAACGCCGACAGCTGCATCAAGTGAGTCGTAGCTAGCTTGATATTTCTCTGGATCTATGAGAAATAGCTTCTCCCCAGCCTTGACCTTGTCGCCAGGCTTAAAAAACTGCTTTATGATCGTGCCGCCAACCTTTGGATAGATGATGACATCTTGGTTACTAGTAACCGTGGCTGTGTAGTCAAAGCTAATAGGCACATCCGCTTTTTTAGCCACAAATATATCAACATGAGATGTTGGCATCTGGCGGCCTGCAGCAGCCTTTTTGTCGCCACTTTCAAAGCAGCCAGAAAGCAAAAAAACGGCAGCTGAAAGCACAAGAAAACTTTTAAATTTCAACATAAAAACCTCTCTTAATTTTAAATTTTAATCCCAAGTTTAGTTTTGTAATTTTCATTACAAATCATAAAAGTCACTGACTATAACTAAATATAAATTAAAAGTCAATCCAACTTTTTTCTAACGCCATTTAAAAATAGCTCCACGCATAAAGCAACGTGCTCTTCACGCTCTTTTTTGCTTAGTTTTGGCTCCTCATTTACCATAAGTGAGTCGAAGTAATAAAGACCAATTACATTTTTCATAAAGCACTTTGCAGCAAATTTGGCTGGAAATTTTGGATTTAGCTGTGCTTTTATCTCATCTCTTTCAAAGAAATTTATAAGCACAAGGTCGATCCTATTTAAAATTTGATCTAAAAATACCCTACCAAGTTTGCCGCCATTTTTAGGGCCCTCACTCATCATTATCCTGCCAAGTGAGATATTTTTCTTGGTGCAGATGATAGAAAAAATAATGGTTGCAAATTTGGTTAAAAACTCCTCCAAGCTGTGAGAAATTTTAAGATCTATCCTCTCATCGACCTCTTTTATAAGCGCATCTATCTCTTGCTCGATGATCGCTTGAAAAAGCCCCTCTTTACTCTCAAAAAATGTGTAAATGCTAGCAAGCGAGCCGCCACTTATCGCCACGATATCGCTAAGGCTTGTCTTTTCGTAGCCATTTTTTAAAAATAGATCAAGCGCTGTTTTTACGATGAGTTCGTATCGTTTTTTGCCTTTTTCTGAGATCGCCATTTCACTTCCCGCTAAATTTTCGCCATTTTATCATCTTTTAGGATAGATAAAGGTGCTAGCCCTTTGCACGCTGATAGTTGGCTCGTCAGTGGCGTAAGCTTTTATATTTATATGTTTTAAAAGATCTTTTTCGCTCGTGTTTTCATTTTTTGATTTTAGAGTGACGATGACCTTTTGTTTTGCACCAGCTTTTAGCATGAATGGCTTACTTGGACGCGAAATTTCTATGCTTTTATCATCTATCTCAAAGAAAAATGTATGCTCTTTATTTTGGGTGTTTTGCACCAAAAAGACGTAAGAATTTTCAACTTCACCTTGATCTAAAACCTTGTAAAGTTCGCTAGTTCTATTTATATTTAAAAGCATGTTCTCTTTTTTACCACTCATCAGCACCGCAGCTGCTAAGACAACGCATAAAATGATAAGATAGGCAACAGTTCTAAATCTAAAAATTTTCACCTTTTTATTTTCATTTTGAGAATTTATACTTCTCCACTCTATAAGCGAGCTCTCGTTAAAGTGCCCCATCACTTTAGCGCACGCATCGCTACATTCAAGGCAGTTTATACACTCAAGTTGCATGCCTTTTCTTATATCTATATGCGTTGGGCATATCCTCACGCAGGCCTCGCAGCCAGTGCAAAGCGCGCCTTCTTCTTTTGGCTTTTTAAATTTCTCCCGGCCCTCATATATGACGCCGCCTCGTTTTTGATTGTAGATAACTTGTATCGTGTCACTATCAAACATAACTGACTGCACCCTCGCATACGGGCAGACATAGACGCAGAAATTCTCTTTTAAAATGACCACGTCATATACTAGCCAAGCAGCGATACCAAGCCAAAACGCAAGTAAAATTTTATGTTCGCTTGGCTCGCTTATATAGGCTAAAAAATCAAACGGCGGCACAAAAAACCACATGAAATTTGCAGCTATGACAAGAGCTAAAACGCACCAAATTCCAACTGCTAATGCACGCTTAAAAATTTGACCTTGTGGTTCATTTTGTTTGTTTTGGATATTTTTTCTGATATTTAAAATTTTAGTTTGCAAAAGGTCACGAAATATCGTTCTGAAAATAGTTTGCGGACAGCTCCAACCGCACCAGACACGCCCTGCAAGCGTCGTTAGAAAAAATATGCTTAAAAACAAAGTGATAAACAAAAACGGCATCAAATATAGCTCTTGCATATCAAATTTTGTAAAAAATAGATCAACCCTGCTCTTATCAAAACTTAGCAAAAATAGCTGCGCGTCATTTATCCTAATAAATGGCAAAATAAATACAAATAACGTGATACAGGCAAAAAAAATGTAACGCCTCTTGGCGTAGGTAAAATGAACATCCTTTGACATGGTGAGCCTTTTTTTGAAATTTTAAGATTATAAATTTTGGGTTATTAAAAAAGTATTAAATATTTTAAATTTGCCTAAAAGCTTAAATTTATGAAAGTTAAACTATACTCACGGCTTATTTTAATCTGAAAGGTGGTGAGGACGTTGCCTGGTATTAAGGTACATCCTAACGAGTCATTTGACGAGGGTTACAGAAAGTTTAAAAAACAAACTGATCGTAACTTAGTCGTTACTGAAGCAAGAGCTAGACGCTTCTTTGAGCCTAAAACTGAGATCCGCAAGAAACAAAAAATTGCAGCTCGCAAGAAAATGCTTAAACGTCTTTATATGCTTAGACGCTACGAGTCAAGACTCTAAAACCAAGACAAAGGGAGCTTTGCTCTCTTTGTTTAACTCTTCTTTTAGCCTTATTTTTTTATAATCAAAGCAATTTTTTTATTTTATTTTAAACGGAAATCCGATGCAAAAGCTAGCTGTAAATGAAGCTGCAGAAATTTTAGGCATAACAAAAGAAGCAGTCTATAATAGAATCCGCCGAGGCTCGTTAAAAACGGTCATTGAAAATGGCACTAAATTTGTCATCCTTGACGAGGAGCCAAGTAGCGAAAAACCCGCAAAGACCGCCCCAAAAAGCACAAAAACTAAATCCCAAAACGACGATTTTGTAAGCTATTTGTTAAATGAGCTAAATGAGCTAAAGAGCTTAAATTTAAATTTGCAAGCCGATAAAGATAGGCTTTTTAAAGAAAAAGAGCAGATGCTCATCGAGCGCAAAAATGAAATTTTGCAAATTTACAAGGACAGAGACGAGAAGCTCATGCAGTTTCTAAATGCTATGCAAAGGCCGCTTTTAGCACCTAAAAACGAAAGTGCCGCAAGCGAAGTGGCGATAGATGTTCAGATAGAGGACGAGTCAAAATGGATAAATTTAAGCGAATATCTAAAGGAGTTAAATTTAAAGCCAAAAGCGACAAAAAAGATCAGTGAAAAGATAATAAAAGCGATACATCACTCCAAATTTATCAAATTTAAACGCGGCGTGATACTTGTTAGAAGACATAAAAATTTAAAAGAGTTGATAGGAGAGATATGAAACACATTAAAAAGATAGCAACTTATGCTGCGGTTGGAGGATTTGGTGCCATTATAATGGCTGGACTTGCTGGTTGCGGAAGCGACGATGGCGGCAATGAAAACGCACTAAATGAAGTTGCGCAAAAAAATGGCGCCTTTGTCATCATCGAAGAGAGCGCGCCTGGCGTTTATAAAATCTTAGAAGAGTACCCAAGCACCGAAACTAGGGTAGTGCTAAAAGATATAAATGGCACCGAGCGCGTGCTAAGCAAAGACGAGATCGATAAGCTTCTAGCGCAAGCAAACGCAAAGATCGACAATAACACTTCAAATTTGACAAGGACTAGTGACGCACAGCTAAGTAGCGGCGGGCTAAGCCTTGGCGAGACGATCCTTGCCTCAGCAGCTGGCGCGATACTTGGTAGCTGGATAGGTAGTAAGCTCTTTGGCAACCAAAATTTCCAAGCAAATCGCCAAAACACATATAAAAATCCAAGTGCCTACACAAGAAGTGTCGATAGCTTTAACAAGCAAAAAGCGGCAAATTCTGCTGCAAGAAGCAGTGGTGGTAAGAGTGGATTTTTCGGTGGTGGCTCAAAGTCAAGCTCTAGCTCATCAAGTTTTGGAGGCTAAAAATGATAAATTTAAGAAAAATCACCCCATTAAACAACGAATTTATGGAGAAAATCGGCTTTGCATGGCACACAGATAACGACAACAGCTCGTATATCGCAGATGAGATCGTGCAAGTAAGCGAAAAAGAGGCAAATGCCTACTACGAGGCGGCAAACGAGTTATATGATATGTATGTAAATGCTGCTCAGCACGTGATCGACAACAACCTTTTTCACGAGATAGGCATACCATTTAACCTTGTTGATATCATAAAAAATAGCTGGGAAAATGACGTTCACTGGCACCTTTACGGCAGGTTTGATCTAGCTGGAGGGCTTGATGGTAAGCCTATAAAGCTCATTGAATTTAACGCAGACACGCCAACGGCAGTTTTTGAGACGGCGATCATCCAGTGGGCGATGCTAAAGCTAAATCACATGGACGAAGCAGCCCAGTTTAACGACCTTTACGAGTCGCTAAAGCAAAATTTCAAACGCCTTATCACGCTTGGCGACAAGGATGCGGACTTTGACGAGCTTTATGAGGGCTGGGGGATACTCTTTAGCAGTATCGCTGGCAGTATCGAGGATGAGCAGACCGTAAAACTACTGCAATACATCGCAAAAGAGGCTGGTTTTGTAACAGACTTTGCCTACGTTGATGAGGTCGTTTTTGACGATAATGAGGGCATTTTTAAAAATGATGAAAATTTCGAGTATTGGTTCAAGTTAGTGCCTTGGGAGAGCATAGCGATCGATGAGGGCGAGCTGGCACTCATACTCTCAAACATCGTCAAAAATCAAAAAGCTATCATCATAAATCCAGCCTACACGCTACTTTTCCAAAGCAAAGGGATTTTAAAAATCCTTTGGGATCTATATCCTAATCATCCGCTCTTGCTTGAAACCTCAAACGAGCCGCTAAAAGGCAAAAAATATGTCAAAAAACCGCTCTTTGGCAGAGAGGGTGCAAACGTCTCGATACACGACGAAAACGGCGCACAAATAGCAAGCAACGACGGCGAATACGACTCAAACAAAGCCATCTATCAAGAATTTTACGAGTTTAATCAAGATGAGAGAGGTGAGAGCTACCAAGCTGGCGTATTTTACGTTTATGAAGCGTGCGCTCTTGGATATAGAAAGGGCGGTAAAATTTTAGATAACTACTCTAAATTTGTAGGACATTTCATTAAGGATTAAAGATGAAGATCGTTTGTTTAGACGCAGCCACTCTTGGCGAAAACGTTGATCTTAGTGTTTTTAAGAAATTTGGCGAGTTTATCAGCTACCAAAAAACTAAGAGCGAAGAGGTCGTGGGGCGTCTAAAGGGCGTTGATGTCGTCATCACAAACAAGGTCGTCATCGACAAAGCCGTGATGGACGCGACAAATTTAAAGCTTATCTGTATAAGCGCAACTGGTATGAATAACGTAGATCTAGAGCACGCAAAAGCTAAAAATATAGCTGTAAAAAATGTCGCTGGCTACTCAACCGCAAGCGTCGTGCAGCACACATTTGCCTTGCTTTTTGAGCTAACAAATCGCATAAAATTTTATGATGAGTACGTAAAAAACAGCGAGTGGGTGAAGAGTGAAATTTTCACCTATCTTGGCGCAGATATCAGCGAGATCGCTGGCAAAGAATTTGGCATCATCGGACTTGGTGAAATAGGACGCGGGGTGGCGGCAGTGGCACGTGCATTTGGCGCAAACGTGAGCTACTACTCGACAAGCGGAGCAAATAAAAATAGCGAATTTAAGCAAAAAAGCCTAGACGAGCTACTAAGAAGCAGCGACATCATCACTATCCACGCACCGCTAAATGAAAAAACTAGAAATTTACTGGGCACAAACGAGATAAATTTGCTAAAAGATGATGCGATAGTGCTAAATTTAGGACGTGGCGGCATAGTGGACGAAGCGGCGATGGCAAGGGCGATAGACGAGAGAAACCTGCGTTTTGGCACCGACGTTTTGGAGAGCGAGCCAATGAGTGAAAATAACCCATTTTTAAAGGTAAAAAAGAAGTCAAATTTACTCATCACGCCGCACGTGGCATGGGGTAGTTTGGAGGCCAGAAAACGGCTGATCTCACTGATAGTTAAAAATATAGAAGAATTTATAAAAGGATAGAAAATGGCAAGCGAACACAGCTTTGATATAAGTGCTGAGGTCGATATGATGGAGGTTAAAAACGCTCTTGAGACGGCAAAAAAAGAGATTGCTGCGAGGTATGACTTTAAGGGGCTTGCGGCTGAAGTTGAGCTAAACGAAAAAGAGAAATTTATCACGCTTCTTAGCTCAAGTGACAATAAGATCGACGCTCTAAAAGACATCGTGATCTCAAAGCTCATCAAGCGTAACATCCCGCCAGTTGCGATCACAGAGACAAAAAGAGAGCCAGCGAGCGGTGGAAATTTAAAGGCGACGCTAAAGTTAAACGACACGCTTGATAGCGAAAACTCAAAAAAGATCACCAAAGCGATCAAAGACTCAAAGATCAAGGTGAGCGCGCAGATCAGGGGCGAAGAGATCAGAGTGACAAGCAAAAGCATAGATGATCTGCAGGAGTGTATAAAGCTGGTTAGGGGGTTAAATTTGGAGCTTCCGATAAGCTTTAAAAACTTAAAATAAGAGCTACTCGCGAGTGCCTTTAAATGAGCTAGAAAAATTCTCACTCCGCAGGCTAAGTGCCTAGCGCAGGCTTCATTTTTCGTCGCAACATTTAAGTCCATCTCACGATATTTGGTAAGTTGGCAGGCTAAATTTTTGAAATAGCCTCGCCTAATTTTGCGAAAAGGTCGCTTGTTTTTTCATTCAAAATTTGGCTGGTTTCGTTTTAAATTTCGCAGTTTTTGCAAATTTGCATTTAAATTTATTTCACTAAGGATAAAAAATGAGCTTTTTTAAGAAAATTTTTGGCAAGCAAATAGATCTTGGCGAGCAGATGCCGATCTATTTTGTCAATAGCGACGAAGACTACATGCAGCGCGCATTTGAGCAGGCTCGTGAGAGCTTTAGATATTTTTGGCGTGAGCTTTACTGGGAGCGCCGCAGGATCGTGCCGAGGCTTGACTATGCGATGGTTAAAATTTGCTTTCTTGACACCATAAACGGCGAAGAGGTGGGCGAGCATATGTGGATAAACGACGTGGAATTTGACGGCGAAACTATCTATGGCACGCTCGTAAATGAGCCAGACACAGTGCAAAACGTGAAAGTCGGAGATCAAGTAAGCGCAAAGATAGATGAGATGAGCGACTGGCTCTTTGCCATAGGTGGGCGCGCATACGGCGGATTTAGCGTGCAGGCGATGCGATCACACATGCAAAAAGATGAGCTAGCCGAGCATGACGCGGCTTGGGGGCTTGATTTTGGCGATTATAACGATATCTTGGTAGTTTTTGAGCAAAAAGAGCACCCAGAAAATTTGATAGAGCATCCAATGAGTAAAAATATGACGGAACAGTTTGAAAACTACGCAAAAGAGCACCCAAGCATAGCTACAGACGCCGATGAGTTTGGATATACGCAGCTTCACCACGAGGCGATCGCTGGGAATTTAAACCTTGTAAATCTCTTACTAAAATACGGCGCTGATAAAAATGTTCGCACTAAAAGTGGCAAAACAGCAGCTGATTTTGCTGAGAATTTGGGCTGGGAGCACATCGCAAAAGTGCTTAGGTAGATAAATTTGTAAATTTAAAGACGTTTTAAATAAAAAGGTTTTGAAATATGAAAAGCTTTGAGAGATTGGTTGAAGATAAAAATAGA
>NZ_CABPVA010000001.1:285493-309526 GCF_902460595.1 Campylobacter concisus
GTGCGAATAATAAATGTAAAGATATAAATAAATCAAAAAACATAAAATTTGAAAAGAATGTTTTGAGTTTTCAATTAGGCAAAAATTATATAGAAGAAAACGCTACTGTCAAAATAGATAAAAAAGGACACATAACTTATACAGAAAAACATGACGATACTATTCGACTCCACAACATCAAAGCTCTCTCAACCATTGGAAAATTTTATTATTTAGAGACAAAAGATGGCATAAAATTTGAGCTTGATGCAAGTAAAATTATCTCAAAAGAGAAACAAGAAAGGTAAATTTGAGTTATCAAGACATTTTAGATGAAAAAGATGAGAGTGTTAAAAACGCTAAAAAATTTGTAAATTTTTTAAAGGCAAATTTTTCAAACTGCGAGATAAGAAGCAGCAAACAAGCGCGTTTGATCGCTCTTTTAAACGAAGAAAACGACCTTTTTGACAGGCTAAATAGGACAAATTTTGCTGAAATTTCAAAGGAGTTAAAAGAGCTAAAAGAGCGAATTTGCTTTGTGATCTTAGACATAAAAGATGAGATCACAAAGGATTTTGAAGACAAAAACTATGAAATTTATAAAGGCGCAGCAAATAGCGACGAGGAGCGCCTTGAAAAGATAAAAAATGAGCTGCTTTTTAATTCGTATTTTGAGAGCCGTCTTGGCGAGCATTCGGCAAATTTAAAGGCAAATTTCATAAAAGAGTGCGCTACAAATTTCTTCAAGCACTCAAATTTCATCGTCCCAGTCGTCAGTATGCTTTGCTACTTTTTGTATTTTGGCTTTGAGACCCGATATTTTCCGAGTTTAGACAGCTCAGAGATGATATTTACAGGCATCTTGCTATTTTGCGCGACCGCAATCGTGACAGCTTTTGAGATCGCTATCTTGGTCTTTGTCTCCTACCTTTACCAAAATGACGATAAAAAATATAAATTTAAAAAGCCAAAATTTCTATTTTTTTATAGCTCAAATTTCATCTATTTTTTAACGCTCATCTCATTTGCCATTTTAGCCTTTGCAGCATTCAAGCTAAACTACGGCTGGGGTGCTATTTTATCGCTATTTTTACTCTCTTATGCTGGGGTAAATTTAGCAGTTTTCTTTAAAGATAGATCAAATTTCATCCTCTATCTTTTGTCATTTCTCATGCTTTTGCTCTTTATCATTTCGGTTATCGTCTTAAATGATGGCGGATTTTTGGCACTTTGGATACTCTTTTGCTCGTTTATGCTCTCTTTTATGCTGGGCGTTGCGAGCATCAAAGAGACAAAGGACTTTTCATTTGTTTTTTACGCTGCACTTTCGCTTATGATCGTTTCAAACTCGCTTTTGTTTATCAAATACACAGCAAAAACCTTTAATATAGGCGATGTGGATTATAAATTTTTACTTGTAGATAAAAGTGCGTTAAAGGCGCTACCTAGCTCACTTTGCGAGGCGAAAGGCAAAGAGCAAACGCCTTGCGAGATAGATGAAAAGGCGGTTAAAATTTATGATGTGAAGTCGCTTTGCAATATCGGTAAATTTTACTACTTGCAGACAAAAGACGGAGTGAAATTTGAGCTCGACTCAGGCAAGGTCATCTCAAGAGTAAAAGAGTAAGTAGGCTAAGCTTCAATTTATAGAGCAAAAGCGAGCTAGATATGTAAAAATCGCAGGTTTGTAAAAATAGAAAATTTAAAAATGATTGCATTTTTTACTCAAAATTTACGTTAATGCAAGGCTAAATTTATTAAAATTTGGCTATCCTAGTGGACTAAATTAAAACTAACTTATTTAAGGCGATTAATTATGATTTTTAAAAATATTGTTGAGAGTTTTGCTGTAAATTACGCTCATAATTCTATACAAAAATCGCTATATAACGAATTTAACATAGACATTTTAAACACGACTTATACCAAAACTCCAAAAAAAGACAAAAAGTATATGCTCTACGCTCACGTGCCGTTTTGTCACACATTTTGTCCGTATTGCTCGTTTCACAAGTATCACTACGAGCAGGAGCTTGCGAAAATTTACTTTGAAAATTTACGCGAGGAGATGAGGCAGATAAAAGAGGCTGGCTTTGACTTTAGCTCGCTTTATGTGGGTGGTGGCACGACGCTTATAAATGAGCCAGAGCTTGAAAAGACGCTAAAACTCGCAAAAGATCTCTTTAGCATAGAGGACGTCTCAGCAGAGAGCGACCCAAACCACATCTCGCCAGAGAGCCTAAGCCGTTTTGATGGGCTCATCAACCGCTTAAGCGTAGGCGTGCAAAGCTTTGATGATGAGACTTTAAAAAGGGTTGGCAGATACGATAAATTTGGCTCGGCCGAGGAGACAAAAAGAAAGATAGAGCAGGCTATCGCTCTTGGCAAGATCCCAGTTATCAGCCTAGATCTCATCTTTAACCTGCCAAATCAAACAAAAGAGCAGATAATAAACGACGTAAATGTCGCAAAATCGATCTCTCCGCAGCAAATCACCTTCTATCCGCTCATGAAATCAGAGCTAACAAGAGAGAACATCGCTCGTGCACTTGGCGTCTCAAACGTCGATAATGAGCGCGAATTTTACGAGATCATCGTGAGCGAATTTGCTAAAGGCGGCTACAGGCAAAGCAACGCATGGGCGTTTTCAAATGAAAAAAGCGCAGACCTTCGCGACGAATATGTGGGCTCAAATTTAGAGTACGTGGGCGTTGGTAGTGGCGCGTTTAGCTTCTTAAACGGCGAGCTTGTGATAAATGCCTTTAACCTACTTGACTACGGCAGAAAAGTTAAAGAAAGACAAAGCCCAGTCATCGCAAAATGCGCATTTAGCAAAAAAGAGAGACTAAAATATACATTTTTAACAAGGCTTTTTGACGGCGCCGTCGATATCAAAACCTACAACGAGCAAAACAACGCAAACATCAACAAAGACCTATTTGTCGAGCTTAGCTTGCTAAAGCTAGTAAATGCGATCTATGAAGAAAATGGTGTTATCAAGCCGACATTTTTTGGCAAATATATCTGCGTCGTGCTTATGCGCGACTTCTACGCAGGCATGGACAAGGTGCGCGCGATATTTAAGGATGACGCGAAGATCAAACGCAGCAAGGTGCTTCACATCATGAGTGAAAATACCGAGCAAAAATTTGATCAAAACATCATCCAGCCACGTGCTGCCATGTAATGCTTGTAAATTTAATAAAAAGCAATCTTTTTTCAATAATCAAAATAGTGATCCTGACGCTTGCCTTTAGCGGGCTTGGCGTCTGGACGCTCTCTTTTATAAACAACGAACTTGTAAATTTAAAAGAATTTGACGCCTTTGTGGCGGTTAAATTTATAGCAGTTTTACTCCTCTTTTTTCTAAGCGCCATCGCTGCAAACATCTCACTTACAAATTTCGGACATAAATTTATATACGAGCTTAGATACCAAAGCGTAAAGCAAATTTTAGACACGCCAAATAGCGTGATAAACGAGATCGGCAAGGCAAAGATCATAGCAAGTCTAAACAACGACATAAAAACGATCACATTTGCCTTTATGAGCGCTACTGGCTTCATACAAAGCCTAGTTTTCATCATCTGTGCTAGCATATATCTTTGCGTGATCGCGCCAAAAGTTTTTATATTTCTAGCCGTTTGGATCGGTGCGACGCTTTTTATAAACACGCTTTTGATGAAAAAGATCCATTTTTACTTTAAAGACTCAAGGACGCAAGATGACGCACTGCAAAAGCACTATGACGACATAGTTGAGGGGCATAGAGAGCTTAGTCTAAACAGAGCAAGAGCGCAAATTTGCTTTGATGAGCTAAATTTTACAGGCGATAAGAAGCGTCAAAGCATGGTAAAAGCTGACGTATTTCACGCACTAAGTGATAATTTCACAAATGTGATGCTACTTGGCGCAGTCGGTCTTTGCGTATTTTTATGCGTGGCATTTGGCTGGGCGAGCCTGCAAACAGCACTTAGCATCAGCCTAACGATACTATTTTTAAGAGGCTCATTTATGAGTATGGTTGGCTCCATACCAGCTGCACTTAGCGCAAAAGTGAGCTTAGAAAAGATCATGAGTTTAAATTTAAATAAATTTAAAGAAGGCTTTAAATTTGATGATAGTCTAAGCGATGAGTGGCAAAGTATCAGGCTAAAAGATATAAATTTTAGCTACGAGCAGGGCAAATTTAGCCTAAATGATGTAAATTTAGAGATCAAACGCGGCGAGATAACATTTATCATCGGTAAAAATGGCAGCGGCAAAAGCACGCTTATAAATATTCTCTGCGGACTTATCCGCCCAAGTAGCGGTGAAATTTATCTTGATAGCACAAAGATAGATGATGTAAATTTACAAAGCTACCAAGCAAAGATAAGCGCTATTTTTGCTGATTTTTATCTATTTTCGCAAACGCTCTCTCGTGATGGCTTTGCCAGCCAAAGCGATATAGAGGGGCTCTTGGCCCTGCTTGAGATAGATAAAAAGGTAAGTGTCATTGATAATAAACTTAGCACCACGCAGCTCTCAACTGGTCAGAGAAAGCGTCTAAGCTTGCTAATAGCCATATTAGAGCGCCGCTCTATCCTTATCCTTGATGAGTGGGCGGCCGATCAAGACCCGCTATTTAAACGTAAATTTTACAAAGAAATTTTGCCGTTTTTGCAAAGCAAAGGCATAAGCGTCATCGCTGTAAGCCACGATGATAGCTACTTTGACGTGGCAACTAGGATCATTTTAGTAAAAGATGGCTTTGTGCGCGAGCTTGATGAGGCTGAGCGCATAAGTGCTGCAAAAGACGCCGTAGAAAAGATAAAATAAGAGTATTTTTTACACAAAAAGAGATTTGAGTGCGCTACTCTTGAGCTATTTCAAGATCAAATAAATTTAAATTTAGTAGAATTTTGAAAAATTAAAAAAGGCGAAGTATGTCACACTCAGAGCTTGACAGCACCTATCTTGGCGCTTTTATCATACTTTTGTTAGCTACTTGTTCGTTTAGCTTGATAACATTTTTATCTTCAAAAATAAGCAAAAAGCTAGCCAACCGCAACACCGAGCGTTTAAAAGTGGGCTTTTACGAGTGCGGACCGACAACCGTAAAACAGCCAAATAAAATAAATATCCACTACTTTTTTTATGGAATTTTATTTATTTTATTTGACGTTGAGGTCATTTTTATGTATCCGTGGGCGGTGGATTTTAGGCTGCTTGGGCTATTTGGGCTCATAGAGATGCTGCTTTTTGTGACGATCTTACTCATCGGCTTTGCCTACGCTTGGCAAAAAGGAGTCTTTAAATGGCAAAGCATCAGATAAACTACGCTGCAAATGGCGGTCTGCCAGTAGTTTTAACAACCGTTGATAAGCTCGTGCAGTGGGGCAGGAGCAACTCGCTTTGGGCGCTTAGCTACGGGCTTGCATGCTGTGCGATCGAGATGATGGCAAGTGGGGCGAGCAGATATGACTTTGATAGATTTGGCACTATATTTCGCGCTAGCCCAAGGCACTCAGAGGTGATGATCATAGCTGGCACGCTAACTAAAAAGCACGCTGAATTTACAAGGCGCTTGTATGATCAGATGCCTGAGCCAAAGTGGGTCATCTCGATGGGTAGCTGCGCAAACACTGGTGGTATGTTTAACACCTATTCAACCGTTCAAGGTGTAGATCGCATAATACCAGTCGATATCTACATCCCAGGCTGTGCCCCGCGCCCAGAGACACTTCAGTACGCACTTATGATGCTTCAAAAAAAGATAAGAAAACAAAGTGCATTTAGAGCGCAAAAGCCAAGAAAGCTAGATATATGAGAGAGTATAAGCCAAAAAACGACCTGCAAAAAAAGCAGTACTACAGCGAGAAATTTTATATCGCCAAGCAGACGCCAAAAGAAACAGCAAGTGGCTCTAAATTTGACGAGGAGCTGGCTGTTTTAGAGCAAAGCGGAGTGCAAATTTTATCTAGCTACGTGGAGTTTGACCAGTTTGTTCTCTACGTAAATTCAAGTGAAAATTTTAAAGCGCTTGAAGCACTAAAGCGCTTTGGCTATGAGCAGCTTTGCGAGCTTGCGGCGGTTGATTATATAGCTCAAAAAGGTGGATATGAGGTCTTTTACCAGCTTTTAAGTGTTAGCAAAAATAGGCGCACGCGAGTAAAGTGCTTTGTCAAAAAGGATGAAATGCTAAAAAGCGTTTGCAAGCTTTATAAAAGCGCAAACTGGGCTGAGCGCGAGATGTATGATCTAAGTGGCGTTCTCATCAAAGATCATCCAAATTTAAAGCGTCTTATAATGCCTGATGACTGGCACTCGCACCCGCTACTAAAAAGCTATCCGCTAGTTGGCGACGAGGCTGCTAAATGGTACGAGGTGGATAAAATTTTTGGACGTGAGTTTAGAGAGCAGATCGGCGAAGAGAACCGCGACCCAGCCTTTGTGAACGAGAAAGATACTTTTGGCTTTTCAAGAGTGTTTGATGAAAATGAAGAGTACGAGTATCAAGAAGAAGGCGGCGTGAGATTTGTCAAAAAGGCTAAATTTAACCAAAGCCAGATAGTAAAGGAAAGACCTTGAGCCAAGCACCAAACCGCTTAAAACCATTTTTTGAAAATTTAGAATTTGAACAAAATGACGGCAAGATGATACTAAATTTTGGCCCACAACACCCAAGTGCTCATGGCCAGCTAAAGCTTGTGCTTGAGCTTGATGGCGAAAAGGTCGTGCGCGCCATGCCAGAGGTTGGCTTTATGCACCGAGGCGTTGAAAAGATGGCTGAAAATATGACCTATCAGGAATTTATCCCAGTAACTGACAGGGTGGATTACATCGCATCGAGTGCTAATAACTACGCATTTTGCGCGGCTGTGGAGAAGCTTTGCGCCATAGAAGTGCCTCGCCGTGCGCAGATCATTAGAGTTATGCTTTTGGAGCTAAACCGCATCAGCTCACATCTTTTATTTTTAGCTACGCACGCCCTTGACGTGGGGGCAATGAGCGTCTTTTTATACGCATTTAGAGAGCGCGAATATGTCCTTGATCTCATAGAAAAATACTGCGGCGCAAGGCTAACGCATAGCTCGATAAGGATCGGTGGCGTGCCGCTTGATCTGCCTGATGGCTGGTGCGAGGAGCTGCTTAAATTTTGCGAGAAATTTCCAAGCGACATCACGCTTTACGAAGGTCTGCTAAGTGAAAATAGAATTTGGCAAGCAAGGCTAATAGACGTGGGCGTAGTTAGCAAAGAGCTAGCCCTTAGTAGCGGCTGCTCTGGCGTCATGCTAAGAGCAAGTGGCATCGCGCGCGACATCAGAAAAGAAGAGCCATATCTCATCTACGACGAGCTAGAATTTGACGTGCCTTACGCCACCAAGGGCGACTGCTACGCGAGATATCTGCTTTATATGAAAGAGATGCGCGAGTGCGTGAAAATTTTAAAGCAGTGCGTTAGCAAGTATCAGACAAGTAGCCCTGCTATCATAGCCGACGCGCCAGAGTATGTGAGCGCTTCAAAAGAGCAGATAATGAGCCAAAACTACTCATTAATGCAGCATTTTGTGCTGATAACTCAGGGGCTAAAGCCACCAAAGGGCGAAATTTACTTTGCTAGCGAGTCGCCAAAGGGCGAGCTTGGAATTTATATAAACTCAGACGGCAGCGCAAGCCCGTATCGCCTAAAAATTCGCACGCCAAGCTTTTGGCACTGCGCTATTTATGAAGATATGCTAGTTGGGCAGTATGTGGCAGACGTGGCCGCGATAATAGGCAGCACAAATATCATCTTAGGCGAGGTTGATAGATGAGAAGGGTCGATCTTAGACATCTAAAGGGCGAGTTTTTAAGCGCTCTTGGACAGCAGATAAAGGCTAGCGAGCCAGGCGAAGTGGTGATATTTTTGTTTGAGATAGGCGATTACAGCGGCGTGGAGAAGGCTGTAAATTTGGCTTATAACCTAAACTGCGAGGTGATGAACTCGCTTAAATTTAACCAAGTTGATTGGGTATTAACGATAAAAAAGGGTAAGATATGAAATTTAATGATCTAGTAGCAGGCAAGAGCCTAAGTATCGCAAATTTACTAAGTTTGAGCGACAAAAATTTAGCAAAAAAGATAAAAGAGCATGAGTTTAAATACATCTCATGCTTTGAAGATAACGAGCTTGGCAGTAAAAATTTGATCCGCTGCGAGATAGGATCGATCAGCTACGTCTTAGCGCTTCTTTGCAAGTATGCAAATTTGGTGCAAAGTGAGTTTTTTGACGAGCTTGATGATGGGCTCATAAGTGGCGAGTGCAATGTGGGAGAGGAGGAGTTTGAAGAGCTTGGAGAGTGGATAAAGGACGTTAAAAACGTGATCATCGATGACTCGCTCTTTACTCATCCAGACAAAGAGGCGATCTTTTGGCTGCTTGAAATTTTAGGTAAAAATGTCGTCTTAGCAGGCGGCGAGGTCAAAGAATTTGCAAGCGTCAAAGAAGTAAGCGAGCTAAGAGAGCTTGAAAATTTTGACGGAGCGGTCGTTTATCTAAACAAAAACGCAAGCGATGAGATTGTTGGCGGCGTGCAGTTTGGCATCGTGGCAAAGGCAAAGGACGGTGAAACCTTAAATTTAAAGGCAAAAGACTTTAGCGTGAGGGCTAAATTTAGGCTTGATCCAGCGCTAAAAGGCACGGTTGCCCTGCTTGGCGCAAAAGAGTTTGATGGATATACATTTAAACAAGTAGTAGTTAGCAAATGAAAATCACCATAAACGATCAAATTTTAGAGGCAAACGAGGGCGAGAGCATCCTAAACATCGCAAGGGCAAATGGCATCTACATCCCTGCGCTTTGCTACCTTAGCGGCTGTTCGCCAACGCTTGCTTGCAGGCTTTGCATGGTCGAAGCAAACGGCAAAGTGGTCTATAGCTGCAACGCCAAAGCCAAAGAGGATATGCAAATTTACACAAACACGCCAGAGATCGCTGCTGAGCGAAATGCGATCATGCAGACCTACTGCGTCAATCACCCTCTTCAATGCGGCGTTTGCGACAAAAGTGGCGAGTGCGAATTACAAAATTTAACGGCTCATCTAAATGTAAAAGGGCAAAATTTTGCCATTACTGACACGCACAAACCGCACAAAAAATGGGGGCTCATAAACTATGACCCAGCCCTTTGCGTGGTTTGCGAGAGGTGCGTGACGGTTTGCAAAGATAAGATCGGCGAGAGCGCGCTAAAAACGGTGCCAAGAGGCGTTGAGGTGCCAAAAGAGCTAAAAGAGAGCATGCCAAAAGATGCCTACGCCGTCTTTAGCAAGATGCAAAAGAGCCTCATTGCCCCAAGTGTGGGCGAAAATTTGGACTGCTCGTTTTGCGGTGAATGCATAAGCGTCTGCCCTGTTGGCGCGCTTGTTAGCTCAAATTTTCAGTATAGCTCAAACATCTGGGAGCTAAGCCGTGTCCCAGCGGCAAATCCGCACCAAAGCGACTGCGAGCTCATTTTTTATGACGTAAAAGAAAGAAGCACTAGTGATAGAAGCAAGCAAATTTATCGTGTAAGCAACGACTTTCACTTTGGCGAGATAAGCGGTGCGGCAAGGTTTGGCTACGACTTTCACAACGAAAAAGCGCGCAAAAATGAGACGAAATTTAACGAGCTCATCTCAAATTTCAAAAACGGCAACATAAAAAATATAAAATTTAATAGCTTCATAACAAACGAAGAGGCGCTTATTTTGGAGCGCTTGAGAGAGAAATTTGATCTAAATTTATTAAACGATGAGGCTTTTAAATTTCAAAATTTCTTAAATATTTTTAGCGAATTTAGCGGTCTTAGCTCATATAACGCAGACTATGAGAGCCTAAAAAATAGCGACTTTATCATCACGGCTGGTAGCTTCTTACGCCACGAGAGTCCAGTAACTAGCTATAAGCTAAATAACGCCCTTAAGATGAATAAAGCTAGTGGAATTTACTTTCATCACATCGCCGATGAGGTCGTGAAGAAATTTTCAAAGAATTTCGCCTGTGTGAGCTATGAGGCTGGCAAAATGGAGCAAATTTTACTCTTTGTGCTTAAAAACTGGGGCGAAAATTTACCAGCAGCACTTCAGGCAAGACTTGAAAAATTTGAAGAGAGCTTTGGCTTAGAAGTGGCAACTCTTAGCGAAGGCAAGGCTAAATTTACGCTCATTTTAGGTAGCGACTTTTACGCTCATGAAAATGCAAATTTACTTGCAGCCCTTGCCGGAGTGATCGCAAGAGCTACGCCGTTTCGTGTGATGCTGATACCACCTCGCACAAACTCGCTTGGCGTAGCTAAAATTTGCAAGCTTTCACACGAGAAAAAGTCTGGCAAGACGCTAGGATATAACGAAATGGGCGAGTTTAAATTTAGCATCTTTGAGGGCGATCTTGACGCTGGTGCGCTAAATCAGCAAGAGGGCACATTTACAAGCATAAATAACGAAGTAGTGCCAACAAATGCGGCTTTGGCACATAACGGCTACTTCTTAAACGATATCGCAAATGCGCTTGGGCTAGCGGCTAAAAATACGATCGAATACACAGCGCAGCTACCAAAAGAGAAGGGCTATAGGGGCGTTAAATTTGATGATTTAGAAAATTTTTACGCAAATGACGGCACAAGCCATAGAGGCTACAAGCTTGAAATTTCAAATTTCGCTCCAAAAGAGGACATAGAGTCACTTTTTAAAGAGAAAAATGAGCCAAATTTAAAAGAGGACGAAGCGCTAATAAGCCTTGCAAATCCTATAAATCTGCCTTCATTTTTTGCAAACTATGCTAGCCAGACAGCTAAACGCGCAGTGCTTTACGCAAGTAGCGAGTTTATGGCTAAATTTGAAATTTCACAAAATGAAGCGATCATTTTAGAAAAAAATGGGCAAAAGCTTGCCATTTGCGTGGAGCTTGATAGCGAGCTAGGAGGCGTGGCAGCCTATCTTGGCGACTACGATGATAAGCTTGATGTAAGCGCCATTTTTGAGGGCAAGAGTTACGCAAGCGTAAAAATAATAAAGGCAGAGAATGAGTGAAATGCTATTTTTTGTGATAACAACTATTGTTAAAGCAGTCGTCATCTTGGCCGTCATGGCTAGCCTCGCAGGGCTTGCGACTTATGCCGAAAGAAAGGTGCTAGCCTACATGCAGCGCCGCGTTGGGCCTGATATGGTGGGGCCTGCTGGTGTGCTTCAGATCGTAGCAGACATGATAAAGCTCTTTACAAAAGAGGATATCCTCCCAGCAAATGCAAATAAATTTATCTTTTTAATAGCGCCTCTCATCTCTGCTATCGCGGCATTTGCAGCACTTGCGCCAGTGCCATTTTTGCCTGAGTTTGAGGTTTTTGGGCATACGATTAGACCGATACTTGCTGACATAAACGTAGGCGTTTTATATATCGCTGGCGTGGCAGCGGTTTGCGTATTTTCGCCACTTACAGCAGGTATTGCAAGCTACAATAAATTTGCACTAATCAGCGCTGCTCGTGCAGTCGTAGCGCTTATTAGCTTCGAAGTGGTCGCTGGTATGGCGCTTTTAAGCGTTGTGATGGTGACTAGCTCACTCTCGTTAGTTGATATAAACAACTACCAAAAAGGCATATTTAACTGGCTTATCTTCAAGCAGCCCCTAGCCTTCGTGCTTTTCGTGATGGCAAGCTTTGTTGAGTGCAACAGAACGCCATTTTGCCTAACAGAAAACGAGACTGAGATCGTAGCAGGTTACGGCACCGAGTATAGCGGCATGAGATGGGCGATGTTTTTCATCGGCGAATACACCAACATGATCGCAGCAAGTATCATCATCACGCTCCTATTTTTGGGTGGTTTTAATGAGTTTTTATTTATCCCGGGTGCTTTGATGATCATCTTAAAATCAAGCCTCGTCTTTTTCTTTTTTCTTTGGACGAGGGCGTCGTGGCCGCATCTAAGGGTCGATCAGCTTAGTATGCTTTGCTGGAAAATTTTACTTCCGCTTGGCATCTTAAATGTCGTAATCACCGGCTTTGCACTACTTATCTAAGGCGTAAAATGAGCGAGAAAAGATATATTTTGATAGACGAAAAGATAGAGCCAAAAGGGGCATTTGATAAATTTAAGCACTTCATCGCCGCTACTTTTAAGCTTGATCTTTTAGTGGGGCTAAAGATCACGCTAAAACAGATGCTATTTAGCAAGTCGCACACTCTAAAATACCCTATGCAAAAGATGCAGCTAAACGCCAGATATAGGGGAATTCATAGGCTTTTAAAATTTGTTGAAAGCGAAAATGAGCGCTGCATAGGCTGTGGGCTATGTGAGAAAATTTGCGTTAGCAACTGCATATCAATGAAGACTTCTCTTGGCGAAGATGGCCGTAAAAAGGTTGCAAGCTACACGATAAATTTAAGCAGGTGCGTCTATTGCGGATTTTGCGCTGATGTCTGCCCTGAGCTTGCTATCGTCTGCGGGCAAGAGTACGAGGTCGCAAGTGAAAACAAAATTCTCTTTGGCACAAAAAATGAGTTTTTAACAGATGATAAATTTTTAAAAGATCAAACCGAGTTTGAGGGCTATGGCGCACTACCTAAAAATGCTGATAGCTTGGTGAAAAAGACGCCAAATGCGCTTACAAATGAAGATAAGGCAGAAACGATGGATATAAATTTAAAAGGGTCAAGCGATGTATGAGAGCTTTGCATTTTATCTTTTTAGCGCCCTTATATTAGTTAGTTTTTCTTTTAGCGTGCTTTGCAAAAACGCCCTAAATGCAGTCTCTGCGCTAGCTGCTGGCATGGTTTTTATCTCGGCTATATTTTTCTTGCTTGGGGCTGAGTTTTTAGGCGTGGTGCAAATCGTCGTCTATACAGGTGCGGTGGTCGTTTTATACGCATTTGCGATAATGTTTTTTGACACCAGTAAGGAGTGCGAGCCAAAAAGCGGTAAAAAAGCAAAGATCATCATCTACCTTCTAAGTAGCTTCATAGCGCTTCTTTTGATATTTATTTTTTTAGCGCCGATCTATAGCGCAAAGCAAGAGGTGGTAAATTCTACCCTTGCTAGCCTTGGCAACATCGAAGCGGTTGGAATTTTGCTCTTTAGTAAGTATCTGCTAGCCTTTGAAATGTGCGCTATCATGCTGCTTGTGGCGATGGTAGCTGGCATCATCTTGATACACAAAGATATGAACGCGCAAAGCAGCCTTGAGGAGATGCTATGATAGGACTTACTCACTACCTCATCCTAGCAAGCCTAGTCTTTGTCATAGGGCTCGTTGGCATAATGAGAAGAAGAAATTTGATAATGCTATTTTTCTCAAGCGAAATTTTACTAAACTCAGCAAATATCGCGCTTGCAGCCATATCAAAATACTACTTTGACCTAACTGGGCAGATCATTGCATTTTTCATAGTAGCCATCGCCGCTAGCGAGGTCGCCGTGGGGCTTGGACTGCTTGTGCTTTGGTATAAAAAGACTGGCAGTATCAGTTTAGATTCGATGACAAATATGAAAGGCTAAGAGATGATTTTATTTTGTATTTCGCTATTTTTTCCGCTTCTTAGCTTTATCATAGCTGGCATCTTTTCGCATAGCAGAAAGAATTTATTTATTGGTCTTTTTTGCTCGCTTCTCATGATCATTAGCACGACAGCTTCACTCATGCTAACGGCTAGTCTTAGCGTAGATGAGCCACTAAATTTAACTCTAAAAGAGTTTATAAACTTAGGCTCGCTTGATCTTAGCTTTAGCTTCTACCTTGACGCGATTAGCCTTGTGATGCTTAGCACTGTGGGCGTAGTCGCTAGCATCGTGCATATCTACTCCATTGGCTACATGAGAGATGACGCGAGCTTTAACCGCTTTTTTAGCTACCTTGGGCTCTTTGTCTTTTGCATGAATGTCCTTGTATCAAGCGATAACTTCATAGGGCTATTTATCGGCTGGGAGGGCGTTGGACTTTGCTCGTGGCTACTCATTGGCTTTTGGTATAAAAGGCCTAGTGCAAACATCGCTGCAAACGAGGCCTTTGTGATGAACAGAGTGGCTGATCTAGCCATGCTTGTTGGCATTTTTTATATATTTTATAGCTTTGGCTCGCTTAAATTTAGCGAGGTTTTTAACGCTAGAAGCGACCTTTCTGGGCTAAATTTAGGCATCATCGCCACACTTCTTTTTATAGGCGCCATGGGTAAAAGCGCGCAGTTTCCATTTCACACATGGCTTGCAAACGCCATGGAGGGACCAACGCCGGTTTCTGCGCTCATACACGCTGCGACCATGGTAACAGCTGGCGTCTATCTAGTCATACGCGCAAATTTCATCTTTGTAAACGTGCCTGAAGTATCGCACTTTATAGCTTGCCTTGGTGCATTTGTAGCGATTTTTGCCGCAAGCATCGCGCTAGTGCATAACGACCTTAAAAAGATAGTCGCTTACTCGACGCTTTCGCAGCTTGGATATATGTTTGTAGCTGCTGGTCTAGGGGCTTACAAGATCGCGCTTTTTCACCTTGTCACGCACGCATTTTTTAAGTCACTTCTCTTTTTGTGCGCTGGCAACGTTATGCACGCGATGAATGATGAGCTAAATATCAAAAAAATGGGCGGACTTTATAAATTTATGAAGCCAACTGCGTTACTTTCTATCATCGCAAGCTGCGCATTGGCTGGATTTTATCCATTTGCTGGCTTTTTTTCAAAAGATAAAATTTTAGAGGTTGCCTTTAGTGAAGATCAAATTTTGTGGGTCGTCTTGCTATTTGGCGCAGTGCTTACGGCATTTTATAGCTTTAGACTTGTCATGCTAGTATTTTTTGCAAGGCCAAAGAGCGAGGAGCACGCACATGAAGCCAAAAACTACATGCTTGTTGGTATGAGCGTGCTTGGCGTTCTCTCAGTCATCAGCGGCTTTTTCTGGAGTAACTTTAGCGAGTTTTTAGGTGCTAGCCTTGGGGATTTTAAGCTAAATTTATCTCACAGCAGTGAAATTTTCTTACTCGTTTTAACGCTTGCTCTAGTGCTTGCAAGCGCTGGCTTTGCAGTTTTTGCTTATAAAAAAGAAATTTTTAAAGAGAGCATTTGCGAAAGTAAAATTTACAAAATTTTGCAAAATGCCTACTTTATACCAAAATTTTATGAGAAATTTTTTATAAATGGCTACGCTTTTATCTCTAAAATTTGTAAGAAATTTGATGAGATGATAGTTGATAAAAGTGTTGATTTTGTCGCACTTTTGGTTACTAAATTTGCATATCTTGCAAACAAAATGCAAAGTGGCGATCTTAGCGTCATGCTTAGATTTATGGTCGCAGGATTTGCCTTGCTTTTAAGCTTTATATTTTTATTAAACGGAGCCAAATAATGCTAAGTGTCATAATATTTTTCCCAGCAATAAGCGCAATACTTGGCTTTTTGATAGAAAATAAAAGTATCAAATTTTATGGAGCAAGCATCGCTCTTATCGAGCTTTTGTTTGCCATTTTTATCTGCGTCAATGTCGATTTTCAGGGTTATGACTTTGTTTTAACGCATCAAGTCTCGCTCATACCAAGCCTAAATATCAGCTATTTTGTGGGCATCGATACCATTTCGCTTGTGCTTATAGTCCTTAGCGCGTTTATGAGCTTCATCTCTATCGCAGCCCTTAGCGATGATGGAAATTTAAAGCACCTTGTTATTAGCGTGCTATTTTTAGAGAGCACGATGATGGGCGTCTTTAGCGCGCTTGATATGATCTTGTTTTACAGCTTTTGGGAGCTTAGCCTCATACCACTTCTTTACATCATCGGCGCATTTGGTAGCAAAAATAGAATTTACGCTGCGATTAAATTTTTCATCTACACATTTTTAGGCTCTGTCTTTATGCTAGTGGCGATCATCTTTATCGGATATCTGTGCTATCAAAAAAGCGGTGTCTTTAGCTTTAACTTGCTTGATTGGTACAAGCTTGGCATCGGAGAAAATGCTCAAATTTGGCTATTTTTAGCATTTTTCTTCGCTTTTGGCGTGAAAACTCCGCTATTTCCATTTCACACGTGGCTACCTTACGCACACGGACAGGCTCCGACTATCGGTTCGGTGCTGCTTGCTAGCGTGCTTTTAAAGATGGGCACTTACGGCTTTGTGAGATTTTCACTTCCACTTTTTCCAGACGCGAGCCTGCTTTTAAGTGGCTTTGTCTGTGTCATAGCTATCATCATGATCATCTACGCAGCCCTTGTTGCCTACGCACAAAGCGATATGAAGCAAGTGATCGCTTATAGTTCGATCTCACACATGGGCGTCATCATGCTTGGCATCTTTTCACTAAATTTAATAGGTCTTGGCGGCTCGATATTTTTAATGATAAGCCACGGTATCGTAAGTGGCGCGCTATTTTTATTAGTTGGCGTCATCTACGAGAGGGCTCACACAAAAGAAATTTGCGAATTTGGCGGCCTTGCCAAGGTGATGCCAAAGTATGCACTCATATTTTTTATAGCAACGCTTGCAAGTATCGGTCTGCCACTAACTATTGGCTTTGTGGGCGAGTTTTTGAGCCTACTTGGCGTATTTAAGCTAAACAAGCTCTTTGCGCTACTTGGTGGCTTTAGCATCATCGTGGGCGCTGTTTATATGCTAGTACTTTATAAAAGAGTATTTTTTGGCGAGTGCAAGGAGAAAAATTTAAGCCTTAAAGATCTAAATTTTAAAGAGCTAGCCGCTCTTGTGCCACTTTGTTTGCTCATAATCATTCTTGGTATCGCACCAAATTTGATACTAAAACCACTTGAGCCAAGCGTGCAAAATATCATAAGCAAAATGCAAACTAGAGCTGTAAATAGCGGCACAAAGGATAAAATTTCATCTTTAAATGGCGGGAGCAAACTATGAACGAAATAGCCTTTTTAGACCTAAACGAGATCTCTTTGCAATCACTCTCGCCGATGCTTAGCATGATGGTTTTTGCACTTTTTATCCTCATAGTTGGAGCGATAAAAAAGGATCTTTCGAGGAATTTCTACTGCGTATTTTGCATCATCGCTATATTTGTAAATTTAGGCATTACACTCGATTTTAACGGGCTTAGCCTAAGCTTTTGGGATATGCTCTTAGTTGATGGAATTTCTATCATCTCGCAGATCATTATCTTAATCGCCTCAGCTCTTTTCATCCCGCTGGCACTTAGCACAAAAGAGTATTTTGAGTATAAAATTTACGAGTATTACGCGCTCTTTTTGTTTATGATCGCTGGATTTTTGTTTATGGTGAGCTCAAACAACCTACTCATCATCTTTTTAGGCCTCGAGATCAGCTCGCTTTGCCTCTACACCCTAATCGCCCTTCACAATAAGGCAAAAAGCGTCGAGGCCGCTATCAAATACTTCGCAATGGGCTCGCTCTCAGCTGGCTTTTTTGCGATGGCGATGGCGATGTTTTATCTAGCAACAAACTCAATAGACATCACTCGCATAGGTGTTGTCATAAAAGATCTTAGCCTAAATCAAAATTTAATAATCCTTCTTGGCTGCGTTTTCATCGCTTCAGCCATTGGCTTTAAGCTCTCGCTCATACCATTTCACACATGGATCCCAGACGTTTATGAGGGCTCAAATGCCCCGCTTGCTGGCTATATGTCGATCGTGCCAAAGGTGGCGGGATTTATCGTTGCGTTAAGAATTTTTGCGATGCTTGAGGGCTCTGGAATTTCATGGATAAAAGATATGCTCTACATCATCGCCGTGCTTACGATGAGCCTTGCAAACATCATGGCGCTAGTGCAAAAAGACGTAAAAAGGATGCTAGCCTTTAGCTCGATAGCTCACGCTGGTGTCGTGCTTTGCGCGCTTGTGGCAAATTCTCACGAGGCAAATGTCGCCTTGTTTTTCTACTGGATTATGTTTTTGTTTGCAAATTTGGGCGCATTTTCTATGCTCTGGGTGGCAAGGTGCGACGACGTCGTCTGCTGGGACAAGCGCTTTAAACATCCGTATGAGAAATTTTCAGGTCTTATTAAAATTTTGCCAAGTTACGCCGTGATAATGGGAATTTTCATGATCGCCCTTGCTGGCATACCGCCTTTTAGCGTATTTTGGGGCAAGATGGTGCTTATCTCATCGCTCATAAAGTCTGATTACGTCGTGCTTAGCCTCATCATCATGATAAACTCAGCCATTGCCATTTATTACTACCTAAAGCTCATCGTCTTTATGTTTTTAAAAGAGCCTATCGTAAAAGATAAAAATATCTACATCTCAAACGTCTCGATGGCGCTAAAAGTTATCGTTGGAGTAGCCGTTGCTGGCACGGTCTTTGCCTTTTTATTTTCTGGGGCGATTTTGGAATTTATCGAGCATTTTGTCTTTGCTTCAGGATTTTAGAAAATTTAACTATAATGGCGGCATGAAAAAGCTCTTAACCATCTTATTTTTACCGCTTTATCTATCCGCCTTTAGCCTTAGCCTAAACAGCGGCGCAAACGCAAATAAGCCTTATAGCGTCCTTCAGCTAAGCGACGAGAAAGAATTTGAATGTGTGGAGCAAATTTTAGCCTATGACACCAAGCGCTACGTTTGTATGCTCGATGATGGGATCTTGCCAAAGATCGAAGATACGACGCTGCCTTTAATGGACATAAAATATAAAAAGCAAGACGGCAAACTCTTCATCGTCATCATGCCAAAGGCGCCTTCAAAACTTCTAAACGTTCAAACTGAGCTTTACAGCAGCCCAAGCGTGCAAGATACGCCAAAGACGACCATCTCAAAGCACTTTAGCATCATCATCGATACTTCGCTTAGCGAAAACAACAAAAGAGTGTCTGGGTTAAATTTTTCGCCTGATTTTAGAGATATGCTAAGTCCAAGTATCGGAGCGCTCGATCTTAACAAAGCGCCTATCGCTGGGCTTGATAGCAACGATATAGATATCTACATAAATATAAAAAGAGCTTACGAAAAGGGCGCTTATGAAAGCGTGGTAAAAGATACGCAAACAGCGATGAAAAGGCATCCAGCCAGTCTTTTTTCAAGTGAGTTTTTACTTTTTAGACTAAGAGCACTTGATAAAATTTTTGAGACAAAGAGCGAGTTTGAGGGGCTTGAGCCAAAGGACATCGTAAGCGAGGGCAGAGCTTGGATAAGAAAATTCCCCTCTGATGAGAACTACCCAGAGGTGCTATATCTCATCGCCAGAGCTTACCTCAAAGATAGCATAGCAAGTGATGCAAAATATATGCTTGACATACTAAGCGAAGAGCACGTGGAGTCAAAATTTACAAAGCTTGCCACGCTTGATTATGCTGACTACCTATATAAAATAGGCAGGCAAAAAGAGGCACTAAGCGACTATGAAAAGGTGCTCTACTCTACAAACGACATCGACCTTGCAAGTAGAGCAGCGCTAAGTCTAGCAGACGCAAATATCGATAAAGAGAAATTTGACGAGGCAAAGAAATTTGTACTAAAGATCGCAAATGCAAATGAGAAATTTTTCATGAACGATCCAACAAAATCGATGAATTTAGCCTACACATTTGCCAGCAAAGATATGCCAGACGTGGCTGCTAAAATTTATGAAATTTTGGTAAATAATAGCGACAGGACAAAGGATTTTTACGAGGCAGCACTAAAAAATTTAGCACTAAATTTAGCCAAAACCAAAGATGAAAAAAGGGCGTATGAGTATCTAAACAGATACGAAAAAGAGTTTAAGTATGGCGATTATATAGATGAGGTCGCTAAGGCAAAGGATGGGCTATTTTTTGAAGAAGAGGACAAAAACGCCACCGCACTTCACGCAAGATATAAAGAGCTCATAGAAAAATATGCCGGCACAAATATCAGCCAAAAGGCGCTAATCAGCGAGCTTGAGCTTGATCTAAAAGAGCGTAAATTTGCCGACGCGCTAGCTTATAACAACCTCGCAAAAGATGAAAATTTAAGCCGGGCAATGGAGCTAGTAAATGAGGCTGCGCTTGAGCTAACAAAAGAGTTTTTTATCAAAGATGACTGCACGGCGGTTGTAAATTTACTCGAAAACTACGATGTGAGCAAGGTCTCTTTGCCGCAGTTTAAGCTATTTAACTGCTACTTTAGAACGGCGCGTTACAATGAGGCGCTAGAGCTTGCAAAGGCTCATGTGAAGGATGAAAATTTAGAAGATAGAGTCGAATGGCTGGTAAATTTGAGCAAAATTTTATATAAAAACAAAGACTACGAGCACGCCATCATCGCTGCAAACGACGCGCTCTCGCTTGGCTCAGCGGTCGAGTACTCGGACCCTACGCCATCGCTTTTTGATAGATTTTACTCGCTACTTGCGCTAAAACGCTTTACTGAGGCGGTCTCTACGATCAGTGCGATCGAACAGCTAAGAGGACAGGACTTTAAGATCATCGAGGCATACGCAGCTATAAGCGACTATGCGATGAAAAGCAACGACTACGCTATCGCTGCAACCTACGCTAAAAAGGCAATTGAGCTACAAACCAGAGCTAAGATAAATACCTTTTCGCCAAAGCTAAATTTTGACTACTCAGAGGCTTCATTAAAGACAGATAACCTTGATGAGGCGCTTGATGAGGCGAAATTTATACTAAATATGAAACTTGAGCCAGAGGATCGCTTGCATGCTCTAAATTTGGCAAGTGAAATTTACATCAGGCAAAAGCAGTATAAGCTGGCTAAGCCATATCTAAACGAATGCATTGGCTCAAATTTCACAAGTGCTTACAAAGATGCCTGCAAAGCCAAACTTGAGATGATAAAGTAAAAATTAGTGTCAAATTTAAATGATCTTGAAAGAGAGTATCTAAAGCTTAAAAAAGAGAATTTTCAGGATGGCAAAAGGATCAAATTTATCGCAAATTTAGGCGCTAGCGATGAGATAGCATATCATTATGAGCTTATTTGCAAGCAGTGGCAAGAGGGCAGGCAGCTAAATTTAGAAAGTAGCTTTGATAGGCATGGAGACGCTGGACTAGAGTTTTTGTTTGAGCGTTTAGCTAAAGAGAGCGATCAAAAAATAAAAATAGAAACCATCTATCTTATAGCGCAAATTCTCTCTAAGTCTAAGCATAGAGATTTTTATGCGGCGTTTTGCGACCGCCTTATCCCTCAAATAATCTCTTTTTTAGGGACAAATGATACTTTTCGACGCAAGCTTATAATAGCGCTTGGCTGGGTTGGCACGTTAGAGCAAATAGAAATTTTAATAAGCGAGATGCATGGTAGCAAAGATAGCCTCTGCAGGGCATGGGCGGCAGCTAGCCTTATGCAGATGTCATTTCACAGGGTGGTTGCTCAAGCAATCTTGCGAGATAAAACAAAATCCGCATTTTTGCAAAGCATCTCTAATGAAAAAGATCTACACGCTTGCTCAGTTATGATAGAGGCAGCTCAAATTTTGTTTGGTAAAAAGTGGATATCTTCTATTGCAGTCCAAGATCAAGACACTGAAAAGATAGAAAAAGCTAGAAAAATGGCGGTAAGGTTTTTAGGCAGGGATTAAATTTGCCACTAAGCGGATTGTGTGCTTGATTGTGTTTTGTTTGTTGGATTATAAAGTAAAAATGGTTTAAATTTGTAAGAAATTTTTGCTTTAAATTTATAAGATTTAAAAATAAAATTTTATATTTTTTGCTTAGAAATAGCGGACAAAATAGCTTTAATTTGATTTAAAATTTAATTTTTTCTTGACATATAATAATGTTTTTTGTATAATCTCAATTCTTTTTTAAATAATCATGTCTTGCTAGCTCAGTCGGTAGAGCATCTCACTTTTAATGAGGGGGCCGTTGGTTCGAATCCAACGCAGGACACCATTTTTTGGGTTTATGACCCTTTCGTCTAGTGGCTCAGGACTCTACTTTCTCTGTGTAGGAACAGAGGTTCAAATCCTCTAAGGGTCGCCAGATATTTTAAATTTTTAGGTCGCTTAGCTCAGTTGGTAGAGCGCCACCCTTACAAGGTGGATGTCATAAGTTCGAGTCTTATAGCGACCACCATTACTTTTAGGTGCAGCGGTAGTTCAGTTGGTTAGAATGCCGCCCTGTCACGGCGGAGGTCGCGGGTTCGAGCCCCGTCCGCTGCGCCATCTACTAAACCTTAGGTTAAGGTTCTTGATTCTATTTTTCTTGTTTTTTGAGTGATCAAATTAAATTTTAAGATTATAAGTTCTAAGATAACACTTTATGATTTGTTATTGATACTTAATCTTGCCTCGTTAGCTCAGTTGGTAGAGCATATCACTCTTAATGATGGGGTCGTAGGTTCGAGACCTACACGGGGCACCATCTTTTTGGCCCATTCGTCTAGCGGTTAGGACACCAGCCTCTCACGTTGGTAACACGAGTTCGAGTCTCGTATGGGTCACCATTTTTCTTCTAAATTTAACTCAAATTTTGAAAAAATTACTGCTAGTGTAATAAATTTGACCAATAAATATTTGATCTGTAATAAACTGAATGTATTTTGCTACCGAAATTTTAAAATTGATCTTTGATGTAAAAAATGTTTAAAATGTCTTTTTGTTTTATAAAAGGTGAATTTGTATTAAAAACTACCAGAGTTGCATATATAGAAAGCAATGAAACACTCGTTTTCCATAGTAAAATGAATTCTATATTGTTTCCAGTAAATTTTACATCCAGGAATTATGATATTTTCTTTATTGTTTGCTGGTACGCGAAGCAATTTTGGTATTTAGATAGCAGAAATTATATTAAAATACTATATCCAAAAATCTCATAATTCTTTACCGAAGCTTCAAAAACTTGTTTTAATAACGATGTGCTTGAGTTTTGAAAAAGGTTTTTAGGCTAAAACGGATCAAAAGCTTAGAGATTACAAATAACGATGAAATTATGACTACTGGTGTTTGATATTTTTATTAAATCTTTTAGAACTACACAAATTTTAAAATTTAGCTGCAACATAAATTTGATAAATTTGCTGATTTTGTCTTGATAAATTTGACTTATAAGATAAAAGAGTAGGGTGCATTTAATACGCCCTTTTATAAATTTAAGATGAAAACTTACTTAATCTTAAACTTGATCTATTTTAACTCAAATGCAAGTGTTGCAGCAATTGTCTCATCATCGCAAATTTTAGAGTCAGCAAATGGCATTTTATGCACAGTTTGCAGTAGCCATTTTCCAGGTTTAAGCGCAAGCACTTCTATCGTACCGCCTGGCTCAGTTTGGCCATGAAATGCGCTTTTTTCTTTCAAAAAGCCATCAAATGTTCCATCAAGTGTAGCATTTTCTAAAGGTTTGCCCTCAAATAGAATTTTCACTTTAAACGGCACGCCAACTTTGAAATTTGCTGGATTGTCAAGCGGAACTATCTCTAGGCGTTGGTTGGATGGCTTTGTAACTGAGCCATCTTTTGTGTTTTTATTTATGACGCCTTTTGCGCTCATGCTCGCTTTTTTGCAGTATTTGGCGTCCTTGATGTCCTCTTTGGTTTTGCCCATGTGCCATGTACCATCGCTTGCTTTTGTCCAAAACGTAGGCTTATACTCACCAGCTATAAGGTATGAGCCGTCCTCTAGCTTAGCTCTTTCATAATGGTAGTTTTCGCCGCTTTGCTTTAGGCTCAGTTTCTCGCCATTTTTGTTTATAATGTATGGGGCTTCAAATAGGGCGATCCTGTTATCTGGGATCTTTTCAACGGTCGGAAAATCGTCCGCATAGCCGATATCAACGCTTGTTACCTCTTTGCTGCTACCAAAAAGCCAAAATTCGTGAGCTAAAGAGTGGCTGCTAAGTGCTGCCAAAGCCAAAAGTGCAAATAAATGCTTGTTCATTACATATCCTTTCAGATTAAATTGTCTATTTTTCTATTTCTAATATATGTCACAAAAATATTGTTAAATTTTTATAGATCTAAATTTTGCTATTTACTTAACAAATTTAGTAATCAAAACTGATTTTATTCATTTAAATTTATAAAATAACATAAGTATTAAAAATACTTTAACTACTGAAATTACGAAATATAAATCAGTGACGCAATTATATCAAAATAATAATTAATATCAATATAAAATTAAGTTTTATCCACAAAGTGATAAACCAAAATAAATTTGCCTTTGCC
>NZ_CABPVA010000001.1:312476-320831 GCF_902460595.1 Campylobacter concisus
CAAGAATAACAGCCGTGCATGCTGGACTTGAATGTGGAGTGCTTTTGGAGAAAAAAGCAGGTCTTAGTGCATGTTCAATAGGACCAAACATCTACTCACCTCACTCTACTAGAGAGCACTGCGAAGTAGCTTCTGCGCTTTTTATCGAAAAAGTCGTTCGCGGTATCGTTAAAAAGTATAACTCATAAAAAACTAAAATTTGCTAGAAATTTCTAGCAAATTTTTCTATATCACCTTATCCTTGCTTTTACAAAGATCGTTTAGTATGCACTCAAAACAAAGCGGTTTTTTAGCCTTGCAGGTGTAGCGCCCAAAAAGAACCATACCTTGATGAAGCTTGCCAAGATCAGTTTTAAAGGCACGGCTTAGATCATCTTCGGTCGCTTCTGGCGTCTTTGCGCTACTTAAACCAAGTCTATGTGATACTCTAAAAACATGCGTATCAACAGCCATTACATTTGCGTTTGTAGCCTCTAAAAGCACGACGTGAGCGGTCTTTTGTCCAACTCCAGCAAGCGCTTTTAGCTTCTCTTCATCAAGTGGAATTTCTCCGTCATAAAGCTCAACCACGCTGTTTGCCATCTTGATCAAATTTACGGCCTTGTTGTTAAAAAAGCTGCATGAGTTTATCATGAGCTTTAGGCTGGCTAAATTTGCACTTGCTAGCTCAAAAACATCTTTATATGCCTCAAATAGGGCAGGGGTGATCAAATTTACCCTTTTGTCTGTGCACTGAGCTGAGAGCATGACACAAACAAGAAGTTCATATAAATTTCTAAATTTAAGCTCGCTTTTTGCGTCCTTAAACTCGTCTAAAAGTCTTCTTTTTATCTCTAAAATATCTTTTTTTGTTCTCATCTGGCTATTTTACCTAAAATTACAAGTTAAACGAAAAGTTACCGCATTATTTGATATAATCTTGCCCATAAAATCAATTTTTTAAAGGATTTATATGAAAAAATTTTTGTTTCCAGCAGTTTTAAGTTTAGCTGCAGCTGTCACTCTAAACGCAGCAGTAGTTGCAACAGTTGATGGCGATGCTATAAACGATAGCGATATCTCAGCACTTTTATCAGCAGCTATGCCAGGATTTGACGCTAGCAAGCTTCAACCAAATGAGAAAAAACGTATAATCGACGATCTAATCAACAGAAAACTTCTTTTAAAAGATGCAAAAGCGACAGGCATTGAAAAAGATGTTGATTACATCAAGGCTGTAAAAGCTGCACAAGAAGGCATCGCAGTTGAGCTTTATATGAGAAAATTGTTTGACGGCATAAAAGTAAGCGATAGCGATTTAAGAGATTTTTACAACAAAAACAAAGCTAGCATGAACCAACCAGCTCAAGCAAGAGCAAGACATATCTTAGTTGAAGATGAAAAAACAGCAAATGACATCATCGCTCAACTTAAAAATTTAAAAGGCGAGGCTCTAACTAAGAAATTTGCAGAGCTAGCAAGCCAAAAATCAATCGACAAAGGCTCAGCAGCACACGGTGGCGAGCTTGGCTGGTTTGGTCAAAGTCAAATGGTAAAACCTTTTGCAGACGCAGCATTTTCAATGGCTAATGGCACAGTTTCAACTAAGCCAGTTAAAACTCAGTTTGGCTACCATGTTATCTTAAAAGAAGATGGCAAAGCTGCTGGTACCGTAAGCTTTGAGCAAGCAAAACCAGAGATCGAGCAAGCTGTAAAAATGGAGAAATTCCAAGCTGCTGTTAGACAAAAAAGTGAAGCTCTACGCCAAAAAGCAAAGATAGAATACAAATAAAATTTGGAGGATAAAATGGGCGTTTTAGATATCGTAAAACCTGGTGTTTTAAGCGGAGATGATGTAACAAAACTTTATGCTTATGCCAAAGAGCAAGGTTTTGCAATACCTGCTGTAAATGTCGTAGGCAGCGACTCAGTAAATGCTGTTTTAGAAGCGGCAAAGGTTGCTAACTCGCCTGTTATCGTTCAGTTTAGTAATGGCGGTGCAGGTTTTTACGCTGGTAAAGCCTGCGAAAACGCAGCCGTTCTTGGTGCGATCGCTGGAGCAAAGCACGTTCATTTGCTTGCTCGTGCTTACGGCGTGCCAGTCATTTTACACACAGACCACGCTGCTAGAAAGCTTTTGCCTTGGATAGATGAGCTAGTAAAAGCAAGCCATGAGTATAAAAAAACTCACGGCGTGCCACTTTTTAGCTCTCACATGCTTGATCTTAGCGAAGAGAATATCAACGAAAATTTAAGCACATGCGAGAAGTACCTAAAAGAACTTAGCGAGCTTGGTATCAGCCTAGAAATCGAGCTTGGCGTCACTGGTGGCGAAGAGGACGGCGTAGATAACACAAGCGTTGATAACGCGCTTCTCTACACTCAGCCAGAGGACGTCGCGCTTGCTTATGAAAGACTAAGTAAGATAAGCGATAAATTTAGCATCGCAGCTAGTTTTGGTAACGTCCATGGTGTCTATAAACCAGGCAATGTCGTGCTAAGACCAGAAATTCTTAAAAACTCACAAGCCTATGTCGCTAAGAAATTTAACACAAAAAGCGACAAGCCAGTAAATTTTGTATTTCACGGCGGTAGCGGTAGTGAGCTAAAAGATATCAAAAATGCTGTAAGCTACGGCGTTATTAAGATGAATATTGATACCGATACGCAGTGGGCATTTTGGGACGGCGTGCGCGAGTATGAGGCTAAAAATAGAGCATATTTACAAGGGCAGATCGGTAACCCAGAAGGCGATGATAAGCCAAATAAAAAATACTACGATCCAAGGAAATGGCTAAGAAGTGGCGAGGAGAGCATGGTTAAACGTCTTCAGACTGCTTTTAGCGACTTAAACTGCCTAAATAGGAACTAATCCTATGCAAAATCAAAATGATTTTAGTGAGCTAAGCGTGCCAAAGGAGCACCAAGCTCACTCTTTCTTTGTCTTTTTTAAAGTTATCTTTATCCCTTTAGCCATCTACATCTTGGCGATACTAGCGTATCTTGGCGTTATAAATTTTCAGATGAAGCTTCACACCATCGTGATGATGGGCGTTATACTCTTTGTCGCTTTTATATTTTCACGCCACAGTGCCTTGGTAGCCTACTCAAATTTCTTAACAAATGCCAAAGACTACAAGATAAGACTAAAAGAATTTATCATCGCTCATCTCTTTGAAATTTCAGGCGTCAAAAAGGCAAACACTAAATTTGAAGATTTTTTCGAGAGCTATACAAGAAATTTTAGAAATGACAACCTAGCAAACATCGGCCAAGCAGTCTTTCCTATGCTTGGAATTTTGGGCACATTTATCAGTATCGCTATCTCTATGCCAAGCTTTAGCTCAAGCACTGCAAACGGACTTGAAAAAGAGATCGCTATACTGCTAAACGGCGTAGCTACGGCGTTTTATGTATCGATTTACGGCATATTTCTAGCGCTTTGGTGGATGTTTTTTGAAAAGATCGGCATTAGTAAATTTGAGAAATTTTACAGCGAGCAAAAAGAGCTAAGCCGAGAGTTTTTCTGGCAAGAAAATGAGCTAAATGCAAATTTCATGAAAGCAAGTGTAGGCTACTTTAAAGATAGTCGCGATGCCTTTAAAATGGTGCTTGATGATAAATTTATAAAAGAGTTAAGCGAGCAGACAAATGAGAAATTTAAGAGCCTAAAAGAGCTTTGTGAGGTTGAAAAAAATATCATCAATCAAAGCAAAGCCGAGCTTAGTTCAAATTTAAAAATGCTAAATGAAGCCAGCCTAAAACAAGATGAATTTGTAAAGATCCACTCCGATATACTAAAGGCAGTTGGTGCGTTTTCTAACGCCTTTAAAGATATGGAGGTTAAGCTTTTAACCGAGCATGCAAAGCTTGGCGAGATTTTTAGCAGAAATTTAAACGCCACAAAAGAGAGCCAGCTTAAATTTGAGCAGACTATAAAGAGCTTTGACGCCATTTTAAAAGAATTTTCTCTCTCTTTGATGAAAGAGCAAAACGAGGCGTTAAAGGCATTTAGAGCCTCACTCGTGGAGAGTGCAACGATATTTAAGGCGGCTTATGAGCAAGAGGGCAGGAGCTTGGAGCGTGAAAAAGAGCGCGAGAGCCTCATTGCTGAGCTTAAGAAGAATATAGACGAGATCGATAAAGAAGCAAATTCTGTAATAGAAAAAATCGAAAATCTAGTGCAATGAAAATAAACAAAAATAACGAGGATCAATCGAGCTTTTGGGTTTCGTACGCGGACTTGATGGCAGGTCTGCTCTTTGTTTTTATGCTGCTAATAGGCGCTGTAGTCGTAAAATACGTCCTAACTCAAAATACCCTTGAAAATAAAGAGCAAGCCATCATCGCAGCTTTAGCAAATTTAAAAGACGCTCAGGGCAAGAATTTCACCCTTGAAGAGCTAAATGACGCCCTAAAAAGCGAGCTTTCAAAGATAAGCGACGAAAACATAAATTTAAAAAAATCAAATGAAATTTTTGTCATACAAATAGACGCTCTAAAAGAAAAACTAGCCCAGCTCATAGAGGAAAACAAGGACGCAAATGCGAGCATAAAAGAGCTAAATGCCAGCATTTTTGACCTAAATCAAAAGATGATCGTGTTAAATGATGAAATTTCATCAAAAGATAGAGCGCTTAGCGACGCAAATGCAAGTAGCGAGAAAAATTTAGCCAAGATCGCCTTTTTGCTCGAGCAAGTGAGCAAAAAAGAGGCTAGATATGACGAGCTTTTAAGAGATCTAAACGTCACTCGTGACAGGGTCAAAAACCTAACTGGCATAAGGGTAAAAGTGATCTCAGCCTTAAAAGATAGGCTTGGAAATAGCATCGAGATCGACCCAAACTCAGGCGCACTAAAGCTTAGCTCCTCAGTACTTTTT
Organism: Campylobacter concisus; assembly: GCF_902460595.1. Lineage (GTDB taxonomy): Bacteria > Campylobacterota > Campylobacteria > Campylobacterales > Campylobacteraceae > Campylobacter_A > Campylobacter_A concisus_BL. The sequence goes on from NZ_CABPVA010000001.1 coordinate 317,338, forward strand.
GACAAGGGCAGTGCAGTCTTAAAAGAAGAGGTCAAAGAGGAGCTAAAGGCGACACTTAGTAAGTATTTTGACGTGCTTTTAAATGATAAAGAGATCGCCTCAAATATCGATCAGATCGTCATAGAGGGCTTTACGGATAGTGACGGAAGTTACATTTATAACCTAGAGCTCTCGCAAAAAAGAGCATACGCGGTTATGGAGTTTATAAACTCATTTAGCGATGACGCGCGCCTTAGAAAGTTGCTTGTCGCAAGTGGCCGAAGCTACAACGAGCTAGTTTTTAAAGATGGAGCCGAGGACAAGGACGCTTCAAGGCGCATAGAGATCAAATTTTCACTCTCAAACAAAGAGGCTATCAATGAGATAGAGAAATTTTTGGAGTTTAAGGGTGATTGATAAAATTCGCTTAAGAGGGCGAGAGTTTTGGCTTTTAAGAGATGATCTGCTAGGCGAGTTTAACGGCAACAAGGCAAGAAAGCTAGAGTATTTTCTAAAGGCTGATCTTAGCGGCATCAAAGCGATCGTATCTCATGGCTCAAGCCAGTCAAATGCGATGTATAGCCTAAGTCTTTTTGCTAAGCTAAAAGGGCTTAAATTTTACTACGTCGTCTCTCATCTAAGCTCAAATTTAGAGCAAGATCCAGTTGGAAATTTCAAATTTGCACTTGAAAATGGTATGGAAATTTTTGTGAAAGAGGAGCGTGAGAAATTTGCTAAAGAGCTAGCAAAGAGCCAAAATGCGCTCTTTATAAACGAGGGTGTGGCACAGAGTGAGGCTGAGCTTGGCTTTATCACGCAAGCACGCGAGATAGATGAGTGGAGCAAAAAAAGTGGCATAAAGCCTGATATCTTCTTGCCCTCAGGCACAGGCACAAGCGCATGCTATCTAGCAAAGCACACCGATCTTAGGGTTTTTACGGCCCCTTGCGTAGGGGATAGCGACTATCTAAAAAAGCAAATTTATGAGCTAGATAAAAACAGCAAAGTGCAAATTTTAAATCCGCCAAAGAAGTATCATTTTGGAAATTTATACCCTGAGCTTTATGAAATTTGGCTTGAGGTTTGCAAAAGTGGCGTAGAATTTGAGCTTATTTACGACCCAGTGGGCTTTATGACGCTTTTTGCAAATTTAGACAAGCTTGGGAGTGAAATTTTATATATCCACCAGGGCGGAATTTTGGGTAACATTACACAAAAGCAAAGATATGAGAGAAAACTAAAAATAAAGGATCATAAATGAAATTTTTACACAGCAGCGACGCTGACTTTGAGAGTAAATTTTCGCAGCTTGTTAGACGAAGTGACAATGACATGAGTGCCGTGATGCCAGTGGTTGCAGGCATAATAGACGAGATAAAAAAAGATGGCGATAGCGCGCTTTTTTCGCAGATAACCAAATTTGACAAATTTAATGTCACAAGCAAAAACGACATAATAATCGACGTAAAAGAGATGGAAGCTGCCTATAACTCGCTAGATAACGCTCTAAGAGTGGCTCTAAATTTAGCCCACGACAGGATAAAAAGCTATCACGAGCGCACAAAACCAAGCGACTGGACATATAAGGACGAGCACGATATCTTGCTTGGCGCAAAATACACTCCGGTTGATCGCGCTGGCCTTTATATCCCAGGCGGCAAGGCGGCATATCCTAGCTCACTTCTCATGAATGCTATCCCAGCGATCGTGGCTGGCGTAAAAGAGATCGTTGTCTGCACCCCAGCGCCAGGTGGTAAGGTAAATCCTCTGCTTCTTGCGGCGATGCATCTATGTGGTATCAAAACAGCCTTTAAAATAGGCGGCGCAAGCGCGATCGCAGCGATGGCGTATGGCACAGCGACCGTGCCAAAGGTCGATGTTATCACAGGACCTGGCAACATCTACGTAGCGACTGCTAAAAAGCTAGTTTATGGCGACGTAAATATCGATATGATCGCAGGTCCAAGCGAGATAGGCGTGATCGCTGACGATAGTGCGGACCCTCGCCACATAGCGATCGATCTGCTCTCACAAGCCGAGCACGATGAGATCGCGAGTGCCTTTTTGATAACGCCAGTGGAGGCCTTCGCAAGGGCAGTGCAAAGACATATAGAGGACGAGCTAAAAACACTAAAACGCGAACCAATCGCTAGTGCTAGCATGAGAAACAAAGCTGCTATCATCGTTGCAAAAGATTTGCAGGAGTGTTTTAAACTGATGAACGAGCTTGCTGTGGAGCACCTAGAGATCGCTACAAACGACGCTTTGAGCTATATGGACGAGGTGAAACACGCTGGTGCGATATTTTTTGGACACTTCACGCCTGAAGCGATGGGCGACTACATCGCTGGACCAAACCACACCTTGCCAACTGGCGGAAGTGCGAGATTTTATTCACCGCTTGGAGTTGAAAATTTCATGAAGCGAAGCTCTATCATATCGGTTAGCAGAAAAGGCATCATGCACCTTGGCAAACCATGCATGCAGCTAGCCGAAGCCGAAGGACTAACAGCTCATAAAAGATCAATTGCTGTGAGACTAGAAGACTAAAAAGGGCAAAGAATTTAGGAAAAATGGCTTTTTCTAAATTCTTTTTATAATATTTTTTGCTTTAAGAAATATTTTTGCAACTTTTTATGAAATTTATAGTAAAATCCATCACGAAACTACTAAAAAAGGAGTTGATATGAAGTTAGGAACTTATACTGCAAACCAGGCTTCAGGAAACTATTATTTAGATCAAGCTAAAAATAGCGAGAAAAAGGCGCTAAACGCCATCTCTGCAAATAGCGAGATCAAAGCATCAGGTGCAAATTTGCAAATCGCAGAGAGCTTACTTTCGCAAACAAATGTCCTAAACGAGGGCATGGCAAATGCAAACGATATGATCGGCATGCTCCAGATCGCCGACTCAACGCTTTTAAATTTAAGCGAGAGCGCGGATAAGATCGGTGAGCTATCAAGCAAGCTTTCAAACCCAGCTATTTCAGCTAACGAGCAAAAGGGTATAAAAGGTGAGATAAATGCGCTTAAAAATGCGATGAGTGACAGCGTAAAAGAGGCCAAATTTAACGGTAAAAACGTTTTTGACGCCGAGCTTGGCTTTTTCACAGGCGAGGGCGCAAGAAATGTAAATTTAAGTACAAATGCTCTTTTAAATGTTAAAGAAGATGGCTCAAATTCTGGCGATATCTTGAAAAATATAAATTCACTTCGCTCAGAGATCGGCTCGACACAAAACGCTGTATTTAGAGGTATGAACGCTCTAGCTGCCAGAAGCGTAGCAAACGCTAATAGTGTAGAAAACCTTGATAGTAGCGACATCGCGAAGAGCTTGGAAGAAAATTTACAAGCAAATTTAAAGCTACATGCTGCCTCTTTAGCTAAAGCTCACGATACTACGAGCTTGGCTGCAAAACTAGATAAACTTCTAGGCGAATAAAATTTTACCGGTCTTGTGCCGGTAAAACTCCTGTCTCTTATACAAATATCCGAGCCCACGAGACCCTAAGACA
>NZ_CABPVA010000001.1:321081-410768 GCF_902460595.1 Campylobacter concisus
TATAAATTTTTCAAAGAGAAAGTCCTTTAAATGGTATAGACGCTAATAATTTACCAAAAGAAAAGCTGTCTAAATAAGAGTATATACACCAAAGTATGGTAGAATGCTATACAAAAACATTAAATTTTTTGCTTATCTCTTTTGGCGGTTCGGTCGCGAAAATAACTTAATTATAGACTAGGATATAAATTTAAAGAGTTTAGATGCGGACGCCCAAAAGGGTAGGGCTTGTTAGCCCTCGATGTAGTTTTTAAGTTTTCTACCAACTTTTGGGTGTTTTAGTTTCTTGATAGCCGAGCTTTCTATCTGGCGGACGCGCTCACGAGTGACGTTTAGTGCCTTGCCGATCTCTTCAAGCGTGCGGTCGCTCTCGTCTTCAAGCAAGCCAAATCTCATCGAAATAACCGCCTTTTCGCGCTCATTTAGCTGTGAAAGCACATCGTCGATCTGCTCTCTAAGGTCACTTTTTAAAATTTGATCTATCGGTGATAGCGAAGTTTTGTCTTCGACAAAATCTCCAAATTTACCGTCTTCTTCGTTTGCGATCGGAGCTTCAAGGCTGATAGGCTCTTTTGTGATCTTGATTACCTGTTTTACCTTATCGACGCTTAGTCCGACCTCTTTTGCGATGACGCTTACATCAGGCTCTTTGCCTTCTTCTTGGAGGTATTTGCGGTTGATTTTGTTGATGCGGTTTATCGTCTCTATCATGTGGATAGGTATCCTAATCGTCCTTGCCTGATCAGCGATCGCGCGCGAGATAGCCTGGCGGATCCACCATGTGGCGTAGGTTGAAAATTTATAGCCTTTTCTATATTCAAATTTATCAACCGCCTTCATAAGACCGATGTTGCCCTCTTGGATGAGATCTAAAAATGGTAAGCCCCTGTTTGTATAGCGTTTTGCGATACTTACGACTAGACGGAGGTTTGACTTAGCCATTCTAGCTTTTGCTTCGTCTGAAATTTTCTTTCCACGCTTGATCTGCTCTAAAATCTCTTTTAGTCTTGCTGGCTCAAGGTCAAAGCCTTGTTTGCTTGCCTCTTTTGTCGTAAAAAGCTTTTTGATCTCGACGTAGGTTGAGACCATCGTAGCCTCTGGTACACGAGCTGCGATCTCTTCTTTGCTAAGCTTGATGATATCTTTTAAGATGCTTTTGTGATTTTTCTTTAGCTCGTCGCTAAACATCGGCAAGCGATACTCCAAGCGTTTTAGCTCTCTGTCAAATTCATCGTCGCTTTTTAGTGCTGTCTCCATTGATTTTACGATCTCGCTGATAAGCTTGCTTGTTGGGCCAAGGTCCATCAGCTTCTCTTTTAAAATTTTCTTTTTAAATGCAAGCGTCATCTTTGAAGCTGTGTCGTCGCTTTCTACTTTATCTTGCTTGTTTGCGGTCTTTAGCCACTCTTTTTTAGCCTTTTCAAGGGCCTTAAAGCTCTCTATAACTTTTTCTGCGCGCTTGTCGTTTTTGGCTGATTTTTTAGGAGTTTCGTTCTCTTCGTTCTCCTCATCATCTTCGTCTATATCTTCTTCGCCATCTTCATTTTCGTTTTCGCTCTCGTCTTCAAAGCTTTTAAAAAGCTCTTTTACGCGGCGTTCTCTATTGATAAGTGGCTCTTTGTAATCAAGTATGAAATCGATCAAAAACGGCACCGAGCAAAATGCATCGATGATGATATCTTCGCCAAGCTCGATCCTTTTGCTAATCTCCACCTCTTCTTCTTTTGTAAGAAGTGCAATCTGGCCCATCTCTCTTAGATACATCCTTACTGGACTATCTGATCTTGACCACTCTAAAAGGTCACTCTCACCTGAAAGATCGAGATCCTCGTCGATATCTTGGTCGCTTTTTTGAGCATTTTCTTGACGTTTTTTAGCGTCAGCTAAATTTCTAAGCTTTGCAGCTTCAGCAGATGTGATGAGCTGGACTTTATTTGTTTTTGCTAGTTGTTCTATCTTTTTTACTACCGTAGCCGTCGGAGCTTTGTCTAATAATTTTACTAATTTTTCGTATGTCAAAAAGCCTTTTGCATTTTCAACAAAAAGCTCTTCTATCTGAGAAAAAGAGTCTTTTGCGGCGCTCATAAATTTCCTTTCAAATCGTATCATCGTGATTTAAGTATTGGTTAAAAGAAAGTGGATTATACCCAAAATTTTTTAAATGTCTATAAAAGAAAGTTGGAACGATGATTGCTTAGTAGCTATAAAAATCAAATTTTGATTAGGAAAATTTATGCAAAATGGTTATTATCAAGCCACTGCTGGCATGGTAACGCAGTTTAACAGACTAAATGTCATCTCAAACAACCTTGCAAATGTAAATACGATTGGCTACAAGCGAAATGACGTAGTCATCGGTGACTTTGCGAGAATTTTTAAAGAGACGCAAGATGAGCTTCCGCTTAAAAATCACACAAAAGACGGAGCTAAATTTCTAAACAGAATGCTTGATCGCGTACCACAAGTGAGCGAAGAATACACCGACTTTAGCGCTGGCGGCTTTAAATACAGCTCAAACACACTTGACTTTGCGATAAAAAGAGACGATGCTTTTTTCTTAGTCGATACTCCAAATGGCGTAAAACTAAGCAAAAATGGCTCTTTTAGCCTTGATGGCGATGGCTACATCGTCACAAAAGAGGGTTATAGAGTGTTGCCAAGTGGCTATGAGGCGCAAAATCCTGGCCAAAGAGGCATTCAAGTGCCACAAGGCGAGGTCTTAACCTCTGATAAAAATGGAAATTTATACTCAAATAACAATCAATTTTCTAAATTTTACATCGCTCAGCCAAGAGAGATAAGAGATATAAAAAAGGTCGGCGACAATCTCTTTGAGAGTAGAAATTTTGACGACATAACCGAGCTTGACGAGGCTGATAGCGTGATGCAAGGCTACGCTCAGATGTCAAATGTAAATCCAGTCTTAGAAATGGTGGGTCTAATAGAAACCCAACGCTTAGTTGATATGTATCAAAAGGTTATGACAAGCCACATGACTGACCTTAACCAAGATGCTGTTCAAAAACTAGCCCTAAAAGCTTAATAAAAGGATAAAACTATGATGAGATCACTTTACACTGCGGCCACTGGCATGATCGCCGAGCAGACGCAGATAGACGTAACCTCACACAACATTGCAAACGTAAATACCTATGGATATAAGAAAAATAGAGCTGAATTTGCCGATCTTATGTATCAAGTCATGGAGTACGCAGGCACTGCCACAAGCCAGACTACCACAAGCCCGACAGGCATCGAAGTAGGTCTTGGCGTGCGCCCAACGGCGATAAATAAAATTTTCTCTCAGGGCTATTTTAAAGAGACTAGCAACAACCTAGATATGGTCATAGCTGGCAACGGCTTTTTTCAAATTCAGCTCCCTGACGGCACGACGGCTTATACTAGAAACGGCGCATTTAAGCTTGACGCAAACGGCACGATCGTAAATAGCGACGGCTACCAGCTCATCCCTCAGATCACAGTCCCTGCAAATGCGACGCAAATTTCAATAGGCACTGACGGCACCGTCTCAGTTTTGCAAGCTGGTGAAACAGACATGGCTCAGATAGGTCAGATCGAGCTAGCAAATTTCATAAACCCAGCCGGTCTTCACTCGATGGGCGATAATAATTACCTCCAAACAAGCGCTAGTGGCGACGTGGTGGTGGGTGTGGCTGGCCTTGACGGACTTGGCACCATTAGACAAGGCTTTGTTGAGATGAGTAACGTTCAGCTTGTTGAAGAGATGACTGATCTTATCACAGGCCAGCGCGCATACGAGGCGAACTCAAAGGCGATAACTACGAGTGACTCGATGTTAGAGATAGTAAATGGACTTAAAAGGTAGGTGATATGGACGCGACTTTGGCTATTGTTGGACTCATACTCGTTGCTTTTACGCTTGATGTTTTTTACTTTTCAGATAGGACCCCAAAGGGCAAGGGTCCCAAAAGTCAGGTGCATTAAATTTATAGAGCATTGTAAATTTGGCAGTCTTCGTCGTTGCCTAGCTCGCAGGACTTGCCAAAGTACTTTTTAGCTAAATTTTTATCTCCTTCTGTTTCATAATAAATAACCCCAAGGTTGTGACAACCATCCCCAAAGTCCATTTCGCAAGCTTTTATGAAGAGTTTGCTAGCTCTTTTTTGATCTTTTTCTACGTATTTTCCGCTATGAAGCATCATGCCAAGGCTATTGCAGCCAGCAGGAGCGTCTAGTTCGCAGCTCTTTTCAAAGAGCTCTTTTGCCTTTTTGGCGTTTTGCTCTACGCCATTTCCGTCATAGTATAAAAGTGCAAGGCCGTAGTATCCGTCGCCATCTTTTAGCTCGCATGCCCTTAAAAAGAGCTCTTTTGACTTTTGATAGTTTTTATCTAGCGTATAGACAAAGCCGAGCCTTGCGCAGCCAAAGCCGTCGTTTAGCTCGCAGCCCTTTTGGTAAAATTTGGCTGCATTTTTGTTATTTACATCTTTTATGTAGTCCATGTCGTAGAGCACGCCCACGCTACTGCAAGCACTTGCATGTTTTAGCTCGCAAGCTTTTTTGTAAAACTCGCCCGCTTTTTGGTAGTTTTTGCTCTCTTGATAGATAGCTCCAAGCTCGTAGCAGCTTGCGGCGTCAGCCTTTTCGCACTTTGTCTCAAGCGCTTTTTGGTCTAAATTTGCACTCCACAAAAGAGCCGCAGAAGATAAAAGTAAAACGATCTTTTTCATTGCTTGCCTTTTTAAAAATTTAAATAAGTTTAGATAAAAAGGTCTAAATTTATAGTAAATATATTCTCATTATCGTTTAGGATGTGAAATTTAATACCCAAGAGAATTTAGCAAATTTTTCATATCGCAGCCCTTTTTAAAGCCTAGCTCGCATGATCTTGTAAAGTAGCTTTTGGCAGTCGTTTTATCTTCTTTTTTGCCGCCACCCAAAAGCGCGTAGTTAAGAAATCTAGCGTATCTATTTAATATGATAGTTTGATTAAGCTCGCTACTAACGTCATTGTAGCTATTTTGGTAGTTGAGCGCAGCGCTGTAACAACCCTCTTTCATATCATTTTCGCAAGCTAGTAAAAATATCTTTTGTAGCTTTTTGAAATCTTTATCATCGCTTGAAGAGTTATAAATTTTTGTAGCAGCCTTGTAACAGCTCGTTAAATTTGCTCTTATATCGCCCTCACTTTGGCACATCTCGTCTAAATTTTCTGCATTTAGAAGCAAAAAGAGAGATAAAGAAAAATTAGTTTTTTCATAAATGCTTTTTAGTGAAAATCTCTAACTATCTCGCAAGCCTCTTTAAGGCCTAGCTTGCAAGCTTTGTTAAGCTCTTTTTTTGCCAGCTTTTTATCCTTTTTTGTCCCTATGCCATGATAGTAAAAGTATGCAAGATGTTTGCACCCACTTGCGCTATCTAGCCTGCACGCTTTGTTGTAGTATCTAAACGCCACTTCATCATCTTTTTCTACGCCAAGAGCGTCGTCGTAAAGGCTGGCTAGGTTATTGCAAGCATCGGCAAAGTCAAGCTTGCAGGCTTTAAAATAGAGCTTACTGGCCTTTTCATACTCTTTTTGCTCTTGATATAAGCTCGCTAGGTTGTAGCAAGATATGCCAAAGTCGCTATCACAAGCCTTTTTGTAAAGCTTTACCGCTTCTTTGTAGTCGCGCTTTACGCCTGGCGTGTTGTGGTATAAAACTGCTAGATTGTAGCATCCTTCATAGAAATTTTGCTCGCAAACTTCTTTGTAAATTTTAGCAGCCTTTTTGTAGTCTCTTTTTACGCCGCCGCCATTATTATATAAAACTGCGACGTTAAAACAGCTTTGTATAAAAGCTAGATCGCAGCCTTTTTTAAAAGCTTCTAAAGCCATTTTGTGATCTTTCATCTCTTGATACTCAACACCAAGGTTGTGACAGGCAAATTTATTGCTCTCATCGCAGGTTTTGTTAAGAATTTCTAGTGATTTTTTCGCGTCTTTTTTTACGCCAAGCCCATTTTTATAAAACTCAGCCAGATAGATGCATGCGTCTAAATTTTTAACCTCGCACTCACTTTTATAAATTCCAAATAGCCTTTTATACTCATCATCGCTGTATCTGCGGCTAAAATCAATGCAGTTATCCTCGATATTGCAGCTATTTGCTTGAGGGATTTTTATCTTTGGATTTGTTGTTAAAGCTATTAAATTTAGTGTTAAAAATATTAGTAAAACTATCTTTTTCATAGAAATTTTCTTTATAAATTTTGTTGTTATTTTATAAAATTTAGTTTTAAAATGCGAAAAGGTCATTAAATTTATAAGAACAAAATCTATTCTTTAAATTTAACTCTTTTAAATATATTTTTAGCCTTTTTTGGTATTTTTAGTTAGTAAATTTTACAAGGAGAAATAATGAAAATAAACAAAATTTTATTTTTAGTCGCCCTATTTTTGGGCTTTGGCGTGGCAAACGCACAAGACAGCTTTCAGCATATCAGAAACGCTACCGCAAAGATAAACTATGCGGGAGCGAACTTTTTGCTCGACCCGTATCTTGCACCAAAGGGTAAATATCCTGGCTTTGAGGGGACGCTAAACTCACACCTTAGAAATCCTTTGATAGAACTTCCTATGGATGCAAAAGAGGTGTATAAGGGCGTCGATGCGATCATCGTTACGCACACGCATCCTGATCACTGGGATGAGGTCGCGGCTGAAATTTTACCTAAAAATATCGTTATCTTTGCTCAGCATAACGATGATGCGGCGCTAATCAAAAAGCAAGGCTTTAAAGATGTAAGAGTGCTAGACGAATCGGCTGAATTTAAAGGAGTGAAACTATATAAAGCAGGCGGCGCTCACGGCACAGCAGAGATGTATGAAAATAAACAGCTTGGTGCTATTTTGGGCGATGCGATGGGCGTCGTGTTTGAGGCAAAGGGGCACAAAACGCTTTACGTCATGGGCGATACACTTTGGACTGCGGACGTAAATAAGGCTCTAAACAAATTTAATCCTAGTGTAGTCGTGATGAATACGGGTGACGCTCGCGTGCTAGCATTTCCTGACAACGGTATCATAATGGGCAAAGCCGACGTAGCTCACGCTGCAAAAGTGCTTAATGGCGCGACTATCATTGCAGTGCATATGGACGCCGTAAATCACACAAGTGTAAGCCGTAAGGATCTTCGTGAATTTGTTAAAAAAGAAGGTATAGAGAGCAAGATCACTATCCCAAATGACGGCGAGATCATCAAATTTTAATCTCAAATTTTACCCTGCAAGGCTAGAATTTCTAGCCTTTATCCTAAATTTTCAAATTTTTGCTAACATTTCGGCTTTTTTATGAAGGTAAAATTTGACATTTAACTACGTTTTTAAACTATCCATTCCTATCTTTATGGGCTATTTTCCGCTTGGTGTCGCCTTTGGCGTGCTGGCAAAGAGCATGGGAGTGAGCGCATTTATCGCCATGGCGCTTAGCATGCTTGGATACGGCGGAGCAGCGCAGTTTATGATGCTCTCGCTCTTTAGTGTGGGCACGAGCTACGTTGAGGTATTTATCGTGAGCTATCTTGTAAATTTGCGCCACACTTTTTATGGGATTTCGCTTTTAAAAGAGTATAGCGGGATCAAATTTAGGCTTTTAAACATCGCTTTGCTAACAGATGAGACCTTTGCGATATTTAAAAATTTAGGGCTAAAAGATGCAAGTGAGCGAAGTTTTGTCTTTACCTGGCTAAATTTACTTGCTTGGTCTTACTGGGCGGCTGGAACGCTGCTTGGAGCGATACTTGGTGACTTTATCAAGGCCGATACAAAGGGGCTTGAGTTTAGTTTGACCTCGCTTTTTATAGTGGTTGTCATCGAGATGTTTAAAAATGATAAAAACTACCGCGTGCTCTTTGCGGCGGCCTTTTTTGGCGTGCTTGGAGTAAGCCTGTTTCCAGCTAAATTTGTGCTTGTTGGCTCGATGGCGCTTTGTTTTATATTTTTGCTTTTGTTTAAGGATAAAATTTGATAAGTGTAAGCTCAAGCGAGATGGTGCTTTTTGTGGCGGTGCTTTTAAGTGCCTTGGCTACTTTTATAACGAGGGCGACGCCGTTTTATGCGTTAAGAAACTATAAGCCAAACCCTTATTTAGACGCTATTGAGAAGCATATGGGTATGATGATAATGGTCGTTTTGGTCTGCTACGGGCTAAAAGATACGAAATTTAGCGAGTTTCCATATGGCTTAAGCGAGATAGTGGCGGTTTTTACGGCTATTTTGGTGCATTTAAAGTTTAAAAACGCCCTTCTTAGCATAGTCGTTTCAACCGGAATTTATATGCTTTTGATAAGAATTTTTTAAATAAATATAAATTTTGAAAATTAATAAATTTTTTAAATATATGACGTTATAATGCTCTAGCAAATTTTAATGCAAAGGAGCTAAAATGCGTTTAATCTTTAAGGCGGTATTACTCATGATTTTAGGTGCTACTTTAGCGGTTGCTAAGCCAACCATCTACATCCTAGCTACTGGTGGAACGATAGCAGGAAGCGGCTCAGGCTCGCTTGATTCAAGCTATACTTCTGGAACTGTTACGGTCGATAAACTTATCGCAGCCGTGCCAGATATCAACAAGATCGCTACCATAAAAGGCGAGCAAATTTCAAATATCGGCTCACAAGATATGAATAACGAAGTTTGGCTTAAGCTTGCAAATAGAATAAACGAACTTCTAAACAGCGGCAAAGCTGATGGTATCGTTGTAACTCACGGCACAGACACTATGGAGGAGACAGCTTACTTTCTAAATTTAGTCGTTAAAAGCGACAAGCCAGTCGTGCTTGTAGGTGCGATGAGAAATAGCGGCTCACTAAGTGCTGATGGCCCACTAAATTTATTTAACGCTGTAAATGTAGCTATCAGCAAAGATAGCGTAGTTAAGGGCGTTGTAGTTGTTATGAATGATGAAATTCACGCGGCTCGTGAGGTGACAAAGACCAACACTACAGGCGTTGATACGTTTAAATCACCAAACAGCGGCAAAATCGGCACAGTCTTTTATGGCAACGTAAAATACTATATGAACCCGATCAGAAAACACACAGCAAGCTCAGCATTTGACCTAACTGGCGTAAAAGAGCTTCCAAGAGTTGATATCATCTACTCTCACGCAAATGACAACCCTGACTTTGTAAATGTAGCTGTTAAAAACGGCGCAAAAGGCATAATTAGCGCTGGTCTTGGCAACGGCAACCCTTACTTTAGCGTGCTAGAGGCTCTTGGCGAGGCTTCAAAAGCTGGCGTAGTGGTAGTTCGTGACTCACGCGTGGGAAGCGGCGAGACAACTATGAACGGCGAAGTCGATGACGCAAAATACGGCTTTTTAACAAGCGATAACCTAAACGCTCAAAAAGCTAGAGTACTTTTGATGCTTGCTCTTACAAAAACAAGCGACAAAGCTAAAATTCAAGAGTTTTTCTTAACTCATTAATTTTTTAATTCTTGTGGCGGAACTATTAAATTTATAGCTCCGCCCTCTCTTTTCTCAAATTTACATTAAATTTAAGGCTCTAAAATGGGTATCAGCGCGCACTACTATGCCTACTCGCAAGATGATATAGAGATGATCAAAAATGGCGGCGACGGCGAACTTTTGGACGAATACGACATGGACAAGATGTGGGACGCGATGTGTAAGATGCTAACTGGCACAAATTTTCAGGAGAGGCTTAAGGCTGGCGATATTTTTAGCTCAAAAAAGCCTTTTAGTTGGGCTATTTTTGGGCGTAGTGCGCTAAACGAAGAGCTAAGCGAGATGATCTCTTATGCTAGTGCCACAGATGTAAAAGAGGTGGCTGAGGCGTTGAAAAATGTTGAGATTAGCGCACTTTTGGCAAATATAAATTTAAAAGAATTTGCTAGCTCAAAGACATATCCTGATATTTTTGGATGCGAGAGTGAATTTGAAAATATAAAAGAAAAGCTAAAAGAGCATTTTGTCGGGCTTTTAAATTTTTATCAAAATGCCGCCGACAAAGGGCTTGGCATGCTGATAGTAATAGGCTAAATTTCTAAATTTTTAGTGGGGCTATTTTGCTCTAAATTTAGCTAGCTTTGAAGGCAATTAAATTTATAGAGTGCCCTAAATTTGCCATATAGGCTGTGAAATACACACAAAATCGCCCTTGTTTTTGCGCTAAATTTATTAAATTTATATTCCTAGCACCAAAAGCCAAATTTCTCACGTCCAAAAGCAGGCTAAATTTGCTAATAAAGCGCTCTTTTATCATAAATTTATAGATTTTGATTTAGCATTTCACTAAAATTTCAAGGCGCTTCATGAATTTCTTGCTCTTTTTTGTCACGATTTTCCCGATCTCGATGATGCCAGGTATCAACATGACTTATGCGATGAGCGTTGGCATGAGTCTTGGATACAAGCACTCATTTTTCGTGATGGCTGGGCAGCTTTTAGCACTTGCTTTTGTCTCGTTTAGCTGTATGCTGGGCGTAGGAGCGGTGCTACATCATTTTGAGTATGCATTTAAGGTGCTAAATATCATCGCAGGCCTTTATATGCTCTATCTTGGTGCGATGCTCTTTTTTGGCAAGGGCGAGCTTAGCATCACGAAAGTATCAAATTTGCCAAGCAAAAAGCAGATGTTTATAAATGGCTTCATCGTTAGCGTCTCAAACCCAAAGGCGTGGATATTTTTATCAGCCTTGCTGCCTACATTTTTAGACAAAGACGCCCCATTTAGCCTAGTTCGCATGTGCGTTATCACCGTAACGCTTGTTTTTATCGAGTTTTTATCGCTAAATATCTACGCACTTGGCGGAGCTATGCTAAAGAAATTTTTACAAACGCACCTAAGACTACTTGAAATTTGCACCGCCGTCATAGTCTGCACGATCGGCGTGCTTTTATTTTTTAGATAAATTTATCCCCTTTTTACCTGATTTGGCTAAAATTTTCCAACTTTGCACTACCAAATGCGTAGTTTATCTTGTGTGAAATAGCACCAAAAAGCCAGAAAAACTACGATGCGGGTCTTGTGGCGATGCTAAAGGAGCTTTACGCTGGTGGCGCGATGCTAAGGTTTGTGGTAGCTGCCAAACAAGGTGTGGTTTGCATGTGGGAGAGCCTTATTTTGAGGCTGAGGTGAAAGGTAGCATGGATATCTTGTCCGAGTGGGTGAGAGAGTGCGATCAGGTGATGACATTTTAGAGCAAAAAAGGAGAATTTATGAGTTTGACATTTAGTGTAAAAAATAAAAAGAAGCTACTTGGCGGATACGCAAAGGCGCTAAGCGAGCGTGAAATTTCAGCTCTTGTTGAGGGGCTTTTCTTTTTTAACAGCGAGCAAGAGGAGCCAAGCGCAAATGAGCTGGGCGCTGACGTGATGATCGCAGGCGTGTGGCAAAAGAGCGCTCGTGGCTTCGAGCTAAACTACGAAGATGGCTGCTATATCGTGCGTGTTTATACTCCAAGTGGCGTCGGCGACTGGCAGGTCGCACTTGAGCTACTCTCAAAGCTCTCGGCTCAAACTGGCTCAAAAATAGAGTGCGACAACGAAAAAATTTATGATAGTGAGCAAATTTTAAAATTTGACTACGAGGCTGACATCATGTGGGGGCTTGAAGCGTTAAAAGATATAAAAGAGAAAAATCAAACTCTTTATATCTCTGGCGTGGGGCGTGATGTGGCGTTTGACGCGGTTATGGTAGATGAAATTTTTGCTAGTGCCAGCCCTGCGGCTAAATTTGATGAGATGATGAGGCAGGTGCAGTATCTTGACGCATACAGCGCAAAAGAGCACCTCTATCAAGACAAAGACGGCAACGAAATTTTGGGCGCATATACGCTTAGTGAAAATTTACCGACCATCTTGCCTTACGCTCCAACTCCGTCATGGCAGGCGCAAGAGGCGCTCGGGGATCGCAAGGTCTCACGCTGGGTGCTTACGCTAGTTGTGGGCGTGGATGATAGTGACGCTCACGTGCTTGATGAGTGTGAATATGGAGCTTTCATGGCAAATTTACCAAAAGAAAAGTACCGCTTTATCGACGCTGCAAACGTGCTAGTTGAGCCACTTAGCGAGGATGAGATGAAAGAAATTTTACAAAGGGCAAAGGCTTAAATTTAGGGCTTTTTGGCGCACTAAATTTGGCTTTTTGATTATTTATTTAGCTTCTTTTGGTTAAAATCAGCCCAAATTTACAAAACTAAAGGTTAAAAATGAAACAAGGCAAAGTTTGGAAATTTGGCGATAACATCGACACTGACATCATCATCGCCGCAAGATATTTAAACACTTCAGACGAAAAAGAGCTAGCAAAACACATCATGGAAGACGCCGATCCTAAATTTAGCTCAAAAATAGCAAAAGGCGACATCATAGTAGCTGGCGAAAATTTTGGCTGCGGAAGCTCAAGAGAGCACGCCCCGTTAGCGCTAAAAGAGGCTGGCATAGCAGCTGTTGTGGCTAAGAGCTTTGCGAGGATTTTTTACAGAAATAGCTTTAACACAGGGCTTTTGATACTAGAGATCAAAGAAACTGAGGAGATAAACGAGGGCGACACGCTAAAGATCGACGTAGATAACGGCTTCATCGTAGATGAAAGCACAAAAAAAGAGTATAAATTTAACGCTATCCCGCCATTTATGCAAGAGCTTTTAAACGCTGGCGGCCTTATCGAGTACGCAAAAGCGAAGATGAACTAAGGAGCGGCGATGAAAAACTATAAAATTTGCGTTATAAAAGGCGATGGCATCGGCCCTGAGATCATTGACGAAGCGATAAAGGTTTTAGACGTTGTAAGCGCTGAGTTTGGTATCAAATTTGAGTACGACTATAAGCTAATGGGCGGCGCAGCCTACGACGTTTTTGGCGAGCCACTGCCAGATGAGACGCTAAGCTCAGCACTTAATAGCGACGCTGTGCTTTTTGGAGCGATCGGTGGCGAGAAATGGGACAGCCTGCCAAGACACCTAAGACCAGAAAGCGGACTTTTAAAGATCAGAAAAGAGCTAGAAGCTTATGCAAATTTACGCCCAGCCATCATCTTTGACGAGCTAGTTGATGCTAGCACGCTAAAGCCAGAGGTGCTAAAAGGCGTTGATTTTGTCGTGGTTCGTGAGCTAACTGGTGGGCTTTATTTTGGCCAGCCACGTGAAAAAGGCGAAGATAGAGCGTTTAACACGATGGTTTATACTAAATTTGAGATCGAGCGCATCGCAAAGATCGCCTTTGAGACGGCTATGCTTCGCAAGAAAAAGGTCTGTATGGTCGATAAGGCAAACGTGCTTGAGACAAGCCAGCTTTGGCGCGAGGTGACTAGCGAGGTGGCGAAGAGCTATCCTGAAGTGGAGCTTAGCTTTATGTACGTCGATAACGCAGCGATGCAGCTAGTAAGAGCGCCTGCAAATTTTGACGTCATACTTACTGAAAATTTATTTGGCGACATTTTAAGCGACGAAGCGAGCATGGTTTGTGGCTCGATAGGACTTTTGCCAAGTGCTAGTATGGGCGGTAAAGTGGGAATTTATGAGCCTATCCATGGCTCAGCTCCAGACATCGCAGGGCAGGGTATAGCGAATCCAATAGCTACCATTTTAAGTGCAGCGATGATGCTAAGATACGCATTTGGCGAGAGCGAGGCGGCAGATGCGATAGAAAGTGCCGTAAAAACAGCACTTGCAAAGGGATATAGAACAAAAGATATCGCCGCTTTTAACGCAGTTGAAATTTGTTCAACAAGCGAGATAGGCGACGTGATAGCAGGATTTATCAAAAATGAAAAACACAATCACTGAAGCACTGATCTACGAGGCTCAAGGGCTAAAAGACGATGCGCTTGAAATTTACAAGAACATCTTAAAACAAGACCCATCAAACAAGGATGCCCTTAGCGCGATAAACCGCCTGAGCGGACTTCGCAAGGAGCGCGCGATAAAAAACGAGCAGATGAAAGAGTTTTTCATCAGGATGAAAAGTGACGAAGAGATAAATGAATTTAAAAGGTGGTTGATAAGATTATGAAGCTTGATGATATCGCTAGGATGGCCATTAGTGAGGTTAGTGCCGAGCTTGAGAAGATAGAGGCGTTACAAAGTAAAAAGCAAGAAGAGCTCGAAAGGGAGAATTTAAAAAAAGAGCTTTTGGCTATGGAAGCTAGGGAGCAAGAGACGGCCGATGAGCCAGAGATAGAGACAAATTTGCAAAGCGAGCCAGAGCTAAAGGTGGCACAAATTTCACCAAAGAGCAGGGAGATAAGCGATGAGGAAATTTTCTTAGCAAACCTTGCTGAGCGCATCGAGGTGCTTTTTGAAGGGCTTAAGAAAACTAGCGAACAAGATCTTAGCCAAAGGCTAGAGCTAACGACTAAATTTTTAGAATTTACCCTTGCAAATATCGAAAATAGACTCCAAAATCTCTCAAAATAATAAATTTGAGGCAAAAACTGGGACAGAAATTTACAAAAATAGCGAGCTAGACTTTTTTAGATCACTATTTGCTCCATTTAGCAAGCGTGTCTATCTAGTCGGCGGCTGCGTGAGAGACGCGCTTTTGGGGCGAGAAATTTATGATTATGACATCGAAGTTTATGACATAAAGCCAGCTAAATTTGACGAGCTGATGACTGGCATAAGAGCTAGTGGTGTTGGCAAAAGCTACTTCATCTACAAATACAAAAACTACGATCTTGGCTTACCTAGAAGCGAGAGTAAGACTGGAAATTCGCACAAAGACTTTGCTGTAAGCTACATAAACGATCCTAGCCTTGCAAGTCTTAGGCGTGATTTTACGGTAAATGCCATGATGATGAACATCTTTAACGGCGAAATTTTAGACTTTCATGGCGGTAAAAAGGACCTTGCGAGCAAGACGCTAAGACACATCGATAGTGAGAAATTTAAAGAGGATCCACTAAGAGTGTTGCGTGGCGTGCAGTTTAGCGCTAGGCTTGGTTTTAGCATAGCGGACGAGACACTAGAGCTTATGAAAACGCTTGATCTAGCGCATCTAAGTAAGGATAGGATAAATACCGAGCTCATTAAATTTTTTCGCTCAGAGCATCTTGAAAAAGGGGCGTTTTATCTTTTTAAGCTCTCTCTCTTTGAGCAAATTTTTGGCGTGCAAATTTGTGGGAGTGATGAATTTTTGGCTGAGCTAAAGAGCGCTAGGAAATTTGTAGATGACGAGAGGCTGTTTTTATATATGCTTTTTGGTAAATTTGAGCTTGACGCAAAGGAAATTTTAGAGAAAATGCGCTTGCCAAAGAGCTACTTTTCTATCTTAAAAGAGCCATATTTTAAAGAGATGCCAAGAGACAATGAGCTACTAGAAATTGCTCTAAATATGCCCTTAAAATCATGGCTGGGAGCTTATAATAAAGAGCGCATAGAGCGTGCAAAAGAGCTTGGAGTATATGAAGCTAAATTTGACGCAAAGGTTGATGTGAGCGAGATCTTATCGGCTGGCTTTAAAAATGAGATGATCGCCGCTGAGATAAAACGAAGGCAGTTGCTTGCCATCACTAAGCACCTTGAAACTCTTGCAAAACGCTAAATTTATAGATAAGTAAAATTTAAATTTTAAAACTCTTAAAAGCCCATTTTGGCTAGAATAAGGCAGTTTATAACACTTTTTAAGGCAAAAATAAATTTATGTTTAACATAGTCCTAGTCCATCCTCAGATACCGCAAAACACCGGAGCTATCGGCAGAATGTGCGTAAATGCAAATTTAAAGCTTCACATCGTTAAGCCAACGGTCTTTGATCTGAGTGAAAAGGCTGTTAGACGTGCTGGGCTTGATTATTGGAAAATTTTAAAGCCACAAATTTGGGGGAGCCTAGATGAGTTTTTGGAGGCAAATTTAAGCCACAAAGAGCGATTTTTCTTTGCTACAACAAAGACAAATAGGCTTTACTATGACGCTAAATTTGAACCAGGGGATTTTATATTTTTTGGCGGAGAGAGCACTGGACTGCCAAGAGAATTTATGGATATAAATTTCAAAAATGCCATAACGATCCCGATGGGAAAAGAGGGCAGGAGCTTAAATTTAGCTATGAGTGCTGGCATCATCGCGTATGAGGCGATCAGGCAAAACATCTCTAAATTTGACTTTAGGAGCGAGGTTTGAGAGCGCTCTTTGTATTAGTTTTTGCTGTTTTGGTTGCATTTGCTAGCGAGATAAGCATCGCAACTTATAACGTGCAAAATTTATTTGACTGCAAGGACGATGGCAGCGAATATCCTGACTTTAAATCTAGCACTTCAAAGTGGGACTGCGAGGCGGCTAGCTCAAAACTAAAAAGAACAAGACAGGTCATAGACGCTATAAATACCGACATCATCGCACTTGAAGAGGTTGAAAACGAGCAGGTTTTAAGGGCTTTGGTTGATGGCAGTGAGTATAAATTTATAGCCTTTAGCAAGGCAAAAAACTCTCCAGTCGGACTAGCTCTTGTGTCAAAAATAAAGCCAAATGGCAGTGAAATTTTTGAAGTGCCAAATGTAAAAACTAGAAACATTTTAAAGGTTGTTTTTGAGGTGGAGGGTAAGAAATTTAGCGTTTTTGTTAATCACTTCCCAGCTTACAAAAACGGCATAAATATGCAAAAAAAGGCCGAAAGAACGCTAAGAGCAGCTCTAGGTAACGAGCAAAATGTCATAGTTTTGGGCGATTTTAACTCACCTTATGGGCAAAAATCCATCTTAAACGATATCATCGCAACTCGTGGATTTTACGATCTTTATAGCTTTTTAGCCCCAAAAGATAGATACTCTCATGCAGTTCATGGCAAAAAGCGAGCTATTGATCACGTTTTGCTCTCGCCTAGCTTTATGGCAAATGGCGATCTAAGCTACATTGATGGCAGTTTTGAGGTCTTTAAACCAAGCTTTGTGGTCGATGAGCATGGCTTTGCAAAGAGCGATCTTTACTCAGACCACTTTGCGCTCAAATTTAAAATCTCAACCAAACCAAGTCCTGCTAAATCAAATGAAAATTTAAAAAAAGAAGCTAAAAAAGTAGATGATCAAAACTATAAAAAAGCTGACATAGACGCGCTTTTTGAGCATCCTGAGGATGTGCCAGTGCTAGTTGAAAAAGCTGTTGTCATCTTAAAAGATAAGCATGGCTTTATCATCTCAAAAAATCGCCGTGGAATTTACGTTTATGATCCTAAAAATAGCGTCGGCGTGGGCGATGAGCTTGACATTTTGATCAGGCGAGTGAAATTTTACAAAGAGGCGCTTGAAGTAAGCTCTTATGAGATCATAAATGAGCATGGCACAAAAGATGTAAGCGAAAATTTACTTGATAGCTCAAAGCTAAGCATTGCAAGAAGCGGCGATGTGATCGCTAAAATTTCAGGTAGGCTAGAGAGTGGCTACTTGCATACACCGCATGGCAAGATCAGAGTTTATAGCAAAAAAAGGCTAAAAGATGGTGAGTATAGCTTTGAGCAGGCGAGGGTGAAAATTTATAAAAACGAAAAAGAGATCGTTGTGGAGTAGATGGTGCAAATTTTAGATATTTTTATGATCGCAGCGTTTGTTTTGTTTGTGATATTTATGATAAGAGGCGTCATTGTGCAGGCGCAAGAGAAGGAGAGAGCAAGAGAGATGATAAGAGAAAAAAGAGAAAATTTTAATAAAAAGAGTGAGATATGAAAGAGTTGTTACTAGAGATCGGAGTCGAGGAGCTCCCAGCGATACCATTTTTAAGGGAGCTGCCAAACATCAACGCTAAATGGCAGGCTGTGCTTGAAAAATATAACATCAAAAGCGAGTTTAAATTTTACTACACGCCGCGCCGTTTGGTCTTTTTCCATGAGAAATTCCCGCAAGCTCAGCCAGATAGCGTAGCTAGCTTTGTTGGTGCGCCAAAGCAAGTAGCGCTAAAAGACGGAGCTTTTACAAATGCTGCGCTTAGTTTTGCAAATAAATGTGGCATAAGCGAGAGTGAGCTTAAATTTAAAGAGATAGACGGCAAAGAGGTGCTTTATTACGAAAAAGAGGTGAAGGGCGAGCCAGTCGCTAAGATAATGGGCGACATGGTCGAGGAGTTTTTAAAGAGCCTTAGCTTTGGTAAGTCTATGCGCTGGGGCAACGGCGAATTTGAGTTTATCCGTCCGATAAGATCGTTTTTGTGCTTGCTGGGCGATGAGGTCATTAAATTTAACAAATTTGGCGTAGAGAGCAGTAACTCTACCTATCCTCACAGAAGCATCAGCTACGATAAGATAAAAATTTCAAATATAAAAGAGTATTTTGATGGCTCAAAGAGCCGTGGCGTCGTGCTTGAAGCGGATGAGAGAGAAAAAATAATCCTTGATGAGTTTGAAAAGATTAGCCAAAAAAGTGGGCTAAAGATCGAGATAGATAAAGAGCTGCTAGCTGAAGTCGTGTCTATCACCGAGTATCCAACGGCGCTTCTTGGCTCGTTTGAAGAGGAGTTTTTGGAGGTGCCAAGCGAGGTCATCATCACATCGATGAAAGAAAATCAGCGCTACTTTCCAGTCTTTAAAGATGGCAAGCTAGCAAATGGCTTTATTGTCGTTAGTAACGCCATTACACAGGACTATTCGCTTATCATCAAAGGCAATGAAAAGGTGCTAAGAGCAAGGCTGAGCGACGCGATGTTCTTTTGGCAAAGCGACCTTAAGGCCGAATTTAGCCCAGAAAAACTAAAAAATATAACCTACCTAAAAGAGCTTGGAAGCATCTACGAAAAAGAGCTTAGAGAGCTAAAAGTGGCTAAAAAACTAGCTAGCAACTATGATGAGCTACTTAAAAAAGAGGCTGGCGAGTACGGGAGCAAGCTAGAGCGAGCTGTGATGCTAAGCAAGGCTGATCTTACAACGCAGATGGTTTATGAATTTACCGAGCTTCAAGGCATCATGGGCGCTTACTACGCAAAGGCTAAAAACGAAGATGAAAACGTCGTTCTAGCCATTAAAGAGCAGTATCTGCCAGACGGCGAGGAGGCGCAGTGCCCAAGCAAGGTCTTTAGCTCAGTTGTGGCGCTTTCAAATAAGCTTGATACGCTAATGGGGCTCTTTAGCATCGGCAAAATACCAAGCGGCACCAAGGACCCATACGCTTTAAGACGTGCGGCAAATGGCGTGATAAAGATCGTTTTGGCGCATAATTTGAAATTTAACGTAAAAGAAATTTTAGAAGATATCGCAAAAGATTATAAGAAATTTGACGTTGAAGTGCTTATAAATTTCATCCTTGATAGGCTCTACACCTTCTTTGACGCAAACGCTTCTATCGTAAAAGCGTGCATAAAAAGTGGCGAAAAGGACATCTTGGAGCTAACTAAGATGATAGAGGCGCTTGCTAAAATTTCAAGTGAGCCAAATTTTAGAGAGAATTTCTCGACATTTAAGCGCCTTGCAAACATCATAAAAGATGATAAATTTAGCAAGGTCGATGAGAGCCTCTTTGAGATAGATGCTGAAAAGGCCTTAAATGATGCGTTTAAAGCTGTCGATAAGAGCCTAGCATACGAGCCAAGGCTAAAAGCGCTATTTGCTCTAAAACCGCAGATAGATGAGTTTTTTGACAAAGTTATGATAAACGTTGAAAACGAGAAAGTGCGAAATAACCGCGTCGCGATCATCGGTCAAATTTATAGCGAGATACTAAAAGTAGCTGATATAAAAGAGATCAGCTTTTAAATTTGTGCCAGCTTTAGGCTTTGCCTAGGCTGGCTTTAAATTTACTCCTTAAAAATATCAAATTCTGGCTCGTAAGCCTTAGTTTTTACCCCAAAATATCCAAGCACTGAGCTAAAGATAAAATCATGCGAAAGGCTTTCATCTCTTCTAGCTTTTAGCCTTTTTAAAAGCTCGCTATCGCTTGAAAAGATGATGGCTGGGATGTGCTTTTGCTCATCTGGAGCGATGGAGTAAGGCAGGCCATGTAAATATATGCCATTTTCACCTAGGCTCTCTCCGTGATCTGAGAAAAAGAACATGGCAACTTCAAATTTATCTTTTCTTGCTTCAAGGGCGCTTATCAGCTCGCTTTGCAGATAGTCCTCGTATAAAATGGTGTTGTCATAGGTGTTTGCTATCTCATCTGGCGTGCATTTGTTTAGCTCGGCGGTGTCGCATGTTGGGGTAAATTCTTTAAATTTACTTGGGTAGCCTTTGTAGTAGATAGGGCCATGTGAGCCTTGCAAATGTAGCACGATAAATGTAGTGGAATTTGCATCTTTTATGACCTTTTTTGCCTCATCAAATATCACTTCATCAAAGCCAGCTGCTCTGTGCTCTGAGGTGTGGTTTTGATCAAGATTGTCGCAAACCACCGCTCCTCTTTTTTCGCAGTCGCCACTATTGTTACCAAAAAAGTATATTTTTATGCCAAGTTTATTGATGATATCAACTAAATTTTCACGAGCCTTAGCCTCGCGGTTGCTAAAAAATTTCTCGCTTTATCGTTAGTAAGCGTTGCGTCACCTGCCACGTAGGTAAAAAGCAGTGGTTTTTGCGTCAAAGACTTTGCTAATCTTATACCAGAGTAGATAGGATAGTATGGTAGTAAGACGCTTGAGGCGTTATGCTCTCTAAAAAATGGTATAAAATTTTAGACATGAGTGCAAAGATTACTGCCGCACTTGCCAAAGTGCTAAGGGCTATTTTCATCCTTGATCTAAGCGTACTTTTAAAACCTCCATAGCTAATCTTTACAAGCACTACATATATGCAAGGCAGGATGATTGCAAAAATAAACCAAATGGCTAAGCTGGTATTAAAATAGCTAAAAGCCTCTCTTGTGTCAGTGTGTAAGACGTTTAATAGCATGCCTTTATCTATAATGACGCCGTAAGCTTGCATAAAGTAAGCAGATATACTGCTAATCATGATGAGAAAGATAGCAAGAGGTTTTAGCAAAAATGGCACAAGTAAAATGCAAAAAACTCCAGCAAAGAGCAAAAGAAAAAATATGCTAAGTAGAGCAAAAAGCAGTATAGAAAAAGACAAAGTGTCGCCCGATAAAAATCCTAAAAACACGCCCTTGAATAAAAATATGTAGTTTATGAAAAACATATAAGCTACAAATAAAATTAAAAATTACAAAAAGCTTATATGTCTTATTTTGTCGATGTTTAGCATTTCTAGCCACATTCTTTCAGGAGCGTGATGATAGAGCTAAAATGCAAATGGCTAGAAATTTATAAGAGAAAAACTATTTTTTCTTCTTCTTACTTTTTAGCTTCTTACTTTTTGACTTCTTTTTGGGTTCAGCTTTTTTCGCCTTTTGGCTATCTTTTACACTAAGTTTTTCTTTGACCTTTTGCATGTCGTTAAAGCCGATGCCTTGAACCTTCTCAAGCTCCTCGATGCTTGTAAATTTATGAGCTTTTCTATATTTTATGACATTTAGTGCTTGGCTTTTATTTAGCCCAAGGCTCATTAGCTCGCTCTTGCTAGCTGTGTTTAGATCAGCGCCATACGCAAGGCTTGCAAGCGCTAGACAAAGTAAAATTTTTAAATTTTTCATCTTATCTCCTAAAATAATAATCCATCGTTTTCTTGATCTTGAATGATGTCGTTTGTTGGCGTATTTTGCGGCAACGGTGAGTCGTTTGTGTAGTACTCGTCAGCGCCGTTATAATATCCTTTATAGACACCATCAGGCTGTTCAAACGCACGTCTTAGGGTAGGGTAGAGCTTGATATAGCCCTCCATAAATTTCTTAAAGACAGGCGCAGCTGTCCTGCCGCCGCCCTCGACCTTTTTCATAGGGCTGTTGTCGTCGTTTCCGTACCAGATGATGGCCTCGATATCAGGCGAATAGCCGCAAAACCAAGCATCGATGTTATTGTTTGTCGTGCCAGTTTTGCCAGCGATCTGGATGCCATTTACCTTTGCGTTGCGTCCGGTGCCGTTATTTACGACATTTTGAAGCAAGGTAGTCATCAAAAATGCCTGCTCAGGTTTTAGCACCTGCTTCTTTTGAGGCTCATAGTCCATCGACGCGCCAAAGCTATTTTCTATATGCTTGATGAGCGTAGGCTCGACCACTTCGCCATCGTTTGGAAACATCGAGTAAAATTTCGCAAAGTCAAGTGGCGAAATTCCAAAGCTACCAAGTGCGATTGATAAATTTTCAGGGATGTCGTTAAAGCCCATATCTGTAAGCTGTTTGCGAACTGAGCTAAGACCAAGATCGTTTAGTAAATTTATGGTTGCGAGGTTGCGAGACTGGGTTAAGGCTGATTTTATCGTGATGTAGCCTTGAAAACCACCGCTATAGTTTTTTGGCGTCCACTCTTTGCCATTGCCCATGTCAAATGTCCTAGCGATATCAGCTACTTGAGAGACGACTGAGTAGCCGCTATCAAGCGCTATTTGATAGATAAATGGCTTAAAGCTTGATCCTGGCTGACGCTTGCTCTGGGTGGCGCGGTTGTAGCTACTTTTTGCGTAGTCGATGCCGCCAATTAGAGCTAAAATTTGTCCGCTTTGTGGATGAGTGACGACGATAGCGCCATTTAGCATCTCTGGATTTGCCTTTTTATCTCTTTTTAAAATTTCATTGTAGCCATAGACTAGAGCGTCTTGAGCGATCTTTTGCACGTTTAGATCGACTGTGCTTTGTATCTTGTAACCGCCAGTTTTTATATCGTCAAATTTCTTTGAAGCCTCTTTTATGATCTCATCGACCACGTAAGGAGCTTTATTGCGTGTGAGCGTATCGTCAAAGACTGCTGGCTCCTCAAGCACGCCCTTTCGGTACTCGTCCTCGTTTATCCAACCGATGCTATACATCCTCTCAAGAACCCTGTTTGCGCGGCTAAGCGAGAGGTCAAGGTGCTTTGTAGGATCATAAGTGCTTGGCGCTTTTGGCATGCCAACTAGCATCGCTATCTCTTTTATACTTAGCTCATTTAGCTCTTTTCTAAAGTACCCCTCCGCAGCTGTTTTGATGCCGTAGTAGCCATGTCCAAAATATACGTGATTTAGGTATCTTTCGATGATGTCCTCTTTGCTAAGCTCGCTTTCAAGCTTCATAGCAAGCACAACCTCTTTTATCTTTCTTGTAAATTTCTTCTCGCGGCTTAAGGCTAGGTTTTTTATGAGCTGCTGAGTTAGCGTAGATGCGCCCTCGACTAGCTTTCTAGCTTTGATATCCTTTATCGCTGCTCTTGCCATGGCTTCTACGTTGATACCGCCATGCTCAAAGTAGCTCGTATCCTCGATAGCCACGAGCGCTTCGATGACACGTGGCGGGATATCGTTATATTTTACGTAAATTCTATTTTCTTCAAAGATATTTGCGATGAGCTCGTTATTTCTATCAAAAATTTGTGTCGCAAGCTTTGGCTTGTAGTCGATGATAGTGTAAGCGTCAAATCTCACCTGCGAATAAAAGTATAAAAACGCTCCACCAAGTGCGATGGCAACTACAAAGATAAATGCCAAGATATATTTCATAAAAATGCCTTTAATATTTTTAAATTTAGCCCCATTGCCGTGCTTGTCTCGCCGTGCTGGGAGGTGATGTATTTTTTATTAAAATTTTCTATCGTCATGGCTCCAGCTTTGCCTCGCCACTCGCCACTTTCTAGGTAGCTTTTTAGCTCTTGCTCACTAAATTTAGCAAATTTATATGTGGTCTTGCTCACATTTATAAGCTCAAATTCGCCTAAAAATATCATCGCCGTATAGACGCTACACTCATTGCCACTTTGTAAATTTAGCATAGCAAGTGCCTCGTTTTCGTCCTTTGCCTTGCCTAAAATTTTATCCCCACAAGCCACGCAGCTATCTGCAAAGAGTAAATTTATAAGCTTGCCATTTGCCATTAAAAACTGCTCTTTTTTAGCTTTTACGACGTTTTGGACGTAAATTTCAGGTTTTAGCTCTTTTGCTATCATGCTCTCATCAAAGCTGCAAGAAATTTGTTTAAATTCTATCCCAGCATTTTTTAGTAAATTTGCCCTTGTTGGCGAGCTAGAAGCAAGAGTGATCATCAAAAGCCCCTATAGCTCACGCCAAGATAGACAGCCGCAAGCGAGGCTAGTAAATTTAGAGGCGTAAAGTAGTAGATGATGACGATTAGGCTCTCGTTTAGCTCGATCATCTCGTGCGATCTTAGAGTTTTTAAAGCCTTTTTGTATCTATAAAAGATATAGCTTAAATTTAAGAGTAAAAATAGCTCTATCGCCCATTTGGTCGCTACTATCGCACTTGTCATTGGATTTTGCATTTTGCCATCATCAAAGTAAAAGACAATTATCAGGCTAGTTAGTGCGATGCCAAGAACTAGCGCAAAGATAGCTAGTCCAAAGCGTCTTATGATGTGAAGCAAGATGTGATAGCGCTCTTTATCTTCAAATTTATTTTTTATAAAATAGCTTCCAGTAAGCACCAAACCAGCTTGTAGCCCTATAAAAAGAGCTACGAAGCTAATGTGCAAGAAGATGATTAGTTGATCAAATTTAAAAAAAGCGATCTCTTGATGAATCATTTTTCTAAAGCTTGCCTTGCATACTCAAGTGAGCTTTTTATGGCGTCTTCGATGGCTAGAGCGTTTTTGCCACCAGCTGTTGCAAAGTCGTCTTTGCCGCCGCCATTGCCGCCTAGAATTTGCGCTGCAAATTTAACCCAAGCGCCAGCTTTTATAGGAGCATTTTTCACGCCAGCTGCAAGAGAAATTTTACCCTCTTCATCTGTTTGGATCAGTAAAATAGCAGCCTTTTCGTGCCCGTTTTTAAACTCATCTATCAAAGTTTTTATGTCGCCACCATCGATGTGTGCCACACAAAGCTTGGTATCATTTACATTTATAAAGGCTAGCTCCCCAGAGCTTTTAGCGTTTTTTAGCTTATCTTTTAAGCCCTTTATCTCGCCTTTTAGCTTTTTAATGGCATTTAGCGGCTCTGTGCTTTTTAGCTCATCTTTTAGCTCTTCAAGCTCAGCTCTAAATGACCTTGCTAAATTTAGCGCAGCCCTTGAGCAAACAGCCTCTATACGCCTAACGCCAGCGCTTACGCCACTCTCTTTTGTGATGAAAAACGCTCCGATCTCATCTATATTTTTCACGTGTGTGCCACCGCAAAGCTCTTTGCTGACATCGCCAAAGCTCACAACCCTTACTTTGTCGGCATATTTTTCGTTAAA
Source organism: Campylobacter concisus (assembly GCF_902460595.1). Classification (GTDB taxonomy): domain Bacteria; phylum Campylobacterota; class Campylobacteria; order Campylobacterales; family Campylobacteraceae; genus Campylobacter_A; species Campylobacter_A concisus_BL. Next base: position 346,200 of record NZ_CABPVA010000001.1, read on the forward strand.
TAGCGCGATCGCTCCGCTTTTTTTGGCCTCTTCAAGTTCCATAACCTGCGTTTTTGCATTTGCACCATCTAAGATCCACTCATTTACAAGGTTCTCAACCTTTGAAATTTCTTCGCCAGTAAGCGCCTTTGGATGAGAGAAGTCAAACCTTAGCCTATCTGCCTCGACGTTTGAGCCAGCTTGAGCGATGTGTGTGCCAAGTACGCTTCTAAGGGCTGCGTGAAGCAAGTGTGTAGCGCTGTGATGTCGCGCAGTCTCTGCTCTGTCGCTGCCCACTTCAAGCTCAACTTCGTCGCCAACTTTTAGTGCCGCGCTAGTTTTTACTAAAGATAAATTTAGCCCATGAAATTTTTGTGTATCAAGCACATCTGCTTTGCTAATTATCTTGCCGCTATCGCCGCACTGACCGCCACTTTGAGCGTAAAATGGAGTGACATCAAACATCACCCAGCCCTCTTTGCCAGCATCTAAGCTATCTACATTTTTAAATTCTTCATCAAGCAAGGCTAGAATTTTACTTTTACTCTTAAGCTCTTCGTAGCCTATAAATTTATTCTCGCCAAATTTCTCAAGTAGCTCTTTAAAATCGCCCTTCGCACTCTTGTCGCCACTGCCTTTCCAAGCAGCTTTTGCACGTGCTTTTTGCTCACTCATAAGCTCATCAAACCTTGCCTCATCGACCTTTAAGCCCTTTTCTCTAAGCATATCAGCCGTTAGATCAAGTGGGAAACCAAATGTATCATAGAGCTTAAACGCAGCATCTCCGCTAAAAATTTCTTTTGTATTTTTAAGCTCGCTCTCAAATAGCTCTAAACCACTAGCGATAGTCGCTAAAAATCTCTCTTCTTCAAGCTTGATCTGCTCTTTTACAGCCGCTTTTTTATCGTTTAGGTAGGTGTAGTGTCCGCCCATAAGCTCGCAAACTTTATCGACAAGCTTATACATAAATGGCTCTTTTATGCCTAGCAAGTATCCATGGCGGATCGCACGGCGTAAGATACGGCGAAGCACGTAGCCACGGCCTTCTTTGTCAAATGTCGTGCCTTGAGCTAGCAAAAATGTGACCGAGCGGATGTGGTCGCTTATGACGCGGTAGCTAGCGCCACTTTCATAGACGTATGGCTTGCCGCAAAGCTTTGCCACTTCGCTAATTAGTGGCATAAAAAGTGTGCTATCGTAGTTGCTAAATTTACCTTGCAAGATAGCTGTAACGCGCTCAAGTCCCATGCCTGTATCTATGCTTGGCTTTGGCAGTGGGCTTAGTTTGCCATCCGCGCTTCTTTCATACTGCATGAAAACAAGGTTCCATATCTCTAAAAATCTATCTCCATCGCCGCCCATGTAATCTTCAGGTGTGTTAAAGTGCTCAGCGCCTTGATCGTAAAAAATTTCACTGCAAGGGCCGCATGGTCCAGTGTCGCCCATCTGCCAGAAGTTATCATGATCGCCAAAGCGGTAAATTCTCTCTTTTGTGATGTGAGTGCTCCAAATTTCAAACGCCTCATCGTCGCTTTCATGAACGGTTACATAAAGCTTATCTTTTGGTAGTTTTAGCACCTCTGTGACAAATTCCCAAGCGTAAGCGATCGCCTCTTTTTTGAAGTATTCGCCAAAGCTAAAGTTGCCTAGCATCTCAAAAAATGTGTGGTGGCGCGCTGTGTAACCGACGTTATCAAGGTCGTTGTGCTTGCCTCCAGCTCTTATGCAGGTCTGACAGCTAGTGCGGATAGGTGGTGTTGGGCGTGGCACTTCGCCTGTGAAAATGCTCTTAAATGGCACCATGCCAGCATTTGTAAAAAGTAGTGTTGCATCGTTTGGCACGAGTGGTGCAGAAGCTACGACTTCGTGACCTTTTGATTTAAAAAAATCAAGATATGCCTTTCTTATATCTAAATTTTGCATTTTTATCCTTGTTAGTTTTAAAATTTTGCTTGATTTTAGCCAAAATTCGTTTGCGAAATTCTAAAAAGAGAAAAAATAGTGATATTTTGAAAACTATCTCTTGTTTTATCTATTTAAAAGCGATTTGTAAATAAAATAATTAAAAATTTCTAAAGTTTTAAAGGGTGAATGTGAAGCTAAAAATCGGCATTATCGGCTATTGCAGCACAGGTAAAAAACATTATTTAGAGCTTAGACGCTCAAACGAGTTTGAAATTTGTGGCATTTTTGACAAAGACAATGTTGATGAGTTTTGCAGAGCTGATTTTTATACTGATTTTAAAGAATTTATAGAGGTTGCCCAGCCTCAAGCAGTCGTGCTTTGCTCGCCAAGAGAGGAGATGGTTGAGGCATTTTGCCAGTGCGCAAAATATTGTCAAAACATCCTCATCTCACGTCCAGTTTTTAAAAGTATCGCAGATCTTAAAGAGATAAAATATGCCGCCAAAACAAACAAAACTAGGGTTTGCACGGGAATTTCTGAGCGCTTTAATCCAACTATCTCGTCGCTAAAAAAGGCACTTTTAAAAGAAGAGGAAATTTATAGCATTTCAATCGCTCATTTTAAGCCACTTTGCGATGGAAACATCATAAATGAGCTCTCAGTTTCAGACATTGACCTAGCAAAAAATATCATAAATTCAGAAGTCAGCGACTTTTACTACACTCAAACAAACAAGACAAATGCCAAAAGTGCCGACAACGTGGCGATCAGTTTTAAGAGTAAAAATCAAATTCTAGTGCATATCACTGACTCATTTTGTGGCTCACTAGAGCGCTTTAAGATAGAGGTAAATGCGAAAAATGGCGTCTATTTTGGCGATCTCATCGATCATAAGCTTCATCAAGTGAGCGAAAATGGACAGATGAATTTAAAGATAGATACAAATAATAGCGAACTAAAAGCGCAATACGAAGCCTTTTACGATCTTTGCCAAAGTGGCGAAAGTAGCGAGCTTTCAAATATTGATGATGCGATAAAGATAAGAGAGCTATTTTGATGAAAAAAGCTCTTTTGCTTTTAAATATGGGCGGTGCAAACAGCCTTGATGATGTCGAAATTTTTTTAACAAATATGTTTAATGACCCGTATATTTTGGGTATAAAAAATAAATTTTTAAGAAAATTTATAGCTTTCATGATCACAAAAGGTAGGCTAAAAACTGCAAAACACAACTACGAGCAAATAGGCGGAAAGTCACCACTTTGCGAGCTTACTGCTAAGCTTTGTGAGAAAATTTCAAGCTTGCAAAATGAATTTGAAGCGGTTGATTTTGCGATGAACTACACTTCGCCATTTGTAAAAGATGTGCTTAAAAAGTATGAAAAATTTGATGAGATAGTGCTTTTGCCACTCTATCCTCATCACTCACAAACTACGATAACTTCGAGCTTAGCTGATTTTAAAAAGGCAAAAGAGGAGCTTAATTTTAAAGCTAAAATTTCATTTTGCGAGCCATTTTATGATGATGACGCTTATAATAAGATCATTGTCTCTCACATCCGTGAAGCGATAAAAGATATCGATATAAGCGATATTAGCCTCATCTTTTCAGCCCACTCTTTGCCTCGCAAGATCATAGAAAAGGGCGATATCTACGAAAAACACATAAACGAACATGTGCAAATTTTAGGCAAAATGCTAAAAGAGCAGGGGCTAAATTTTAAAGATGTGAGCCTTGCTTATCAGTCACGTCTTGGCCCAGTTAAATGGCTAGAGCCATCACTAAACGAGGCTTTGGCAAAGTGTGAAAATAAAAAAGCGCTTATCTATCCGCTATCTTTTTGTATAGACAACTCTGAGACCATTTTTGAGCTAGTTATCGAGTATGCCAAGCTTGCTAAAGAGCTAAATTTTTGCTTTTACAAAGTCGTTCAGTGTCCAAATTTTAGTGATGAATTTGCTAGTTTTATCCTAGAAAAGTCAAAAAACGCTAGAGAATTTAGCCTTTAGGAATAAATCTTGCTTATAAAAAGCATCTCAAATTTAAAAGGAGATGTATGAAGGTTCAAAATAACGATATTATCGATTATTTGTTGCAGTCAGGCTCAAGCAAAGCTAAAGATAAAAAAAATAGTTTTGATGAAATTTTAAGTCTAACGCTCGATAAGATCACAAGTGAGGCAAAGGTTTCAGACAAGCTTGAGCAGTTTAAGAAAAGGCTTACAGAAATTGGCGCTGCTGGCTTTATAAATGAGCTAAATTCAAACAAGATAGAAGAGAAAATAGCTCAAAAAAAAGAGGAGCTAACTGAGCTTTTAAGCATAAATGATCCGACCAAAACGCAGGATCAAAAAAATGAGTTACTTAAAATAATGGATAAAATTTTAAGTGACTACCGCAAAGAGCTAAACATGGCACTTACGAGCCAAACACTGCTTGAGAAGCAAAATAGCCTTGGTAAAAATACAAATAATTCTGTAAATTTAAGCTCTGTCTTAAATGAACTTGGACTTGCATAAATTCTGGATTTAGGCTACTTGCCTAGATCCAAATTTCTTCTTTAAACTCTAAATTTGAAATTTAATATTTATATCTTAGAAGTTAAATTTAATCTAACGCTGGTTTTTGCTTTGCTTTATCGTTTTTAAGCTTATCTTTTTTAGCTTCAAACTCAGCTATGACATTAGGATCTGGAAATAAATAACCATCTTCAACCATTAGATCAACGGCCTTTTTAAATGTCGGCAACGCACTTTGCGCACCAAAGTAGTAGTAAGGCTTTTTAGGGTCTCTTGCTAAAACGCCTATGGTGTAGCTGTTGCCTCTTGTGTCATTTACGAAGCCAAAAAACGAGCCATTATAGGTGTTGCTATATCCGCCTTTGCCAGAAGCGATGTGTGCGGTGCCAGTTTTTCCACCTATCTCAAGACCTGGCGTAAATGCCTTTAGGCCAGTGCCTTTTTCAACCGTTTTTATCAAAATTCTCTTCATTATCTTTGCGGTCTCTTGCGAGATGACCTGTGCTGGCTCTGCTTTTGGCAGATCGTAGCGCTTGCCGTTTCGCTCAAGATATGCCACCATGTGCGGCGTCACCTCGATGCCTTTGTTGTTAAAGGTGTTATAAGCTTTCAAAAGCTGCATAAATGTCGCTTGCAGGCCGTATCCGTAGCTAACTGTGGCTTTATAGGTCGATGAGTTTAGCTTTGTAACCGTTGGCATCATACCCACTTGCTCGTATGGCAGGTCGATGCCAGTTTTTCTTGAAAAGCCAAAATTTAAAAGCCCTTGATAAATTTGTGGGCCATTTAGTCTATCTACTAGCTGGATCATACCGATGTTTGAGCTGTGCACGATGATGTCTTCAGCACTCATAAAAGGCTCTGGGTGGGTGTCCTTGATGATCCTTTTGCCTAGCTGATAGCGGCCGTTGTAGGTATTTACAAGCTCAAAAGGATTTACCTTTTTTTCTTGAAGTAGTATGGAGAAGATAAATGGCTTAAAAACCGATCCAACCTCGTATGCATACTCACTTGCGCTCGAATTTAGCGCGCTGTAATCTTGCTTTCTTATGTTTGAAGGATCATACCTTGAGCTAGAAGCTAGGGCTAGAATTTCTCCATTTTTGCTATTCATTATGCAGATGATTAGCTCTTTTGCGTCTAAAAATTCACGCTTTTCATCTAAGATTTGCTCTAGTTTGGTCTGAAATTTAAGCGGTATAGAGAGCACTGCGTTATAGCCATCAACTCTTGTTGCTAAATTTGAATCACTTGTTAAAATTATATTGTTGCCGATATCGCGTGGGCCAAGGATTTTGGCGTTTTGTATCGGAGCTAGGTAGTCTTCGTAGTATCTCTCAAGCCCTTTTACGCCTTTACTTTTGGTAAGTGCGTCGCTCTCTGTTTTGCTCACATAGCCGATAGCTGGTGTCAGGGCGTCTTTAGACATAAATTTGCGGTTTTGACCGCTCTCCATCACGCGCATACCTTGAAATGAGGCAAGGCCAGTTTTTGGGTCAAGATACGAGATTAAGATGCCCTTGCGGTTTAGCTTTCTTGAAAGCTCCTGAAGATAGGTAGCGCCCTTTGCATCGATGCTGTAAGAGAGCGTGACAAGGCCTTTTGTGCCGTTTATGATCTTTCTTACTTTGTTTGGATCGTCACCGCTGTAAAGCGAGTAGAGCTTGATAAACATCTCTTTTTTATTTGGGTCGATATTTCTGGTGTCAAGCATCACTTTGTAGAGTTTTTGGCTTGATGAGATGCTAAAGCCGTCTTTCGTGACGATGTTGCCACGAATCGCGGTGTTGATATCGCTTGTTTGAAGCTTAGGAAGCTTTCGCTCGATGCTCGCTCTATAAAATATAACAAGCACAAAGATTGAAATTCCAAAAGTAATTAATAAAAAGAGTATGGTTATTTTTGATTTTCTGGAATTCATTCAATGGCTTAAATTTGCGTTCTTGAAATTTCTTTATATGCGCTTAGCGCTTTGTTGCGAATTTCTAGCATAAGCTTCATGCTAGTCTCCGCTTTGCCTATGGCGATAGCTGCTTGGTGCAAGTCTTTTACTTCGCCAGTTGCAAGATCAGCGATGGCTTTATCGGCGTTTATTTGAACCTTGTTTAGCTCTTTTAAAGAGTCGTTTAATGCGTTTTCAAAGCCGCCTTCTTCGCCTGCTTTTGCTATTTTGTTTGAATTTTCGTTTTTATTTAACTTATCTAAATTTATACTATTTATCATTATGCTTGTCCTGAAATAAGTGATATCGCACTTTGTGCTATTGTTTTTGCGTTTTGAAATGACGCTACATTTGCTTGATAAGCCCTTGTCGCCTCGAGCAAGTCAGCCATCTCGATGACCGGGTTTATATTTGGAAATGCGACGTAGCCATTTGCATTTGCATCTGGGTGGCTTGGGTCGTATTTTAGTTGAAAGTCCTTGTCATCGCGCACCACTTTATCTACGATCACGCTAGTTAGGGCAGGGTGAGCGTTTTTGGGTGAGCTTGGGTCATCGAGTGGATTTTCATAATCAAGCAGACTTTGTGAGTTTTTAAGTTGATCGTTTAAAATTTTATCAAAGTTCATCTCTTTAAAAATGACCTCTTGTCTTCTGTAAGGTCCGCCCTCAGCCGTCCTTGTGGTTTGAGCGTTTGCGATGTTTGAGCTGATGACGTTCATCCTGAAGCGTTGCGCGCTTAGTCCGTATCCGCTAATATCAAAATCATTTAAGTATGACATCATCTCTCCTAGTTCTTAGCACTTGCGTCTATTACGCTTTTAAAGATATTACCCTGAGCCTTGTAAGCGCTATCAAGGGCGTTTATCATAACTGTATTTTTGCCCATTTCTGTTGTCTCAACATCAAGATCGACCGTGTTTGCATCGTTTCTAGCCATGTGACCATCGCGCAAGAAAATTTGAGCTGTGTCGCTTTTTGGAAAATCAACCGCAGCCATGTGTGCTTCGTTTGTTTTAGCTAAATTTAGTTTTTTGCTCTCTGAAACGTTGTAAATTTCATTTGCTTTTTCTCTTAAAACATCTTCAAATCTTACATCTCTAGCCTTGTAAAATGGCGTATCAACATTTGCAAGGTTGCCAGAGATGAGCTTTTGGCGTAGCTCTCTGCCTGCAAGGGCTGATTCGACGAGTGGGCTAGATTTTGATCTATCTAAAACAAACATTTAAAGTCCTTCTAAAATTTCACACATTTATAAGCAAATGATGTTCCAAATATAAGGCAAATTTATTTTGTTTCATAAATTTTTGCCAAATCTTCTTTCATTTTTGTGACTTTTATACCGCCAAGATAGTATTTAACTCCGTATTGTCCGCTATCTACGTCTGTTAAAATTTGATATTCGCCGTTTTTTATCACCACCTTAAAAGGTAGTGCGATCTCATGTTTGTATTCAATATCTCTTACGATCTGCTCGGCAAGTCTGTCATTTATCTTTTGATCGTTTGTTATGAAGTAGTAGGCATTAAATTTTTGCATAAATTCATGCAAAACATACTCATTTGTGACATTTTCAAAGTGGGTTAGTCCGATTAGTGTAAATTTATCTTTGTTTTCAAGCTGATATTTTGTAAGCTCAGCTGCCTCTTTTTGGCAAGGTGGGCAAAATGTGCCAAAAATGTCGATCATTAAAACCTTATTTTCATCATTTTTGATAGCAAAGCCGTGATCTTTTCTAACTAAAGTAAGCTCCTTACCGCTTACATCTACAAGTTTGACCTCTTCGTTTGGACTAAATTCTTTAAAATTTACGCTGCTGCTCTCGTCATCTCCGCAACCAAAAAAAGCAAATAAAGCGATTATTAAAACGAGTAAATTTTTCATCTTATCCCTTAAACATATCTTTTTATGGCAGCTCTTGCCTCTTTGTCTGCCTCGCGTCTTTTTAAAGTCTCGCGCTTGTCGTGTAAATTTTTACCTTTTGCAAGGGCTAGCCTTGCTTTTACGATATTTTTGTCGCTTAGATAAAGTGCTAAAACAACCAAAGTAAGCCCATCTTGTGATACTTGACCGAAAATTTTATCGATCTGCTTTCTATGCATCAAAAGTTTTCTGGCTGCTCGCTCATTTGGACGAAATGCGCTGTGTGTAGTCTCAAGATAGCTAATATGGGCATTTAGTAAAAAAAGCTCGCCCTTTATGACGCGCACAAAGCTATCTTTTAAATTTGCTCTGCCAGCCCTTAGAGCCTTGACCTCGCTGCCTTTTAGCACGATGCCAGCCTCAAAGGTCTCAAGTATGCTAAAGTCGTGCAAAGCTTTCTTGTTTTTCGCTAGATCTTTTATCAAAATTTTACCTTTTATTTTACGTTAAATACGCTACTGCCGCTGCCGCTTAGAAATTTATCCCTAAACTCATTCATCTGTGGATAGAGCTTAAAGCATGGGGCAAAAAGATCGTTTAGCTCCTCGTTTTTATAAATTTCAAGTAGCTCTGCGCTCTTTAAATTTTGCATCTTTTTTGCAGCATTAACGTCTATGTATTGTAAGAAATTGCTTCTAAATTCTTGATAAACCATCGGTGTGGAGCAAAAAACATTTGGCGTGAAGATATTTAAATTTGGCACTTCATCGTCAAATTCTTCTATGGTCTCGCCTATGCCGCTTACATTTGCTGCCTTGTAGCCACTTACAAAAAAGGCCACATCTGCGCCGATTTTGGAGGCTATTTGCATCAAATTTTCACGTTTTATATTTAAATTTAGCTCGTCATTTACCATAAGTAAAAAAGTGGCGGCGTTTGAACTGCCTCCTCCTAGACCAGCACCTATTGGGATTTGTTTGTTGATGATGATTTTGTGAGAGCTAAAAAACTCATCTAGCTCATTTGAAAAGCCAGCTTTTTTTAGCTCGTCTATCGCTTTTTGGATGATGTTATCTTTTATCTCTTTGTTGTCGCATTCGATAGCAAAAGAATTTGACCTTTCAAAATAAATTTCATCAAAAAGCTGCTCGCAAAGAACAAAACGTGACAAAATTTCGTGGTAGTTGCCTCTGGTGCCAACTACCTTCAAAAATACGTTGATCTTTGCAAAGCTTTTCATTTCTCGATTTTTTTCGCAAGCTCGTGGATATCGGCTTCGCTTGCTTTTTTTGTGGCGTGGATATTTTCGTTTTTGATATCGTTTGCCAGCTCGCTTCTTAGTATCATTGTGTTGCGCGGAGCCTCGATACCAAGCTTAACGGTGCTTTTTGAGATACTTACTACGACGACTTTTATGTCGTTACCTAGTAAAATTTCTTCGTTTTCTTTTCTTGCTAAGATTAACATTTTTCTACCTTGTTTAAAGTGTAATTTATAGTATCATCCATGATTTGGATTACGCTCATAAATTTATCATAATTTAGCAAATAAATTCCTTGTGTTTGTGTTTCAAAATCGTTAATTTTTAATTTCTTGCCGTCAAGTATGTTGTTAATATCCCCAAAATACGTGTTTTGCTCAATATTTAAAAAATTGCAAATATTTAAAAATTTTTCATTTTCATAGCGAAATTTACCCTCGCTTACCCTCTTTAATGAGCTTAAAGTTACATTATAACCAACTTTTTGTCCAAAAATTTCTGCATAAGAGCGGATGTAACTCCCCTCACTTACGCTTAAACGAAGTGTCAAAAAAGGGTGTGAATAATTCAAAATTTCACTCTCATAAATTTCCATAATTTCTGGCTTTAGCTCAAATTCTTCGCCGCTTCTTGCTAGCTTGTAAGCTCTTGTGCCATTTACATGTTTGGCGCTAAATTTTGGCGGGATGTAGCTTATCTTGCCGATTAGCTCGGCTCTTATAGCTTCAAGTTTTTCTAAATTTAGCTCTTTTACATTTAAAATTTCAGTTATATTTTCATTATCCATGCTTGGACTGCTCGCCCCAAGCCAGATCGTCGCCTCATAGACCTTTGGGCTTTTGTCTAAAAATCTAAAAAATTTCGTATACGAGCCAAAAGCGACTATCAGACAGCCACTCGCAAATGGATCAAGCGTGCCTGAAAATCCAGCCTTTTTAACGCCATATTTTCTCTTTAGTCGCCCTAAAAAGTGGTTTGAGCTCATGCCAGCAGGCTTGTTTGCCACGAAAATGGCGTTCATACGGCCTTTTCCACGAAGCTTGACATTATCTCTCTTACATTGCCACCAAAATTTATAGTTAGTTTAAACTCTTTTTTGATCTTGCTAACCGCGCTTACTCTGCCGATACCAAAAATTTTATGTTTAACAAGGTCGCCTTTTTTAAATTCATTGCTCTGTTCGATAACTAGCGAGCCATGCGTGATACCGCTCTCGCTTAAAAATCTACTCTTATTTAGCCTTGTGCGCTGACCTTTGTAAAAGCGCGAATTTGCAAAGCTTAGACTAAGTGTCTTTTTAGCTCTTGTTATCGCCACGTAAGCGAGCCTGCGCTCCTCTTCGATGTCGCTACCATCGCCAATGAGCGGGAAAAATCCCTCTTCAAGGCCGATCACAAAAAGGTGTTCAAACTCAAGTCCCTTGCTAGCATGCACGCTCATGATACTAATAGCCTCGTCGCTGATGCCGTCTTGCTCGCTTGTTAGCGTGATCTCGTTTAAAAACTCCTCCAGATCAAAGCTTGGATTTTGCTTAATCTGATCTTTTAAAACAGCATAAAACTCGTCGATGTTCGCCGCTCTTTCAGCTCCATCTGGCAAGCTCTCGTAGTATTTTTTCACGCCAAATTTAGCTTCAAATTTATCTATGAGGTCAAAAACCGAGCTACTTTCTTGAAGCTCTTTTAGGTTGTTTGCAAACTCAAGAAGGGCTGATTTTACCTTTTTACTAAAGGCTTCGTCGTTATCAGAGATGTTTGAGATCGCCTCGAAAATTGAAATTTTACCCTCAAATGCCATCTTTTCAAGCTTATCAAGGCTCACTTTACCAAGTCCTCGCTTTGGACGATTTATAATGCGTCTTATTGAGAAGTCATCATTTGGATTGTTTATCAGTCTTAGGTAGCTTATGATATCTTTGATCTCGGCTCTTTCGTAAAATTTAACGCCGCCTACCATTTTATAGGCGATCTGCTCTTTGTTTAACCCATCTTCAAGCGAGCGCGAGAGAGCGTTTATGCGGTACAAGATCGCGATATCTTTTGCCTGCACGCCTTTACTTAAAAGCTCTTTTATATTCTTTGCGATCTTGCCAGCCTCGACGCTCTCATCAAAGCTCTCTATCAAATTTACAGCCTCTCCTTCGCCTTTTGTGCCTACAAGCTTCTTGCCAAGGCGGTTGCGGTTATGATCTATCAGTTCGTTTGCAGCCTTTAGTATAGCCTCGCTTGAGCGATAGTTTTTCTCAAGTCTGATGATCTTTACGTTACTAAATTGATCTTTGAAATTTAAGATATTATCTATCTTTGCACCGCGCCAGCCGTAGATGCTTTGGTCATCATCGCCAACCACACAGATGTTTTCGTGGCATAGACAGAGCTTTTTTAGGAGCTTATACTGAAGGTCGTTTGTGTCTTGATACTCATCGACCATTATGTATTTGTAGCGGTTTGAAATTTCTCTAGCAAGATCTTCGTTTTCGTCTAAAATTTTATACGTAAGCCCTAGTAAATCGTCAAAATCAACAAGGTTGTTTGCCTTTAAATAGTCCTCGTACTTTTCATAAATTTGCGCTGCTTGTTTGTAAAAGTTGTCCTTGCTCTTGTCAAAAGAGGAGAAATTTGCATTTTTATAGACCTCTTCGACGCTTAAAAGTGAGTTTTTGTAGTTTGAAATTTCACTTGAGAGTATCGCCGTGGCGACCGGACTTTCAAAGCTTTTTATGATGCGTTTTTTATCATCTGTGTCGATGATGACGAAGTTGTTTTTTCTGCCAAGCTTTTCTATATAGAGCTTTAAAAACAAAAGTCCAAATTTGTGAAATGTGCAAAGTAGCGGCGAGTAGTTTTTGCCGCTTTGGCTTAGCATCGCCATGGCTCTGCTACGCATCTCGTTGGCGGCTTTGTTTGTGAAAGTAAGAGTTAGCGTGTTTGCCGCGTCTATGCCGACCTCGCCGATGAGATAGGCAAGCCTAGTTGTGATAGTCTTTGTCTTGCCACTGCCAGCGCCTGCAAGTATGAGCATCGGACCGTCTATGTGAGTGGCTGCTTCGCGCTGGGCTTCATTTAAATTTGATAGTAATTTTTCCATTTTTCGCTTTTTAAATTTTCTTTTGATTTTAGCCAAAAATGCTTAAAATTACTATTTTTTCTTAAATATATCTTTATTTTTTGGGTTTTGCAAAAAGACTGAGGCTGATTTTTTAGCGTGATCGACTTGCTTCTCTTTTGGCTTGTAGATAGAGAAATTTACAAGGATCGGGCTATTTTCAACCAAAATTTGAACCACCGCTCCAAGTGGAAATGATACCACTGAGGCAAAATTTTCACTACCAAAGCCAGCCTCAAAGCTAAGCTCATCTTGCGTTAGCATGGTACTCTCAAGCGTGTAACCACCAAGTGAGAACATAATGACTGGCATGCTAAAGCCACTGCTTATCTCATCTGGCAAACTAGGCTCAAAGCTAACTAGCGGTAAATTTGCCATAACTGAGAAATTTAGCCCCTTTTCAAGCAAAAAATCAATACACTCATAGACGTGCATCTTCATCAAAAGCGCGAATTTCTCATCGTCTAAAATTTCGTCTAACATTTTATTCCTTTTGAAATTTCTAAAAACTCATCTACTAGTTTTTTGACCTCATTTATGCCGATCTGCCAGAAATTTTTATCATCTATATCAAAGCCAAATTTACCCACAAGCTCCCTTGGGCTAAGGCTTCCGCCAAGGCTCAAAAACTCGGTGTAAATTTCAACGAAATTTTTGCATTTGCCGCTTTTATAAAGTCCAAAAAGTGCAAGCACAAGAAGCTGCGCGTAAGAGTAAGCGTAGCAGTAAAATGGCGTGTGGATGAAGTGTGGGATGTAGCTCCACCAAATTTTGTAGTAGTCATTTAGCGTGACGCTTTTGCCAAACATCTTTTTGCTCTCTCTTAGCCAAATTTTATTTAGCTCATCTAGGCTGATCTCGCCCTCGTGTGCGTGCACAGCCCTTTCAAAAGTGGTGAAATTTATCTGGCGATAAAGCGTGGCAAATATATCCTCGATCTTGCCAGCGAGCAGAGAAATTTTCTCTTTTTTGCTAAGGCCATCTTTTATGTGGTCAAAAACTAGCATCTCACAAAAGACTGAAGCCGTCTCAGCCGTGGTTAGTGGGGTGTCTGAGTTTAGGTAGCTTACGCTATATGAGAGCTTTTGATGCACAGCGTGACCAAGCTCGTGAGCTAGCGTAAAAAGGTCTCTACGCTGGTTTGTGTGATTTAGCAAAACATAAGGGTGAGTGTCGCTTGATCCTGAGTGAGAAAATGCCCCACCTCGCTTGTTTGGCGCTGGGTAAACGTCGATCCAGCCGTCATTAAAGGCGCTTTTGGCTATTTCGCCAAATTTAGGTGAAAATGTCCCAAACGCCTTTAAAACTATCTTTTTACACTCATCAAATTTATACTCTCCTTCACTGCTAAGAGGCGCGTATCTGTCGTAGTCATAAAGCTTTTTAAGGCCTAAAATTTCTCTTTTGCGCTCGTAAAATTTAGCAACTAAATCAAAATTTTTCTCAGTTACAGCGATGAGCGAATCAACGCTTTTTTTACTGATTTGATTTTCAAGGTGTCTTGGCTCTTCAGGAAGCTTGAAATTTCGCAGCTCGCAGCTCGTTTTTAGATCGGTTTTTATCATATTATATATGTAGCCAAGAAGGTGCTGGTGCTTGCTAAGCTCGTTTGAAAGGCTTTTGGCGGCCAGTTTTCGCACGCTTTGGTCGCTCTCATGAAGCTTGGCTAAAATCTCTTCTTCATTTAAAAGCTCGCCTTTAAATTTAAACTTCATCTTACTCATGCTCTCATCAAAAAGCCTTGAAAAGCCCTCAGCTCCGGTGCTTGCAGTGCGAAGCAAGACTCTTTCTTCTGCAACGCTTAGCTGGTGCGGTTTTGCTTTGGCGAGGTTGCTTAGATAGTAGCCATATTTTTTGGAGCTTTTTATGATCTCTTCTTGTTTTTTGGGGCTAAACTCATTAAATTTGATCTCAAAAAATATCAAATTTTCATTTGCTTTTGTTGCTATCTCATCGATCTTTGCGTAAAATGCACCCTTGCTTGTATCTTTAGCAAAATTTAAAAAAGCATAAGTCATTACTTTTGAAATTTTAGCTATCAAATTTTCATATTCGCCAAATGCCTTTAAAAACTCGTCTCTTTTTAAATTTTCATAAATTTCAAGGTATTTATCTTTAAATTTCTCGCACTCTTTTTGTAAATTTAGTGCATTTTGTTCGCACTCTTTTTCGTTTGCAAAAAGTGCTTTTAGATCCCAAATTTGCATTATCGTCCTTTAAATTTTTGGGATATTTTACAAAAAAATGGATAAAAGTAAAATTTCAGCCAAAATTTAGCTGAAATTTTATGAAGATTAGTTTGAAGTCTCTGAGGCAACTGCTGTGAAAAGCACGTCTGATGAGCTATTTAGCGCAGTTTCAACTGAGTCTTGGATGACGCCTATCGTAAAGCCAACTGTTACAAACTGCATAGCGATATCGTTGCCAATGCCAAAAAGTCCGCACGCTAATGGCACTAGGAGGAGTGAGCCACCAGCCACGCCAGATGCGCCGCACGCGCCAAGAGCTGAGATGAAGCAAAGAAGAAGCGCATCGCCAAATGTAACTGTGATAGATGGGATAGAATTTACCGCAGTAAGCGCTAGGATGCTAATGGTAACTGCCGCACCACCCATGTTTATGGTGGCTCCTAGTGGGATAGAGATCGAGTAGAGCTCCTCTTTTAGTCCAAGCTTTTTGCAAAGCGCCATATTTACAGGGATGTTTGCAGCAGAGCTTCTTGTAAAAAACGCTGAGATCGCGCTCTCTTTTAGGCATATCATCACAAGTGGATAAGGATTTTTCTTTGTTAGTGCAAAAACCATCGCTGGATAGACGATAAATGCCACCACAAGCATCGCTCCAACAAGAACTAAGATCAGTTTTAGATATCCTGCAAGTGCCTCAAAACCAGTGTCATGAATGCTGATAGCAACCATGCCAAAGATACCAAACGGAGCTAGTCTAATGATAAATTTAACGATATGAGTTACGCCGTCGCTTATATCTTTAAATACCTTTTTGGTCTCAGGTGTGGCATATCTCATAGCGATGCCACCACCAATCGCCCAAGTGATGATGCCTATATAGTTGCCGTTCGCTAGGGCGGTTATAGGGTTTTCGACCATTTTATAGATAAGGTCTTTTAGCACGTTTGTGATGCCTTGAGGTGCTGACATATCAGCGCTTTGCAGACCTTTAAGTGGTATCTCGATAGGAAATAAAAAGCTAGCAATGACTGCCACAACAGCTGCTAAAAAGGTGCCAACAAGGTAGAGTGTGATGATCTTTTGCATGCCTTTTGTGTGGCCAAAATCTTTTAAAATGATAGAGGTTGCAACTAAAACAAAAACAAGAATAGGTGCGATCGCTTTTAGAGCGCCTTTAAACAAATCTCCTAAAACCGAGGCTGAAGCAGCGATAGAATCAGCCGAACTAGCCTTTTCTTTGGCTTCGTCAAGCTGTTTTACTTCATCTTGGCTAAGGCGAGTTTTTATGACTTCATCTACGCTTAAGCCACTCTCTTTTTGGATGGTTTGAATTTTAGCTGAGATTTGGTTGTAAGGGGCTGCCTGATAATGTGTGTAAAAGCCAACTAGGGCACCTAGGATGATACCAACTAAAATTTGAACGATCAAATTTCCATCGGCGTATCTTCTTGCAATATTTTTAAACATATTCATTTGACACCTTAATAAATTAGTTTTTTGTTGATTCTAGCTAAATGATTTTTAAATATAAAGAAATTTAAAAAGATTAATTCGCTTTTTATATAGATTTGTTACAATTGCACGAAAATTTAACCAAGGAAAAGGACGAAAATGTATCTATTTACTTCTGAAGTTGTAAGTCCAGGTCATCCAGATAAATGCGCTGATATCATCGCTGATAGCATTGTTGATACTATCTTAACGCAAGATCCAAATGGACGCGTCGCAAGCGAAGTTTTTGTAGCTGGAAAAAATATAGTAATAGGCGGAGAGATAAACTCAAAGGTAAAACTCTCTTATAAAGACTACGAAAAGATCGTAAAAGACGCTCTTGCACATATTGGATATGACGGAAAGAGCAACTTTACAAAAGAGCAGTGCTTGCATCCAGATGATATCGAGGTCAAAGTTTGCTTAAATCAACAAAGTCCAGATATAAATCAAGGCGTTGATCAAAGCGACGGCGAGATCGGAGCAGGTGATCAAGGCATCATGTTTGGCTTCGCAAGCTGCGAAGCGAAAGAATTTATGCCAGCAGCTATAACTTATGCAAGAATGCTTTGTGAAAAAGTCTATAAATTTGCCAAAGCAAACCCTGATAAGCTTGGTGTTGATATAAAAACACAAGTTACGATTGATTACGGCAGCAAAGATAACTTTGAAAACTGCAAGCCTCAAAGTATCCATACCATCGTCGTCTCTGCACCTTGCGTGGAGAGCATGAAGATAGAAGAGCTTCGCGCACTAATACAAAATTTAATAGATGAAACTGGCCTTCCAAAAGAGCTATATAATAAAGAAAAAACGATCATTTACATAAACCCAACAGGCAGATATGTAAATCACAGCTCACTTCACGATAGCGGCCTAACAGGCAGAAAACTAATTGTTGATAGCTTTGGTGGATATAGCCCGATAGGCGGTGGCGCTCAGTCAAGCAAGGACTACACAAAGGTTGATCGCAGCGGTCTTTACGCAGCGCGCTGGATAGCTAAAAATATCGTAGCAGCTGGTCTTGCTAAAAAATGTATCGTCCAGATAAGCTACGCAATAGGCGTTGCAAAGCCAACTTCAGTTAGCGTTGATACTATGGGAACTCACGCAAACGGCGTAAATGATGACATGCTTTCAAATTTTGTAAGCGAGCATTTTTCTCTGACACCTCGCTGGATAACAAATAAATTTGGTCTTGATAAACCAAGCAAAGAGACATTTTTATATGCAAAAGTAGCTGCAAAAGGTCAAGTGGGAAATGCAAAATACCCTTGGGAAAAGCTTGATGCGGTTGATACTTTCAAGGCTTTACTAAAAAAATAATCAAAAAAGTGGCTTTATCTAAAAAGCCACTTTAAATTTCTTTTAAAACTCATCCCAAAATGCTTTTTTAGGCTTTATGATCTCGCTTTTTGAGCCATTTACGCTGTGATAGACCGCTTTATTATATTTTGTAGCAAGGTGTTTTATCAGCACTCTTTGAAGCAAAGGTTCGCTACTTGGTACAAACCAGCCGTTGTTTGTGATGGCCACGACCGCGTCAAATTCGCCCTTATAAAGCTCCTCTCTTGTTGCCTCGTAGCAGATAGCGTTTCTGATTTTAACTCCGTCTATCTCATAGTCGCTAAAATTTTCAGCCTTTTTAAAGTCGCTAGCTCCGCCAAAAAATAGCTTATTTACCGTATCTTGCATAAATTTTGGCAAAGGAATTTCTTCTCCAAATGGCACTAAAAATTTCTTATCCATTCGCCTTAGAGTGCCATCTTGAAACAAAAATGCAGAGTTATAAATTTGCTTATTTTCATAGGCAAGTGCGCCAGCTACGATGGTTATCTTTTTTGAAAGCTCTTTTAGCTCATCAACAAGCAGTGGCTCATTTGTCATAAATAATGGAAACGCGCTCTCTGGAAGCACGATGAGGCGTTTTTGCTCGGCTATGGCGCTATTTATCAAGTCTAAATTTTCATTTGTAAATTTCATGCGCAAGCTTTTATCCCAGCGCACTCTTTGAGCAACATCGGTGTTTATTAGCTCCACGTCAAATGGCAGAGTTTTTGCCTCGCTACTTTTAAACTGCAAAGCGGCGATCAGACAGATAAAAGCTAGGATAAATTTTAAAATTTTACCTTTTAAACTCAAAGAAATGGCTGCTAAAAAAACAAATATAAGCCCTCTAGTATTTGGCTCAAAAGCCCCTAAAACAAGCGTGGCTTCAAGGTTAAACCAGTTAAAACCAAATGGATGAATGTAGCTTATTAAAAATAGTAAAACGGCTCTTAGTGCTATAAAGCTTGGAAAAGAGGCTATCCAAAATAAAAGTCCATAAACAAGGGCTACAAAGAGGATGACAAATGGTATAAGCCAGACAAGCTCGTAGTAGATAAAACTAAAGCCGATCCAGTAAAACCACAAAATTCCAGTGAAAAAGCCAGCCGCGAAAAATCCAGCTCTGCTTAAATTTATGATGACGAAAATTCCAGCTAGCGTAAGAAAAGGTGAGATGAAATTTAAAATTTGATTTTCAGCCATAGCTAAAAAAATGAAATTAGAAAGCAAAAAAGCACCGACAAAGGCTTTTATTATAATTTTAGTGCTAAAATGTCCGTTTAAAAATCTTACAAATAAGGAAATCCATGCAAAACGCTGATTTTTTAACATCATTACTACCTCTTATTGTGCTTTTCGCCATATTTTACTTTTTGGTTATCAGACCTCAACAAAAACAACAAAAAGCCCACGCAGCAATGCTTGCAGCTCTTGACAAAGGCGATAAGATAGTAACTAATGGCGGACTTATATGCGAAGTGATTAAAGCCGAAAATGATTTTATCAAAGTTAAACTTAACGATGATGTAATCGTTCGTATAGCACGCGAGTTTGTAGCTAAAAAGATCGAAGATAAATAATGCGTAACGCAAGAGTTACATATAGGCTGATTATCTTAATATTAGCCTTGATTTTTGGTTTTGGCTTTTCGGTGCCATCTTTTTTCCAGACTCAAAGTGGAGCTAAAATTTCATTAGGACTTGACCTTCAAGGCGGTCTTCATATGCTTCTTGGTGTTGAAACTAACGAAGCCATCCACTCTAAGATCAAATCAATCGCTGGAAGCATAAATTATTATGCTAAAAAAGAAGATGTGCTTATTGATAAATTTAAGATAAAAGAAGATAGTGTTGATTTTGCGCTGCTTGATAGTGACGAGGCTCCAAAAGTTGATAAGGCACTTGCTGAGATAAAAGGGCTTGATATCAAAAAAGATGGTCTAAACTATCACATCACTCTAACAGAGCAAGAGAGGCTTGATACGATCGAGTATGCGATCTCACAAGCTGTTGAGACCATTAGAAACAGACTTGATCAGTTTGGTTTGGCTGAGCCAACAGTCGCTAGACAAGGTAAAGACAATATCCTAGTCGAACTTCCTGGCATAAAGACTGAAGAAGATGAGCAAAGAGCGAGAGATCTTATCGCAAAGGCTGCTCACTTGCAGCTTATGGCAGTTGATGACAAAAGACAAGATCAAGCTAATACCATGAGCGAGGCTGAGGCCGAAAGCTATGGTGATGTGATCTTTAAAGATGCTAAAAATGACCGCGTAAAATACGTCGTTAAAAATATCCCAGTGCTTGATGGCTCGATGCTAACTGATGCAAAGGTCGCATTCTCTCAGCAAAATAACCTACCGATCATAAATTTTACACTAAATTCAGAAGGCGCTAGAATTTTTGGTGATTTTACTGGCGCAAATGTGGGTAAAAGGCTTGCTATCGTGCTTGACGGCAAGGTCTATTCAGCTCCAGTTATAAACGAAAGAATAGGTGGTGGCAGCGGCCAGATCAGCGGTGGCTTTACCCTTGATGAGGCTCACGACGTAGCGATCGCACTTAGAAGTGGCGCACTTTTAGCACCTGTGAAGATGCTAGAAAAAAGAAGCGTTGGCCCATCTTTAGGCCAAGAGAGCATCAATCAAAGCATGGTTGCTCTTGCTGCTGGATCTATTTTAGTCGTGCTATTTATGCTAGTTTATTATGGAATTTCTGGAATTTTTGCAAATATCGCGCTAGTTGCGGACGTCGTTATATTGGTCGCTGTTATGGCGCTTTTTGGAGCGACTCTTACGCTTCCAGGTATGGCTGGTATCGTGCTAACGATCGGTATGGCGGTTGATGCAAACGTCATCATAAATGAACGTATCCGTGAGCTTTTACGTGAAGGCGTGGCGATAAGAACAGCTGTTCAAAAGGGATATGAGCACGCTATGAGTGCGATCATCGACTCAAACTTAACTACTATCATCACAGTTGCTGTGCTTTATGCTTATGGCACTGGTCCAGTTAAGGGCTTTGCTGTGACAATGGCGATAGGAATCATGGCTTCGATGCTAACAGCCATTTTAGGCACTCACGGCATGTTTGATGCAGTCATGGATAAGATAGAAAAAAGCGGAAATACCAGACTTTGGTTTGGTTATAAAAGGAGCTAGGGATGCAAATTTTTACTAAGGCAAAAGTTTATGATTTTATGCGGTTTAGATTTGTGTCACTCGCATTTTCTATATTTTTATTTGTTGGCTCGATCTTTTTGCTTGCAACAAAGGGTCTAAACTACGGCATCGACTTCTCTGGTGGTACGCTTATCCAGCTAAAATACGACACCAAAGCGCCACTTGATAAAATTCGCGATGCTTTTGGCACAAATGAAGTGCTTAAAAACGCCTCTGTTACTGAGTTTGGAAGCGAAGATGAGGCTGTTATTAGATTTTCAGGATCAAGCTCAAATTTAACTGGCGACATCGGTACTGAGATAAAACAAATTTTAAAAGATACTGGAAATTTTGAAGTAAGACGTGTTGATATCGTTGGTCCAAAGGTTGGTGACGAGCTTAGGCAAAAGGGCTTGATGGCTCTTGGAATTTCACTAATTGGCGTGCTTCTTTATATTACATTTAGATTTGAGTGGAGATTTGCGCTAGCTGCGATCGCAACTGAAATTCACGATATAGTCATAACTGTTGGCGCTATTTCGCTATTTGATATTGATGTAAATTTGGACACGCTAGCTGCTGTTTTAACGGTGCTTGGCTACTCGCTAAACGATACGATCATCATTTTTGATAGGATCAGAGAGGGCATAAAAGAGAGTAAGAGAACTGATATCGAGGGCGTTATCAACGAGTCAGTCTCAGCTACACTTTCAAGAACTATCCTAACCTCAGCCACTACGATGATGACTGTTGTTGTGCTATTTTTGTTTGGCGGAGATATGATACATGGATTTTCATTTATTCTTATCGTTGGTATAGTTATAGGAACGATCAGCTCGATCTACATCTCATCACCATTTCTTATCTGGTTTAAATTTAGCATCGAACATTTTAGAGCTAGAGAGGCTGAGAAGCAAAGGATCAAAAAAGAGCGTGATAAAGAGCGTGCTATGTTTGAAAAAGGCGTTGTGTAAGGAGGGATAATGAACTGGGGAAAAGTTATCTACATATTTTTTGCGTTGATGAGTCTTACGACTACGGCGGAGTTTTTATATGATAAAAACGAGATCGCCCTTTTTGTGGCAGCTAGTATAAATTTAGTTTCTACGCTACTTAAGATTGGCGTTAAAAATTTACTATCAGCTGAGCTTTTTGCAAGCTCTCTGGTTGCTGATTTGCACCTTATACCAGCTTTTGTCATTTTGCAAGTATCTGAAAATGCAACGCTTAGCTATTCATTAGCTATTGGCGCAGTCATTGCAAATATATTTTCACTAGCCTTGGTACTAATAGAATCAAGCAAATCACAAGAAGAATTTTAGGAGAAAAAATGGCTGAGAAGAGAAAATATGAGCCTTTAAAGATAGAAAAAAAATGGCAAGAAATTTGGGATAAAAATGAAGAATTTGAGCCAAAAGATGACTTAAGCTTGCCAAAAAAATATATCCTAAGTATGTTTCCATATCCAAGCGGACGCATACATATGGGACATGTGAGAAACTACTCTATCGGCGATGCGCTGGCTAGATCATATAGAAAAAGCGGCTACAACGTGCTTCATCCTATCGGATTTGATAGCTTTGGTATGCCAGCTGAAAACGCAGCCATAAAACATAAAATTCATCCTAAAATTTGGACTTATGAAAACATCGACTATATGAAAAAAGAGCTTGCAAGCCTTGGCTTTTCGTTTTCTAAAAAGAGAATTTTAGCCACATCTGACCCACTTTACACAAAGTGGGAGCAAAGCTTTTTTATAAAGATGTTTGAAAAAGGGCTTGTTTATAGAAAAAATGCCATCGTAAACTGGTGTGAATACGATCAAACCGTGCTTGCAAACGAGCAGGTTGAAGACGGCAAATGCTGGAGGTGCGGTAATGATGTGGTGCAAAAAGAGCTTCCAGGATATTACTTTAACATCACAAAATACGCTAGCGAGCTACTTGATGACCTAAAGCTTCTTGAGGGCAAATGGCCAAATCAAGTCATCACAATGCAAGAAAACTGGATCGGTAGAAGCTATGGCTTGGAGTTTAAATTTAGCCTTGATGAGGCATCAAAAGAGACTTTGGGCGGTAAATTTGATGGCTTTGAGGTATTTACAACAAGACCTGATACGATTTATGGCGTTAGCTATACAGCCCTTGCGCCAGAGCATCCTATCGTAAAAGCACTACTTGAAAGTGATAAATTTGATGAAAATAAAAAGGCAAAGATAAAAGCAATACTTAATCAAAGCCCAAGAGAGCGTCAAGCAAGCGATAAAGATGGAGAATTTTTAGGAATTTACGTCGTTCATCCACTCACAAATGAAAAGATCCCAGTTTGGGTTGCAAATTTCATCCTAGCTGACTACGGCAGTGGCGCTATCATGGCTGTTCCTGCGCATGACCAAAGAGACTTCGAGTTTGCAAGCAAATTTAATCTACCTATAAAACCAGTCGTAAAGCCGCTTGAGGGCGAGAGTGAGGGCTCAAAAGCATACTCAGAATACGGAGTTGCTATAAATTCTGAGCTTATAAACGGCCTTAGCTCAGAGGATGCCAAAAGCTTTATAATAGAGAAATTTGAAAAAGATGGTCTTGGCAAAAGGATCACAAACTACAAACTAAGAGACTGGGGAATCTCTCGCCAAAGATACTGGGGTGCGCCGATACCTGTCGTGCACTGCAAATGCTGCGGCGTAGTGCCTGAAAAAGAGGAAAATTTACCTATCGCACTGCCTGAAGATGTAAAGATCACAGGCGAGGGCAACCCACTTGATAAACATCCAACTTGGAAATTTACAAAGTGTCCAAAATGCGGCAAAGACGCGATCAGAGAGACTGATACGATGGATACATTCGTAGAGAGTAGCTGGTATTTTGCTAGATTTGCAAGTGATGAAAAGAGTTGGGAGCAAAAAGCACTTGATGAAAAGAGCGTGAATTATTGGATGAATGTAGATCAGTACATCGGCGGTATCGAGCATGCGATCTTGCACCTTTTATACGCTAGATTTTTCCAAAAGGTCTTAAGGGATCTTGGCTATCTAAGAGACGATGAGCCGTTTGAAAATTTACTAACTCAAGGCATGGTCTTAAAAGATGGCAAAAAGATGAGTAAAAGCAAGGGCAACGTCGTAGACCCTGATGATATCATAAATAGATACGGCGCCGATACAGCAAGGCTTTTTATCCTATTTGCTGCTCCTCCTCAAAAAGAGCTTGAGTGGAACGACAGCGCAGTTGAGGGCGCATTTAGGTTTTTAAATAGGCTTTGGGAGAAGGCGCAAACTATCAAAAAGATAGATAAATTGCCTGAGATAGATCACGAAAGCTTAAATAAAGATGAGAAATTTGCAAGGCTTAAAATTTATGAAGCGCTTAAAAAATCAACCGAGGTTTTTGGCGATACATTTGCTTTTAACACTTTAATCGCTGCTTGCATGGAGGCTCTAAACGCTATAAATGCGCAGGATAATGAGAACGTAAATGCTGAGGGCTTTTTCATCATCTTAAATTTACTAGAACCTATCGTGCCGCATATCGCAAATGAGCTTAGCGAAGAGCTTTTTGGCAGAAAAAATTTCACAAAGATAGCTGTAAAAGAAGAGGTCTTTGTAAAAGATAGCATCGCTCTTGCAGTTACAGTTAATGGCAAGAAAAGGGCTGAGTTTGAAGTAGCAGCGAGTGAGAGTGAGAGTGAAATTTTAAAACAAGCTAAGCAAAATGTGGCTAAATGGCTTGAAGGAAAAGAAATTTTAAAAGAGATTTATATAAAAGGCAAATTAGTAAATTTTGTCATTAAAGGATAAATTTTGAGATATTTTTTAGCGTTTTTTATTGCTATATTTATCTGCGGATGTGGCTATAAACCAGTTTCAAAGATCTCGCAGGATTTGGTTGGAGATAGAGTTTATGTTGATGTTATCATCAGCAAAGAAGAGCCAAAAAATAGTGTCTGGATAAAAGATGCCGTAAAAGAGGGCATGGTCGCAAGGCTAAATAAGAGTTTATCTAGCAAAGAGAGCGCTGATACTTCGATAATTGTCTCAGTGCAAAATTTAACCTATGAAGCGATAATCTATGATGAATACGGCTATATCACATCGTATAAAGCTTTTTTAATTCTAAACTATAAAACCAAATTTAAAGATGGTCGTGTCATAGATATACCTGCTACTGGCGAGTATGATTTTAGTGTGGCAAGACGTCAAAAAGATGTAAGATTTGCCGATAGTGTTCTTAGCGATACTCAAAAGTATGAAGCTATAAAAGAGGCCTCAAAAGAGGCGTTTGATGAGTATATCGCAAATTTAGCTGTAAAAGGATATAAAAATGGCAGCAGTAACCGTTAGTCAAATAGTCAAGGAGGCCTTGAGCGAGATAAAAGATCGCCATTTGATGCTAACGCCAGAAAATTACACCGAAGTTTATAATGAAATTTCTAAAAAATATGGCTTTACTACCGAAGAGAGCAAAAAGATAGAAAAATATATCTCAAGGCTTGGTGATGACTATAAGGCGCAAGCTATAAGCCTTCATATAAAAACGGTTGATGAGTTTGTAGCTTTTATGACCGCTAGGCTCTCTCATGGTGCTAAAAATGGCACAGCACAAGTGGTTGATGATAAAAAGTTAAAGTCACTAAACGCCTTTGCAAGAAGAATCCTCCAAGCTATCTCTATGCTTCACAACAAAGACGCAAAAGCTCTAGCGGAGCAGGGCATGCAGCTACTTGCTAGAAGATATGATGAGAAAAATCTTGAAGAGATGTGCCTTAAATGGTTTGACTTTGTAAGCTCTTACGATACTGAATTTTTGGACTTTTTGAAATATTATGGCGTGAGAGACTTTGACGATCTAAAGACGATGACCGCCGAGCTTGAGAAATTTCTTAGTCAAAAAAATGATGGCGGTGATGAAAATGCGCTAGTTGAGCTTTTAAATTTTGCCCTTGAGCCTTCTATCACAAAGGAGCTTGGCGAAGAGCTTAGCAACATTAGAAGCGTTTTAAAGCAAAATCCACAAAGCCTAAATAGCAAAGAAATTCAAGATAAGATAAAGACCTTTGTTGATCGCAGGATAGAAGAGGATAGAAGCGAGATCATCGAAAAAGTGGGCTCGATAAATAACATCTTGCAAAACATAGGCGATAGAATTTCTGACATCGCAGCTAGCTCAAAAAGTAGCTCAGCTAAGGCGCAAAGTATCAAAAACGACCTTAAAAAGGTAAATTTAAATGAAAATAGCATTGATCATGTAAAGAGCATGCTTATCGAGATCGCGGGTGCCTTGGAGATCGAGAGTAAGGAGCTTGGCCTTGAGATGAACAGCAAGCAAGCGACCATTTCTGAGCTTCAAAACAGGGTTATTAGCCTAGAAAAAGAGCTTGAAGCTGCTAAACTTGAGAGTAAAGAGGACTTTTTAACCAAAGTGGCTACAAAAAGAGCTTTGATGAGTGAAATTCAGCGTATCGAAGAGGCTTATAAACGTTACGGCACGGACTATTCGATCTGCTTTGTTGATATTGACTTCTTTAAAAAGATAAACGACACCTACGGACACGAAGCTGGCGACGTGATACTTTCAGCCGTGGCTCAAGTGCTTAAGAAAAATGCTAGAAAGGTTGATTTTGTTGGTAGATATGGTGGCGAGGAATTTGTCATTTTGCTACCAAGTACGAGCCTAAAAGATGGTGTTAGATTTGGCGAGAAGCTAAGAAGCATGATCGAAAATTTCAAATTTATCTATAAAAACGAGCGCATCAAAGTTACTATTAGCTCTGGTGTGGCAACAAGAAGCGCAAATTTAAGCGATACGATGACGCTTGAGGGCGCTGATAAGATGCTCTATCTTTCAAAAGAGGGCGGCAGAAACCAAGTCATGCCAAAGATAATCGAGGAAAAATGAGCCTAGCGAAATTTCTTGACGGCAAGCCACTTTACTACAAAGAGATCGACTATGGCAGGATCATAAGGGCTTATGATACGATCAAAGGCCATCTAAAACCTTTTAAGATAATCCACATCATCGGCACAAATGGCAAAGGTAGCACGGGTCGCTTTTTAGCGCAAATTTTAAGCCAAAATGGCGCAAAAGTAGGCCACTACACGAGCCCACATATATTTAAATTTAACGAGCGATTTTGGCTAAATGGCGAGGTCGCTAGCGATGAAATTTTAGAGGTAGCTCACGAGCGTTTGCAAGCTCTTTTGAGTGATGAGTACAAGATAAAAACGAGCTATTTTGAGTATATGACGCTGCTTTCTGCGGTGCTTTTTGAGGGTTGCGACTACTTTGTCTGCGAGGCTGGCATGGGCGGCGTGCTGGATGCGACAAATGTCTTTGAAAAAGAGCTAAGCATCTTTACTCCGATCGGCTTTGACCACACGGCGATATTAGGCAATAGCTTAGAAGAAATTTCACGCACCAAATTTGAAGCCATGGGCAAAAGAGCTATTTTAAATGATGAGATGAACGAGATAAGTGTGGCTATCGCAAAAGAGATCGCAAGCGAAAAAGGCGCAACTCTGAGCTTTCCAAGAGAAATTTTGACCAAAGAAAATTTAAACGAGATCGCAAACTACGCAGATAAATTTAATCTTCCAGAGTTTTTGCGCTCAAATTTAACTCTAGCCTACGCCGCAGCTAAAATTTTAGATAGTAGCATAGATATTAAAAAGCTTGGCGCTCTATCACTTCGTGGCAGATGCGAAAAGATCGCTTCAAATTTATACGTGGATGTCGGTCACAACGAGCTTGGCGCTAAGGCTGTGGCTAAGAAATTTAGTTCAAAAGAGTTTGGCGGTAAGAAGCTAACACTAATTTATAACTCGTTTTTAGATAAAGACTTCAAGGCGGTTTTGGCAGCTCTAAAGCCAGCCATTGAGGACGTGCTACTTTATCACTACCACTGCGAGGGCAGGGAGCTTGGCGGAGAGCTCATAAACAAAGCGCTAAACGAGCTTGAAATTTCTTATAGAGAGTTTGAGCCAAGCGATATGAACGATATAAAAGAGGCAAAAAACGGCAAAATTTACCTAGCATTTGGTTCGTTTCACCTAGCCGAAGCCTTTTTAAAAGAGTACTATGCAAGCAAAGGTCTATGAGTATCTTTTAACACACGTCCCACAAATTCTCATCTGCGAAGATGATAAAGAGGCTGCACTCTGCGCCGATGCGGCCAGTTTTGCTGGCTTTAGCGCCTTTAAACTACCTGATTTTAGAGCTAAAAAGGGCGATGATCTAAGAAGCTTTAACGAGGAGCTCTTTGAAATTTCATCCGTTCTTAGCAAATACTATAAATTTGATGGCAAAAAGATCATCATAAGCCCATTTAGCACGCTTTTAAACCCACTTCCAACGCAAAAAAACTTAGAAAGCTCAACGATCAAGCTAAAAGATAATCTAAATTTAAGCGAATTTGCCGACTTGCTCATACGATTTGGCTACGAGTGCGTCGATATCGTTGAGAGCGTTGGTGAGTTTAGCATACGCGGCGAAGTGATCGACATTTACGGCGTAAATATGGACGATCCTGTTAGAATTTTACTCTTTGGCGATGAGGTGGAGAGCATCAGAAACTACAACACCGCCACGCAAATTAGCAACAAAAATGAGCTAAGCGAAGCCGAGATCGTGCCATTTATCGCAAATTTGAGCAAAGATGAGTTTGAAAAAGTTAGCCAAAAGATCGAAGATATGCAAAGCGACGCTTTGGTGAGCGATCTAAATTCGCTTGGATTTTGGGCGATAGATAGCTTTAGCGACTACTTGAAAGTTTTTGACTCAAAGCTTGTTAAAAAGATCGATTTTGAAATTTATGATGCGCCTGAGGAGAAATTTAAGGGCATTGAAATTTTGCCTGAGCCAAAGGTCTATAAAGACCTAGAAGTTACTTTAAATTTTGACTTTTTTGAGCTAAATAAGAGCAAAAGCATAACCGTTCTTTCAAGAAATGAAGGGCTTTTTAAGGGCTATGAGCTTGATGGCTTTGCAAATGTCAAGCTTGAAATTTCGCCCCTTGTAGTAAATTTAACCTCAAGCGACAAGATCGTAGTCTCACTAAATAAATTTGAGAAAAAAAGGCGAGCAAAACGCTCAAGCCTCGTGGTAGATGAGCTAAAAATAAATGACTACGTCGTGCATGAAGATTATGGTATAGGCAGATTTTTGGGGCTTGAAAAGATAAAAGTTTTAGGCGCGACGAAGGAATTTGTGGTTATTGCCTACCAAAATGACGACAAGCTTCTTTTGCCGGTCGAGCATCTAAATTTGATAGACCGCTACATCGCTCAAAATGGCTCTATGGCGGTGCTTGATCGCTTAGGCAAGGCAAATTTTGCAAAGATAAAAGAGAAAGTTAGAGAAAAACTCTTTGCGATCGCCTCAAAGATCGTGGCGATGGCGGCAAAAAGAGAGCTAATCGCAGGCAAAATTTTACAAAAAGAGGATATCTCTTATCTAAATTTCGTCCAAGACGCTGGCTTTTCATATACGAGCGACCAGCAAAAGGCGGTAAATGATATAAAAGATGAGCTAAAAAGCGGCAAGGTGATGGATAGGCTGCTTAGCGGAGATGTTGGCTTTGGCAAGACTGAAGTTGCGATGAATGCCATATTTACCTGCATAAAATCAGGCTTTAGCGCATTTTTCTTTGTGCCAACGACGCTTCTTAGCTCGCAGCACTACAAGACGTTAAGCCAGAGATTTAGCAAATTTGGCATAAAGGTCTTTAGGCTGGATCGCTTCTCAAGTGCCAAAGAAAAATCAAGCCTGCAAAAAGCGCTAAAAGAAAATGAGCCCATAGTTTGCGTGGGTACGCATGCGCTTCTTGGCGTAAAGGCTGAAAATTTAGGGCTTATCGTCGTTGATGAGGAGCATAAATTTGGCGTTAAGCAAAAAGAGCAGCTAAAAGAAATTTCTCAGCACTCACACATCCTAAGTATGAGCGCCACGCCGATACCAAGAAGCCTAAATATGGCGCTTAGCAAGATAAAAACATATAGCATTTTAGCCACTCCGCCAAGCTCGAGGCTGGATGTGAGAACAAGCGTGAGAGAGTGGGACGAAAAGGTCGTCAAAGAGGCTATCATGCGTGAGCTAAGACGCGGTGGGCAGACCTTTTACATCCACAACCATATCGCAGACATCGAGCAGACGGCAAATGAGCTAAGAAAAATTTTGCCAAAGCTTAGAATTTTGATACTTCACTCAAAGATAAATGCAAAAGTCGCTGAAGATGAGATGATGAAATTTGAGCGGGGCGAGTATGACTTGCTACTTTGCACTAGCATCGTTGAAAGCGGCATCCACTTGCCAAATGCAAACACTATAATCGTAGAAAATGCTAATAAATTTGGTATGGCTGACCTGCACCAGCTGCGCGGGCGAGTTGGCAGAAGCGACAAGCAGGCTTACTGCTACTTTTTGGTAGAAGATAAAGATGCCATTAGCAAAGACGCACTAAAACGACTTGTGGCACTCGAGGGCAACTCATTTTTGGGCGCTGGCTCGGTGCTAGCCTATCACGACCTTGAGATAAGGGGCGGGGGTAACATCATCGGCGAGGCGCAAAGCGGTCACATCGAGGCTATCGGCTACTCGCTATATCTAAAGATGCTAGAAGATGAGATAAACAAGCTTCTTAATCAAGACTCTGCAAAGCTTGACAAGATCGATCTAAAGCTTAGCGTGAGCGCCTTTTTAAATCAAGAATTTATAAGAGAAGATAGGCTAAGACTTGAAATTTATAGGCGCCTTAGCAAATGCAAAGAAGTGAGTGAGGTTTACGAGATACAAAGCGAGCTTGAGGATAGATTTGGCAAGATAGATACCTTTACAAAGCAGTTTTTAGACCTTATCATCATCAAAATTTTAGCCCTAAAAGCTGGTATAAAGACTATCTCAAACAGCGAGCAAAATATACTAATAACAAAAAATGATGACGAGAAGATCAGGCTAAAGTCACGCAGCAAGGACGACGACGATGTTTTGGCTGAAATTTTGGTCTATCTAAGAAAGGATAAGAAATGATAGATTGGGGTGTGAAGTACGCAGCGATTTATAAGAGCACAAAAGGGATGTTAAAACCAGTTGAGGATATCGATTTTGTCGATATCGACTCACTTTATGGACTAGAGAAACAAAAAGAAATTTTGCTAAAAAATACTAGAAATTTTATAGCTGGCGACGAGGCAAATCACGTGCTTCTTTGGGGCGAGAGAGGATGTGGCAAGTCAAGCCTTGTAAGGGCTGTTTTTACTAAATTTTATAAAGAGGGGCTTCGCATCATCGAGATCGGCTGCGAGGATCTAAAATACCTTGGCGACATCATCGACGAGATCAGAAAGAGCGAGTTTAAATTTATCATTTTCTGCGATGATCTAAGCTTTGAAAATGGCAGCAATGAGTATAAATTTCTAAAGCCTATCATGGACGGCTCTATCCAAAAGCCGCCAAAGAACGTCCTTTTATACGCCACATCAAATCGCAGACATCTAATAAGCGAGTTTAAAAGCGAAAATGAAAACTCAGAGCTAATAGACGGAGAAATCCACTACAGCGACGCAGCTCAGGAGAAAATTTCGCTCTCAGACCGCTTTGGTCTTTGGATCAGCTTTTACCAAGGCAACTACGACGAGTACCTAAAAATGGTTGATTTTTACTTTAAGGACTACACTGGCGACAAAGAGGAGCTTCATACGCTTGCTAAAAATTTCGCCACGCTAAGAGCCAGCAGAAGTGGCAGGACGGCAAAGCAGTTTTATCTAACTTTTAAAGAAAATTTAAAATGAGATCAACTGATCTGTTCTTGGCTCTGCTAAATCACAAAAGTAGAAATTTTGACGAGCTAAAATGGCCAGGCGAGGGCACTTTTGAGGTTGTTTTAGGAGCTATTTTGGTGCAAAATACCAACTGGAAAAATGTTGAAAAAGCGCTAGATAATCTAAAAAAAGCCAGCAAAGATAGCCTGCAGGGCATTTGCGCGCTTGAAAATAGCGAGCTTGCCACACTCATAAAGCCAAGTGGCTTTTACAACACAAAGGCAAAACGGCTAAAGACGCTTTGCCTAGCTATAAAAAATGAATTTGGTGACTTTGAAAACTTTAAAGAAAACGCTAGCCGTGAGTGGCTCATAAGCGTAAAAGGCGTTGGCGCTGAGACTTGCGACGCGATACTTGCTTATGCTTGCGGCAAGCCTTACATGGTCGTTGATGCTTATGCGCTTAGGATAATGGCATATTTTGACTACATTTTTGAGAGCTACGACGAGGCGGCTGAGTGGTTTAGTTCGCTTGATTATGATGAAATTTATAAATTTCTTGATAGTGATAAATTTGATGAGGTTGAAGTTTTAAAGCTCTATCATGCACTTATTTTGGAGTTTTGCAAAGAGAATTTCAAAGGCAAAATTTTAAGCCAAAGCGGACAAAAGGTGCTTGATAACATTAAAAATTAAAAATTTTATTTTAAATTTAGCGCAAATTAGGACTTTTTATGTTTTATTTTAAATTCTATGCTAAATTTACGAGAAATTTATTTTAGGAGAAGTGATGATCTACGATAACATCGTAAAAACGATCGGTAATACACCTATCGTAAAGGTTAAAACAGGTGCTGACGAGGCTGAAATTTACGTAAAATTAGAGTTTTTTAACCCAGGCGGCTCTGTAAAAGATAGGATCGCATTTAATATGATCACAAAAATGCTAGCTGATGGCACGCTAAAACATGGCGACACTATCGTTGAGCCAACAAGCGGAAATACAGGTATCGGCGTAGCTATGTGCGGCGCTGCGCTTGGCTTTAAAGTGATCCTTTGCATGCCTGAGAGCATGAGTATCGAAAGACGCAAGATCGTTGCAGCTTATGGCGCTCATCTTGAGCTAACTCCTGCAGCTGGCGGTATGAAAGCAGCGATCGCAAGAGCTACTGAGCTAGCTTCTCAGCCAAATCATGTAATGCTAAGCCAGTTTGAAAACAAGTATAACCCACAAGCTCACGAGCTAACAACAGCTGCTGAGATCGTGGCTGATTTTAGCAAGCTTGATGCCTTTGTAGCAGGCGTTGGCACAGGTGGTACGATAAGCGGTGTGGCAAAGGTTCTAAAAGAAAAAGGCTATGACACTAAGATCATCGCAGTAGAGCCTGAAGCATCACCAGTTTTAAGTGGCGGCAACCCAGGACCACATAAAATTCAAGGCATCGGAGCTGGATTTTTACCAAATACAATGGATATGAGCCTAGTTAGCGAAGTAGAAAAAGTAAGCAACGATGACGCACTAAACGCAGCTAGAGCGATCGCAAAGAGCGATAGCTTGATGATAGGCATAAGTGGCGGCGCTTCTTACGTGGCTGCAAAAAGAGTGGCTAAAAGACTTGGCGCTGGCAAAAAAGTGCTTTTCATAGCTCCAGATAACGGCGAGAGATACCTAAGTACAGAGCTTTACGGAGCGTAAAAATATGTGGGAGAGTCTAAAAGAGCTAGTTCAAACCGTCCGTGAAAAAGACCCATCGGTGCATAGTTGTTGCTTTTTGGCGATACTTATAAACACTCCTGGCATCCATGCGGTTTTATTTCACAAAATTTCTCATTTTTTATATGAGAAAAAGTGGTTTTTTCTAGCTAGACTCATCTCGCAAATAGCAAGATTTCTAACAGGCATCGAGATCCACCCGGGTGCTAAGATCGGTAGGAGATTTTTCATAGATCACGGCATGGGCGTGGTTATCGGCGAGACAGCTGAGGTTGGGGATGATGTGATGATGTATCATCAAGTGACACTTGGAGGCACTGGCAAAGAGTGTGGCAAACGCCATCCAACCGTTAAAAATGGCGTCACTATCGCCGCTGGCTCAAAGATACTTGGGGCTATAACGATCGGCGAAAATGCCAAGATCGGCGCAAACTCAGTCGTGCTAAAAAATGTCCCAGCAAACGCAACAGTAGTAGGCATACCAGCAAGAGTTGTCAGAGTAAATGGGACAAAATTTGAACCAGAATTTATCATTTAAAATTTAAATTTACTCTCACTACACCATAAAAATGCAAATTTTTGATACGGCAAATTTACTATCCACTATGCTGCCAGCGTTTTTTAGCTTTGCGCTGCCTATTATAATATTTGTCATTTTAGTAAATTTGATAACAAAATTTATCAGGCGAAAGATGCGCCAAAAAACTTACGTAAAATTTAACCAAAGAAATATAGCTGATACGCTTAGCGTAAAAGAGATAGCAAAGAAATTTGGCAAAAACGCAAAAGATGTAAATGAGGTTTTATTAAATTTAGGCTTTATAAAAAAATGTGACAATGGCTACAACGTAACAGATGTTGGCAAATACTATGGTAGCAAGCAAAATTTCTACATGGGCAAAGCAAGCGTTAGATGGGACGAGAGGCTACTTTGTAATGAAAATTTCATAGACGAGATTACAAAAGCTGGCGAAAAATCTAGCAAAAAAGAGCAAAAAGAAGACTTTAGAGAGAAATTTAAGGCTGAATACCGAACAAACGACGGTCACTATGTAAGAAGTAGGGCAGAGCTAGTTATAGCAAACTGGCTTTTTGCTGAGGGCATAGCCTATGCTTATGAAAAAAGAGTGCCGATAAAAGAAGATGTCTATTGTGATTTTTACATACCAAAAGGCAAGGTCTATGTTGAATTTTGGGGCTTGGAAGATGACGAGGCATATATAAAAAGAAAAGAGCAAAAGATAGAGCTTTATAAAAAATACAATCTAAATTTAATAGAAATAGACAACAATACAATCAACAACATCGATGACTATCTGCCAAAAGAGCTTTTGAAATTTGGTGTGAGTTTAAATTTATAGAAAAAAGGGGCGAGCGCCCCTGTGATTATTTTAAAGTTTGGATGTATTCAGCTACTGCTTTTGCATCTTCATCGCTCATTGGAGTAGCGATAGGTTTCATCATAGCACCAAGACCAAATTTATTTGCTCCTGTTTTGTAGCCTTTTAGAGCTGCTTCGATAGCTGCTGCATCAAGTGATGTTAAAGCTGGAACTTTGTTATTGAAAACTTTTTCAGCTTTAGCGCCATGACAGGCAACGCATTTTTTATAGATAGTAGCGCCATCTGCAGCGAAAGCAGCAGTTGAAAGTAGTGCTGCAACACTTGAAACGATTAGTAGTTTTTTCATTTGTCATCCTTTTTAAAAAACGTGCTGGCATTATAATACAAAAATGTAAATTTGCAAGGGGCGGGTTAAAATATTTTGGCTATAATCACCAAATGATAAAAGAAACAGCCAACAAAGCACTTTTTTTAGACCGAGACGGTGTCATAAATGAAGACGCTGGATACGTTTGTAAGATTGAGGACTTTAAATTTATTGATGGCATTTTTGATGCGTTAAGAGAATTTGCTGAGGCTGGCTACAAGCTCTTTGTCGTGACAAATCAATCAGGCATCGGCAGGGGCTACTACACACAGGAGCAGTTTGACGCTCTAAACAAATTTATGCTAGAAAGCTTTAAAAAAGAGCAAATTTTTATCACCAAAGTCTATTTTTGTCCGCACGCTCCAGAGCAAAAATGCACCTGCAGAAAGCCAAATCCAAAAATGATACTCGATGCTTGCAAAGAGTTTAACATCGACCTTGAAAACTCGCTAATGATAGGCGATAAGCCAAGCGACGTCGAGGCTGGTAAAAGGGCAGGTGTGAGTAGAAATTTCTTGCTTGATGGCGTAAATTTTAAAGATGTAAGAGATGTTTTAAATAAGCTAAAAAAGGAAAAATCACTATGAATTTAAACGGAAAAAAGATAGTTATAACTGGCGGCGCTGGCTTTATCGGCTCAGCTTTGGCGCACTATTTTGATGAAAATTACAAAGATGCTCACGTGCTTGTCGTGGATAAATTTAGAAACGACGAGACATTTAGCAACGGCAACCTAAAAAGCTTTGGACATTTTAAAAATTTACTTGGCTTTAAGGGTGAAATTTACGCTGGCGACATCAACGATCTTAGCACGCTTGAAAAGATAAAGAGCTTTCGTCCAGACGTCATCTACCACGAAGCAGCGATCTCAGACACGACCGTAAAAGAGCAAGATGAGCTAATAAAAACAAATGTAAATGCCTTTGTAAATTTGCTTGATATCTGCGAGAGTTTGGGCGCAAAGATGATCTATGCTAGCTCAGGGGCGACTTATGGCAATGCAAAGAGCCCACAAACCGTTGGCGAGTGCGAAGCGCCAAATAACGTCTATGGCTTTAGCAAGCTAAGCATGGATAATATCAATAAAATTTACGCAAAGCGCGGCGTGAGCGTGGTTGGACTGAGGTATTTTAACGTCTTTGGCAAGGGCGAGTTTTTCAAAAACAAGACCGCCTCGATGGTGCTTCAGTTTGGTCTGCAAATTTTAGCTGGCAAGACCCCAAGGCTCTTTGAGGGTAGCGACCAGATCAAGCGTGACTTTGTCTATATAAAAGATATCATTGACGCAAATATAAAAGCACTTGACGCGCCAAGTGGCGTCTATAACGCAGCTACTGGCAAGGCAAGAAGCTTTCAAGATATCGCTGACATCTTGCAGCGTGAGATCGGCGTAAATTTAGGCAACGAATATATCAAAAACCCATTTGTTGGCTCATATCAGTTTCACACTGAGGCCGACGTCGCCCCAGCACGCGAGGCATTTGGCTTTAGTGCTACGTGGAGCTTAGAAGAGGCGATAAAAGACTATTTGCCAGAGATAAAGAGAATTTATAAGGAAGAGATAAATGGCTAAGAGAGTTAAAATTTTAGTCGTCGGTGATCTAATGCTAGATCACTATATCTGGGGCAGTTGCGAGCGCATCTCGCCTGAAGCGCCAGTGCAGGTCGTAAAGATAAATAACGAAACCTACACGCTTGGTGGCGCTGGCAATGTGGTGAGAAATTTACTCTCCCTTGGCGCAAATGTGAGCGTGGCCAGCGTCTTAGGAGATGACGAGGCTGGCAAAAAGATAAAAGAGAAGCTTGCCGAGCTAAATGTAAAAGATGAGCTGATCCTTACTGAAAAAGGGCGTGAAAGCTCGATAAAAAGCCGCATCATGGCATCTCATCAGCAAGTTGTTAGGATTGATAAAGAGAGCGTTGTCAAGATAAATTTAGAAGATGAACTTGTCTTAAAAGTAAAAGAAAATCTTGCAAATTTCAAGGCCGTCTTGCTAAGCGACTACGGCAAGGGCGTGCTTAGCGAAAAGGTCTGCCAAGAGATCATAAACGAGTGCGTGAGGCTAAATATCCCAGTGCTCATAGACCCAAAAGGTAGCGACTACTCAAAATACAAAAACGCGACCCTGCTCACGCCAAATAAAAAAGAGGCGAGCGAGGCTACAAATTTAAAGATAAAAGACAAGGCCGAGCTTGAAAAGGCGATAAAACAGCTAAAAGACGAGCTAAATTTGACCTATTCGATCATCACGATCTCAGAAGAGGGCATCGCGCTATATGATGACAGGCTACACATCTTTGCTGCCAAAGCAAAAGAGGTCTTTGACGTCACTGGTGCTGGAGATACGGTGCTTGCCACACTTGGCTACATGCTAGCAAACGGAGCTGATATAAAAGAGGCGATAAAGATAGCAAACCTCGCAGCAGCCGTCGTCGTGGCAAAGATCGGCAGCGCAACGGCTAGTTTTAGCGAGATCGAGCAGCTGCTAAATAGCTCATTTGGGGCAAATTTCGAGCACAAGCTTAAAAGCGTTGAGGAGCTAGAAGAAATTTTGAGCCAAAAGGGTAAGAAAAAGGTCGTTTTCACAAATGGCTGCTTTGATATCTTGCACGCTGGGCACGTAAAATACCTAGCCCGAGCAAGGGAGCTTGGCGATCTTTTGGTTGTCGGGCTAAACTCGGACGCTTCAGTTAAGAGACTAAAAGGCGATGAGCGTCCTATAAATTCGCAAAATGATAGAGCCTGCGTGCTAAGCGGGCTTGGATTTGTCGATTATGTCGTGATATTTGATGAGGATACGCCTTTAAATTTGATCACCAAAATAAAGCCAGACGTGCTTGTAAAAGGGGCTGACTATAAAGGCAAAGAGATCGTTGGCAGCGAGATCGTAAAAGAGGTTAGGCTGATTGACTTTGTCGAGGGCAAAAGTACAACAGGGATAATAAAAAGGATAAAAGATGCTAAAAACAATGATAAAAAATGAGCTTGAGGCTCACCAAAAGACCTTTAGTGAGCATGTAAATTTGCTGGGTAACTTGGAGCGCGCTTGTCAGATGGTGGCTGAGACGCTAAAAAACGGCAAAAAGGTGCTGATATGTGGCAACGGCGGCTCTGCAGCGGACGCTCAACACTTTGCGGCCGAGCTAACTGGCAGATATAAAAGCGAGCGTCAGCCACTACCAGGTATCGCGCTAACTACTGATACTTCGGCACTTACGGCCATTGGCAACGATTATGGCTTTGACTATGTTTTTTCACGCCAGTTTGAGGCTTTAGCGCAGGAGGGCGACTTGCTCGTGGCGATCTCAACAAGTGGCAACAGCAAAAACGTCCTTGAAGCTATAAAAAGTGCAAAGAAAATGGGCGTATCGGTGCTTGGACTTAGCGGCAAAGGCGGTGGTGCGATGAATGAAGGATGTGATCTAAATTTAGTCGTTAGCTCAAGCGATACTGCAAGGATCCAAGAGTCACACATCTTTTTTATACACACGATCTGCCAGGCCGTAGATGAGGCTTTTAGGGGCTAAAATGCAAGAAGCGATGGATAAATTTTTAAATGAGCCTAGCCAGCAAAATGAGATAAATTTGATAGCGGCTTTGAAAAAGGCCACATTTTTTGCTCCAGTGCTTTTAAACCAAGCGCTTGCAAAGCCTGATGGTGGCGTAGTTTATGAGGAGGAGGGCTCAAATATCAAATTTATCCTCCTTGAAGATGAGGGCGAAAAGCTTAGCTATTTTCCGGCATTTACAAGCAAAGAGGCGATGAAGCTTTGGCGAAACGACAGCGAGCAAGAGAGCATAGAGATAGGGCTAAAAGAGTATCTTGCGATGCTAAAAGAGAGCAGTTACACTGGCGTCGTGGTGGATGCTTTTGGCTATGACTTTGTGCTAAAAAGAGAGCTGATAGAAAAAATCCTCGCCTAGTGCGTAATAAAATTTATAAAATTTTACGTATTATTTTATGCAAATAGCTTTGATGAGGTAAATTTAAACTGCTAGTTTGTTTAAAATTTATGGGCTAGTTTTTTTGCTGTGAGCTTTGCTAAATTCTACTTTTTGCACGTTTTCTAAATTTGGCACCGCAGACGATCTGAGGCTAAATTTAGACCCGTGTTTGATCTTAATAATCTGTAAATTTCATTATCTCTTTTGCAAAATTTAGTTTCGTATATCAAATTTAAGCTTTTATAATTTTGTTTAATGGCTTGTAGGCAATGTGATCAAATTTGCGGCTTTAGTGCCATATTTTGCTAAGGTTAGAGCTATAAATTTGACCTTAATTTTATAGTTCTTGCCACTCCAAATTTAACTTTAAAAGCAGCTACGACAAAGCAAAAAAAGAGCTGAAATAAATTTGCTGATAAAATTTCAAATTTGAAGACTTAATGCTTTAGTGTTAATACCGTAAGGGCAAAATTTAGCGCTAGAAATTTTAAATTTGCTCTTTTGTGGATTAAATTTATAGCCTTTTACTCTAAATTTAAATGCAAAAGCAGTTTATCTCAGAAAAAATAGCTAAAACCAAATTTGTAGTTTTGCTCCATTTGTTCTTGAGTGCTTGCTTAAGAGTTGGAGCAAAATTTAGTTTTAAATTAACCTTTGGTAGATTAAATTTTACAGACTAAAAAGCTCTATTTGCTAAAAAATTTAGAAAGGTTTTTTATTTGAACGCCGCTTGTAAATAAATAGCCTCTATTTATCGCTGGGAGCTTTAAAATTCTAGCTTTTTCTTTAAATATTTTTGGCATTACGGCTTTACAAAATGGCGTTACTAAGATGTATTCATTAGCGTAGCCAACAGCAATCTTGCCACTTAGAACCACGCTTGTTTGCTTTGCTAAATTTGCACTTAGCTCATCTTTTTGAGACTTGCTTAAAAGCACATTTAGCTCTTTTGCCGCCATATCGACGCCTCGCACAACGTTGCTATCATTTTTTATAATGAAAATTTCATCATCTATTTTTGTGATATTTGGCAGCAAATTTTGCCTATCAGCTTCCAAAAACTCAAAGCTTTTCTTCACGCCGCTAAAGTATTCGTCCAAAAATGGCTCGCTAAAATTTAGCCTTACAAAGCTTCTTTTAAGCTTGCCTTCTAAATTTGTCTCATCGACAAAATAGCGCAAACCTCGCTCGTCAAGGTAGTTTTGAAGCTCTTTTTTGCGTAAATTTAAAAGCGGTCTAACCAGCCAAAAGTGCTTTCTCCTCTCAAGCTCGCTCATGCCAAAGAGCTCTTTTAGTCCAGCGCCCTTGCCAAGCTGCATCAAAAACCACTCAAATTTATCATCAAATTGATGTGCTAGGATCAAATTTTCATAGCCAAAATTTTGGCAAATTTCGCTAAAAAACTCATATCTCGCCTCACGCGCATTTTTTTCAAAATTTGACCCAGCTAAATTTACACTTTTTACGTAGATCTTTTTGCCAAATTTGCTGGCAAGCTCTTTGGCGCTTTCTACTTCAAATTTACTCTGCTCTCTAACGTTGTGATCGACTATGGCTAGATCAAATTTGACCCCAGCCTCTTCTAAAATGTAAAAAAGTGCGGTGCTATCTATGCCGTGCGAGAAGGCAAGCAGGTTTGCGCCTGAGCTTAGCCTACCAAGCACATTTTGGCTTATCATTTTGCTTTTTTGATGAGATTGTTGCGACTAGTTTTTGATCAACCACGTCGCTAACCTCGCAAAGGTAGAGCGAGCCGATCTCAAGCTCTTTTACGTCGCTTTCGTTTATCAAAATTTCGCCGTCTATATCTTTGTCCCAGATATCTTTTTTGGCTGCGTAAAACATCTCGCCCTCACTGCTTATGCCTTCAAGCGATGCGTAAATTTGCTTGCCAAGCTCTTTTTGCAAGCTCTCATTTATCGCTTTTTTAGTGATCTTTTCTATCTTGCTTAGCCTTTTTGAGATGATTTTTGCTGGGATTTGCTCCATATCAAAAGAGGCTGTGTCCTCTTCTTTTGAGTAGGCAAAGGCTGAAATTCTATCAAATTTAAACTCTTCTAAAAACTCGCAAAGCTCATCAAAATCCTCCTCGCTCTCGCCTGGGTGTCCCACGATGACGCCAGTTCGCAAGAATGAATTTTCGGCATTTCTCATCAAATTTAAAAGCTCTTTTATCTTTTTAGCGCCACTTCCACGCTTCATTATCTTTAGCATATTTTCGCTGATGTGCTGGATAGGCATGTCAAAGTAGTTGTGAAATACTGGCGAGGCGATGATACGCTCTATTAGCTCCTTGCTGGTCGTACTTGGGTAGAGATAAAGTATCCTAGCGCTTCTTACGCCTTTTATCTTTTCTATCTCGTCTATTAAATTTATTAGTCCGTCGCTAACGCCTTGATCGCGCATATATGAGCTTGAGTCTTGGGATAAAAAGCTAAAGTCGTAGTAGCCTTTTTTGACTAGATTTTTGACCTCATTTACGATGTTTTCAAGCGAGCGTGATTTTAGCTTGCCCTTAAATGTCGGTATCGCGCAAAAGCTACATTTTTGGTTGCAGCCCTCTGAAATTTTGATGTAGGCGTGGTAGTTTGAGCCAGTTATCACGCGCTCTTCGTTTGCCTGCAAATAGGTCTGCGGGCTAAATAAATTTTGCTTTTTCAAGATGATCTCGTCGATCTTGTCATAGTCTGCCACGCCGGTAAAGAGATCGACCTCTGGCAGTTCTTTCATCAGCTCATCTTTATAGCGCTGCATAAGACAGCCAGTCACCACGAGTAAAGAGTCATTTTTACGAGCTTCGTGCATCTCAAGTATGGTTTGTATGCTCTCTTCTTTGGCGGATTTGATAAAGCCACAGGTATTTACGATGATGACGTCTGCGTCGCTGATATCGTCCGTGATATCGTAGTTTTGCAAGCGTCCCAGCATGATCTCAGAATCAACTAAATTTTTATTACAACCAAGCGAGATTAGATGAAGTTTTGGCATTTTTAGATCCAGATATTGTCTATTAGCCTAGTTTTGCCTACAAAGGCGGCTACTAAGATGATGGTGTTGCCTTTTTCTACCTTTGAAATTTCGTTTAAATTTCTATCTGTAACCGCGACGTAATCAACCTTTAAAGGCTCTAAAACCTCAAGCATCTTTGCCTTGACCTCGCTTGCGTCCTCTTCGCCATTTTGGATCAAATTTTGTGCTTTATTTAGCGACCTTGAAAGTCTTAGCGCGTTGCATTTATCTTCGTCGCAGATATAGACGTTTCTGCTTGAAAGTGCTAGGCCGTCTGGCTCTCTAACGATATCGCAGGCAACTAGCTCGATGTTTAGGAAAAATGTCTTTATCATATTTTGTACGATGATGAGCTGCTGGGTGTCTTTTTTGCCCATATAGACGCTATTTGCACGAGTTAGGCGAAATAGCTTGTTTAGCACTCTTAAGACGCCGTCAAAGTGTCCTGGCCTAGTTTTGCCCTCTAAAATGGCTGAAAATTTCTTTGGAGCGACGATGAGAGGCTCGTCTTCAAAGTAGAGCTCTTTTTCGTCTGGTATAAAGATAGCGCTAACGCCGTTTTGCTCGCAAATTTGGATGTCGCTTTGCTCTTTTCTTGGGTATTTTTCTAGGTCTTCGCCTGGTAAAAATTGAGTTGGATTAACAAACGTTGAGACGATGCTTACCTCATTTTCGCTCACGCATTTTTTTATAAGGCTAACGTGTCCGTTGTGAAGTGCGCCCATTGTTGGGACAAAACCGATCTTGCCGCTTGCGTTTTGGACAAAATTTTCAAGTTCGTTTATAGTTCTTATGATTTGCATATTGACTCTTTTTATCTAAATTTTAACTTGGCATTGTAACAAAAAAGGATTAAAAGGGCGTAAATTTAAAAATGTAAGCAACTTTTGGCTAAAATCGGCAAAAATTTATGGAGAAAAACTTGGATAGTTACGAATACAACGAGCTTTTAAAGAAGCTACAAACAAAAGTTGAAAACATAGGCTCTATCGTAAAGCCTGACGAGATAAAGGCTAGGCTAAAAGAGATAGAGGCGACCGAGCAAGACCCTGACTTTTGGCAAGATATCGCTAAAGCTGGGGCGCTAAACAAAGAAAAGACAAAAATTTTAAACATGCTTGCTAAATTTAGCGACGCTCACCAAGCAGTTAGCGACGCAAAGGAGCTCTTTGAGCTAGCAAATTCTGAAAATGATGAGGAGACTATAAATTCTTTATTTGAAGATGCTAAAAATTTAGATGAAAAGATAGTAAATTTAGAAATTTCTATGCTTTTAAGCGGCGAGGATGACGGCAAAAACGCGATCGT
Organism: Campylobacter concisus; assembly: GCF_902460595.1. Classification (GTDB taxonomy): domain Bacteria; phylum Campylobacterota; class Campylobacteria; order Campylobacterales; family Campylobacteraceae; genus Campylobacter_A; species Campylobacter_A concisus_BL. The sequence goes on from NZ_CABPVA010000001.1 coordinate 389,379, forward strand.
ATCGATCCACCCTGGAGCTGGCGGCACTGAGAGCAACGATTGGGCGAGCATGCTTTATAGGATGTATCTTAGATTTTGCGAGCGTGAGGGCTTTAAGGTCGAGACTTTGGACTTTCAAGAGGGCGAAGAGGCAGGACTAAAGGATGTGAGCTTTATCGTAAAAGGTGAAAACGCTTATGGATATTTCAAAGCAGAAAATGGCATCCACAGGCTCGTTCGTACAAGCCCATTTGATAGTGCTGGACGCCGCCACACGAGCTTTTCTAGTGTCATGGTAAGCCCTGAAGTAGATGATGATATAGAGATCGAGATAGAAGAAAAAGATCTAAAGATAGACACTTATAGAGCTAGTGGCGCGGGCGGCCAGCACGTAAATAAGACTGAATCAGCCATACGTATCACGCACATACCAACAGGCATCGTCGTGCAGTGTCAAAACGACCGTAGTCAGCACAAAAATAGAGCCACAGCGATGAAGATGCTAAAGTCACGCCTTTACGAGCTTGAGCTGATGAAACAGCAAGAGGCGAGCAACAGCGTAGAAAAGAGTGAGATCGGCTGGGGACATCAGATAAGATCATACGTGCTTTTCCCATACCAGCAGGTAAAAGACAACCGCAGCGGCGAGGCATACTCACAAACTGACGCGATACTTGATGGCGATATCAAAAAGATGATAGAGGGCGTCTTGATTGCTCAAAAGGCTGAGGCGTAATAAATTTATGAAAAGAGATGAGAGCTAAAATTTCATCTCTTTTAGCTTCGTGCAGGCTTCTTCTTTGCCGTGATAGCAAGCCTCATTAAGATAAATTCTAGCTTTTTTGTAGTCGTTTTTACTTAGGTAGATGAGCCCTAGATCGTAGCTGGCTTCGCTTGAGCCAAGGCTTGTGGCTTTTTCGTAAAAATATATCGCTTTTTCTAAATTTTTATTGACCCCAAGGCCGTATTCGTAGATATATCCAGCGCTTCTAAGACCATCTATGTTGCCGTATCTGCCAGCTGTTTCAAACCAAAAAAGTGCCCTTAAGATATCTTTACTAAAGCCTTTGCCGTCACGAAAACAAACGCCAGTTTGCTGCATGGCTAGGACATTGCCATCTTTTGCGTAGTCGTAAAATCTCTTGCAAGCTTTTGGGTAGTTGCCCTCGTTATATAAGTAGATGGCATCTGCTATCTGCTCTACTTCAGGATCAAGTGGTGGCTCGCTAAGACCTAAATTTTGCGAAATTTGCTCTGCTGAACAGCCCCAAAATAGCAAAATGCTAAATAGAAAAATGATAAATTTTTTCATATTTGTCCTTGAAAATTTAGGCGATTTTATCGAATTTTATCTTATAATGATCGCAAATTTAAGCAAAAAGGAACGATATGGATCATAACGCACTTTTGACACAGCTTGGCTACAACATAGATGAAACGACCACTGAGCATATGCGTAGAATTTTAAATAACACTGACGGCCTTTTGCCAAAGAGTGTGATCGAGCTAAACGATCATCTAAAGCCACACCTTTGCTTTGTGGCGATGAGCGGGAGCGAGGATAGGTTAAAGATAAAAAACGTTGCGACCGTCAAAGAGATAAAAGAGCGGGTTGATGAGATTATCAAAAGCTGGGCAAATAAATACAAAATGGATATCAAAAAGATAAGCGAAACTACATACTACATAATAGGAAAAATTAAATGAAATATGACATTGTTATCATTGGATTTGGTAAGGCTGGCAAAACGCTAGCTGTAAAGGCTGCTGCGCTTGGCAAGAAAGTCGCGCTAATCGAGAGATCACCAAAGATGTATGGAGGCACTTGTATAAACGTGGGTTGCATACCGACAAAGCGTCTAATCACAGCTGCAAAAGAGGCGATATATGCAGACAATAGCGTTGAAAACGAGTATTATACGCTTAGCATCGAAAACAAAAATAAGCTAATCTCAGCTTTAAATTCTAAAAACTACGCGATGCTAAATGATAAAGAAAATATCGATGTAATCGATGGTATTGGCTCGTTTAAAGATAAAAATAGCGTCCTAGTTACAACCTCAAACGGCGAGCAAAAAGTCGTTGAAGGCGAGTTTATCATCATAAACACTGGCTCAAAAGAGGCGTATGCACCATTTGAGATAACAAACTCAAACGTCTTTTCAAGCAAAACTTTGCTCGATCTAAAAACTATGCCAAAGCATCTTGTCATCGTTGGCAGCGGCTTTATCGGCATCGAGTTTGCATCGATGTTTGCAAATTTTGGCTCAAAAGTGACCATCGTTGGACGCTCACCACTTCTAAAAAACGAAGATGAAGATATAGCTAAAAGTGTAAAAGATGCGCTAAACGTGCAGGGCATCGAAATTTTAGAGGGTTGCGAGATAGAGAGCTTAAAAGACAATGCGCTAAATTTCAAACAAGATAATGAAGACAGGATCATCAAGGCAGATGCGTTCTTGGTGGCGCTTGGTAGGGTGGCAAATTTAGATGATCTAAATTTAAAAGCAGCTGGTGTCGAGCTAAATGAAAAAGGCTTCATAAAGACAAATGAGTGCCTTCAAACAAATGTGTCAAGCATTTACGCAGTGGGCGACGTGCGCGGCGGTGAGCTTTTTACTTACACTAGCTTGGATGACTTTAGGATAGTTTTCTCGCAAATTTTTGGCGATAAAAAACGCACTACACAAAACAGAAGCATCCACGCAAATGTGCTATTTACCGACACTCCGTTAGCAAGAGTTGGCGTAAATGCAAAAGAAGCTAGCAATCTTGGGCTAAATTTCAAGGAGTTAAAGCTTAGCATGGCAGCAGTGCCAGGAGCAAAGGTGCTAAATCACGATGTGGGCATGCTAAAAGCGATCGTTGAAGCAAGTAGTGGCGAAATTTTGGGGGCGAGCTTTCACTGCATCTATGCAAATGAGATCATAAACGAGATCGCGATCGCTATGAATTTAAAAGCAAATGCAAATTTCTTTAAAAACCAAATTTTCACTCACCCAAGCATCAGTGAAGCCCTAAATGACTTGTTTGGACAATACTAAAAGGACAAAAATGAAAAAATATCTACTACTTTTAACTGCTCTATTTTTCACAGGCTGCTTAAATGTCATCGGCATCGGGGATACGCCAAAACAAGATGACTCATGGCAGCAGCCAAAGGACGAAAAGGTGGTGCAAAACAAAGAGCAAATTTCAAAAAATGCTATTGATCTTTTAACACCAAAGTGCGAGAGCGGCGATGCTGAAGCGTGCAATGATTTGGGCGTAAATTTTGAGCTTATGAAAGAGTATGATAATGCCTATGCAAACTACAAAAAGGCTTGCGATGCGAAGGTGCAGCTTGCTTGCTCAAACCTTGGCACGCTCTATGAAAACGGTCTTGGCGTAAAAAAAGATCCAAAAAAAGCGGTCGAAATTTACAAAGATAGCTGCAACAGTGGCGGCGTACAAGCTTGCTATCATCTAGGCAATGCCTACCGCAAAGGCGAGATCGTAAAACAAGACTACTACTTAGCGATGGAGGCTTACACAAACGCTTGCAACGCTGGAGATCTGCCAAGTTGCGCAAATATCGGTGCGATGTATGAGCTAGGTCTTGGCATGAACAAAGACGAAAAAAGAGCTTATGGAATTTACAAAGTCGCTTGCTTTCGCGGTCTAAACAAGGCGTGCCCACAGATGAAAAGACTTGGCGCAAAGCTTGGCATGTAAGTAGGAAAATAAGTGAAAAGAGTTTTAAATTTTGGGCTTATCGTAGCTGCTAGCTTTATGCTAAGTGGCTGCTGGTCGTGGCAAAAGATGGTGAGCTTTGGCTTTTGGCAAAGCGATGAGGAGGCTAGGGCGGAGCGTCTTGAGCTTGAAAAAGAGAAGATGGTGCAAAACTGCGAGAGTGGAAATAGTATCGACTGCAACAATCTAGCTGTAAATTTTAGTAACGAAAAGGATTTTGTAAAGGCAAAAGGCTACTATGAAAAGGCTTGCAACGCTGGGCTTGCGACTGCTTGTTCAAATTTGGGTCAAATTTACGAGCAAGGGCTAGTCGATGAGCAAAAAGATATCGAAAAAGCTCTAAAGCTTTATAAACTAGCTTGCGATAGTGGCGACGGAGTAGGCTGCTACAACGAGGCCATGGGGCTAAAGTCCTACATCGAAAGCGAAAATTTAAAAACTCATAAGATAGATAGAACTAAGGCCGAGGCTAGAGTGCTAAAGCTTTTGGCAAAGAGCTGCGAGCTTGAGTATGCTCAGTCATGCTTTTTGCTTGCAAAGCTAAGTGGCGATGAAACAAAGGCAGACGCACTTTACAAAAGAGCCTGCCAACTTGGCAAATGCGTGGATAAAAGGTAAGAATTTGTGTAGCTTAAATTTATAAAAGCTACACAAAGTTAAATTTAGTTTGCTCCGCTAAGCTTATATCCTACACCTGAGATGTTTTTGATGAGGTCGGCGTCAGTTTTTGCTCTTATCTTTTTGATAGTCATTCTAAGCGCTTCGTTACTCATCGACTTCTCGCTCCAGACGTAGTTTTCGATCACTTTGTAACTCACTACTTTTTCTATATTACTCACAAGTAAAAAGAAGAGTTTTGTCTCATTTTTTGGCATTTGCACCTCTTTGCCATTTTTAAAAAGCTGTTTGCTTGTCATATCGTATTCATAAATTTCTTTAAATTTGATCCTATTTTCAAAAAGATCTTTTGTTGCCATTATGATCGTAGTTTGAAGCTCTTTATATAGTTTTACAACCTTGCTTTGTGCGCTAGTATCTGCGTGTAAGAGCTTGTTTGACCTCTTGTAGCAGAGATGACTCTAGCTGGTTTTTATATCCATGTCTTTGTTAAGGGTACAGCAATTTTAAATTTGATGCGGAGAAATTTATTAAACTTGGTTACTTTAACCCAAAAACTTTTATGTTAAAGGTTGTGTGGATTTTGTCGTTTTCGCCTTTCATGACGATAGGAAATTCTGCTTTTATGATGCTATCGTAGCTACTAAGTGCGTCTAAAAAGTCATAAAATTTCTGAGGAGTTTTAAGTGAGCTGGTGACATTTAGGCGGTATCTAAAGAACTTCTCAGTTGCATTATTTTCGCCTTCTTCTATCTTGCTAAGACTTACCTCGCTAAAAAACTGCGATGCGAAATTTATAAATTTATCCTTATCAAAAGCTGTATCATAGGCCAAGATGATAGCACCATCTTTTTGTCTTGTCGCTTCAAGCGCTTTAAATTTAGCTTCAAATTCGTTTTTTACCTTCGTATATGATGAGGTTTGCGAGTAGTTTTGTCTTGAGAGGCTTTTAAATTCTTTTATATTTGGCACGATAAAACCAAATATCATAATGAAGCAAACTATGATAAAAGCAAATATAAAAAGTAAAAGCTTTACTGGGTCGATTTTTTCTAAGCTCGTATCTTTTTTACTCATTATATCCCTCAGAATTATCAATCTTATTTGTGCTTATAAAGCCGTACCATCCGTTTTTGCTCTGATAAAAGCTAGTGTTTGACGTGGTGAAAATCGACCTTAGTGGTGATGCTAAGAGCTGGTTAAAGACATCTTTTGTTGGCGTTATGCCGCGGATGATGAGCGAGTTTTTATCCATAAAGACCTCTTCAAGCGTGATGCTATCAGGCACAAGGTCAAAAAGGTTGTGCAAGCTTTGTTTTAGGATAGAATTTGACGTAAAGATGTCGTTTGCCGCATCTATCTGCACGGCAAGTTTAGCTGAAATTTCATCTGTAGTGACTATCTTTTGGCTAAGCTCTTTTTGCTCGTTTGCTAGAAATTCTATATTTTTTTTGGTTGAGTAGTTTTTATAAACGATGAAGAAATTTGCCACCAAAAGCACTACAAAAACAAAGCCTATGAGGCTTAGCCAGAGCTTACTAAAGATAGATAGAAGTGGTCTTGGTTCTGGGGTGATGAAGCTAAATTTCATAGTGTTATCTCTTCTTGCATGATCTCATTCATGATGTGATTTGTGTTGATCGGATAGCTTGATGTCTCCACAAATAGCTCTGATTGCAGGTATTGTAAAAATGTAGCACTTGTCTTTGTGTTTTCAAAAACGATGATTTGCTCGATAAAATCGCCGCCGTAGATTGGATTTTCATAAAATTCTTTCATAGCCTTTGCAATGTAGTCAAACATCTTCATATCGCGCCCAAAGATCGCTACTGATTTCTCGACATTGCTCGAAGCTGGCATGTTTAGCTCGTAGTTTAGATCTTCAAATTCTTTTGGTTTATCATCGCTTAAGAAATCATCCAAGCTCTTAAAATCATCAAGCGCAGTTGCGCCATCTTCTTCTTTGACGATAAGGTTGTCTATGTCTGTTATATCCTCTTCTTTTAGGCTTTCGATCTCTTCGTTGCCCTCTTCAGTGTCGCTCATATTTAAAAACGTCGAGAGCTTCATCTGCTTATCTTTAAATATCGCAAGCGCAAAAGAGTGCGAGTGGATGTAGAGATATAGCGTGGTTTTAGGTGAAATTCCACGCTTTAAAAGCTCGTGAAAGAGCAGAGCGATAGGTGAGTAGATAAGATCGACGCTGCCTTGCCCAAAGAGATTTTTATATCTTCTTATAGCGTTTAAATTTGCATATATGCTCCAGCTATCTTGCATCACAAGGCTGGTTAAATTTTGCGTATTGATGTTAAATTTTTTGTATTCGTCAAAGTTAGCAGTAGGCAGCGCACCTTGTGAGTCATCGTTAAAAAAGAGCGAAACATAGACGCCAAAATAAGCCTTTTCTTGCTCTTCTATGTATTTTATGACCTTTTCATCGACATTTTCGATGCTTATGTCGGTAAATTTAGCATTTGTGGTTTTTATAAGCTTACCATTTCTAAAGACCCGACCGTAGAAAATGCACTCATTGCCCTCGATCACGACGCTTAAGAAAAGGTTTGAAAAAAGCTTTTTGATGCTAAAAGACATAACTCTCCTAAATTTAAGTGCATTATTTTTGATATGTTAGCTAAAAAGGGATTAAATAAGTTTAAAACAGCTCGTTTTTTAGTTTTACAAACGCCTCTTTCATCTTTAGAGCTTCGCTTTTTAGGCCATCATCAAGCAAAGCAGAATTTCTTAAGCTTTCAAAATCCTCTATCATCACATCACACATCATTTTGATGCGCTCATTATCAGCCTTGCTGATGCCACTTTGGCTCATTTTTTTGATACGCTCTAAATACTCTTTGCCGTTTCTTATGTATGAGCTAAATTTTATCGCTGCCTTGCTTTGATTAAGCGTGGTGGCGGCCATTTTGTTGTAAGCATCAAAATCAAGGGCTTTTTGGCTTAAATTTATAGCCTTTTCATACTCTTTGCTCTCGTAGTAAAATTTCGCTTCAAGAGCGAGCTTGTAGGAGTTGTCGCTGTAAAAAAATAGCCCAAACAAGGCTATTATAAAAATGGCTATAAAGATAGAAATTTTATTTTTCATAAATTTCGTCCAAAATTTCTCTTATCTCGTCGCTTATTTGCGGATTTTTATGCGCATATTTTTTCCACCAAATTTTTAAATTTGACCTAAAGTCCTCTTTATTTTGTAGCACGCTCTTGCCGCCATCATTTTGTGAGGCTTGCCAAAGCTCGTTTTGTATCTTCTCTTTTGCCTCTTTTTGCTCTAAATTTGCCACGCTAAAAGGGGCTGAGAGGCTAAATTTTATAGTTGAAAATGGCTTTGGAAGTATCATCTTATCCCAGCTTTTAAACTCCCAAAACGAGTTTGCTTCGAAATTTAGAGCATAAATTTCGCAAGATGACTTTTGCGCGATCACCGCAGCTCCGTCTGCTACGCTGTGTCTTGGTCCGCGTGGGCCATCTGGTGTGATGATGACGTCGTGGCCTTGTTTTATCTCTCTTAGAGCTTCTATAAGTGCCCTTGCACCGCCTTTTGAGCTGCTGCCTCTAATGGTGCCAATGCCAAAAAATTTGATTATTTTGGTGATGAGCTCGCCATCTTTGTGGTCGCTTATTATTACCTTGCCTTGTTTTCTGTTTTGGCTGCTCCACCAGCGTCTGTAAGCAAAGCTCATAAAGCTAAGTCTGCTGTGCCAAAAGACGACGACGCAGCCATTTTGTGGTAAGAAATTTGGAGTGTAGCTCTTTTTGCAGGTTAGAAAAATGAGCCACATCAAAATGTATATGAAAAAGACGCCAACATTTAGGGCGACCTTTTCAAGGGTGTTTTTAAATTTGCAGCTCGCCATACAAAACCATTCGTTTTGGATTTGTGATCTTTACTTTTTGCGTAGTGCCAAGAAGCTCTTCGCTGCCATCAACTTGAACTAAAAAGTTGTTAAAACTTCGTCCAGCAACGCCGCCATTTGCCCTTAGCTCTTCAAAATATACATCAAAAATTTTATCTTTTTGCGCCGCCACGATCTCGTCTAAAATTTCGCTATGGCGATTTTGCAGGCGTGTTAGCCTTTCTGAAGCGGTTTTATCATCTATTTGATTTGTAAAAGTAGCTGCTTTTGTAAGCGGACGAGGCGAATACTTAAAGCTAAAAATTTGCTCAAATCTAACTTGTTCAAGCACGTCCATCGTATCTTCAAATTCATTGTCGCTCTCCCCTGGAAATGCGACTATGACATCAGTTGAGATGCTAACATCTGGGCACATCTTTCTAAGTCTTAGCGCGCGGTCTAAAAACCACTCTTTTGTGTATCCGCGCTTCATCTCGCGTAAAACTTTGGTGTTTCCGCTTTGAAGTGGCATGTGCATCGACTTGCAAATTTTTTGGTTATTTGTAAAAATTTCAAGAAATTTATCATCCATGTGAAGCGGATGCGGACTTGTGAATCTTATCCTCTCAACGCCCTCTATCTCGCTGATCTTTACTAGAAGGTCGCTAAAATCGATATTTTCTTGCGCGCCTGAAAATCTTTTGCCGTAGTTATTGACATTTTGCCCTAGTAAAAATATCTCTTTTGCACCACTTTTTGCAGCCTTTTCTGCCTCTTTTAAGATGAGGCTTGAAGGGATGGAAATTTCATCGCCTCTGGTGTGTGGGACGATGCAGTAGGTGCATTTTTTATCGCAGCCGATTGAGATGTTGATGTGGCTTTTATATGGCGAGCCTCTAAACTCGCCAAATGCGTATTCACTCTCGTCGTGGTTGATGTCGGTCGAGATAAATTTAGGCGTATTTACCGCCTTTGTGATCTTGCTAACATTTCTTGCGCCAAGGACAAAATCAACATAAGGTGCGCGTTTAAAAATTTCACTACCCAAATGGCTTGCAGTGCAGCCGCAAACGCCTATCTTTGCACCTCTTTTTTTGGCTTTTTCAAAGGCTCCAACCTCGCTAAAGAGCTTATGAACTGGCTTTTCACGAACCGAGCAGGTATTTATAAGGATTAAATCAGCTTCTTCGATGTTTTGTGTTAAGGAGTAGTCTTCTTTTTGTGAGAGCTCGGCTATGATATGCTCGCTGTCACGAACATTCATAGCACAACCTAGAGTTTGGATAAAGAGTTTTTTACTCATTAAAGTATATGCACTTCATACATATAATCGCTATCATCAAGGCCGTATTTCACGGTTCTATGATAAACGCTTAGCCCTTTTTCTTCAAAGTGCTCGACTAAGGCGATTAGTTGTTTGTGCGTGTTTTCTTTATCAAAATAAAAAATTTTCTGACCCTCTTTTTCGACAGCTGCCTCTATTTTTTCTAGTGAAATCGTTTTTGGTTTTGCGTCTAATTCGGCTCTTGCAAGTTTTAGCTCCATTTTTAATCCTTTCAAAATCTTAAATTTTAATCGGTCAATATACCCAAATCATCATAAAAAAAGGATTAAATAAAAGTTAATAACAAGCTTAAAGTTATTAAAAGTATGGCTTATGTATAATTTCAAAACTTCACGAAAAATCCCCGAAATTTATCGTCACAATGGAGAAAAAATGGAAAGAATATCAGACATTATAGAGTCAATTGCCAATGAGAAAAATTTAGAGATAGAAGATGTAAAAGAGCGCGTCATAAGAGCCTTGATAAACACTGCAAAAAGGGTTTATGGCGAAAATTATGAATATGACGTGAGCATCGATGCAAATAAAAATTTAAAGCTTTATCAAAAAATTTCAATCGTAGCAAACGACGATGAGAGGCTTGCTGAAGACAATGAGCACTTTTTAAGCTTAAAAGAGGCTAAAAAGATAGATAATGGCGTAGAGATCGGTGATGAGCTCACTTACGAGCTAAGCCTTGATAACCTTGGCAGAACAGCCGCCCAAACGCTTCACAAGGAGCTTGAGTATCACATCCAGCGCCTAGTTGAAGAGAAAATTTTACAAAAATATAATGAGATGAGCGGCCACATGGTCTTTGGTCCGGTTGTTAGGGTTGATAACGACGAAAACACCTTTATCGAGATAGACGAGCTTCGTGCTATCTTGCCACGTAAAAACCGCATAAAAGGTGAGAAATTTAAAGTAGGCGATGTGGTAAAAGCGGTCATTAGAAAAGTTTTTACAGATAAAAATTTAGGCATAAAGGTCGAACTTTCAAGGACTTCGCCTAAATTTCTTGAAGCACTACTAACTTCAGAGGTGCCAGAGATAAAAGACGGCGGTATCATCATTCAAGGCAGTGCGAGGATCCCTGGCGAAAGGGCTAAAGTAGCGCTCATCTCAACCACTCCAAACATCGATCCAGTCGGCGCAACGGTCGGCACAAAGGGCGTTAGGATAAATGCCGTAAGCAAAGAACTTCACGGCGAGAGCATCGATGCGATCGAATACACCACTGAGCCAGCGATCTTGGTAGCTCGTGCTATGGCACCTGCTATCATCACATCTGTAAAGATCGAAGAAAACAAGGCGATCGTGACACTTGCGAGCGAGCAAAAGAGTAAAGCTATCGGCAAAAACGGCATAAATATCCGCCTAGCAAGCATGCTAACTGGCTATGAGATCGAGCTAAACGAGCTTGGCTTGAAAACTGGTAGTGGCGATAGTGACGGCGGAATGGTCAAGGATCTAAAAGCACTCTTTGGTGATAACTAATGAAATTTCAAATAAGAAAAGCGACTAGAGGCGATATAGACATGATCTGTGAGCTTGTAAGAGAGCTTGCGGCTTACGAAAAAATGAGCGATCAAGTCACTTTTACAAATGAAATTTTCGCAGACTCCATTTTTAATAAAAATCATGCAAAAGCCCTTATCTGTGAGAGTGAGGGCAGGGCTATTGGCTACGCTATCTATTTTTACACATTTTCTACATTTTTAGGGCTTGGCGGGATCTATCTTGAAGACATTTACGTCAAAAAAGAGTTTAGAAATCAAGGCATCGGCAAGGCATTTTTTAAATTTCTAGCTCAAATTTGTAAGGATGAAAATTTAAAAAGGCTTGAGTGGTGCTGCCTAAACTGGAATGAGCCAAGTATCAAATTTTATGAAAGCATGGGTGCTAAAAACCAATCTCTTGAGTGGAGAACCTACCGCTTAGACGGCGAAAATTTAGAAAAGCTGGTAAAATTATAGTTTCTAATAAAAGCTCAAATTTGCTTTGAAATTTGAGCTTGCTGGTGATTAAAATTTATATGTATATCCCATATAAAGACCGATGTTTGTCTCTTTGGCATCAATCATATCAAATTTACTAATCTTGCCGTAGTCGGTTCTATCAGCTTTTAGACCAAACTCAACCGCATTGTTTTCATTGATAGAGTATTCAGCACCAACTCTTGCACCTAGCATCCAGCCGTTTGTACTAGCGCTTTCCATCGGAGTTTCAGCATCGCCACCTTTTATTTTTAGTTTTGAAAAACCAGTATAGCCACCAAGAACTAGTTTTAGATCTTTTGCTATGCTTGGAGTATAGTCGGCGCCAACTATAAATTTATGAGTTTTCCACTCAGCTACGCTCTTATCTTCATCATTTGCTGTTTTCTTAGCCTTAAAATCATATATGTAAGCACCATAAACCCTAGCTACGTCAAAGTCATAACCAGCTTTTAAACCAAGACCTGGCTGTGCTTTTTTAAATTTGATCTTTGAGCCATCATCACCTTTTACAGTAAGTTTTGATCCAAAAGAGTAGTCTCCTTCAACTCCAACAAAGGCTCCTTGCGCTAAAGCAGCGGCACTAGCTAGGCTTAAGCTTATCATTTAGACGTTGATGTCGCAACGCTTTACAACTGGCGAAAGCACAAGCCCAACCTTTATCGTATCGTGATGCTTGGATTTAAATTTGACGAGCTTATCGAGCAGAGCAAAAAGACTTGCAACGAGCTTTGCGAGTATGAAAAATTAATCAATCAAGACATAGAAAAATTTAGTAAATAATCATTTATAAATCGTAATCTCTTTTATAGTTGTAAGAGCTAGAAAATTCAAAATTTCTAAGATATTTTTAGCTGGATATTTTAGGTGAAGAAATTTGAGCTCAAAGCAAGCGCTTCAAGCTCAGTTAAATTTACTCGTTTAGGATAGAGAGAAGCTCTTTGTTGTCTTTTGTTTTTAGCATTTTTGCGTATAAGAATTTAAGCGCTTCAACATCGTCCATTGTAGCGATCGCAGAGCGGATAGCCCAAATTTTCTGAAGCTCATCAGGTTTTTGAAGTAGCTCTTCTTTTCTGGTGCCTGATTTTAGTACGTTGATAGCTGGGTAAATTCTGCGGTCTGAGATGTTGCGGTCAAGCACGATTTCGCTGTTTCCAGTGCCTTTAAACTCTTCAAATATCACTTCATCCATGCGTGAGCCAGTGTCGATAAGTGCTGTTGCGATGATGGTTAGTGAGCCGCCGTGCTCTATGTTTCTAGCTGCGCCAAAGAAGCGTTTTGGCTTGTGAAGTGCGTTTGCATCCACGCCGCCTGTTAGCACCTTACCGCTTGGCGGGGTCACTGTGTTGTAGGCACGTGCTAGACGGGTTATGCTATCAAGCAAGATGATGACGTCTTTGCCCATTTCAACTAGACGTTTTGCCTTTTCGATGACTAGCTCTGCTACGCGGACATGGTTAAGCGCTGGCAGGTCAAATGTCGAGCTAAATACCTCGCCTTTTACGCAGCGCTGCATATCTGTAACCTCTTCTGGTCTCTCATCTACCAAAAGCACCATTAGCTGGGCTTCTGGATGGTTTTTAGCGATGCCGTGAGCTAGCTCTTTCATAAGCTCAGTTTTACCACTTCTTGGAGGTGCGACTATGAGGCCACGCTGACCCTTGCCAATAGGCGTGAAAAGGTCAAGCACACGGCCTGTTAGCTTCATCGGATCATACTCTAAATTTAGCTTTTCGGTTGGGAAAAGCGGGGTTAAGTTGTCAAAGAGTGGCCTCTCTTTTGCGTCTGCTAGAGGCATATAATTTACCGCTTCGATCTTTAAAAGGGCGTAGTATTTTTCTTGATCTTTTGGCTCTCTTACTTGGCCGGTGATGATGTCGCCCACACGAAGTGCAAATTTGCGGATCTGAGAGTTTGAAACATAAGCGTCGTTTGAGCTGTCGCTTAAATTTGCATCAACAGCCCTTAAAAAGCCGTAACCCTCGTTTGTTATCTCTAAAATTCCAGTAAATAGTATAAAGCCGCCTTGTTTTGTCTGGGTTTTTAGTATCTCAAATATCAAATCCTGCCTGCGAAATTCGCGTGGATTTTCGACGCCAACGCCATTTGCGATCTGCACTAGCTCTTCTAAGCTAAGCGTTCTTAGCTCTTCGATCTTGTGTCCGTCGACTGGTACGTGGGTTCTTGATGCTTGATGTTTTTTTGTAGTTCTTGTGCTTTGAGCAGCACTTTGCTCGGTTTGGTTATTGTTTTCCATTTTTCCTCTTTAAATGCGGGGATAAGATTGCAGAATTCTGGGCTTCAAAAGTTTTTTGAAAGTTTTGGCATTTTATAAAAATAAAACTTTGTTGTCAAGAAATGCCACAACCAAAGTCGCTAAAATAGGCAAATTTACAGGCAAAATGACCTGCAAATTTAAATTAGTGTTCGCTCTTTAGCCCAGCACCGCACATCGAGATGATGCTTCTGCCCTCTATTTTGTGCGATTTTACGTAGCTTGCGTAGGCGGCGTAGATGGCTGCTGTGGTGTGTTCGACATAAAAGCCGCGGCTTGCTAGGAAATTTCTAGCAGGTTCAATATCATCTTCTTTTATCGTGATCACCTCGCGCTCGCCTGCGTAGTCGCTAGATAAAATTTCAGCGCCACGAGCAGGTTTTGCGATCGCTATGCCCTCAGCCAAAGTTGGCTTAGCTTTTATCGCAACTGGCTCGCTTGTCGCCCCAAGAAACGGCGCGCACTTTTCGCTTTGAACGATGAAAATTTTAGGTAGCTTTTTGATCACTCCAGCCTCAAATAGCTCGTTTAGCGCTATCTCGCAGCCTATTAGCAAGGTGCCGTTGCCAACTGGCAGGAATAAATTTTCAGGGACAAAGCCAAGCTGCTCGTAAATTTCATATATATATGTTTTAGTGCCTTGGTAAAAAAGCGGGTTAAAGACGTGGTTTGCGTAAAATATGCCCTCATCTTTTGCCCTTTTTCTACAAGCATCTGCCGTCTCATCGCGCGTGCCGTCAAAGACAACCGCCTTTGCGCCGTAGTACTCAAGCATCTTTATCTTTTTCTCGCTTGTGCCTTTTGGAACGTAAATTTCACACTCTATCCCAGCTCTTGCAGCGTATGCAGCTACCGAGTTTCCAGCGTTTCCGCTGCTATCTTGTAAGATTTTTTTGATGCCATGAGTTTTACAAAACCAAATAAGCATCACCGCACCCCTATCCTTAAAGGAAAGCGTTGGCATCGCATAGTCCATTTTAAGGTAGAGTGAGTCATTAAATTTCACGCTCTTTGTTAGCCCTTCGCCAAGGCTGATGTCGCGCCAAAGATCGTTTTTGATAGGGAAAAATTCTCTGTATCTAAAGAGGCTAAACTCGCGCTGATCGATCAAATTTAGATCAAATTTGGCTGGCTTAAACCCCAGATCATAAAGCCCCCCGCACTCGCACGCAAATATAGGCGTCTCAAAATCTGCGCTTTTGCCGCACTTTGAGCAGATAAATTTAGGCATTGTTGCTCCTTTTAAAATTTTCTATCAAGTATTGCTGTAGCTTCGACCTCTAGCAGGCAGCCAAAGTGAAGTTTGTTTGTTGGCACTACGACACGAGCTGGCTTGTGCTCGCCAAAAAATAACGCATACTCGTCATCTATCTCGTCCCAAAAGTCGATATCTGGCGTATAGATGCGGC
This sequence comes from Campylobacter concisus, assembly GCF_902460595.1. Classification (GTDB taxonomy): domain Bacteria; phylum Campylobacterota; class Campylobacteria; order Campylobacterales; family Campylobacteraceae; genus Campylobacter_A; species Campylobacter_A concisus_BL. The sequence goes on from NZ_CABPVA010000001.1 coordinate 404,561, forward strand.
ACATCAAGATGTCATTTCTTGTCGCATTTGCTAGTTTTAGCACGTTATCAAGGTTTTTTAAAGCCTGTCTTGTTTGCGCCTTTAGCCCCTCTGGGATCTGCCTAGTCTCTGGGTCCATGCTAAGCTGACCTGAGATGTAGAGGATGCCGTTGTGCTCGGTTGCCAAAGAGTAGTGAGCCTTTTTCTTTTTTGAAATTTCGGTTTCATAAATTTTCATATTTTCTCCTTAAAAATTTAAAGGATTATAGATAAAAAATTATTATTACCACTTAAATTTCACAAATTTTCATAAAAAATTATATTTTTTCTTATCGAAATTTTAAAAATATTTTGGTTAAACTTAAACAAAAACAAAAGGCGCCTTATGCACCATATATTAAAGGCATTTATACCAACGGCAAATCTCATACAAAAAAGCTCGCCATTTGCCTGCGAAGTCGTGTTACACGACCTTTCACGCCCACAGCGCTCAGTCGTCTACGTAGCTGGCGACGTCACTGGCAGAAAGGTCGGACAAAGCTTTGACCACCTTGTAAGCGAGGTCTTAAATAGTAAAAATTTCAAAGACGACTACGTGGCAAACTACTTTTTTACAAAGGACGAAAAGCTGGTGAAGTCTTCAACCGCCTTTATCAGAGATGAAGCAGGTGAGATCATAGGGGCGATATGCGTAAATGTCGATGCGAGCGTGGCAAAGAGTCTTTTTGAAGTGGCTGGGAATTTCTTAAAAACTGGTGAAAATGAGCCTCATGACGAGCAAAACGACGACGTGACGCAGATAGTTTTAAATTTGATCGACAAGATTATTGCCAAAAACGAAGGCAAAAAGCTCAAAAAAGAGCAAAAGCTAGAACTCGTGGGCTTTATGAATGAAAAGGGCATTTTTAACATAAAGGGCGCTATCGAGGTCGTGGCGACCAAGCTAAACGTCTCAAAGATCACGATATATGGCTATTTAGACCAGCTTAAAAAGAAGCGTCCGTGAAGTGTAGGTGCTCTCACTGCAAGCAAAGCTTTGACGAAAGCGCGATGATAGAGGCTAAAGGCGGGCTTAAGTTTTGTTGCGTTGGCTGCAAAGGTGTCTATGAAATTTTAAATGAAAGCGGCCTTGGCGAGTTTTACGAGAGGCTTGGCAAAAACACGCTATTGCCTGCAAAAAACGGTGCAAATGTTAAAAATTTAGCGGCAAATTTTAGCGAGCTGGTGACAAAAGAGGGCGAGTTTTCTAAAATTTCACTTCTCATTGACGGCATAACCTGCTCGGCGTGTATCTGGCTGCTTGAAAAGGCACTCTTTAGCCTGCCTGGAATTTTGGAGGTAAATATCAACTCGCTTAGCCAAAAGGCAGTCATCGTTTTTGACGAGCAAGAGCTCTTGGTGGAACAGATAATCGAGAAAATTTACGCCGTTGGCTACACTCCAAAGGCCTACGCAGCGAGCCAAAAAGAGGACGAGCTAGTCAAAAAAAGGCGAAATTTCTACGCAAAAGCGCTTGTTGGCGTCTTTGCCACGATGAATATCATGTGGCTGGCGATCGCGCAGTATGGCGGCTACTTTAGCGGTATCAGAAGCGACGTGAAGGACCTGCTAAGCTTCGCGCAGTTTGTGCTGGCAACGCCTGTGCTTTTCTACACTGGCAGCGAGTTTTTCAAGGGGGCTAAGATCGCTATCAAAAACGCCTCGCCAAATATGGACCTGCTCGTTATCACGGGGGCTAGCATAACCTATATCTACTCGATATTTGCGATGCTTACAAGAAGCGGCGAGAGTTATTTTGACTCGGTTGCGATGATCATAACCTTTGTTTTTATCGGTAAATTTTTAGAAATTTTAGGCAAGAAAAAGGCACTTGAGACTTCAAATTTCTTAAGCGATATGCTGCTTGCAAAAGTGTGCGTTTTAGAGGATGGTAAGGACATTTTAAAAGAGCCAAAGGATGTAAATTTAGGCGAAAAGATCGTGCTAAGAGCTGGCGAGAGAGCGCTGCTTGATGGGACGGTGCTTAGTGGCGAGGCAAGCATCGATAGCTCAAGCTTAACAGGCGAGAGCTTGCCACTTTTACTAAGCTCTGGGGGCGAGGTAAAAAGTGGCGTCGTCTGTTTAAACGGCCAGATCATCTATGAAGCAAGGCAAATTTTTAAAAACTCATATCTTAATAAGCTTATAAATTTACTCCAAAACGCAGAGCTAAAAAAGCCAAATATCGAGCTAGCAGTCAATAAAATCGCCTCGAAATTCTCTCTTAGCGTGCTTACTCTGGCATTTTTTACATTTTGGTTTTGGTACTTTAAATTTAGCTTTTCAGAAGCGATCGTCACGGCTGTGAGCGTCATCGTCATCGCTTGCCCTTGCGCGCTTGCCCTTGCCACGCCAGTTAGCAGCGTTTGTGCCCTTGGGGTTGCCTTTAAAAACAAGGTGCTTTTTAAGGAGGCTAAATTTTTTGAAAGCCTTGCAAAGTGCGACGTGGCGGTATTTGACAAGACTGGGACGCTTACAAAGGCTAAATTTGAAGTGAGCGAGTTTTTTATAAAAGAGGACGTGAGTATCGATAAAATTTACTCGCTTTGCCTCATCTCAAACCACCAAATAAGCGTGGCGGTGGCCGAGTTTTTAAAGCAAAAAGGCGCAAAAAAAGTTGAGCTTGAAAAGGCAAATTTAAGCATAGCAAAGGGAGTTAGTGCTGATATCGCAGGTGAGCGTTTTGTCGCTGGAAGTAGGCGCTTTTTGGCTGAAAATGGGGTGAAATTTCAAGAGTGCGAAGAAAATGTGAGTTTTTTTGTGGCCAAGCAGGGCGAGCTGGTGGCTAAATTTTATCTAAAAGATAGTGTAAAGCCTGAGGCAAAGGCATTGATAGATGAGCTAAAAGCAGCTGGATTAGAGACCTTTGTCCTAAGTGGCGACGTGCAAAATGTGGTAAAAAACGTGGCAGATGAGCTTGGGGTGAGTGAGTTTAGAGCAGGGATGCTGCCTGATGAGAAGGCTAAATTTATAGCTGGTCTCAAACAGCAGGGCAAAAACGTGCTGATGGTTGGAGACGGCATAAACGACGCAGCTGCGCTTAGCCTTGCTCACGTGGCCATTTGCATGGGAAGTGGCGCGGCCGTGAGCTTAGAAAAAAGCGATGTGGTGCTACTTGATGATAGTCTGCAAAGTCTTGCAAAAGCGGTGAAAATTTCAAAATTTACCTATAAAACGATAAAACAAAATTTACTCTTTTGCCTGCTTTATAACGCCCTTAGCCTGCCATTTGCTGTCTGTGGCTACGTCATGCCGCTCTTTGCCGCGCTTTTCATGTCGGCAAGCTCGCTAAGCGTCATACTAAACTCGCTTTTTATAGTTAGAAAATTTAAGGATAAATAGTGGATACAACGACTCTTGCGATGCTTGTTTTTATCTCGGTTTTGATGGGGGCAGCCCTGCTTTTTGGCGTGCTTTGGGGGATAAAAAATAGGCAGTTTGAAGACTACCGCAAATTTTTAGACGGAGCAAATTTAGATGGCGAAGACGCGCTAAATGAAGCCTACCAGCTCGAACTTCGCAAAAAAGAGGCGCTGAAAAAGAGGCTAGAAACTAGCAAAAAGGAGCATGAAAGCAAGGGCGAGCATGATGAGGCCGACAAAAAACTCTAAAATTTTCCAAGAGATGGGCCTTGCAAAAATGGGCGCTAAAAACCTAGCTAGATAGCCAAGTGCGAAGAAAAAGCAAAATGAGGCAAGGCTAGCTCCCACGCCAAATATCAAATTTTCATCTTTAAATTTAGTTGAAACCGAGCCTATTAGGATCATCGTGTCAAGATAGACGTGAGGATTTAGCCAAGTAAAAGCAAGCGTTAAAAGGATGTTTTTCTTTAAATTTGATCTGGCATAATCGCTGCTGGTATCCATGCGAAGATCCTTTAAAAAGCACGAGTGAAAGCTCTTTAGCGCGTAAAAAAGTAAAAATAAAAAGCCACCATATAGGGCGATTTGCTTGATGATGGGGAAGTTTTGCGCGAGGCTGCCAAGCCCAAAAACTCCTGCAAAGATCAAGACAGCGTCGCTAATAGCGCAAATAAGGCAGATGATAAAGATATTTTCTCTTTTGATGCCCTGTTTTAGCACAAATGCGTTTTGCGCGCCGATAGCTAAAATGAGCGACAAAGAGGTGAAAAATCCAGATATAAATGCTTGCAAATTTATCCTTATCGCTAAAGTTTGGCTTAAATTTAGCAAAATTTAACTTTATCATAACCATAAATTTATGCCTTTTTTTATAAAATCAGCAAATTAAAATTGCAAAAAGGAAAGCAGTTGCAAGCACTAGCCCTAAAATATCGACCAAAAAATTTTGACGAGCTCATCGGACAAGAAGCCGTAAGCAAGAGCCTAACTCACGCACTTGATGAAAATAGAGTGAGCCATGCTTATTTGTTTTCAGGCCTTAGGGGAAGCGGCAAGACATCGAGCGCTAGGATATTTGCAAAGGCTTTGGTCTGCGAGAAAGGGCCAACTTCTAGGCCTTGCGAGGTCTGTGCGCAGTGCGTGATGGCAAACGAGTCGCGCCACATGGATATCATCGAGATGGACGCAGCCAGCCACAGAAAGATCGACGACATAAGGGAGCTCATCGAGCAGACAAAGTACGCTCCTACGGCTGCTAGATATAAAATTTTTATCATCGACGAAGTGCATATGCTAACAAAAGAGGCGTTTAATGCCCTTCTTAAAACGCTTGAAGAGCCGCCAAGCTATGTTAAATTTATATTAGCAACGACCGACCCTTTGAAGCTGCCTACAACGGTGCTATCAAGGACGCAGCATTTTAGATTTAAGCAAATAAGCAGATATGAGATCGTAAAACACCTTGAATTTATCCTTAGTAAAGAGGGCGTGAGCTACGAGAGGGAGGCGCTTGAGATACTAGCTAGAAGTGGCGGCGGCTCGCTAAGAGATACGCTAACCCTGCTTGATCAAGCTATCATTTATGGCGCTGGCAATATCACAAAATCAAGCGTGGCAGCGATGCTCGGACTTCTTGATCCAAGTAGGATCGAGCAGATCATCGAGCACGTTGCAAATGCCGATAAAAACGCCATTAGGGTGCTAGTAACCGAGCTTGAGACCTATGAGCCAGAGATGATCATAGATGAAATTTTGGCAAATTTAAAGCAGAGATTTTTAGACAATGACCCGAAATTTTCACTTCTTATATATGAGAGATTTTTTAGGATTTTGGCGCAGGCAAAGTCGATGTTAAGCGTATCAAGCGATAATGGCTTTGTGCTGATGCTTATGCTTTTTATGATGATAGAGGCGCTAAATTTACAAGATATCGATGAAGCCATAAAGCTTGCTAAGAGCGAGCCTAGCGTGGCTATAGAGCCAAAAGCTGGCGTGAGTGAACAAATTTTAGCCGTAAGAGAAGCGCCAAAGTCGCCGTACGAGCAGTTTGTGGCAAAAATTTATGATAGAAGCTTTGAACTTGGAGAAATATTTAAAAATCACATAAGTTTTAGCTTTTTAAATGAAAATGAGCTTGGACTAATCGTCAATGCAACTGGCGACGAGCTGGCATTTTTCAAAAAAAGCTGGGGCGTAATGCATGAAATTTTACATACAATTTTTGGTAAAAAGATCAAGATCGTAAATGCCAAAACTCAAATTCCTGCTGCAAAGCCTGAGCCAGAAACTCCGCCACAAGAGCCACAGGATAAATATAGCTACCTTGACGAGGAGATCGCTAAGATAAAGGCTAGACAGCAAGACGAGCAAAAAGATGAGCCAGTAAAAGAGCCTGTTACGGCACGACAGATCGAGGCAAATGCGCTATCTCAGCCACAAAATGACTTTGCAAAAGAGCTGATGTCACTAAGTCAGAGTAAGAGCCCAGAGGAGCTTAAAAAGCAAAGAGAAGAGGGCGTGATAAAAGAGGCAAATAGGCTCTTTGGACAGCCTGAAGTGCAAAATAGCTAGGGGTTCGGCTCTTTTGTAAATTTGCTTGATAAGATGCTTTAAATTTGGCTTTTCTGGTCTAAATTTCTAAATAAAAGTGGTTAAATTTAGCTTTTAATAAATTTATCTGCGGTGGCAATATTGGCTAAATAAAATCCTAAATTTATATTGCAAATTTAAAAGAGCTGTCTTTTTAAATTTAACCTATTAAAAAGACAGATAAATTTAAAATCTTAATAAATTTGCCCCCTTGTCTGCAAAATAAAATTTAATTCAAA
>NZ_CABPVA010000001.1:410986-426072 GCF_902460595.1 Campylobacter concisus
GACCAAAATTTAACTATATAGACTTTATATCTAAAAAAAATCCCCAAGCCCAAAAAAGCTTGGAGATTGCGTTTTAGCAAGAGAAGCAGGTCTTAAACTCATAAGCGGTTGGACGCGCTTCATAAGGCCAAACCTGAGTTTCAAATTTCATGTGCTGATAAGTGTCGATGAAAAGATCGCTCATTATCGGTTTTAGGTATTCGTTATCGCGGATAAGCGCCTCAAGGCTGCCACGAAGTGTGTGTGGGAGCTGCTCGATGCCGCGCTCTCTGATCTCATCGAGGTGAAGTTTAAATAAATTTTCATCCATCGGACCAACTGGCTCGTATTTGTGCTTAACGCCGTCAAGGCCCGCCATTAGCATCGCTGAGAAGGCTAGATAAGGGTTTGCCGTGCTATCAGGGAATCTCATCTCAGCTCTAACTGACTTCTCGCCAGCGCCGTAAGGTATGCGGATGCTCGCTGAGCGGTTTTGGCTAGAGTATGTGAGGATAGATGGCGCTTCAAAGCCTGGGATTAGGCGTTTGTAGCTGTTTGTACTCGGGTTTGTGAAAGCTGCAACGCTTCTTGCGTGTTTTAAAACGCCTCCGATGTAGTGTCTAGCAAAGTCACTTAAATTTGCGTAGTTGCCCTCTTTGTAGAATAAATTTTTGCCGTCTTTCCAGACTGATTGATGCACGTGCATGCCGCTGCCGTTGTCGCCATAAAGCGGTTTTGGCATAAATGTAACTGTCTTGCCGTTTAGGTGAGCGACCATGCGAACGACGTATTTGTAAATTTGAACGTTGTCAGCAGCCTCGACTAAGTTGCCAAATTTCACGCCGATCTCGCCTTGACCTTGTGCGACTTCGTGGTGTCCTAAAAATACTTCAAGACCAACTTGCTCTAAAACCTGCATCATTTCAGCCCTTAGATCGACCATGCTGTCGATTGGCTGAGTCATCAAGTAGCCGCCTTTTCTGCGTGGGCGGTGACCTGTGTTGTAGCTGTCTTTGAAGTCTGCAGCGTCGTTCCACTCGCCTTCTTCGCTATCTACTTGATACATCGCACAGTTTGGGCTGTCGATGATTTTTACATTGTCAAATACAAAAAATTCATTCTCAGGGCCAAAATATGCCTCATCACCAAGTCCGCTATCTTTTACATATTGCATCGCTCTTTTTGCGATCGAGCGAGGGCATTTTTCATAAATTTGACCTTTGTAAATGTCGTAGATATCGCAAAAAACAACGACTGTGATGTCAGAGGTAAATGGGTCCAAAAACGCAGATGTCGCTTCTGGCTTCATTATCATATCGCTCTTGTCGATAGGCTGCCAGCCGTTCATCGAGCTAGCGTCCATTGGGATGCCGTTTGTGAAATTCTCTTTTGTAACAGCTTTTATGTTGTAGCTTATGCTGTGCCAAGCGCCGTTTAGATCGGTAAATCTAAAATCTACAAATTTAACTTCATTTTCTTTGCAAAAATCAAAAAAATGATCGATGTTTTGGACAAATTTTCCCATTTTTTATCTCCTTCTGGTTTTTAATTTTCGTATTGTATCACAAAATTTTATATTTAAGATTATTTTTATATTTTATTTGACCCCAAACTAAAATTTTACTAATTCTCTATCTCTATTTTTAAATATCGCACACTTTGAATATCCCAAATTTCTAGCTATCTGCTCGCAAATTTCGCCGTTTTTACCGATGTCTTCTTTGGCATGAGCGTCTGAGCCAAAGGTGATGGTGATGTCATTTTCAGCGATTAGCTCTAGTAAATTTACACTTGGATATTGCTCGCCGATAGGCTTTCTAAAGCCAGCTGCGTTTATCTCGACTACTAAATTTGCCTCTTTTATCGCTTTTATGGCGTTTTTGGCTAGGATCCTGACATCTTTTTTGGGTAAAAATTTAAATAGCTTTAAAAGATCGATGTGTCCCATGATGTCAAATTTACCAAGCTTAGCTGACCTTTCTATGTGGTCAAAATACTCCTGCCAAATTTGATCCAAGTCTTTGCCCTCGTATCCGCCGATAAATTCGGGATTGTCAAACGCCCAGCCGTTAAAAAAATGCACAGAGCCTATTAGATAATCAACCTTTCTAGCAAAAACTCGCTCGTCCATAAAGCCATCTAAAAAGTCCATCTCATAACCAAGTAAAATTTCTATCTCGCCGCTAAATTCATCTCTTAAACGTAAAATTTCGTCTTCGTAGCTTTGCATCTCCTCAAATTTCATCCTATAAGCTTCATCGTAGTTCATCGGCGCGTGATCGCTAAAGCCAAAGTATTTTGTGCCAGCTTTTATGGCGCATTTCACAAATTCTAGCGGTTCGCCAACTGCGTGGTTGCAAAGAGGTGTGTGGTTGTGAAGATCGACGGTCATTTTTAGCCTTTTAAAGTCGTTTATTTTTCAAAAATGCTACCTAAAATTTGATAAATTTAAAGATAAACGCATACTTTTTAAACTTTCTTTTTATTTAAATCCTATATAATCAAGGCAAATTTTATTAGGAGCTTTTATGACCCAAGAGGAACTTGACGCGCTTATGGCGGGCGGATTAGAGGATGATTTAGGTGATACTAAAGATGCCAGCCAAGAGGTCGCGGACGTCAAAGAGGAAACAGACGAGGTAGCAGAAGTTGCAGAGGCAATGAGTGCTAAAGCAGATGAGCCACAAGCAAATAGTTCAAAACATGGCGAAAACTACAGAGTGAGCGCAGACGGCGTTTGGCCACCACCACCACCGACTGAAGACCATAAAATGGTGCATCAGCTTGACGATGTAACAAGAGATAGCGAAGAAAAAGCTACTCAGATGTTTGACAAGCTTGAGACGATAAATAACTTTTTCATGGACGCTGAGAGCGACTCAAATAGCCTAAAAGACGCAATAAACTCAAACGTTGAGCTATTTACGACGCTAAGTGAGAAATTTCCAAATATTGCCGCATTTAGCGAAGCTTTGGAGAAAAACAATGCACTTCTTGGCACGATCGATAACATCATCTCAAATTTACAAATGGGACAAGATGAGATCATGATGGCTATGGATATGATGCAGTATCAAGACATCCACAGGCAAAAGATCGAGCGTGTTATCAACGTTATGAGGGCACTTAGCAAATATATGAATACCTTGTTTGAAGGTCGTATCGATGATGATAAACGCGTTGGCTCTGCTGTTCATATCGCTGGTGATACAACGACTGAAAACCTAGTCAGCAACGACGATATCGAAGCCTTGATAGAAAGTCTAGGTAAAAAATAGTGCTAAAAAGGCCTGAGCTTTTATCTCCAGCTGGAAATTTAACAAAACTTAAAATCGCCCTTGAATACGGAGCCGACGCTGTTTATGGCTCTGTGGCTAGCTTTTCACTAAGGACTAGATCAGCAAGAGAGTTTAACCTTGAAACTTTTAAAGAGGCGATAGACTACACACACGAAAAGGGAAAGAAATTTTATGCGACCATAAATGCCTTTCCTTTTAACTCTCAGATAGAGCCGTTAAAAAGGCACCTGCAAACCATCTCAGCGATGAAGCCAGACGCCTTTATCATCGCAACTCCAGGCGTCATGAGCCTAGCAAAAGAGATCGCTCCAGATATCGAGATACATCTCTCAACTCAGGCAAATGTTATGAACGTTTTGGACGCTAAAATTTATCACGACATGGGTGCAAAACGCATCGTTGTGGCTAGAGAGATGAATTTAAAAGATGTCATAAAGATAAAAGAGGAAATTCCAACCCTTGATATCGAAATTTTCGTCCATGGCTCGATGTGCTTTGCCTACTCTGGCAGGTGCTTGGTAAGCTCAGTGCAAAGTGGTCGTATGTCAAACCGCGGCAGTTGCGCAAACGACTGCAGATTTAAGTATGAACTCTACGCCAAAAACGAGGATAGTGGCGTGCTTTTTCGCTTAGAAGAGGACGAAAATGGCACTCACATCATGAACTCAAAGGATCTTTGCCTCATCTCGCACATCAAAGAGATCGTTGATAGCGGTGTCATTGATAGCTTTAAGATAGAGGGCCGCACAAAGAGCGAATACTACGCAGCCTGCACAGCAAGAGCCTATAAAATGGCGATAGATGACGCCATGAACGACAAATTTGACGCACAAATTTATGAAAATGAGATAAATACGCTGAAAAATCGCGGCTTTACGGACGGCTACTTGGTGCATAGACCTTATGAGCGAACCGATACGCAAAATCACACGAGCAGCCTAGAAGAGGGCACTCATCAGGTAAATGCTATAAGTGAAGATGGTGAGTTTTTTAAGTGTAAATATAAAATTTTCCCAGATAAGGGCTACGAGATCGTAGCACCGACTGGCTCATATATGGATGATAGTGAAAATGAAATCTCAAAGGTCTATTCACAAGATGGCAAGAAATTTATCAAATTTAAACAGCTCGTTACCAAAAAAGGTAAGGTCATGAGCGAAATTCATAGCGGCAATGAAAATGAGATAAACCTCGGCGTTAAGCTGCCAAAATTTAGTTTTTTAAGGGAGAAAATATGAAATTTGTTTCTATTATAATGGGAAGTAAAAGCGACTATGAGATCGTTAGCGAGGTGGCAAAGACTTTGGAGAAATTTGGCGTAAAATATGAACTGATAATCAGCTCAGCCCACAGAAGCCCAAAAAGAACTAGCGAATACGTCGTAAATGCCGAGAAAAAGGGCGCAAAAGTCTTCATCGCAGCTGCTGGCATGGCAGCTCACCTAGCTGGTGCGATCGCCGCAAACACAACAAAACCAGTGATCGGCATACCAATGGCTGGCTCAGCTCTAAGCGGCGTTGATGCACTTTACTCAACCGTGCAAATGCCAAGTGGCATGCCAGTGGCAACTCTAGCTATCGGCAAAGCAGGTGCTATAAATGCAGCCTATCTTGCGGTGCAAATTTTAGCCCTTGAAGATGAGGGGCTAGCAAGTGCGCTAAAGGCCGACAGAGAGGCAAAGATAAAGGCTTTAGAGGATGATTCTTCAAAGGTTGAAGTGATACTATAAAAGGAGAAGCGGTGCAGACCTATCTTGGAGTTGATGAATTTTGCAAACTTGTGCACTTGGAGCGCGAAGTTATCGAGGATATGATAAATCGTGGCGTTTTGAAAACCAAAGAGGAAAATGGAGAAATTTTGATAGAAGCGAGCGAGGGAACGATGAGCGTGGTGCCTAGTGTTTCGCAAAATTTATCCTTGCAGCCGCAAAGCCAAGATGGTTTTACATTTGTCGAAAAGACGATCGGCACGATACTAAATTTACACGAAAAGGTGCTTGACGCAAAAGATGAGACGCTTGAGACCTTAAGAAATGAGAATAAATTTTTAAAAGAGGCGCTTATCTCGATGCAAGAGCTCTATGACGAGGATAGAAAAACGGTCGAGACGCTTACAAAACAGCTTAAAATTTCACAAGATGAAGTTGAATTTTTAAAACGAAAATACAAGCTCATGTGGAATCAAGCGGTTGAAAATTTCAACGGACAAAAGTAGTTTATGAAGATTATAAATTTAGAAAATAGCTTTGAAATTTATGGAGTAAAAACTCGCACTAAAAATGAAGATGAAATGGACGGCAACGGCAAAATTCCAGCTTTATGGTCCAGATTTATGAGTGAATACTATGATGGCAAGAGTGAAATTTATAGTGTTTACTGTAACTACGAAAGTGATTTTAATGGACATTACGATAACTTCATCGGCACAATATCACGCCAAAAAGATAGTGAAAATTTAAATATACAAAGCGGAAAGTACGCTCTTTTTAGCTTTGCAAATGAGCCACAAAATGTTGCAAAATTTTGGGATGAAATTTGGAGATATTTTGAAAGTAGCGAGCTAGAAAGAACCTATAAAACAGACTTTGAAAAATACCTAAAAAATAAAATAGAAGTTTATATATCAATAAAATAAAAGGCAAAAAATGACATTTTCACAAATAATACTAACGCTTCAAAACTATTGGCAAGAGCAAGGCTGCGTCATACTTCAGCCATACGACATGCCAGCAGGTGCGGGCACATATCACCAAGCGACATTTTTAAGAAGCCTTGGACCAAAGCCGTGGGCGACAGCATACGTAGCTCCAAGCCGCCGTCCGACTGATGGCAGATACGGCGAAAACCCAAACCGCCTTGGCGCTTACTATCAGTTTCAAGTGCTCATAAAACCAAGTCCAGAAAATATCCAAGAGCTTTATCTAAAAAGCCTCGAAAGACTTGGTTTAAATTTGAAAAATCACGATATTCGCTTTGTTGAAGACAACTGGGAGAGCCCGACGCTGGGCGCTTGGGGACTTGGCTGGGAGGTCTGGCTAGACGGCATGGAAGTGACACAATTTACCTATTTTCAGCAGGTGGGCGGCATCGCATGCGAGCTCATATCTGGCGAGATAACATACGGCCTTGAGCGCTTAGCTATGTATCTACAAGACGTAAATAGCGTCTATGACATCGTTTGGGACGACTCTAATGGCAACATCGTAACCTACGCTGACGTGCATAAACAAGGCGAGTATGAGTGGAGTAAATACAACTTTGAAGTGGCAAACGTTGATATGCTCTTTAACCAGTTTGAAAACGCATTTAACGAGTGCAAACGCTGCTTGGAGGCTAAAATTTCACTGCCAGCTTACGACTACTGCATGCTTGCAGCTCATACGTTTAACGTCCTTGATGCGCGCGGAGCGATAAGCGTGACGCAAAGACAAGACTACATCTTGAAAATTCGCGAGCTTGCAAAAGAGTGCGCGCTAACATATAAAGAGAGCCTAGAGCAAAAGTAAAATTTTATGAAAATAGCTGAAATTTATAAAAATTTAGATGAAATTTGCCCATTTGTGAGCCAAGAGTCTTGGGACAATAGTGGCTTGCAGGTTGGCTCATTTGACAGCGAATTTGAGCGAATTTATCTAAGCCTTGATCTTGATAGTGAGCTTTTGCAAAATGTCTTGCCAAACTCGCTCATCATCACTCACCATCCGCTCATTTTTAAAGGGCTAAAGTGCCTAGACTACAGCCTCTATCCAAGCTCGCTCATAAGAGAGATGATTATAAAAAATATCTCGCTCATCTCGCTTCACACAAATGCCGACCTTGCATTTTTAAATGAAAAATTTGCGACGCAGGTTTTGGGGCTTGAAATTTCAAGCAAAGATGGCTTTTTGATCTACGCTGATGTGAAGATGAAATTTGCTGAACTTTGTAAATTTGTAAAAGAAAAACTTGGGCTAGAAAATTTAAGAGCAGTTCATGCAAAAGATGAAATTTCTAAAATTTGTATCTGCACTGGAAGCGGCGCAGATCTCATTCAAGATGTCAAAGCAGACGTCTTTTTAACGGGCGATCTAAAGTATCACCAAGCCCTTTACGCAAAGGAAAATGGACTAAATTTGATCGACATAAACCACTATGAAAGCGAGCGTTATTTTAGTGATTTTTTAGCAAAATATTTGCAAAATCTAAAAATTGAAGTTATAATAAGCAATTCTAAAAACCCATTTACATATTGCTAACAAAAAAAGGAAACATTATGAATAAATATTTGCAACAATTAGTTGAATTATCTGATCTTGACAAACAAATAGACGGCTTCACGCCGCGCATACAAGAAGTCGAAAAAGCCTATAAAAGCATAGAAGAAGAGTGTGAAACTATAGCGGTTAATGTAGAAAGACTTGACGAAGAGGTAAATGATCTAAAATCACAAAAATCAGGTACAAACGCCCATATCGCAGAATTTAGCGCCAAGATCAAAGACGTAGCTAAAAAAAGCTCGAGCGCTAAAAGCGAAAAAGAGATAAAAGCGCTAGGTCTTGAAGAAGATATCGCAAAAGAGCAACTTGAAGCAGCAAACGAAGAGATCGCTAGACTTGAAAAACTAATAGACAATAAAAATGCTCAAAAAGATGAGCTAAATGCTAAAAAAACAGAGCTTGAAGGAAATTTAGAAAAGATAAAAAGCGAGGTTTCATCTGAGCTTGAAAAGATCGAAAAAGAGCGCAAAGAGGTATATGCTAAAAAAGATAAACTTGTCGCTGCGATGAACCAAAAGATCTTAGCATTTTACGAAAAGATCAGAAAATGGGCTCACAACACAGCCGTTGTGCCTGTTAAAAAACAAGCTTGTCATGGCTGCTTTATGCAGATAAATGATAAAACTTTCTCTGCGGTTGCAAAAGGCGAAGATATCGTTACATGCCCGCATTGTGGCAGAATTTTGTATAAACAAGAGCAATAACACATTTCGTGATAATAATATATTATTTTTTAGCCTCAATACTCTATTTTTTTGGGGCTATCTTTCTACTTTTTTTAAGTTTTAAAAAAAAATACCATAGATCGATCCCAGCACGTTTTTTTCTCTTTAATAATCCTAAATTTAAAGATGCAGATGTGCATTTTCATGCTTGCTCATTTGGCGAGGTGCAAGCACTTAAGCCTTTGATGCAAAAATTTGATAGCAAAGCCATAAGTGTGGTGACAAATACTGGCTTTGAAGCGGCAAGTAAAATTTGTTCTAACACAAGATTTTTGCCATTTGAAATTCTCTTGCCATTTTGGTTAAAAAAGAGCAAAATTTTAGTCATTTTTGAGGCTGAGCTTTGGCTCATGCTAGTTTTCATGGCAAAGCTAAAAGGTAGCCGCGTGATCCTTATAAACGCAAGAATTTCAGATAGAAGCTACAAAAGTTATTTGAAATTTGGCTTTTTTTACAAATATCTTTTTAAATTTGTAGATAAAATTTACGCCCAAAGTGAGCTTGATAAAGAGCGGCTAAAGTCGCTTGGAGCTGGCGAAATAGAGGTCGTTGGCAATATAAAAGCTGCATTTTTGCCAAGCGTGAGTAGAGTTTATGAAAAGCCAAAAGTTAGAGTGATCGTGCTAGCAAGCACGCATGCTGGTGAAGAAGAGATGATTTTAGATAATTTAAATTTAAAAGAAAACGATCTATTAATCATCGCACCACGCCACCCTGAGAGATTTGCAGAAGTTGAAAAGCTAGCGATCGAGTACGCTAAAAAGCATGATTTTAGCTTTGCAAAATTTAGCCAAACGCATAAATTTGATGCTAAAGTAAATTTGCTTGACACTTTAGGCGAGCTTGTAAATGTCTATGCTATTAGCGATGTAGTCGTACTTGGAGGCAGTTTTGTGCCAAATATCGGTGGGCATAATCCAATCGAGTGTGCGAAATTTAACCCAGTTATAATTAGCGGCGAGTTTATATTTAACCAAAAGGCGCTATTTAGCCTAGTTGAAAACATTTACATCGCAAAGGTCAGCGAGATCGGCGGCATAATGGGTAGTGATGCCAAAAAGAGCAATATCGCCGTGCAAGCAAGCGCTGATGCGATCATAGAAGATATAAGGAGCACTTTATGAGTGAAGAAAAAGCGTATAAAATTTTAGCCAAGCAAAAAAACATCTCAAACAACGAGGCAAAGGAGCTAATTGACAGCGGATTAGTCTATGCCAAGGGGCAAAAGGTGATGATAGCTCGTGCCTTGATGAGTGAGAACACTAAATTTAGCGTCGAAGAGATGCCAAAGCCAAGCGTTATCTTTGAAGATGAAAATTTAATAGCAATTAATAAACCAGCCGCCGTAACTAGTGAAAAAATCAGCCAAATGTATAAATTTCCGCTTCTTCACAGACTTGATAAAGACACAAGTGGTGTGCTGCTTCTTGTAAAAAATGATGAATTTGCAAGCCTTGCCATAAATGAGTTTAAAAAGATGAAGGTTGAGAAAATTTACGTGGCCACAGTTAGGGGCATCATGAGCGAGGAAGTGGTCGTAAATGAGCCGATCTTAACGATAAAAAATAAAAATGGTGCCATTTCGAAGATATCAAAAGATGGCAAAGAGGCGATCAGTGAAATTTCACCGCTTATGGTTGTGGGTAAAAAAACGCTAGTAAAAGTTGCCATAAAAACAGGCAGAACGCATCAAATAAGAGTGCATTTGGCTAGTTTAAATTTACCGATAGTTGGCGATGAGAAATACGGCAAAAATAGGGCAAATAGAATGTTTTTGCATGCTTACTCTATCGCTCTTTTAGACTATAAATTTAAAGCGCCGATACCAAAAGAATTTAACTCTCTTGGATTTGAGCTATCTAATAAATTTGAAATTTAAAGAGCAATAAAGAAATTATTTAGTAATATACGCCCTTTAATAACAACTTAGAAAGGTGATTAGTGTTCGAACAAATTAGCGAGTCTTTTAGATTAGCCGTTAGCAAGATACGTTTTGTAGATGATGAAAAAGCTCTAAAAAACGCACTTGACGTGCTAAAAAAAGCTCTTTTAAAAGCTGATGTTCACCATAAAGTCACCAAAGATCTACTCGCGTCTATCGAAAGCGAACTAAAGCAAACTGGCGTTGGCCAAAAGAATTTCTTAGATGCGATCAAGTCAAATTTAACTACTATCTTAACAGCTCCTGGCAATCAAGGCTTTGTCTATGCGCCAGTTGCACCGACCATTGTTTTGATGGCTGGCTTGCAAGGTAGCGGTAAAACAACGACAACTATCAAGCTTGCAAACTATCTAAAACTAAGAAAGAAAAAAGTTTTAGTCGCAGCTTGTGATTTGCAAAGATTAGCAGCCGTTGAGCAGCTAAGACAGCTCTGCGTTGCAAACGAGATAGATCTTTTTTATATAGAAAATGAAAATAACCCCGTAAAAGTAGCAAAAGAAGCGCTAGAAAAAGCAAAAAGCGGTCTTTATGATGTGCTTTTGGTGGATACCGCTGGTCGTCTTGCGATTGATGAAAAGTTAATGCAAGAGATAAAAGATGTAAAAAATGTGATAAATCCACATGAAATTTTCTACGTAGCTGACGCCATGAGTGGTCAAGACGCCGTAAAGACAGCTACAAGTTTTAATGAAATTTTAGGAATTTCTGGAGTTATCCTTTCTAAATTCGACTCTGATTCAAAGGGTGGCGTAGCTATTAGCATCGCAAAACAGCTAAATATCCCACTTAGATTTGTCGGTACTGGCGAGAAAGTAGCTGATATCGAGAGCTTTATACCAGATCGTATCGTAAGCCGTATAATGGGCGAGGGTGACTTAGCCACTTTGGTTGAGAAAACATCGATTATTATCGATGAAAAAGAGGCAAAACGCCTAAATCAAAAGATAAAAAAAGGCCAGTTTAATTTTAATGACTTTTTAGATCAGATGGAAAGCGTTAAAAAGCTTGGCAGTATGAAGTCTTTGATGGGAATGATACCTGGACTTTCAAATATTGCAAATCAGATAAAAGATATAGACCTTGATAATTCAAAAGAAATTTTGCATATTAAGGCTATGATAAATTCTATGACGCAAAAAGAGCGTGAAAATCCAGACCTTTTAAACAATAGCAGAAAAAGGCGTTTGGCAGCTGGCTCTGGACTATCTCAAGTAGAGGTAAATCGTTTTTTAAAGCAGTTTGAAAATGCTTCGAAGCTTGCTAAGAAATTTTCAGGAAAAGGCGGAGCAAAAGGACTTGCAAATATGCTTTCACAAGCAAATTTAAAAAGACCTGTTTGACAAAAGGGTTTAAATTTGGATATTTGTTATCTAAATTTAAGCTTTATTTAAAAACAAGAGGAGAATATAATATGGCAACAGTAGTAAGACTAACAAGAATGGGACGCAAAAAAAGACCTTTTTATCGTATAGTTGTTACAGATAGCAGAAAAAGACGCGACAGCGGTTGGATAGAGAGTATTGGTTATTATAACCCTATGGTTGAGCCAAATGTTATAAATTTCGACAAAGAGAGATTGAACTACTGGAAAAGCGTTGGCGCTAAACTTAGCGATAGAGTTGCGCAAATTACAAAATAATGGTTGAAAATTTTTTATACGAATACGCCAAGCTAATAGCTGATTTTCCTGAAAAGGTAACTATCGAGCGTCAAGAGCTTGGTGAAAATTTTGTCGAGATCATTATAAGTGCCGATAAGGTTGATACTGGAAAGCTTATTGACAAAGACGGCAAAATGATAAATGCTATAAAGACCGTTATTATTGGCTGTAAAGCCAAAGACAATACAAGCTATAGAGTAACGGTAAAAGCTATTGAATAGTGATATTGTTGAAGTCGCTACCATCGGGAGATGTGTTGGCTTGAGGGGCTATTTAAAGCTTCACAACAAGAGCGACTTCCCAGAACAATTTAAAAAAGGCGCAACCTTTTTTGATAAAAACAATGATCAGCTCATCATAAAAGACTATAACAGGCAAAAAGAGCATGTTTTGTTTGAAAATTTTGATGACTTAGACCTTGCTAAAACACTCGTAAATAAAACTATCTACACCACAAAAGAGCTCACTAGAAAAAACTGCAAACTAAAAAAAGATGAATTTTTTCAGTTTGACATTATTGAATTAAAAGTTGTAGAAAATGGCGAAATTTTAGGTATCGTAGAAGATATCCAAGATAATTTTGCAAATTCACTTTTATACATAAAAACAGATGATGAGCTTATCGCAGCTGGCAAACCAAAGAATTTCTACATTCCATATTTGGGGCGTTTTATCGAAACTGTAAATTTGGAAAGCGGGGAGATTTTGGTAAAAGGCGCTAAAGACATCTTAGAAAATTCATGAAATTTACGTTTATTACACTTTTTGAAAATTTAGTCAAACCTTACTTTTGTGATTCTATTTTAAAACGCGCAATTAGCAATAGATTTATTGAAATTGATTTCATAAATCCAAGAAATTTTACCAAAGACAAACATAATAAAGTTGATGATTATATGATCGGAGGTGGAGCAGGGCTTTTGATGTTTCCACAGCCTTTGGATGAGTCGATCAAATTTTTAAAAGTAAAAGACAAAAATACCCATGTTATTTTTTTGACACCAGCCGGTAAAAAATTTAGTCAAAATGATGCAAAGAGGCTCTCTAAAAAAGATCATATTTGTTTTGTTTGTAGTAGATACGAAGGGCTTGATGAGAGAGTTGTTGAGCTTTGGGCGGACGAAGTTTTTTGCATAGGTGATTTTATTTTAACTGGCGGAGAGCTGCCTGCACTTTGTATGAGTGATGCGATATCAAGAAACGTGCCTGGTGTTTTAGGAAACGACATGAGCCTTGAAGTAGAGAGCTTTGAGGACAATCTACTTGAAGCTCCATCTTTTACAAAACCTGATAATTTTAAATCTATCTTTGTGGTTTCAGAGTTTTTAAAGGGTAATCATGCTAAAATCCACAACTTAAAAAACAAGATGGCTCACTGCAAAACAAGGTACTTTCGCCCTGATTTATATCAAAAGCTAAAGCCACATAAATAAGGAAAAACATGAGAAATAAATACATTGAAGCGTTTGAAAATGCTCAAATTGCTGGTAAGAATATCCCTGACTTCCGTGCAGGTGATACATTGCGTGTGGCTACTCGTATTCATGAGGGCGACAAAACAAGAATTCAAAATTTTGAAGGCATTTGTATAGCTAGACGTGGTAGCGGTACTGGCGAAACATTTATTATCAGAAAAATCGGTGCTAACAGTGTTGGTGTTGAGAGAATTTTCCCAATATTTAGCGACTCTATAGAAGAGATAAAGGTTCTTAGAAAAGGTCGTGTTAGAAGAGCTAAACTATTTTACCTACGTGAACTACGTGGTAAAGCAGCTAAGATCCGCGAACTTAGAAAATAAAACTTTTTCCCTGAAATTTTCAGGGATTTTCTCCTATAAACTATATTTAAAATCATTTTTATATTACTCAATATTTATACTTCATTAATCACTCTTTGCTAGAATTTTACTTCAAATTTACTTTTAAGGAATAAAAATGAAAAAAATATTGGTTTCACTTGCAGCTATTGCGTCTTTGGCTATGGCAGCAATCAATCTAAACACAGCTACTAAAGAGGAGCTTATGAGCCTTGATGGCATTGGCAGTGCAAAAGCAGATGCTATCATCGAGTACAGAAAAGCAAATAAATTTAACTCAATCGACGATCTCAAAAATGTAAATGGTATCGGCGATAAAACTTTTGATAATCTAAAAGGTGAAATTTCTACTACTGGCAAGAGCGAAGTAAGCGAAAAAGCAAAAGTTGGTAAGAAGAAAATAGATGAGACAAAAGATGAGATGAAAGAAAAAATCTCTGATAAAAAAGATAAATTTAAAAAGAAAGCTTCTAAAAGTAAAGAAGAGCTAACTTCTAACAAAGAAGATGAAACTAGCATAAGTGAAAAAGCAAAAGATGAAAAAGATAAAGTTGTTGATAAAGTAAAAGATAAGAAGAAAAAAGCCACTTCAAAAGCTAAATCTAAAAAAGAAAATCTTAAAGAGAAACTAGAGAAATAAAACACTTAAAACCTGCTTGTTTTTACAAGTAGGTTTTATAAAATCATATATTTTTGTTTTTATTGTAATTGACAAAAAAAGTATTACAACTTTCTTCAAATTTTATTGATCCGATAATTTGTTAATTTTCATCTTTAGCCAAGGTGTTTTGCTAATTTGTTTCAAAATACCTGCCATCTAACTTTACCAACTAAAAATTTGTATGGAATTGCTCCAAAAAAACGACTATCAAAAGAGTGATTGCGGTTGTCGCCAACCATGAAAAATGTATCTTTTTCTAACTTCCATATAAAAGCATTTTGACAATCCGGAGTATCTAAATTTGATTTAGATGAAGCCATTTCTGAAGTGTCTTTATTGTTAAGAGTTTCTTCTAACCCTTTTTGATACTCATGTTCTAAGGCATTAAATATTATTACACTATCTTCATCATAGTGTATGCCTGCAAATTGTTCTTTATACGGATCAAAAATAAATTCTTTGTCTTGCGGACGTTTTAAATAAAGACCGTCACAAGTGAATTGAACCTCATCACCACCAACAGCAAAAACGCGTTTCATAAGGTGAGTTTTTGGACTTAGTGGATTTCTAAAAACTATCACATTTCCACGCTCCGGACGGGCAGTAGAATCTAATATGTGCCCACTATCGGCTTTTGATGAGATAAGAGGCGTTTGCGAGAAAGGGCTATATGGGTCTAATATGCCGTAGTCAAAAAGAGTTGCAACTATAACCGAATTAATCTTATATGTTGGCTCCATTGAGCTTGT
>NZ_CABPVA010000001.1:436612-461857 GCF_902460595.1 Campylobacter concisus
TATTAAAGTTTTTTACTTTTATAGCTAAAATAACGATGAGAGCCTAATTTGCCTCGCGTTTTTAAATAAAAATATTTAAATTTTTAAACCTACTTATCAAACTATACTTTTTTATTTAATGCAAATTTCAATTATCTTTCATATCGTCATTAGATAACTAAAATAGCAGTTTGTCTTTGTCTAAGGCATATTTTAAAATTTAAAGTCAAAATTTGTTTTATCGCGCAAATATATAAATTTTATGCCTATATGAGATAAATTTATCCTGCCAAATGGCTAATATCAATCTCAAAAGCTTAAATTTTGGTGTAAATTCTTTTTTTTCTCAAAAGCGATTACCAACAAAGAAAAAATATTATTTTTATCTTTTGATTATCAAAATATCAATATAATCGTAAAAATTTATAAAAGGATAATTATGGCACTTGAAAATGTATTAAGAGCGATCGAAGATATAAAAAATGGCAAAATGGTCGTCATGGTCGATGACGAGGACCGCGAAAACGAGGGCGATCTAGTCTTTTCAGCAGCTAGCAGCGACATGCAAAAGGTAAATTTTGCCATCACTCATGCAAAGGGCGTGCTCTGTCTTGCGATGGACGAGGCGAACGCAAAAAGGCTTGATCTACCGCTAATGGTAGCCAAAAATACATCGAGCCACGAGACAGCTTTTACGGTCACGATCGACGCAAAGGACGCGACAACGGGCGTGAGCGCATATGAGCGCGATATGACGATCAGGCTTGCAGCAGAGACCAGCTCAAAGCCTGAGGACTTCGTGCGTCCTGGGCACATTTTCCCACTTATCGCAAAAAATGGCGGTGTGCTCGTTCGCACAGGCCACACCGAGGGCTCGGTCGATCTTTGCAAACTTGCTGGCGTTAGTCCGATGGCTTCGATATGCGAGATCGTAAAAGAAGATGGCACAATGGCAAGACGCGATTACTTAGAGGAGTTTTGCGAGAAATTTGGGCTAAATATGATCAGCGTATCTGACTTGGTTGAGTATAGGCTAAGCCACGAAAGCCTCATAAGAGTTGGCGAAAAAAGTGACGTGATGATCGCAGACTGCGCTGCAGCAAGATACGATATCACCGATCACAAAAGCAAAATTCACTCAGCTTATCTTTTTGGAGAGCCAAAGAGCAGGGCAAATGTCAAATTTCAAAAAATTCTAGCCGATCACGAGCTTTTAAGCAGTCCAAAATATGACGAGCTTTTAAAAACTATCAAATTTCTAGGCCAAAATGGTGGAATTTTGATCTTTTTAGATAGTGACAACTCAAACACAAGCAAAGACTATGGCATCGGAGCGCAAATTTTAAATCACTTTGGTGTAAAAGATATCGAGCTTTTAAGCTCAAATAAAAATAAAGAATTTGTAAGCTTGGCCGGGTTTGGGCTAAATATAGTAGGCTATAAGGAAATTTAAAGGAGATAAAATGAGCGAAGAGGCACAACGCAAAGCCTTACAAAATCAAATTTGGAGCATCGCAAATGAAGTAAGGGGTGCTGTTGATGGCTGGGACTTTAAGCAGTATGTCCTCGGAACTTTGTTTTATAGATTTATCAGCGAAAATTTTACTGACTACATAGAGGCTGGAGACGAGAGCATCGACTACGCTAGCATGGGCGATGATGAGATACTTGACGAGCAAAAAAGGGTCATTATAGAAGAAAAGGGCTACTTCATCTATCCTAGTCAGCTTTTTAAAAATGTCGTAAAAAATGCCTCGAATAATGCAAATTTAAATACCGATCTGGATCAAATTTTTAAAAGTATCGAAGGCTCAGCCGCTGGATTTGAGTCAGAGCAAGACATCAAAGGACTTTTTGCTGACTTTGATACGACAAGCAACAGGCTTGGCAATAGCGTCTCAGATAAAAATAGAAGGCTTGCTGCTGTTTTAAACGGAGTTGCTGGGCTTGATTTTGGTGACTTTAAAGATAACCACATCGATCTTTTCGGCGATGCTTATGAGTTTCTCATCTCAAACTACGCTGCAAATGCCGGCAAGTCAGGCGGTGAGTTTTTCACTCCGCAAAATGTCTCAAAGCTCATCTCTGAGTTAGCCATGCACGGACAAGAAAGTGTAAATAAAATTTACGATCCAGCTTGTGGCTCTGGTTCGCTACTTTTGCAAGCTAAAAAGAGATTTGACAAGCATGAGGTAGAGCAGGGCTTTTTTGGACAAGAGATCAATCACACGACATTTAACCTTGCTCGTATGAATATGTTTTTACACAACATAAATTTCTCTAAATTTCACATAGAGCTTGGTGATACTCTTTTAGACCCAAAGCTTCAGGACGACAAGCCATTTGACGCTATCGTCTCAAACCCTCCTTACTCTATAAACTGGATCGGCAGCGATGATCCCACACTTATAAATGATGCTAGATTTGCCCCAGCTGGCGTGCTAGCACCTAAAAGCAAGGCAGACTTTGCCTTTATCATGCATGCTCTTAGCTACCTCTCTGCAAAGGGGCGAGCCGCTATCGTTAGCTTTCCTGGTATTTTTTATAGAGGTGGCGCAGAAAAGAAGATACGTGAGTATCTTGTAAAAGAAAATTTCGTCGAAACCATCATCGCCCTAGCGCCAAATCTCTTTTACGGCACATCGATCGCTGTAAATATCCTTGTGCTCTCAAAACACAAAAGTGAAAACAAAACGCAGTTTATCGACGCTAGTGAGTTTTTTGAAAAAAGAACGAATAATAACGTTTTAACAAATGAGTACATTAAAAAGATAGTAGAAATTTTTGCTAGTAAAGAAGAGATCGCTCACGTGGCTACATCGGTGGATAATGACACTATCGCTAAAAATGACTACAATCTAGCAGTTAGCTCCTATGTCGAGCCAAAAGACACACGCGAAAAGATAGATATAAATGAGCTAAATTTGCAGATAAAAGAGACCGTGGCAAAGATATCAAATTTACGCTCGCAGATAGATGATATCATCGCGCAGATAGAGCTGGACGGCAAGAGATGAGTAAAATTTTTGATCTGATAAATGAGCTTTGCCTTGATGGTGAGCAAAGGAGCAAGCAGGGCATCAACTGCTTGATGTCCGTCCCTTTGCGAGTGAGTGGAGCATATTGCGTAGCAATGCGAACGATGGCTCCGAAATTTCACTCGCGAAGCCGAGCAAAATTTTAAAAGGCTTGAGATGAGTAAAATTTTTGATCTGATAAATGAGCTTTGCCCTGATGGGGTTGAATTTAGAGAGCTTGGGGAGATTTGTGAATTAGAGCGCGGGAATACAATAACTTCAAAAGATATAAATGATGGTGATATTCCAGTAATTAGTGGAGGGCAAAAACCAGCATATTATCACAATGAATATAATAGAGATGGAGAAACGATAACTATTGCTGGAAGTGGTGCATATGCTGGTTTTATAATGTATTGGAATAGACCAATTTTTGTTGCGGATGCATTTTCTATAAAATCACAAGAAAACAGGGTAATTATAAAATTTGTGTATCATTTTTTACTAAGCAAGCAAGAAAAAATCTATAATATGAAGCAAGGTGCAGGTATTCCGCATGTCTATGCAAAAGATGTTTCAAAAATTAAACTCCCTGTGCCTCCGATGGAAGTGCAGCGTGAAATAGTCCGTATCTTGGACTCTTTCACGCTTCTTACAGCAGAGCTTACAGCAGAGCTTACAGCAGAGCTTACAGCTAGGAAAAAGCAGTATGAATTCTACCGCGACTTTCTTTTAAGCTTTGACGAGCTTGATAAAAATGGGGGGGGGTGTGAGCTAAAAATGCTTGGAGACATCGGAGAAGTCCGTATGTGTAAAAGAATTTTAAAGGAACAAACTTCTTCAAATGGAGAAATACCGTTTTATAAAATAGGAACATTTGGTAAAGAAGCAGATGCTTATATTTCAAAAGAACTTTTTGATGAGTATAGGTCAAAATATAATTATCCAAAGATTGGAGAGGTCTTGATTTCTGCAAGTGGAACTATCGGACGTGCTGTGATTTTTAATGGCAATGATGCTTATTTTCAGGATAGTAATATAGTGTGGATTGAAAATGATGAAGGTCAGGTTTTGAATAGATATTTGTTTTATTTTTATCAAATAGCAGATTGGAATATCGCAGAAGGTGGGACAATTAAGCGTCTCTATAATGACAACCTAAAAAAAATAAAAATCCCCGTCCCATCACTTCAAACACAGCAAAAAGTCGTTGATATCTTAGATAAATTTGATACGCTTGTAAATTCTATAACTGAGGGCTTACCACGAGAGATAGAGCTAAGGCGCAAGCAGTATGAGCATTACAGAGAGCTACTTTTAAATTTCAAACCAAAAATGAGAGCATAAGGGCGTAAAAATGATAGAGAGTAAAACCATACTTGAGTCAGAAAATTTCATCGTTTTAGATAAATATGAGAGACTGCCTCAGTCCTCAAGCTACCAAAGCGAAGCGGATATGGAGGATGAACTTATAGCCGATCTCGTAAAACAAGGCTATGAGTATAAAAAAGATATAAACTCTCAAACGGCACTTTTACTAAATTTAAAAGAGCAACTAGAGAGGCTAAATAACGTTAAATTTAGCCCCTCAGAGTGGAAAAGGCTAGTCGAAGAGTATATCGACAAACCAAACGATGGCATAGTGGAAAAGACCCGCAAGATACAAGATGATCATATCTACGACTTTGTTTTTGATGATGGGCATATACAAAATATCTGCCTTATCGATAAAAAAGATATCGCTAAAAACAGCCTGCAGGTGATAAATCAGTTTGAGCAAACTGGCTCATCGCACAACAAATATGATGTCACTATACTTGTTAATGGCTTGCCGCTCGTGCAAATAGAGCTTAAAAAGCGAGGCGTGGCGATAAGAGAGGCCTTTAATCAAATTCATCGCTACTCCAAAGAGAGCTTTAACTCATCAAATTCGCTCTTTAAATACTTGCAAATTTTTATCATCTCAAATGGCACAGATACAAGATACTTTGCAAATACAACCAAGCGGGATAAAACCAGCTTTGACTTTACTATAAACTGGGCAAATTCAAAAAACGAAGCCATAAAAGATATAAAGGACTTTACGGCTACATTTTTAGCGAAAAATACACTTCTTAGCATACTTAGCAAATACTGCATCTTTGACACAAATAACACCTTGCTTATAATGCGTCCTTATCAGATAGCAGCGACTGAGCGCATACTTTGGAAGATAAATAGCTCGCATAATGCTAAATGCTACTCAAAGCCAGAGGGCGGCGGCTTTATATGGCATACGACAGGCTCTGGCAAGACGCTAACTAGCTTTAAGGCGGCTAGGCTTGCTACGCAACTTGAATTTATAGATAAAGTCTTTTTTGTGGTGGATAGAAAAGACCTTGACTATCAGACTATGAAGGAGTATCAAAAATTTTCAAAAGATAGCGTAAATGGCTCAGCTAGCTCAGCGGAGCTAAAGCGAAATACTCAAAAAGATGACGGAAAGATCATCGTAACAACTATACAAAAGCTAAACAATCTGATGAAGAGTGAAGATGATCTAAACATATATCAAAAAGAGGTTGTTTTTATATTTGACGAGTGCCACAGGTCTCAGTTTGGCGAAGCGCAGAAAAATTTAAAGAAGAAATTTAAGAAATTTTATCAGTTTGGCTTTACTGGAACGCCGATATTTCCTCAAAATGCCATCGGAGCAGAGACTACGCAAAGTGTCTTTGGAAGCTCGCTTCATGAATATGTGATAGTTGATGCTATAAGAGATGAGAAGGTACTTAAATTTAAGGTTGATTATAACAACGTCGTGCCTAAATTTAAGAGCATAGAGACAGAAAAAGACGAGCTAAAGCTAAGTGCGGCTGAGAATAAAAGTGCATTTTTGCACCCTGAGCGTATCAAAGAAATTTCAGAGTATGTGCTAGAGAAATTTCATCAAAAAACTCACCGCTTAAATGCAAGTGGCAAGGGCTTTAACGCTATGTTTGCAGTAAGCTCTATAGAGGCAGCGAAGCTTTATTATGAAGCGTTTAAAAATTTACAAAGTAACAAAGAGCGAGCTTTAAAGATAGCGACAATATTTTCTTTTTCACAAAATGAAGAGCAAGATATGGTTGGTGAGATAGCTGACGAGGGCTTTGAGCCAGAGTCGATGGACGTTAGCTCAAAAGAGTTTTTAAACAGCGCGATAAAAGACTACAATGCTTACTTTAAGACAAATTTTAGCGTTGATGGCGGGTCGTTTCAAGACTACTACCGAGATCTAAGCGAGCGCACAAAGAAGCAAGAGATCGATCTGCTCCTAGTTGTGGGCATGTTTTTGACAGGATTTGACGCGCCTTGTCTAAACACGCTATTTGTGGATAAAAATTTACGCTATCACGGGCTCATACAAGCATACTCTAGGACAAATAGAATTTACGGTGCTACAAAAACTTTTGGCAATATCGTGACATTTAGAGACCTAGAAAAGGCGACAGAAGATGCTATAACTCTTTTTGGTAAAGGCAGCACCAAAAGCGTCATACTCGAAAAAAGCTATAAAGAGTATATGGATGGCTTTACAGATGCGGTATCTGGCGAGGCAAGAAGGGGCTTTGTAGATGTAGTAAGCGAGCTAGAGGCGAAATTCCCTGATCCTGCTAAGATAGAGACGCAAAAGGACAAGAAAGAATTTGTAAAGCTTTTTGGAGAGTATCTAAGGGTGGAAAATGCTTTGCAAAACTACGATGAATTTGTTGCTTTAAGGGCTTTGCAAGATGTAAATTTAGACGATGAAAAAGCAGTTTGTGAGTTTAGGGATAAATTTGGCTTAAGTGATGAACAAATCAAAGAGATGCAAAGCATAAAAGTACCAAACGCAAGGGCTTTGCAAGACTACCGCGGAACGTATAATGATATAAGAGAGTGGCTAAGAAAAGAAAAGGCTGGCGAAGAGAAGGAAAAAGAGAGGATAAACTGGGATGATGTGGTATTTGAGGTTGATCTACTAAAGTCTCAGGAGATAAATTTAGACTATATTTTGGGTTTGATATTTGAGCATAATAAAAAGATAAAAGATAAAGCAGCACTTACTGATGAGGTGCGTCGCATCATCCGCTCGAGCTTGGAAAACCGCTCAAAAGAGGGGTTGATAGTTGATTTTATAAACCAAAGCGACTTGGATAAATTTAAAGACCGAGCCAGCGTGATAGAAGAGTTTTTTAAATTTGCAAAAGTTGTGATGAAAAAAGAGGCGGACGAGCTTATCGCTTCTTTAAATTTAGATGAGGCTGGAGCAAGAAGGTTTATAAGTTCGTCTTTAAAGAGCGGCTTTGTAAGTCAGAGCGGAACGCAAATAGGCGAGATACTACCTAAGATCAGCCCTTTAAATAAAAACTATCCAATAATCAGGCAAAAAGTCATCGACGAAATATCGCATTTTGTTGATAAATTTAAAGAGGTTGGCTCGTCGGTTTAGGGGTGCTTTTAAGCAAAATTTATAGTTTTGCGTTTGGCTTATTTATGCTTTGCTTCGTGTTCTAGTAGCCAAATTTTAGTTGGCAAGCCTTCGCCGCCTGAGTAGCCACCAAGACCGCTGTGAGAGAGCACTCTGTGGCAAGGGACGATGATAGGCAGTGGATTTTTGGCATTTGCTGAGCCTGCTGCGCGGTAAGCGTTTTTGTGACCTGCGGCAAGTGCTAGGGCTGCGTATGTGGTTGTTTCGCCGTATGGCACTTTTTGTAAAACATCATAAATTTTGGCTCTAAATTTGGTCGTTTTTATATCAAGCCTTACGCTAAATTTTTTAAGCTCACCCTTAAAATAGGCTTCTAGTTCATCTAAACAAAGTTTTAAATTTTCATCTTTTACCGCTATTTTTTCAAATTTATCTACAAAATTTATCTCACAAATTCCATTTTCACTAGCAACGATCTCTAAAATTCCAATGGGTGATTTTAGGTAGGCTTTTGACACATTTGCTCCTTGAAATTTGAAATTTTGGGCAAATTTTACTTTAGATTGTTTTGCTTTTTGATAAAATGCAAGCAAAATCAGCGATTTTAGACTAAAGACGAGCAAAATCACAAAGGAAATTTATGAGCTTTTTTACCGACTACGAAAAACACGTGAGTGAGCGAGAAAAAGATGGCGTGCCACCGCTTGCGCTAAATGCCAAGCAGACAAGCGAAATTTGCGAGCTAATGAGACTTGCTGGCAGCTCTAGTGGCGATGAAAAGGCACAAAAAGAGCTAAAATTTCTTATAAATTTACTTACAAATCGCGTAAATCCTGGCGTTGATGACGCGGCAAAGATAAAGGCAGAATTTCTTGGCGAGGTGATAGAAGGTCTTAAGATAGACGGGCTTGACGCGGTTCATGCCATTAAAATTTTAGGCAAGATGCTTGGCGGATATAACGTAGAAATTTTAGTGCGAGCGCTAAAAAATAGCGACGAAACTATCGCGCAAGCTGCGGCAAATGAGCTAAAAAATATCATTTTGGTGCATGAGCATTTTGACGAGATAGCAAAGCTAGCAAACAGTAATAAATTTGCAAAAGAGGTGCTTCTCTCTTGGGCGAATGCGGAGTGGTTTACGCATAAAAAGCCGCTTGATGAGTGCATAAAGGCAGTCGTTTTTAAGGTACCTGGCGAGACAAATACTGATGATCTAAGCCCAGCAAGCGAGGCATACACAAGGGCTGACATACCGCTTCATGCAAAGGCTATGCTAGTTAAAAAGATGCCTGAGGGTTTGGAGGTTTTAAAAGAGCTAAAAAGTCGCGGTAAGAGCGTGGCATACGTTGGCGACGTGGTCGGCACTGGCAGCAGCAGAAAGAGCGGTATAAACTCTATCCAGTGGCACTTGGGCGATGAGATAGAGAGCGTGCCAAACAAAAAAACAGGCGGTATCGTGATCGGCACGACCATAGCTCCGATATTTTTTAACACAGCAGAAGACAGCGGTGCATTGCCGATAGTTGCAAACGTAAATGAGCTAGAAATGGGCGATGAGATAGAAATTTGGCCATTTAAGGGTGAAATTTATAAGCTCACAGGCGCCCAAAAAAAGCTCGTGGCAAATTTTAAACTTAGCCCAAACACCCTAAGCGACGAGATAAGAGCAGGCGGCAGGATACCTTTGATGATAGGTAGGCAAGTGACCAAAAAGGCTAGAGAGGTCTTGGGGCTTGGCGAGGAGCAAATTTTTATAAAGCCAGATCAGCCAAAAGAGCTAGGCGGTGGCTATACACTCGCTCAAAAGATGGTCGGCAAGGCTTGCGGCAAGGCTGGCGTGAGAGCTGGGGCATACGTGGAGCCTGAAATTTTGACCGTTGGCTCACAAGACACCACAGGGCCCATGACTAGAGATGAGATAAAAGAGCTTGCTAGCCTTAGTTTTGGGGCGGATTTTGTCTTGCAAAGCTTTTGCCACACGGCTGCTTATCCAAAGCCAAGCGACCTTGAGATGCAAAAGAGCTTGCCTAAATTTATGACGCTTCGTGGTGGGGTTAGCCTAAAACCAGGTGACGGCGTCATCCACTCGTGGCTAAACCGCATGGTCTTGCCTGACACGGTGGGCACTGGCGGCGATAGTCACACGAGATTTCCTATTGGCATTAGCTTTCCAGCGGGCAGCGGCCTAGTGGCGTTTGCGGCGGTGCTTGGAATGATGCCGCTAAATATGCCAGAGTCAGTTTTGATCAAATTTAAAGGCGAGCTAAAAGAGGGCGTGACGCTTCGTGATCTTGTCAATGCGATACCTTATTTTGCTATCAAAAAAGGGCTTTTAAGTGTTGAAAAGAAAAATAAAAAGAACATTTTTGCGGGCAAAATTTTAGAGATAGAAGGGCTAGAGAGCCTAAAAGTGGAGCAGGCATTTGAGCTAAGTGACGCTTCGGCTGAGCGCTCGGCGGCAGCTTGTGTGGTAAATTTAAGCGTTGATAGTGTCGTGGAGTATGTTCGCTCAAACGTTGCGCTAATAGACGCGATGATAAAAGCAGGATACGAGAGCCATGAGACGCTTGCTAGGCGAAAAGAGAAGATGCAAAAGTGGCTAGAAAACCCAACTCTTTTAAGAGCCGACAAGGACGCAAGATACGCTGAAATTTTAGAGATTGATTTATCCAAGATAGATGAGCCGATCCTTGCCTGTCCAAACGACCCAGACGACGTGGCGACTTTAAGTGAAATTTTAGCTGATAGCAAAAGAGCGCAAAATATCGACGAGGTTTTTGTGGGTAGCTGTATGACAAATATCGGGCATTACAGAGCGCTTGCTAGAATTTTAGAGCGTGAGAGCAAGCTTACTACTAGGCTTTGGATAGCGCCGCCAACAAAGATGGATAAAAAGACGCTTGAAGATGAGGGCGTTTATGAGATATTTAAGAGGCTAAATGCTAGGACAGAGGTGCCAGGCTGCTCGCTTTGCATGGGAAATCAAGCAAGAGTTAATGACAATGCTGTTGTTTTTTCGACCTCGACTAGAAATTTTGACAACAGAATGGGCATGGGCGCAAAGGTCTATCTAGGAAGTGCCGAGCTAGCCGCTGTATGCGCGCTGCTTGGGCGTTTGCCAAGTGTTGATGAGTATAAAAAAATAGTAAGAGATAGCCTTAGTTTAAACAAAGATCAAATTTATAAATACCTAAATTTTAATGAAATAAGCGAGTTTAGTATATAAATTTGTTACAATATCGCGAAATTTTAAGGAGCTTTGATGAAAAAAGTAGCTTTTTTTCTCTTTTTTAGCAGTTTTCTTTTTGTAAATTTACACGCATTAGAGTGCAGTGACCTTGCTAAAAAAGAGATCTTTAAAACTACTCCAAAAGAGCTTGCTTACGTGAACGAGGGGCTATTTTATTGTGATGGCTCGCTTTTAAATTTAAAAGATATAAAAGAGCTTTTTGACGCGAGTGTAGCCGTGAGAAGTGAGTCTCAAAGCTGCGTTGGTGAGGGCGTTTATAGAGAAAATTTAAATAAATTTAGATGGATCTTACTAAAAGCATCGTTTGCACCTGAAATCTATCAAAAAGAGCTTGAAAAGTCAGAGGTCGCAGAAGCCCAAAAAGACGCTCAAATGGAGTATTTTAGGTACTGGGCAAACGAGAGCTTGTTTAACTTCTTAAAATATAAAAAATTTAGCGAAGCTTATAAAAACGCACAAACTCCGCTGGTTAAATTTTACGAGGCTTTAGGCGTTGATAGTGCAAGTGCTGCCTACTACGCAACTAGCGTGATAAATGAGTTTTTAAGCTTTAGTGTCGGCAAAAATGTAAATAAAGCTAAAATTTTAACCACAGAGCAAAAGATGATGGCTCAAAAGATGAGCTTTGACGAGCTTGCAAATTTACTCTACTCGAAAAATTTCACCACCGCTGAGCTTACAAATTTACTTGATATCGCACTGCTAAATGACAAAAGTAGCGAGATGATAGAAGAGATCATAAGGCGCGGGGCTGATGTAAATTTAGGCGATGAGACGCCGCTCTTTTTTGCTCTTAAAAATTTAGAAAATGTAAAAATTTTGCTTAAAAATAGAGCCGATGTGAATCATAAAAATTTCTTTGGAAAAAGTGCGCTTTTTTATGCTGTGCAGTTTGAGGATGCGCCTCTTTGCGAGCTTTTGCTAAAAAGCGGGGCAAATGCGAACGAGAGCTATATCGACGAGCAGTCTAGGATGAATATGATAAATTTAGGCATGATGCAAGTAGAAGATACGTGTGGTTTGGAGCATACAAACAGAAGCGTTTTCATGCATGCAGCAGCTCACGCGACGCCTGAAATTTTAAAGCTTTTGATAGATAACGGCGCTGATATGAACGCCACTGATGATGCGGGATTTAACGCGCTTGATTATGCGATTAAAGATAAAAACGAAAAAAATATTAAATTTTTAGAAGAGCTTGGCTTAAAACCAAATTTTAATTAGGAAGAGATATGAAAAAGACAGCTTTTGTGACAGGTGCGACATCTGGCTTTGGCGAGGCGATCGCTAGAAGACTCTCACAAGAGGGCTACAAGATAGTCGCTCTTGCAAGGCGCGAAGATAGGCTAAAGAAGCTTGCTAGCGAGCTTGGCGATACACACATCATCGTAGCTGACATACGTGATAAAAAGGCTGTTTTTGATGCAGTTGATAGCTTGCCTGATAAATTTAAAGATATCGAAGTGCTTGTAAATAACGCTGGACTTGCCTTGGGACAAGAAAAGACGATAGATGCGAAGGTTGAGGACTTTGAGACGATGATAGATACAAACGTAAAGGGTCTCATCTACTCGACAAAGGCGGTTTTGCCGCTACTTTACAAGCAAGAAAAGGGCTATATCTTTAATCTAGGCTCAACAGCTGGCTCGTGGCCATATCCTGGCAGCAACGTTTATGGTGCCACAAAGGCCTTTGTAAAGCAGTTTAGCTTAAATTTAAGAAACGATCTAGTTGGTACAAATATCAGGGTGACAAACATCGAGCCAGGGCTTTGCAAGACTGAATTTAGCGAGATTAGATTTAGAGGAGATAAGGCAAAGGCGGATAGTCTTTATGAAAATACAAATTTCATCACATCTGAGGATATCGCGACCATTTTGCTTAACTGCCTAAATATGCCTGAGAGCGTAAATATAAATAGGGTCGAAGTCATGGCAAATACGCAGACTTGGGCTGGACTTGCGATAGAAAAATTTTAAGGAGTTTATGTGAGACAAATTTTATTGTTACTATTTTTTAGTGTCGCGCTTTTTGGAGTTGATCCAGAAGTCGCCAAAAGAAACGCACAAATTTACGGCGTTTTCACGCTTATACCGCCAGTTGTTGCCATAGCGCTTGCTTTTATCACAAAAGATGTCATCTTGTCGCTATTTATCGGTGTTTTTAGCGGAACTTTTCTTATAAATATCGTTAATGAAAATGTATTTATGGGCATCATCAAAGGCTTTACAGGCATCGTTTCAAGAGTGGTTGAGTCGATGGCTGATAGCACTGATGCAGGCATCTTGCTTCAAGTGCTTTGTATAGGTGGCGTGGTCGCACTTATCACGAAGATGGGCGGTACAAAGGCGGTTGCTCTTTGGCTTAGCAAAAAGGCAAAAACTGGTGTCTCAGCTCAAATTTCAACTTGGCTTATGGGTATCTTTGTATTTTTCGATGACTACGCAAACGCCCTAATCGTAGGCCCTATCATGAGGCCAATAAGCGATAAATTTAAAATAAGCCGCGAAAAACTTGCTTTCATTATCGACGCCACTGCAGCACCGATTGCTGGTATCGCTATCATCTCTACATGGGTCGGACTTGAGGTTTCACTCATCGAAAAGGGCTATGAGCTTATCGGCGAGACTGGCATAAACGCTTATTCTATATTTATCGAGACCATTCCATATAGATTTTACAACCTATTCATTTTATTTTTCATCGTCTGCACAGCCTTGATGCAACGCGAGTATGGTCCTATGCTAGCAGCTGAGAGGCGCGCTAGAAAGGGCGAGCTTCACTCTGGTAAAACTCAAATTCAAGACCTTGAGGATAAGACTCTTGAGCCAAAAGAGGGCGTAAAACTAAGCGCTTCAAATGCTATCGTGCCGCTTCTTGTACTAGTTATCGGCGCATTTACTAGCTTTTATTTTAGTGGTCTTGCTGCACTTGAGGGCGATACTCTTAAAAATGCACTTGCAAATCCACTTTCGTTTTCAACATTTAAAGATACTTTTGGCGCAGCAGACTCTGCTACATCGCTATTTCAAGCAGCGCTCCTTGCTAGTATAGTAGCTATCGTCATGGGCGTTTGGCGCAAAATTTTTGATGTAAAAGAGGCCATTAGCACATGGGTAAAGGGCTGGAAAACTATGATCATCACAGTTGTTATCTTGCTTCTTGCATGGAGCCTTAGTGCGGTTATCAAAGAGCTTGGCACTTCAAGATATTTGGTCGATCTATTAAGTGACTCAACGCCTAAATTTATCCTGCCAGTGGCTGTTTTCATCCTTGGCTCATTTATCAGTTTCTCAACTGGCACCAGCTACGGCACGATGGGCATTTTGATGCCTCTTGCTATCCCGCTAGCTTATGCAGTGGGCAAAAACTACGGCTTAGATGGCGATGCGATGCATGCTTATATGATCGTAAATATCTCAAGCGTTCTAACGGGCGCTATCTTTGGTGATCACTGCTCGCCGATCTCAGATACTACGATACTCTCATCAATGGGTGCAGGATGTAGTCACATCGATCACGTCTCAACACAGATGATCTATGCACTTAGCGTTTGCGCGGTTTGTGTGCTTGTTGGCTACTTGCCAGTGGCACTTGGTCTTAGCGTTTGGATCGCACTTCCTTGCGGATTTTTAGCGATCTGGGCTTTGGTTAGATTTGTAGGCAAAAAAGTCGAAGAGAAAGCGGCATAAATTTGGACTGCAAATACCTAAAAGAGTGCGGATCATGCACTCTTTTTACCCCTTATAGTGAGCAAATTTCATTTAAAACTGATCTTATCAAGCAAAATTTCTCCCCATTTTATGATGGCAAATTTGATGTTTTTAGCTCAAGCCCAAAGCACTACCGCACAAGGGCTGAGTTTGGCATCTGGCACGAGGGTAGCAAGCTTAGCTACACGATGCACGCAAGCGAGAAGGGCAAAAGGGTCTTTATAGATGAGTGTTCAAAGGTCTGCGAGCAAATTTCACATCTCATGCCAAGACTACTTGAAAATTTACAAAATGATGAAATTTTGCGCGCAAAGCTCTTTGGAGTGGAGTTTATCGCCTGTAAAAGTGGCACCTTAGTCACGCTTCTTTATCACAAAAAGCTTGATAGTGAGTTTGAAGCGGCGATGAAAATTCTAGCTAGCAAGCTTGATGTGATGATCTTAGCTAGATATCGCGGTCAAAAGCTGCTAAGTGTCGAGCTAAATTTAGTTGATGAGCTAAATGTCGGAGGGCAAATTTATAAATTTAGCCTAAGTGAAAATGCCTTTATCCAGCCAAATAAAGCGGTAAATGAGAAGATGATAGCTTGGGCAAAAGAGTGCGTGCAAGGTGGCGCTGACCTGCTGGAGCTTTACTGCGGACATGGAAATTTTACCATCCCACTTTCGTTTAAATTTAAAAACGTCCTTGCCACTGAAATTTCAAAAAGCTCGATCGCAAATGCCCTTAAAAACTGTGAGCTAAATGGGGCAGAAAATATCAAATTTTTACGAATGGACGCTGATGAGCTAATGGGCGCATTTGCTGGTATTAGGGAATTTAATAGGCTAAAAGATATAAAATTGAGCGACTTTAACTTCTCGCACGTCCTTGTCGATCCGCCTCGCGCTGGACTTAGTGAAAGTGTCATAAATTTCATTAAAAATTTCAAAAACATCATCTACATCTCGTGCAACCCAGAGACGCTAAAAGAAAATTTAAATGAGCTTACTAAAAGCCATAAAGTGATAAAATTTGCGCTCTTTGATCAGTTTGCCAACACTCATCACATCGAGTGTGGCGTGCTACTAGAGGCAAAAGATAAATTTTAAAAGGAAAGTTGAAAATGGTTTCATTAAACAAAATAATCCAAGCAAAGATAACGATCGGTCACTTTGTAAATAAAACACCATTTGCGCTAAGTGCAAAACTTAGCAAAATTTTAGGCGCAAATGTCTATTTGAAAGAGGAAAATTTACAGCGAACTGGAGCTTACAAGATAAGAGGAGC
Source organism: Campylobacter concisus (assembly GCF_902460595.1). GTDB lineage: Bacteria > Campylobacterota > Campylobacteria > Campylobacterales > Campylobacteraceae > Campylobacter_A > Campylobacter_A concisus_BL. The sequence goes on from NZ_CABPVA010000001.1 coordinate 452,273, forward strand.
TTATAATAAAATAGCTAGCCTAAGCGAGGAGGAGCGAAAACGTGGCGTTGTAGCTGCAAGCGCTGGCAATCACGCTCAAGGTGTGGCGATAAGCGCAAAAGAATTTGGCGTGCATGCTTGCATCGTCATGCCAGAATCAACCCCGCTTCTAAAGGTAGCTGGCACAAAGGATCTTGGCGCTGAAGTCATTTTAAAAGGTGATAACTTTGATGAGGCGTATGAATTTGCAGTAAATTACGCCAAAGAAAAAGATATGACCTTTGTTCATCCGTTTAACGATGAGTACGTCATGGCAGGGCAGGGCACTGTGGGTCTTGAGATGCTTGATGAGATAAGCGACCTTGATATGGTTGTAGTGCCAGTTGGCGGCGGTGGCTTAGCTAGCGGTGTGGCAAGCTGCATAAAGCAAGTCAATCCAAAAACCAAGGTCGTTTGTGTCGGCGCAAAGGGCGCTCCAGCTATGTTTAATAGCTACGGCGCTAAAAAGAGCATAAACTCAAAGTCAGTTCGCACTATAGCTGATGGCATCGCTGTGCGTGATGCGAGCGAGATAACGCTTAAAAATATCGTTGAGTGCGTGGATGAGTTTGTGCAGGTCGATGATGAGGAGATCGCAACTGCGATTTTATTTTTATTGGAGACGCAAAAGATCGTAGTTGAGGGAGCTGGCGCAGCTGGCGTGGCAGCACTTATGCATGATAAGATCAAATTTAAAAAAGGCGCAAAGATAGGCGTGGTGCTAAGTGGCGGAAATATCGATGTTCAGGTGCTTTCTATCATCATCGAAAAGGGTCTTATCAAGTCTCACCGCAAGATGACCTTGCAAATCACACTTGTAGATAAGCCAGGAGCGCTCATGAGCTTAACTGATAGTCTAAAATCAGCAAATGCAAACATAGTTAAGATCGACTACGACCGCTTCTCTACTAAGCTTGACTACGGCGATGCTAGCATCACTATCACGCTTGAGACAAAGGGTCTTGAGCATCAAGAAAAGATCAAAGATACGCTTAATAAAAACGGCTTTTCTTTCACTCAACTCTTCTAAATTCAAAAGCTCGCTACCTTTTAAAGTAGCGAGCATTAACTTTCATTAAATTTACAGGACTAAAATTTCGCAAATTTATTCAAGGATGAGATATGAAAAAGAGTTTATTAAGCATTGCGTTGTTTTGCACTTTGGCTTTTTGCGCCGATGATGAGGTGGTTGGCAAGCAAAACGATCAAGTATGGATAGGAGCTATGGGCGGATGCAAGCTTTATGTATTTTCACTAAAGACGACTGACGCGCCAGTAGATAAGCTAATAGCCAAAGATGAGGCTCAAAAAGAGCTTGTGGCAAATACTAAAAATTTACCAAACAAACACAACGTAATGTTTGCAAAGTGCGATGACTACACAGCGCTCATAGATAGTGGCTATGAAGATAGCTTGGAAAATTTAAAGTATGATCTGCAAACTTTTGGCAATATAAAGCCAGAGGAACTAACCTACGTCATCATCACGCACGCTCATCCTGATCACATAGGTGGGCTCATAGATGGCGGCAAAAAGACATTTAAAAACGCCAAACTTTTTATAGATGAAAAGGAGTGGGACTATTGGATGAAGGGCAAAGATGAGAGGATAAAAGAAATTTTATCGCTTTATAAGGACGATAAGAGCTTTTTTGATCATAAAAAGCCGCTATTTAACGGGGCTCTAAAGATCAGAGCTATCCCAGCCTACGGCCACACTCCAGGGCACAACATGATAAGCTTTGAGACAGATAACGACAAGATCATATTTATAGCTGATCTTCTTCACGTTCTAGCAGTGCAAGAGGTCGAGCCAAGCATATCTATCACTTATGATGTAGATCCAGTGCAAGCTGCTAAAACAAGAGAAAAGGTGCTTGATGGCTTGGAGGACGAGACTACAAAGATAGTAGGCGCTCACATGCCTTATAAGAGCCCTATCACCTTGCCAGAGTAATAAATTTCTTTTGCTTTACAAATTTAGGATAAAATGCGGGCTTTAAAGGAGAAAATATGAGCGAATACGCAAATTTGATATTAGCTATCTTGCTAGCTATTTTGGCATTTGCATTTTATAGGTCAAACAAGGCGCTAAAAAAGGCAAAAGATGATAGCGAAAATGTCTCAGTCAGCACTGAAATTTCGCAGCTTAAAAGCATCGGCGAACTATCCGTCTTTCAGGTATATAGCAAAGAGATCGTCACAAAGACAGATCATGCGTTTGGAAATTTTGGCAAAGAGTATTTAAGGTGGCTAGTGAGTGAGAAGAAGCTTTCGATGATATTTGAGTTTGAGATAAATTTTATCTACGATCTAACCAGCCCTAGACTTGAGATCATGCAGATCGCAAACTCTAGCTACAAGATAAAAATGCCTCCATGTAAGTATAAATTTTCAATCGCAGATATGAAATTTTACGATGAAAAAAACGGCAAATTTATACCATTTTTGCTGCCTGACTCGCTAAATGGCTTTTTTGGTAGCACTTTTACAGAAGAAGACAAAAATAGGCTGATAGAAGAGGCTAGAAATGAAGTAAAAAAGATGAGCGTTCGCCTTATCTCGCAGCTTCAAAGTAAAATCCACAAATCAGCTCGCGACACGCTTGAAGCGATAGCTAAGAGCTTTGGCGCAAACAAGGTCGAGTTTGTCTTTGACGATAGCGACGAGCAGATCAACGAGCAACTAAATTTAGAAAATATCGCATAAAAACAAAATTTAAAGGAGAAAAAATGAGTGTAAATTCACAAGAGGTCACACAAGCACCTGGCAACAACACAGTCTTTCAAACATGGGTTTTAAAAGGCGACAAAAAGGCATGTAAAGAGGGCTTTGCTAAGCTTTGTGCTTTGGTTGTAAATTTAAACAAAACTGCTAAAGTTAGATTTGGCGCAAATGAAAATGTAAATTGCGTCCTTGGCGTGGGTCATGATGCTTGGAAAAAGCTTGAAATTTCAAAAGAATTGCCAAAAGAGCTTGTAAATTTTAAAGCTATCAAAGGTGACAAACACGAGGCTGTTAGCACAAAGGGTGACATTCACATCCACATCCGTGCGCTAAATGCGGCTGACTGCTTTGACATGGCGCAAAATATCAAAGAAGTTTTGTTTAAATTTGCAGAGCTTACAGATGAGACTCAAGGCTTTAAGTATCACGACGGCAGGGCGATCATCGGCTTTGTCGATGGCACTGAAAACCCTGATGGCGAAGATAGAGACCACTTTGCAAAAGTCGGCAAAGAGGATGCTAAATTTAAAGGCGGTAGCTACGTTTTTGTTCAAAAATACTTCCACAAAATGAAAGAGTGGAACGCCACAAGCATAAGTGAGCAAGAAAAGGTTATAGGCCGCTCAAAAGAGTATGACATCGAGATGGACGAGAGCGAAAAACCTACAAATTCACACTCAGCTGCTGCAAATGTCGGCGACGATAAAAAGGTCGTGCGTGGCAATATGCCATTTACTGAAGGCAGCAAAACAGGCACTTACTTTATCGCTTATGCAAGCACATTTTCAACGGTTGAGCTTATGCTTAAAAAGATGTTTATCGGCGAGCCAAAAGGCAACTCAGATAGGCTGCTTGACTTTAGTACGCCAGTAACTGGGGCTTTATATTTTGCTCCTACGCTTGATATGCTTGGCGATTATGAGGGATAAATTTAGCTTGGGGCGAAGCAAATTCGCCCCTTTAAATTTATAAGAAAAAAATGCCAGAGTGGTTTATCTACGCAGCTCTTTCGGCTGTTTTTGCTGCGCTTACAGCGATCTTTGCAAAGCTAGGCGTAAAGGACATCGACAGCGATTTTGCGACATTTATAAGAACGGTCGTTGTCATTTTGATGCTTGTTTTGCTTTTAAGTGTGGCTAAAAAATGGCAACCGCTAAGCTCTCTAAGCCCTAAAAACTGGCTTTTTCTCATACTAAGTGGCATGGCGACTGGGCTTTCTTGGCTTATGTATTTTAAAGCTATGCAAGCAGGTAAAGTCTATCAGATAGCGCTGGTTGATAAATTTAGTGTCGTGCTGGCTATCATTTTGGCTGTCATATTTCTTGGTGAGAGGCTAAATTTAAAAGAAATTTTAGCCGTTTGCCTTATCGTATCTGGCGTGTTTTTACTCATTTTTAAATAAAATTTTCTGCATTATTCTTAAAATATATTTTTAATTTTAATTTGTAATTAATCAAAAAGCCCATAGAATTTGATCGATTTCATTTTGAATGGAGAAATATGAAAAAAATTATTCTATCAGCCATCGTAGCTTGTGCTGCATTTGGTGCAGGCATGAACTACACAGATGTCGTAAAGGACGTATATGCTGACGCAAACTCAGCTAAGAGCATAGGCAGGCTGCTACCAACCAACGCAGTTGAAATTTTACAAACAAGCGGCGATAGAGCGCAGATCAAAGTAAAAGGCTATCAAAACCCAGCCGTTAGTAACGTAGTTTATTTTGCTGATGGCGCGAGGATCATCTCAGTAGCATTTGCAAAAACTGCACCTTTTGATATCAAAGTGACAAAAGAGGGCAAAAACGGCAAATGGAACGAGGTAGAAACGACAGTTTTCGTTCAAAAAGATGGCTTTAGCACCGATGTAAATGCGATGTTTGCAAAAGCTGATAAGATGTATAAAGAGAGCTGTGGCGTTTGCCATGCATTGCCTCAAACTACGCACTTTAACGCAAATCAATGGCCGTCACTCCTAAAATCAATGATCGGCAGAACCGCAATAGAAAAAAAAGACGAGTGGCTAGTTATCGAGTACCTACAAAAACACTCATCTGACGTAAATTTAGGCAAATAAGGAGAAAAAATGAACGAGAACAGACGAGATTTTCTAAAAAAAGGTGCAACAGCACTTGCAGCTACACCTTTGCTTTCAGGCGTAACAGCTTCAAATTTGTTTGCTGATGAGTTTAAAAAGGGCGTTGTAAAAAATGGCGAAACTCTTACAGCTGCTCACTGGGGCATGCTAAAAGTAACAACTAAAAACGGCATCGCTGTAAAGTCAGAGCCTATCCAAAAGACAAGTGAAATTTACAACCCACTTCAGCACTACACACCAGATATGATCTATAAAAGTCGTATCAAACACACAATGGTAAGAAAGAGCTACCTAGAAAACCCAGATAGCCCAAAACCAGAGCTTCGTGGCGTAGATGAGTGGGTCGAGGTGCCTTATGAAGAGGCGATCAAGCTAGTTGCTAAAGAGCTTAAAAAAACAAGAGCGCAAAAGGGCTTAGAGAGCGTTTTTGCAGGTAGCTACGGCTGGAAATCAAGTGGCAATGTGCATAACTCAATAATTTTACTTCATAGATTTATGAACCTTAGTGGCGGTTTTGTTGGCTCACTTGGCGACTACTCAACAGGTGCTAGTCAGATCATCATGCCTCACGTTGTAGGTAGCATCGAGGTTTATGAGCAGCAAACTAGCTGGCCAGTCGTGCTAGAAAACTCAAAAGTCGTAGTCATCTGGGGCGCAAACCCACTTGCGACACTTCGCATAGCTTGGACAGCGACTGATGAGCAGGGCTTTAAATACTTTGAAGAGCTAAAAAATAAAAAAGATATCAAAGTGATCGTTATCGATCCTATCAGATCTGAAACAGCACAATACTTCGACAAAGCTCAGTGGATCGCTCCAGTGCCAAACACCGACACAGCGATGATGCTAGGCATGATGCACTACCTATATGAAAGTGGCAAATACGATAAAGAATTTATCGAAAACTACACTTATGGCTTTGATAAATTCCTCCCATATCTACTTGGCAAGACAGACAACACTCCTAAAAATTTAGAGTGGGCGAGCAAAATTTGTGGCATAGATAAAGATACTCTAAAAGAGCTAGCTGATACATTTGTAAGCAACCGCACAATGCTAATGAGTGGTTGGGGCATGCAGCGCGCTCATCACGGCGAGCAACCACACTGGGCGATGGTGACACTTGCAGCTATGATCGGTCAGATCGGACTTCCTGGCGGGGGATTTGGCTTAAGCTACCACTACTCAAACGGCGGCGCACCAACATGCAAGGGCGCAGTCATCGGCGGTGTAAATAGCGCAAGTGTGGGTAAATTTAACGAAAAAGGCGAGTTTATCGGCACTGATACGGGCGAATTTGACAAACGCGGTCGCTTCGTCGCAAAAGCAGCCGCAGTAGCGGGCACAGGTCAAAGCTGGCTACAAAAAGCAACCAACTACGCTTTCCCAGTAGCTCGTATCGCTGATGCGTTGCTTCACCCTGGCAAAGTGATAGATCATGACGGCAAAAAGATCACCTACCCAGACATCGACTTTATCTACTGGGTCGGCGGCAACCCACTAGTGCATCACCAAGATACTAATACAAATTTAAAAGCGTGGAGAAAGCCAAGAACCGTAGTCGTTCATGAAGCCTACTGGACACCGACAGCAAAGATGGCTGATATCGTCTTTCCAGTCACCACAGAGTATGAGAGAAACGACATCACGATGACAGGTGATTACTCAAATATGAACATAGTGCCAATGAAACAAGTCGTTGAAAAATACCGCGAAGCGAAAGATGACTATCAAATTTTCACTGATCTTTGCAAGGCTTATGCTAAAAATTTAGTCGTTGCCTATACAGATAATGGCAAAGATGAGTTTGACTGGATCAAAGAGTACTATGACGCAGCCTACGCTCAGGTCAAGGCTGTGCCAGAGCTTGCAAGCGATATGAAGCCATTTGAAGAGTTTTGGAATGAAAACAAACCAGTCACATTTGCCTCATCTCAAGATAGTGATAATTGGGTAAGGCTTGGCGAGTTTAGAGAAGATCCTGTGCTAAACGCTCTTGGAACGCCTAGCGGTCTTATCGAAATTTACTCAGATACGATCGAGAAAATGGGCTATGATGACTGCAAAGCACACCCAACTTGGTTTGAGCCGATCGAATGGCTAGGCATGAAAGATAAACCTGCAAAATACCACATGATAAGCTCTCACCCAACTGACCGCTTGCACTCACAGCTAAGCCAAACTTCACTTCGTGAGAAGTATGCTATCGCTAACCGCGAACCAGTGTGGATAAACGAAAATGACGCAAAAGAGCTTGGTGTAAAAACAGGCGATTTGGTGTGTGTATTTAACGCTCGTGGCGAGGTGCTAGCAGGTGCGTATGTGACTAAAAACATCAAAGAGGGCGTCGTAAAACTAGCTGAGGGTGCTTGGTATGACGGCTTTGACAGTGGCATCTGCAAAAACGGCTCTGCAAACGTGCTAACCATAGATATCCCAACAAGTAAGCTAGCAAACGGCAACATCAGCCACACAGCTCTTGTAAATATCAGAAAATATCAAGGCGATGAAGTGCCAAAACTTACAGCATTTTCTGAGCCAAAATTTTCTAAATAATTTCAAAGCAGGGGAGCGATCTCCTGCTTAAAATTATCTTTGCTTATAAAATATTTTTAACTACTTTCTCAAATTTATCTATTCATTTTCGTAAATTTTAGAGAAAATTTAAATATTTTTTATTAATTAATATTATTTATTTGTAATTAAAATTTTCTTAAAACACCTAAAATAGGCTATTTGCTAAGTAAAGTAAATTTATTATTGCTTAAATGTAATTTATATTTTCAAGTTATATTTAATTATTAAAGTAATAAAATCCGCTTCGTTTTTGGGAGAAACAGCCAATATAACGTATCTTGTAATGCAAAGGAATGAAAAATGAATAATCTAAGTATAAAAATAAAGATCCTACTAATTGTAATTTTAAGTCTTATTTGTTTAAGTGCAACAAGTATTTATATTTTAAATGGCGTTTTTAAGACTAGAAGCCAAGCTGTATCAAGCCTTAATACAGCTGAAGATATCATAAAACAAAGTGAATTTATCCATGAACTTCAAAAAGAGCGCGGTTATAGCGCAGGCTTTATAGCTAATGGCAAAGATGCTGATAAAAATTTAAAAGAGCAAAGAGCTAAAGTTGATGGCGTTTTGTCTAAACTTTCTAACAAAGATGAACTCTCAAGCGAGCTTAATAGCATAAGAGCCAAAGTAGATAGCAAAGAAAGTTTTGCTCTCATAGCTCCTAAATTTCACGATATGATTGAAAATACACTTATATTTGAAAATTCCCTAGTAAGCAGCTCTGAGCCTGATATGAAAGATAATTTGGCTAGAATTTTTAGCATCTCAAAGATCAAAGAGTATTTTGGTATCACAAGGGCGGTACTAAATGCTGCATTTATAAAACATAACATCGATAAAAATACATACGTAAATTTAGTTTCGTTTAACGCAAATATCAAAAATCTCTTAAATGACTATGTAAAATTTAACGCAGGCACATACGCAGATAGCTTGCAAAAAGAGATCTTGCAAAGTGATGAGTTTCAAAAGATAGATGATATCATCAAAAGTGCTATCGCTACTCCAGATGAGACAGCTGGCAAGATCGAAGCAGCTAGTTGGTTTCAAAGTATCACAAATTTGATCGATAGCTTTAGAAACTATGAGCTTTACTTGTTAAATGATATGAAAGATAAAGCTTTACAAGATATGAGTGAAGCTGGCAACTTAGCTGTTTCTATGGTCATTTTGCTCGCCTGTTTTATACTATTGCTTGTTTTGGTTTCATTTTTTGTCGGTAAAAATATCATTTCAGGCATCGATAGCGTAAAGGGCGGGCTTGGCGAGTTTTTCTTATATCTAAACAACAAGACAAATTCTGCCAAACTTCTAAGCTTAAAAGGAAAAGATGAAATTTGCATCATGTCATCGCTCATAAATGAAAATATAGAGGTTATCCAGACGGCAAAAGAGCATGAGAACACATTCATCCAAAAAGCCAACACCTTTGTAAATGAGATAAAAGATGGCAACTATGAAGCAAGCCTAGAAGCTGATACAAACAACCCAGCTCTAAATCAACTAAAAAGCACATTTAAAGATCTACAACTTGCTCTTAAAAATGCAATCTCAAGTAATGGTAAAGATGTACTTGACCTACTAAACACTTATAAAAACCAAGACTTTACAAAAAGACTTGATGATGATGATGGTAAGATAGCAAGTGGTATAAACTCTCTTGGCATAGAAATATCTAAAATGCTAAATGACAATCTAAATCAAGCACAAGTACTAGAAGAAAAAGCTAAACTTCTAGCTAGCTCAGTATCTAAAGTAGCAAGCTCAGCAAACACTCAAGCAAATAGCTTACAAGAAAGTGCAGCTGCAGTTGAGCAAATGTCTAGCTCAATGAATGCCATCTCTCAAAAGACAGCTGATGTTATAAGACAAAGTGATGAAATTAAAAACATCATAACTATCATTAGAGATATAGCAGATCAAACAAACCTTCTAGCTCTTAATGCTGCTATTGAAGCAGCAAGAGCTGGAGAACATGGTAGAGGATTTGCAGTTGTTGCTGATGAAGTAAGAAAACTAGCTGAAAGAACTCAAAAATCACTTGGTGAGATAGAAGCAAATACAAATGTCCTAGCTCAATCAATAAATGAGATGAGTGAATCTATAAAAGAGCAAAGTGAAGGCATAAATATGATAAATCAATCAGTTGCTCAAATAGATCACC
>NZ_CABPVA010000001.1:462085-475633 GCF_902460595.1 Campylobacter concisus
ACCAAGCAAACGAAGTAACATCAGAAGTAGATGAGATGGCTAAAGCTATAGTTGAAGAGGTTAGGAAGAAGAGGTTTTAGCTTCTTAATATACAAACTTAAATTTGTTTAATGCAAACTACTGGATTTAATAAACTCCAACTTGGTTTAAGCTGGGTTGGAATTTGTATATTTTAAAATTTATGAGCGAGCATATCAGTGGCAAATATTTATGAGCCCTAAATTTAGTAAGTTGCTAAGGCGAGTGAGTAAGATTTTAAAATTTGCAAAATAATAAATTTCTACTTTTAAAATATAGACTTTAATTTTTAAGCTCTTTTTTATTCAAAAGGGGAGACAAGGGGACTCGAGTTACGAGGCCGTCCCCTTATCCTCCTTTTTAAATCCCCTAATCCACTCGCACGTTAGAAGTGGCATGCCTCAGTGCTTTGCACTGCATGCAAATTAAAACTCTAGTAAGTTTAAATTTAGCGATATGGTATGTTTGTTCATAAATTTTAAAATTTTAGAGATATTTATTATTTGATATATAAAATTATATGTATTTTTATTTGTAAAATTTTACAAAATTTCAAGTCTTGCGCTGATGTCGGCAACGCCTTTTGAGTACATTGCAGAAGTGACTATCGCATCGGCATTTGCAAATTCTTTTGCATTTGACAAATTTACGCCGCCAGCTGCTAGTATCATAGTATTTGGTGAAATTTCATCTCTTAAGGTTAGCACGTTTTTGATAAGCTCTGGGCTAAATTTATCACACTGCACGACGTCGCATTTTGCTTTCAAAAGCTTACTCGCCTCATCTAAATTTTCAGCCTCGACGCAGATCTTTCGCTCGACCAGTTTGGCTTTAAATTCTGGCAAATGTGATAGAAATTCATCAAAGCTAGCGTAGACTTTTATGTGGTTTTTAAAGAAAAGAACACTGTCGCTAAGTCCAAGTCTGTGCATACCGCCACCGCCTTCAAGCACGGCTTTTACGCAAAATTTCTTTGCAAATGGGAAGCTCTTTCTGGTTGCTAAAACCTCACATTTTTCATTGATGCTTTTTGCAGCTTTTGACATTTTATTTGTGTAGGTTGCGATGGCGCTAGCATATTCTAGTGCGACTTGGGCTAGTTTCCAAGCCTTATGCACATCTTTGTAGCTACCATAAATTTTTATGATCACATCGCTAGCCTTGCAAATTTGAGAGTTTTTGACAAAAATTTCGCTCTCGCAGCCAAGTAGCCTTGCTATGCTTGCTGCCACATCTACGCAGCTAACGCAAATTTCATCACGCGAGTAAATTTCAAGCGAGGCTTTTTTATCGATATCTTGAAGCGACGTTGTGAGGTCAAAGTAGGGTAGGTCCTCGTTTATGTAGTCTAAAATTTCAGCGTCGCTTAGTCTCATTTTATGCCTTTTTTGAAGCGGTTTTTGCTTTTACGATCATCTTTTTGAAGATGCCGTTATCGTAAAGTCCAGCGTGGTAAAGCGCAAAGCATGTAAATGCGATGCCAGAAGCTACGTGGAATTTTTTAACAGATCTATTTTTCATAAAAAGTGCACTTAGGCAAACAGATGCCAAAGTGACGCTCATGCCGACCTTTGCTACTTGTCTATGAGTGTTTAGATCTAGTAGTTTGCCGCTTATCTTTATATCTTTTCCCAAATTTTCTCCTTTAGTTTTTGCCCCAGCAGCTTGTGTTTTTGATGCCTAGACTCTCTGGGTCAAATTCTGGATTTTTACCAGCTTTTCTTTGAGCTTCGTAGTCTTTTATTGCTATTATCACCACTTTTGATAGTAAGAAAATAGCGATGATATTTATCGTAGCCATAGCTGCCATCGTGATATCAGCGATATTCCAAGCTAGTTTTAAGTTCATCTGAGCGCCTATAAATATCATAATCACTGCTGTGATCTTAAATGCTAGCGTTAAATTTTTACTTTTTGTTAGAAATTTCATATTTGCCTGGGCGTAGTAGTAGTTGCCAATGAGCGATGTGATGGCAAATAGCACTACTGCAAGGGTCGTAAAGTGTAGCCCAAAGTCGCCAAAATACTCTTTCATCGCTGCTTGAACGAGAGGTAGGGCGGTTAGCACTTCGCCACTTACGCCAGTTTGTTTTGTAAGATATGCTTGAGAAAAAAGCACGATCATACCAGAGGCGATGCATATCGTCATATCGATAAAGACCGCCATTGCTTGCACTAGTCCTTGTTTGACTGGGTGGCTTGTGTGCGCCGCAGCCGCTGCATTTGGCGCTGAGCCCATGCCGGCCTCGTTTGAGAAAAGTCCTCTTTTTATGCCTATCACGATCACGCTTCCAGCAAATCCGCCAAAAATCGCTTTAAAATCAAAGGCGCTTTCTATGATCATCTTGATAACGGCTGGAATTTCTTTGAAATTTAAAACGATCGCGATGATAGCTAGTAAGATGTAAGTAAGCGCCATGAAAGGCACGATATATGAGCTAACTTTACCGATGATGTGGCTTTTGCTAAAAAACATCACAGCTGTAAATGCTGTAAGGATAAGTCCGATGCCAATAGGCAAGCCACTTTGCGCAAAGGTGATGTTGCTGCCTGCTTTGTCGTAGTAAATTTCAAAAGCAGAGGTCATGGTGTAGCTTTGAAGTCCATTAAAGCCATAAGCATAGGTGATGATAAGGATGATGGCAAACAAAGAGCCAAGCCACTTTATGCCAAGCCCGTTTTTGATGTAGTAAGCCGGCCCGCCTTTAAAGCCAAAGACATCTTTTGTCTTATAAATTTGAGCCAAAGTGCTCTCGATAAAGGCTGAAGCTGAGCCTAAAAATGCCATCAAACACATCCAAAAAAGTGCTCCTGGACCACCTGCGACGATGGCAGCTGAAATTCCAGCGATGTTGCCGATGCCAACGCGCGAAGCAGTCGAGATCATCAGCGCTTGAAACGGCGTTAGATGGTGCTTGTTATACTTATCCTTTTTCTCTACCAGAACTCTGCAAGCTTCAAAAAACATCCTAAACTGCACAAAACGGGTAAGGTAGCTAAAGTAAATTCCTGAAGCTACAAGGATGATAACCAAAAAATATCCATATAAAAAGTCGTTGGCTACATCCATTTTGCCGTTTAAAAAGTTTAAGAAATTCTCAAACACCATCTATCCTTTCAAATTTATTTTGACTTGATCTTCACGCCCTTCATTGAGTTGAGCAGAAGCCAGATCGTCGTGCCATTGTGAAGCATAGCAGTTGCTATTGGATTTAGCATGCCAAGCGTTGCGGCACTTAGTATGGCTGTATTTACGCCAACGGTTGAGCGGAAATTTGAGCTAATTAACTTCATAGTTTTATTAGCAAGCTCTTTTGCAAGCACTACGCTCATGATGTCATCTTTTAAAAGGCTTATATCAGCTGTTGCTTTAGCGATATCAGCACCTTTGTGCATGCTGATGCCAACATTTGCTTTTGTTAAGCTTGGCGCGTCATTTATACCATCTCCGACAAAGGCGACCTTTTTGCCCTCACTCTTTAGCTCTTCGATGATCGCTGCTTTATCAGTTGGCAAGCACTCAGCATAGACCCTATCAAGCCCCAGCTCGCGCGCTACCTCTTCAGCCTTGCTCTTTATGTCGCCACTTAGCATAACTATCTCTTTTACGCCAAGATTTCGTAGTTTCACCACCATATCTTTAGCGTTTGCTCTCATATCATCTTTCATAGCGATCACGCCAACAAGCTCTTTATCGTATCCTACGTAAAGCAGGGTTAAACCGCTTTGTAAAGCCTTATTTATAAGCGCTTCATGAGCTTTAAAGCTTATCATCTCATCATCTTCTAAAAAGTGCCTACTGCCGATAACGACCTCTTTGCCGTGCATCGCAGTTTTTACGCCGTGAGCCACGATAAATTCAACCTCGTCGTGGTGGATATGACTAAATCCACGCTTGTTTGCAGCCTCGACTATCGCTTCAGCTACTGGGTGGAAGTAGTGCTCCTCGGCACTTGCGGTTAAATTTAAGATATCAGCCTCTGAAAATCCATCTTTAAAAGAGTAAATTTCAACCACACTTAGGCGTCCGTGAGTTAGAGTGCCGGTTTTGTCAAAGACAAAGGTATCAACCGAGCTTAGAGCCTCGATCGCCTTTGCGCCTTTTATGAGGATGCCGTTTCTGCCAGCTTTTGAGATGCTTGACTTAAACGCAACTGGCGTAGCAAGCTTAAGCGCGCAAGAGTAGTCAGCTTGAAGCACGCTTGCAACGCTGTTCATATTTTTATTTATAACATACGAAAGCCCAGCAAGAGAGAGTGTCACTGGCACTAGCTTATCAGCTAGTTTTAGAGCTTTTACGCCGATGGCTGATTTTTCATTAAGTGAAGTTTGGATGTACTCTTTGATCCTTGCGGTTGCGGTGTCGCTACCTACGTTTTCAGCCCAAATTTTGATCCTGCCCTCATCGACAACAGTGCCGCTTATGACGCGGTCGCCTCTAGCTTTTGCCACAGGTTCGGCCTCTCCAGTCATTGAGACTTGATTTACATCAGCATTACCCTCGACGATGTAGCCATCAACGCCTATCGTCTCGCCAGCTCCGACTACTACGATGTCGCCTTTTTTTAAATTTTCGGTTTTTACCTTTTCAAGCGTCTTTTCACCGTTTAAATTTCGCTCGACCCAGACCTCTTCGATGTTTGGTTTGGCTAGCTCTTTGATGAGATCATCACTTCTGTGGCTAGCACTTTCTTCCATGTATTCGCCGATATTTATCATCAAATTTGTGCTATTTGCAGCCAAATGATCACCCATTGCAAGGCTTGTGCCAATAGCAGTTGCCTCGAGCACTTTTGAGGTGATGCCCTCGTGCCTTAGCTCTTTTGCACCTTCTATTAAATTTGGAGCTGTGGCGTAAAGAGTCACGGCTGATTTTAGAGTTTTATTACTCATAAATGGCGTTACACCAAGTGCAGCAGCAGCTTTGTAGATATTTGCTTTGCTAGGCAGGCTCTCATCTTTTGGCTTGGTTGGAAAATCATAGCTTTTTATAAAATCTAAAATTTTCTCATAGCTCTTATCAAACTCGACGACGATGCTTTTTGCGTATTTATTTACACGCACGCTTTTTGCATCGGTTCGCTCTGAGATCGCAGCCTCGATGGCGCTGACATCGCTTCTAGCGTTTAGGCTCTCGCAAATAAACCTCGCTCTATTTTTGCTCTTGTGAGCTAGAGTGACCTTATTTTTGTGAGTCAAGTTCTGCTTTGACATCTTCAAAACGCTCTTTTAGTTCTTCTATGCCAGCGTTTATTAGCTCGCCACCTTTAATAATCGCTTTAAATACGCACTCTTGTGCTTTTGGATTAGTTAGCACATAAGCTGCTATGCCGCCTAAAAGTAGGCCTTTTACAAAACCAGCTGCGTTAAAATTTTCAGGTACAAATGGTAAATTTTGAGCTGCATTGTTTATTGCATTATCAACTGCACTTGGCTGAGTTGCTGCAGTATTATTTACCGCACTTGCGTTTTCTGCGTTTTCTTCATTGATATAAGGGTTATTCATTATTTACTCTCCAATTTTATTAGTTCTTCAGCTATCAAAAGACCGCCTATGCCAGCTGCTGTGAAAGCTGCTGCGTTTAGATATTTTTTTTGTGCTATCAAATTTGAAGCGTGAATGCCAACAGCACCTACAAAACCACCAGTTACGGCGTATTTTGCTATCTTTTTAGCGACATCTTTTTTAGTTGCTCTGTTGTTTAGATAGTCGCTAAAGCCAAGCGCAGCCGCACCCATGCCAGCGATCAAGGCTCCACTGATGAAGTGATCAAAAGGAAGTCTTGTGTTTGAAAGTGTAAAAAGACTATTTTCTTGCATTATCTATCCTTAAGCTATATCGTTTGGTGTGATAGCTTTTGGAGCCGCTGGCTTTTTAGCACGTGGTTTTCTTGTTTTTTTAACCACTTTTTCAGCCTCTTTTTCTACTTTTTTAACGCCACGTTTTGCTTTTTTCTCTTCTTTAACCATGAAGTCTTTTGCGTCTTTTGCGACGTTTTTACCTTTTTTATAAAGATCTTTTGCAGCCTCTTTGCCTTTATCTAAGCCATCTTTTGCGCACTCTTTGATCTTATCTCTTTTACTCCAAGCAACTACTGCCAAACCGCCTACTGCTAAACCTGCTAAAAATGGTAATGCCATTTTAAATCCTTTCTTTGTTTGATTTTGTAAATTATTCATCTTCTTCATCCTTATTTAAATTTTTGCTAACTACTGAAATGCCTAATGCCCCAAGCGCAAGCCCGCTAAAAAACGAGAAATTTGGGTTGTTTGTGATCTTTGCCAACTCGCTTTTATCAGCCTTGCCACTTGCGATATTTTGCAAGCTTTTAGTTATCTCATTAAAGTCATTTTGATAGCTTTCTAAAATGTTTGTTATGCCATTTTGCTCAAAATTTTGCGAAATTTCATTTAAATTTAGCTCATTTTTTACCTCAGCTCCGCTATAAATTTCTTTTAAGCAGTGCTTTAAAGAGGTGATGTATTCGTTATTTGAAGTAGCCCAAAGTCTAAAAAATAGATCTTTTAGCTCCTCATCATCTAAGCTTTCACAAAATTTTTCATACATTTTGTTTAGCTCATTTTCATAGTTTAGTGCCTCTATCAGCGCATCTTCTTTATTTTTTGCTGGTAAAAAGATAGCTTCATTTTCGCAAACAAGCTCATACTCATGCGCACTTGCAAATTTCTCTATCAAGATGATCGTATTTTTTCTCACACTTGCGATTTGATCAAATACTTCGCCAAATGAAGCTAGGCTTTCATATAGCCTAAGTGCGTTTTTTTCGCTCGTATAAGAGGCGTTTAAAAGCTCGTTAAGCATATTTTACTTCTCTTGCTACTTCATTTACTTTAGCTGAAATTTCTTCTAAATTTTGCCCTTTTAAGAGATCCTCCCAGAGATTTTTAGGGAAAATTTCATGATCGTATTCGATCGTTACAGAGCCGATTAGCTTGTTAAATTTAACATTTTTTATGCCATTTATTTGAGCTATCATGTCATCTAAACTGGCCAAATTTACGCTACTGCTTAGCTCTTTGATCTTTGGGCTAACTCTTACTCTTAGTCTGCCATTTGTGTGAGCTATCATCGAAAAATAGCTTGCAACTTGTGCTAAAGTTTGTGTTTTTATATCCATTTTCATCCTTTTATTTTGTCTGCGTATTATCTAATCTGTAACTTAAACAAATCTGAAATTTTTTTGTCTTTCATTATCAAAAAGTAAAATGAAATGATAAATTTAAATCCCATTTTTTGCTTGACAATCACTGCAAATTCCATAAAGTATCATCTTATGAGACTCTGCACTAAATGATCTTTGGCTACAAATTTGATCTTGTCTTTGCTCTATCATCTCATCTTCAAAATCAACCACCTTGCCACAAATTTCACATATCAAGTGATCGTGAGAGGATTTTAAATTTAGCTCGTAATTTTTAACACCATTTTGCTCAAAACTATTTGCTAGATGGTGCTCTTCAAGAAAATTTAAAAAGGTATATATCGAAGTCATTGAAATTTCATTTTTGTAAGTTTCATAAATTTTTTGGCAAATTTCTTGAGCATTTAGATGCGACTTGCTAGCAAAAAGCACACGCAAAATTTGCTCTTTTATCTCAGAGCCTTTTTGACCAAAAGCTTTTAAAAACTCGTTAAAATGCTTGTAAAATAGTTCAAAGTCTTCCACAAAATCCCTATCAAATTGATAATGAATGTAAAGATTTTACAACTTTTCTACTAAAAAATGCATAAAATTTATTACAAATTCTAAGTAAAGTATTTTATAAGCTTCTTTTGGTATAGTTTCGCATTTTTTAAATCAGAATTAAGGAACGAAATGACTTACGACGAGCTAGAATTAGACGCCGTTTTGTTAGAGGTTTTGGAAAATAGAGGCAGCTTTGACTCGATGGATGATGAAGAGCTTTATGAGCTTATCGAGCAAGTCGCGCAATATACAGACGGCGACTACGAAGAGGCGTTTGAATATATGACTCAATTTTCTCCAATCCCTAAAAAACGCTTTGTATCACTATTTATGGTTTAGCAAAAGGCTAAGCCATAATCTTGCTAAATTTATAAACTAAAATTTCTAAAATCTTTAAAATGTAAAAAAAGAGAGCCTGACTCTTCTAAAAGAGCCAAGTTGCGAGGTTATTATAAGAAGTATTTTGAGATTATCTCTTTAAATTTGATTGTGTATTTGCTAGCTTTTGGGCTGTTGTTGTAGATATCTTCAAAGTCATACATTCTCTCGTAGTAGTCGTTTGTATCTTGTGCGTTTATCTTAAGTCTTGCCACATCTAAGCTAACGCCAACAAAAGCTCCGCTAGTCTTGCCACGCTCCTCGACAAATGCTGAAATTTCAGGCAAATCACTAGCTATCGCCACTTCGTTGCCAACGCCGCCAGTTGCTTCTGCTTTTAGGCTAATCGTATCTTTTGCGTTAAACAAGCTTGCGTAGGCTTCTGAGTTTTTAAACAAAATGATCATATCAGCTGAGCTATATCCTAGCTGAAGTCCGATGCTGCCAGATGTGTAATTTACAAAAAATGGGCTTGACCACTCGCCATCGTCGTTTTTAGCGATAAATACGCCTTTGCCTTTTGAGCCAGTGATGATCGCGCCTGCTTTTGTCACGTCTGGGATGATAGCGATGGCTTTGATGCCTGTAAATTTGGTATTTGGTTTTAAATTTCTAGTGCCAAAAGCGTTTAAAATGTTTATCGCATTTTTTAATTTTTGATTTTGAATCACATCAGCGTTTAAATTTAACACAAAAAATGAGCCGATCAAAAAGAGTAAAGTTAGAATTTTTTTCATCAAATTTCCTTATTTAAAATTTTTGTTATTATAGCCTGAAATAAACTATTATTTAAAAATTTATTAATGAAATTTTATGAGATTTCATTATAAAATGCCCATTTTTAAGGAAAAAATATGAGCTTAATACTTTTTGTGGAGTACGTTGGTATCGCATCAGCTGCGCTTAGTGGCTTTTTGTTTGCAGTAAAGAGGGAGTGTGACTGGCTTGGCGTCTTTTTGTCCGCATTTTTGACTGCACTTGGAGGCGGTATCGTGCGTGATATGCTAGTTGGCAGGGCAGTTTATTCATTCACTCACTACATGCCAGTAAGCGTCGTCATCTTTATGCTTATCGTATCTAGGATCACAAATTTGCATATAAAAAGAGATGGTTTGGAGAAGAAATTTGTCTTTATCTTTGCCGATGCGATCGATGTTATCTGCTTTTCGATCGTTGGAGCGATGGTTGCCATTGAGTATAGCTACAACATCTTTGGCGTTATGATGATCGCCTTTTTTAACGGCGTTGGTGGCGGTATCTTAAGAGATATCTTGCTAAATGAAGTCCCATGGTTTTTGCGCACAGGACTTTACGGCACGATAAGCCTTGGCGTGGGACTTGCTTACTTTATCCTCTATCATCTAGGCCTTAGCAACATATTTTTTACCATGCTCTTGCTAGCTGCTGGCATAACGGTCAGGATGTTTGCATTTTATAGAGGCTGGAAGCTGCCTGATCTATGAAATTTAGCGAGTTTTTTGATATCTGGGTCAATGAAAACTACTATAAATTTGGCGTGGATATCGGCAAAAAGGGTGATTTTTATACAAATGTAAGCGTTGGATATCTCTTTGGCGCTTGCCTTGCAAACTACTTTTTAAAGCTACTTAAAAATGGCAAAATTTCTAGCTCTTGCAAGGTCGTGGAGATCGGCGCAAACTCGGGCGATATGCTGGCTGATTTTGCGCAGGGCATCTTTACGCTTGAGCCAGAAATTTTGTCAAATTTAGAGTTTATCATCATCGAACCTCATGAAATTTTACGTAAAAAACAGCTTGAAACCTTTAAAAAACGCTTTGGTGACGAGGTTAGAGTAGGGCACTATGAAAATTTAGACGAGTGCTCGTTTGATGAAATTTTTGTCATCTCAAATGAGCTACTTGACGCATTTAGCTGCGAAGTGATAGACGCAGATAATATGCTTTTTGTGGATAGCGATCTAAAATTTTACTGGCAAAAAGCGGATCAAAATTTACTAGCCCTTGCAAAGAAATTTGACATAAAAAAGGGCGAGATATCAACTAGCTACGCCAAATTTGCGCTCCAGCTTGCAAATGCGGCAAAAAAGGTGAGATTTTTAAGCTTTGACTACGGCGAATTTGAGCCGAAAAATGAATTTAGCCTAAGAGTTTTTAAAGATCATCAAGTTTTTTCTTTGTTTGAAATTTCAAACCTCGAGCCATATTTTAAAAGCTCTGATCTAACTTATAGCCTTTGCTTTAAGCAGGTAAAAGAGGCTTTTTGCGAGGCTGGCTTTTTGATGCTTAAATTAAAAAAACAAAATGATGCTTTAGTTTGCGACTTTGGCGTGGATGAAATTTTATCTTTGGTGCTTGAAAAAGGCAGCAAGCAAGCCTATGAAAATGCCGCAAAACAGGCAAAATTTCTACTCTCGCCTGAGTTTTTAGGTGAGAAGTTTAAATTTATAGAGTTTTTAAAGGGCTAGCCTGGCGATATCAGCGTAACTCGCCTCACAAGCCTTCAAAAGGTCATTTGGTGCTATCTTTATCTGCTTGCCTCTTACTCCAGCGCTTACTAGCACGTACTCTTGCTCTTTTGCTCGCTCATCGATAAATGTAGCAAAGTGCTTTTTCATAGCAAGTGGCGAGCAGCCGCCTCTGATGTAGCCAGTGATCTTTTCTAGGTCTTTTAAGTTTATAAGCTCGCAGCGCTTGGCCCCGCACGCATGAGCAAGTGCTTTTAGATCAAGCTCCAGATCGCCTTGCAAGCAGGCAACGACAAAATTTTTAGGCTCGCACTGGCAGACGATCGTTTTGTAAATTTGCTTTATATCTTGCTTGGTGCTAGCTGCGACGTGAACGGCTGAAAGGTCGTTTGGATCGACTTCGTACTCAAGTATCTCGTAGTCTATTTTTAGCTTGTCTAAAAGCCTAGCGGCGTTGGTTTTATGTATCATCTTTTCTCATTTTTGCGAATTTTTTGTATAATTATAGCCAAAACTTAAAGGAGGAAAGATGGCTGAAGAAGTTGAAGAGAAAAAAGCAAAAAAAGGTGGCAATGGCGCTTTGATGATAATCATCATCGCGATATTTGTTTTATTGCTAGTTATCGGAGGGCTAGTGGCGTTTTTGATGCTTAGTTCTGATGAGCCAAAAGATGCAAATATGGCGCAAACACCAGCTCAGACTCAAACTCAACCAGCACCCGCTCAAAACAAAGCAAAACGCGGTGGAAACGACTATTCGAACATGGGACCGATATATCCGCTTGATCAGTTTGTCGTAAATTTACTTAGTGAAAATGGATCAAGATTTCTTAAGACTAAGATCGATTTGGAGCAAAGCGACGAGCTACTAACTGCCGAGCTTGATAAGAAAAAAGCACTTTTAAGAGATATCATCATAAGAACGCTCTCTTCTAAAACTTACGAAGAAGTAAGCACTGCAAAGGGTAAGGATAGGCTAAAAGACGAGATCGTAGGCAAGCTAAATGAAGTGCTAAATGATGGCTACATCAAAAACATATTTTTTACTGATTTCGTGGTGCAATGATAGGCATCGATATCGTTAAGATAGATAGAATTTCAAGACTAAAGGCTCGTCACGGCGAGCTTTTTTTAAAGAGATTTTTAAGCGACGATGAGATCGCGCTAGCAAAAAATGATGCGACTTTGGCTGGATTTTGGGCAGCCAAAGAAGCAGCTAGTAAGGCCCTTGGCGTGGGCATCAGCAAAGAGTGTGGCTTTTTAGACATTATGCTCAGCAAAGACGCAAAAAATGCGCCAAAGATAAAATTTAGCCCAAGAATTTACACAAATTTTAATATCAAAGAAGCAAGTCTTAGTATAACTCACGACGGCGGATTTGCCGTAGCTGCAGTGATGATCGTGTAAATTTATCTACTTTTTATGCAAAGCCTAATTTAAAAATGAATCCTTATATAAAGTTTTTTAAAAAAAAAGACGAAATTTGATGTAATACTTTGGTGATCATAAAAGCTAAGGATAGCAAAATGCAAATTTCTAATAATCTTTCAACCACTAACTACCTCTCAAGAGAGAATATAGCAAGAGAGATGGGCTTTAAATTTAACGATATAAACGAGATACTTGGTAACGATATGGGTCATGGCATGACATTTCCTAAGTATGCAAGGCTAGATGATAAAGAAAGAGCAAGAGAATACGACAGATATGATCACTCACTAACTGGCTTTGTAAAAGGCGAAGGAGAGGCAAGAGTAAGCATACTTGGCAAACTAATGGGCTATGACGACTCTTTTTCAAAAGATGAGATAGATGAGCTAAAGAAATTTATAGATGAAAGCGGTGCTTTAGGGCTTGAGAGGGCTTTTGGTGACTCAGAGACTTTATCTGTTAGCGAATTTATAAAAAGATATACCAAAAAGCATGCTTTTTCTGACTTTACCTTTAGTGGAACAAAAACAGCCGATTTGCTTGATAGCGATATGAGTGTTGATGAGTTCAAGGGCAAATGGGCTAAATTTGCACTAAAGGAGCGCTTTGGTTTAGAGCTTGATGATGAGCTAGCAAAAGAGACTATAAATTCTATCAACGATCTTGAAGCACAAAACGAAGAAGAGAAGAAAGAGAAGAAATTTACACCTATACAAGTTACTAAAAAGTCTCAAACCTATAAGCTTGAAGCCGATGAGAGATTTAAGGAGCTTTATAAATTTATAAAGAGTGAATTTGATAGCGGTAAGAGTATGTTTGAGATTTTAGAAAAAGTGGCAAAGCTTAAAGTGGATAAGATGGCGTAAGGGGGGGGGTGAAATGATAACTAGCATAAACGGACTTAGCAACGCACCGATACAAGACAACACTATCCAAAAGGAAAATGCAAAAATGTCAAAGGAACAAGAAAAGGCTCTAATTGATTCATATATGCAAAATTTAATAATTGATAATGTTGAAAAATACATCAAAGAAGACAGAAGTAGTGAAAACTGGATAACAGAAACCATAGAGAAGATAGACAATATGCTCTCCGAGAAGTATAGCTATACCATTAATGAAAGGCGAGCTTTATTATCAAAATATCCAGAGAACTTAGAGGAATTTGAAATCAATGTATTACAATCTCACATGGACTGGTTGCTTACCAACTCTGTTGATGGCAAACCAACAATATCTGGGCTAATGGTTGGTATCGGCACAAAAGAAGAAGAGGCTGAGCTAGAAGATTTTATGAACTCGTTTCCTGAAGATACAATGATGAGTAATGATGGTGCTAGATTGTTTGCTAGAGCAGATCTAAGCATAGAAGAGTTTAAGAAGCTTTATAGAGAAGATGTAGAAAAAACTACAAAAGAGCATAAAGAATTTCTAGCCAAGCTACACAAAGAAGAACAAGAATACAATGCAAATTTTGCCAAAGAGCAAAGTGAGAAGAAATTTAAACCTATGCAGGTTAAGAAGAAGTATGAGACCTATGATATAAACAAGGATCAAAAATTTCTC
>NZ_CABPVA010000001.1:475962-490292 GCF_902460595.1 Campylobacter concisus
GAAGAGATGTGTTTTGTTGTTGTATCTAACTATCTCATCAAGTGTGCTTTTATGGATTTTAAAGTCTTGCGGTAAGCCCGCTGCTTTGTTAAAATCAGCTCCCATAAAGCCAGCTTTATCTACTGTGTAGCCGTAAGCTTGAAGATCACTGAAATTTAAAGAGATGAGGCTGTTTTGTGAAGAAGTTGTATAAGTAAATTTAGCTGGCTCTTGGCTTGGCTTAATGCTCTCTTCTTTGGTTTTTTGGTTAAAAACATCACTAAAATTTGCAGACCTGCCTTGTTTGCGTTGTTGCTTGGTATATGAATTTACATTTGTGCTTAAGATGCTAATATCATTCATAACTTGCTCCTTGATATTATCTGTCAAAAAGCAAGCATGATTTGTTCCAGAGTAAATTTACATCCACTCAAGCACTTGAGTGATATCTTTGGCGTAGAAGCACTTTAAACCTTGCGTGTCAAGCGGTTTGTTTGGGATGATGGCGTTTTTAAATTTCTGCGTTTTTGCCTCTTTTAAGCGCTGATCGAGGTTGAAAATTTCTCTTATCTCGCCATTTAGACTTAGCTCACCGATGAAGACGCTGTCCTTGCTGATGGGGCGGTTTTTGAAGCTGCTGATTATCGCTGCGATGACGGCTAGATCGGCAGCGGTCTCGCTTATCTTAACGCCACCTGAAACATTTATAAAGACGTCGTAGTGCCCAAGTGGAATTTCAAGCTTTCGCTCAAGTAGGGCTAGCAGCATATCTAGGCGGTTTTTCTCAAAGCCAGTCGAGCTTCGTTTTGGATAGGCACTTTCGCAAACAAGCGCCTGAATTTCGATGCTAAGCGCCCTTGAGCCTTCCATTATGATGGTGATCGCACTGCCACTCATCGCCCCGCCGCGTGTGAAAAATTTGCTTGAGACCTCATTTGCGCTCACGAGCCCTTGCTGGCTCATCTCAAATATACCAACCTCGCTTGTCGAGCCAAAGCGGTTTTTAAATCCACGTAAAATTCTAAGCTCTCTGCTCGCGTCGCCCTCAAAATAAAGTACCACATCGACCATATGCTCAAGCACTCTAGGTCCTGCGATCGAGCCCTCTTTGGTTATGTGACCGATGATAAAAACGCAGATATTTTGGCTCTTTGCAAGCCTCATCAGTTCAAATGTGATCTCACGAACCTGCGTGATCGAGCCTGGCGCGGAGGTTATATTTTGGCTATAAAGTGTTTGAATGGAGTCAATGACTAGCACCTTGTAGTCGCTCTTTTGCACTTCTAGCATAATATCTTCTAGGCAAATTTCAGTTAGCAGGTATAAATTTTTATCCACAGCATTTAGCCTGTCAGCTCTCATTTTTATCTGGCTTTGGCTCTCTTCGCCGCTTACATAGAGCGTTTTTTTGCCGTCTTTTGCTAAATTTGAGCCGATTTTTAGAAGCAGGGTTGATTTGCCGATGCCCGGACTACCGCCTATAAGCACAAGCGAGCCCTCGACCACGCCACCACCAAGAACAAGGTCTAGCTCGCTATCTTTGGTGCTAAATCTCGTGAAATTTTGAATTTCAACTTCGTCGATGCTTATGGCTTTACTGGGTGTGCTAGCGCTTTTTGCTATCTCTTTACTTGTCTTTATCTCTTGCTGGCTAAGCTCGACAAAGCTATCCCAAGCCCCACATTGTGGGCATTTGCCCAGCCACTTTGCCTGTTGATTACCGCAGGCTTGACACTCAAAAACTGGCTTTGCTTTTGCCATAATATATCCTTTTTAAAATTTCAACTACTATCACTCCAAAGGCCGCTCCGATCATGTCTGCTACGATGTCAAGCAGGCTAAAGCTCCTGTTTGGTAAAAATGCCTGAACGAGCTCTATCTGCACGCCAAAGGCTAAAAGTAGGGCTAAATTTTTTAAAATTTTAAACTCATAGCCAAGGTAGAGTAGGATATAAAGGACGAAAAAAGCTAAGAAGTGATTTGCTTTGTCCCACGAGTTTTCGATGATCGCAGGACTTTTTGGAGTAAATGCAAGAAAATCAATCGCCAAAAGTGCAGCGAAAAAGCAAATTTTACTAAGAAATTTTACCCTACTCAAAAATGGCGTCCATCAGCTCGTCTAAAAACTCGTCTGGGTTAAATTTGATGATATCGTCCATGCTCTCGCCAACGCCTATATAAAATATAGGTAGCTCAAGCTCTCTTGCCACGCCAAATAGCGCTCCGCCCTTTGCAGTGCCGTCAAGCTTTGTGATGATGACGCCATCAAGCGAGACGATCTCGTTAAATGCCTTTGCCTGTGCGACACCAGCGTTGCCCTGCGTGCCATCAAGGATGAGAATTTTGCGGTGTGGCGCCTTTTCGTAGGCTTTTTTGCTGATACGAACGATCTTATCAAGCTCGTTTGCCAAATTTGTCTGGTTTTGAAGCCTGCCAGCCGTATCCAAGATGACGCGGTCGATGCCTTTTGCAAGGGCCGAGCTGATCGTGTCGTAGGCCACAGCTGAAGGGTCATGCCCTTGCTGGGTGGCGACTATCGGTACATTTAGCCTGATTGACCACTGGCGCAGCTGCTCGATAGCCCCAGCTCTAAATGTATCGCAAGCGCCCAAAATGACGCTTTTGCCGTTATTTTTATATAAATTTGCTAGCTTTGCGATGGTCGTCGTCTTGCCAGCGCCATTTACGCCAAGGATGAGATCGACAAATGGCTTATCAGGCTCGATCACGCGCTCTTTTTCGTAGATAAAATAACTACTCATAACGCGTCTAAGGTCGGCTCTGCTCACTTCATCTTGTGGCGGCAAGTAGTATAAAATCTCCTCTACGATCTCGTAAGCCACGTCAGCTTCTAGTAAAATTTCCTCTAAGCTCTCTTTGTCGATCTTTTTTGACTTTTTAGCCGAGCTTATCGCTCCAAAGGTCTTTTCAAAGCCTCTTTTTAAAAACTCAAGCATTATTTTATGGCCCTATTTATGTCAGTTTCGAGCATCTCTTCAGGTACAAGACCGATGTAGCCTTGAGCGTAGTCGCCATTTGCTTTAAAAAGCGCAGATGCTGGGAGTCCTTTGATGCCGCCCATCGCCTTTTCAAATAAGAAATTTCCCTCGCCAACTGCGATGTCGTATTTGATCTTATACTTTTGAGCAAATTCTTTAACTTCGTCCTCGCTCTTGTCTTCAAGCAAGACAGCAACAATGTTTAGCTCGTTTTTAAATTTCTCACTTAGGTTGTTTAAAGATGGGATCTCAGCTTTGCATGGTGGGCACCAAGTGGCGAAAAATACGTAAAGTGTCGCTTTTTTGCCATCTTTTACGTCAAAGCCATTGCTTCTTTTTGTGATCTGCATAGTTGTGCCATTAAGCAGTTTTAGACTTATCTCTTTTACTTCGTCGCTTTGTGCGCTCTCATTCATTTTTGGAGTGAGTGTGTCTTTGCTTAAATTTTCATCTTTGCTGGCATTTTCTTCTAAATTTTTACTTTGCACAGCTGGCTCGCTAGTGTTTTGCTCGCTCTTTTGGCTTTTGTCGTCGCCGCATCCGAAAAATGCAAAAAGACAAAGTGATGTTATAATTGCGCGTTTTAGTGTCATAAATTTCCTTTTGAAAAATGTTTCAGGATTATACAAGAAAGAGCATAAAATGAGCGTTAATTTAGAAAAAAACGAATTTAGAAAAAATGCAAGAGCAAATTTGATAAAGCTTGCTAAATTTAGAGCAAAATGCACGCATTATAAGGCAGCAAAAACACTTTTAAATTTGATAAATTATACAAATTCTAAAAAGGTGCTCTTTTACCTGCCGCTTAACTACGAAGTCGATGTGCTTAAAATAAGACGAAATTTATCACAAAAATGTGAAATTTTTGCCCCTTTTATGGTAGGTCTTAGCTTAGAGATGGTAAGATTGCGACTGCCATTTCTAACTTATAAATTTAATGTCAGACAGCCATCTGGCAAAAAAATGAATAATGTTAAACTCGATATGGCGGTAGTTCCAGCGATTGGGGTTGATGGAGCTATGGCAAGGATAGGGCACGGAAAAGGATTTTACGATAGATTTTTTGACACTTTGCCCGTTAAGCCAAAACTGATAGTTTTCTTAGAGGTAAAAGACTTCTACACCAAAGATGTGCTCTCGCAGGCACACGATGCGGTAGGAGACTTTTATATAACCCCAAGCAAAAATTATATAAAAAGAGGAATAAATGATAGAGGTTTTAATAGGCTTAGGAGCCGGTGTGGTGGGCGTTGGAGCAGGGTATCTCTACGCCAAAAAGATAAATGATGCAAACTACAACATATTTTTAGAGCAGGCAAAAGCAAAGGCAAAAGCCATCGAGTATGAAGCTGAGCTAACGCTTAAAAACTCTAAAATTTCAGTCCAAGAGGCTGAATTTGAGGCTAAAAAAAGATATGACGACAAGACAACAAAGCTTCAAAAAGAGTATGCAAGTAAATTTGATGAGCTGACTAAAAAAGAGAAAATTTTGCTAAATGAGCAAGAGCTTTTAAATGAGAGTAAAGAGCTTTTTGAAAAAGATAAGCAAGATGCGAAGGTCACTTACGAAGAGGGTTTAAATTTAAAAGCAACTTATCAAAACAAAGTAGAAGAGGCGATAAGGGTGCTTGAGCACGCTGCTGGCTTAACGGAAGAAGAGGCAAAAGAGGTCGTGCTAAAAAAGGTCGAGGAGAAGTCACGCGCCGACATCGCTCACATCGTTAGAAAATACGAAGAAGAGGCAAAAAGAGAGGCTAAAAAGAGGGTTAATTACATCTTGGCGCAGGCTACGTCAAGATTTGCTGGAGAATTTGCGGCTGAGCGTCTAATAAACGTCGTAAATATCAAAAACGATGAGCTAAAAGGCAGGATCATCGGCAAAGAGGGACGTAACATCAAAACCCTTGAAATGGTGCTTGGCGTTGATATCATCATCGACGATACCCCGCATGCTATCATACTAAGCAGCTTTAATCTTTACAGACGTGCGATCGCAACAAGAGTGATCGAGCTTTTGGTGGAGGACGGCAGAATTCAGCCAGCTAGGATAGAGGATCTTCACAAAAAAGTGACTGAAGAATTTGAGCAAAGCATACAAGAAGAGGGCGAGAATATCGTCATGGATCTTGGTCTAAATAAAATTCATCCAGAGATAGTAAAACTAATAGGCAAGCTTAAATTTAGAGCAAGCTATGGTCAAAATGCCCTTGCTCATAGCCTTGAAGTGGCTCACCTCGCTGGCATCATCGCAGCAGAGTGTGGTGGAGATGAAAAGCTAGCAAAAAGAGCTGGCATACTTCACGACATCGGCAAAGCGCTAACTCACGAGTACGAGGGCAGCCACGTCGATCTTGGAGCTGAAATTTGCAAACGCTACAAGGAGCATCCAGTTGTCATCAATGCGATCTACGCTCACCACGGCCATGAAGAGGCAACAAGCATAGAAAGTGCCGCTGTTTGCGCGGCTGACGCACTAAGTGCCGCTCGTCCAGGAGCAAGACGCGAGGTGCTTGAGAGCTTCTTAAAACGTGTTGAAGAGATCGAAAACATCGCAAAAAGCAAAGAGGGCATCAAGCAAGCTTATGCGATCAACGCTGGCCGTGAGATCCGTGTCATTGCAAATGCTAAGCTCATAAACGACGATGAGGCAGTGCTTGTGGCAAAAGAGATAGCTCAAGAGATCGAGAGTAAGGTGCAGTATCCTGGTGAGATCAAAGTAAGCGTTATCAGAGAGACTCGCGCTGTTGATTTTGCGAAATAACGGCAAGATATGAAATTTCTTTTATCGTTAATAATGTTTTTCTCGTTTGGCTTTACCAGCGAGGAGCTCGTGTTAGACTCGGCAAATTCGTTTATAACGACGATGAGAGGCGCTAGAAATGCTCCTATAAAAGAGCTCATCGAGCAGTCAAAAGCGACGATCATCTTTCCAAGTGTTAAAAAGGTTGGTTTTGTTGTTGGTGGCATGGGCGGAGATGGCATCATGGTCGTTGGCAACATCAACTCTCCAAGTGAAATTTTGCCAGTTAGTATAAGTGGCGGCAGCATCGGCATACAGCTTGGTTATGAAGATAGCTCGCTTGTGCTATTTATTTTTAAAGATAGTATCATCTACGACATAAAAGACGCTAAGATCACGCTTGATACGAAGCTTTCAGTGGCATTTGGCGATATCGGACGCAATTATAATAAAGTAAGCGATTTTAAATTTTCAAGCGACATCTATGCGTATGCCACAAATGATGGGTTTTTCGCTGGAGCTAGCTTTGGCGGAGCAGTCATTAGCGCAAAGGATGAAATTTTAAAACAAAGTGGCTACGCATACGAGCAACTAATATCTTCTGCTTCTAAACTTTTGGGGCAATGATGCAAGATATTATAAACTCAATCTCAACTTACGGCTACGTTGTGCTGTTTTTTTACAGCCTTGGTGGTGGCATGGTTGCGCTTATCGCTGCTGGGATATTAAGCTTTGCAGGCAAAATGGACATCACTCTTAGCATAATCGTCGCTGCCGTGGCAAACACGATCGGCGATACTTTGATCTTTTACGTCGCAAGGTTTAACAAAAGCTCGCTTATGCCTTATGTGAAAAATCACAAAAGAAAGCTTGCCTACGCTGGAATTTTGGCTAAAAAGCACGGCGATAAGATAATATTTATCAAGAAATTTATCTATGGCGTCAAAACTTTGGTGCCTATCGCGCTTGGACTTACAAAATACTCTTTTTATAAATTTAGTGTTATAAATTTGGTCTCTTCAGTGCTTTGGGCAGTGATCGTCGGTCTTGCAAGCTATAAAGCAGGGGATTATTTTATGAGTGTGAGTGACTATCTTGGCTCGCATGGATATATCATGCCACTTGCTATGGTAGGCTTATTATTTGGTATCTGGTTGTTTTTACAACACATTACAAAAAGGAGAAAAGTATGAAAAAGGTGATATCTGCTCTAATCGTAGTTATCGTGATCGTCGCAGGCGCTGTTTATTTCGCCTCAAACAAGGTTGAGGAGAACTATCAAAGGATAGTTGATAGACTAAATGATATAAATGGCTTTAAAGTTTCAGAAAACAGCTATCAAAAAGGTTTTCTTGGCTCAAAAGGATCATTTGATCTTGTAGTTTCAAAAGATCTTTTGAAAAATTTAGCTGGCAAAGATGCAGATGAGGATCTAAATTTTAAGGTGGAAAATGAAATTTCTCACTCAGTGCTTGCATTTGTAAATGGCTTTGAGATCGACTCAAAAATTTCTATACAAAATGAAGCGGTAAAAAATATCGTAGCTTCATTTCTTGGATCAAATGTCGTCGCAACGGCTAAAACAAAAGCTAGCGTGAGTGGCGATAAAGATGTAAATGTTAAATTTAGCGATATCGACTTTAGTGACAAGCAAACTATGAACATTCATACAAAGGATGTGAAATTTGGCTTGAAACTGGACGCAAAAGATAATGTAAATAGTGCAAACTTGGGCGTTGAAAAAGTTGCTTTAAAAGACCTTAACGAAGAAAATAAAGCAGAAGTTAATCTTGAAGGCGTCGATATAGATACAAGCTACACTGTGCCAGTTGAAATTTCAAAGATATTTGAGAGCAAATTAGCTCCTTACGTAGCAAAGGCTAAGATTAAAAAATTAGCATTAATAGATGAAAAGGATGGCAATGTCGCTTTAGACGATCTTGAGTATAACTCTAAATTTGAAGTCTCAAATGATCTTGGTAGCTCAAAAGATGTGGTGAAGATAGGTGCAGTTGCTGTTAATAAAGTGAAATTTACAGATTTTATCTTAGATAGCAAAATAGTAAATATCAACGTGCCAACTATAAATAATATACTTGATAGACTAAGTAATGTAAATGTTGATACAAATGAGAGTATATTTGCTGGGTTAAATTTGGACGAAGTAATGGGTCAAATTTTAGAGAAAAATCCAAGTGTGAAAGTGGATACATTAAGCTTTAAAAATGGCAATAATGCGATAAATTTAAAACTAGATGCTGCCATCAATGGCTTTAAAAGCGGAGAAAGTCAGCTTGCGATCTTTGATAAGCTATCACTTAATGGTGAGCTAAGCGTGGATGAGAGTTTGGCTAAATTTTTTGATACGCTCTTCCCTGAGATGACTCTTATCGAGCCAACGCTTATATCTGCTGGATATTTAAAAGAAGATGGCAAAAAAGTAGTAAGTAAATTTAAGTACGATCCAAATAAAAAAGATATTATTTTTAACGAAAAGGTCGGACTTCAAAATTTCTTTATGGGCTTTTAAAAAATAGCCTGATTTTTATCTACTTTTAAGCATCACTTCTATATACTTCACTTTCTGTTTTGCAGAATGCAGAGCAGAAAGTTCTTTTAACTTTCAATTGTTAAACTATTAGTCAATCTTTGAAATCTAAACAAGTGATCGATTGAGCCAGTCTATTATGATTAAATAATAGATTAGACAAACTAATATAAAAACTAAAAGTTTTTTTGATTAAAAACTTCATAATAAATACTAAAAGCAATTTTAGTAAAAACATTATTACTAGATTGCATTAGCAATCCTAGTCTTTAGTGTTGCTTCTTAGTAAAGCTCTGCTTTACGCTAAAGAAGGTTAATATGGAGAGTTTGATCCTGGCTCAGAGTGAACGCTGGCGGCGTGCCTAATACATGCAAGTCGAACGGACAAGTAAGAGCTTGCTCTTATGAGTTAGTGGCGCACGGGTGAGTAATGTATAGCTAATCTGCCCTACACTAGAGGACAACAGTTGGAAACGACTGCTAATACTCTATACTCCTGTCTGACATAAGTTAGATAGGGAAAGTTTTTCGGTGTAGGATGAGGCTATATTGTATCAGCTAGTTGGTGAGGTAATGGCTCACCAAGGCTATGACGCATAACTGGTCTGAGAGGATGATCAGTCACACTGGAACTGAGACACGGTCCAGACTCCTACGGGAGGCAGCAGTAGGGAATATTGCTCAATGGGGGAAACCCTGAAGCAGCAACGCCGCGTGGAGGATGACACTTTTCGGAGCGTAAACTCCTTTTGTTAGGGAAGAACAATGACGGTACCTAACGAATAAGCACCGGCTAACTCCGTGCCAGCAGCCGCGGTAATACGGAGGGTGCAAGCGTTACTCGGAATCACTGGGCGTAAAGGACGCGTAGGCGGATTATCAAGTCTCTTGTGAAATCCTATGGCTTAACCATAGAACTGCTTGGGAAACTGATAATCTAGAGTGAGGGAGAGGCAGATGGAATTGGTGGTGTAGGGGTAAAATCCGTAGAGATCACCAGGAATACCCATTGCGAAGGCGATCTGCTGGAACTCAACTGACGCTAATGCGTGAAAGCGTGGGGAGCAAACAGGATTAGATACCCTGGTAGTCCACGCCCTAAACGATGTATACTAGTTGTTGCTAAGCTAGTCTTGGCAGTAATGCACCTAACGGATTAAGTATACCGCCTGGGGAGTACGGTCGCAAGATTAAAACTCAAAGGAATAGACGGGGACCCGCACAAGCGGTGGAGCATGTGGTTTAATTCGAAGATACGCGAAGAACCTTACCCGGACTTGATATCTAACAAATCATCTAGAGATAGAAGAGTGTCTGCTTGCAGAAATGTTAAGACAGGTGCTGCACGGCTGTCGTCAGCTCGTGTCGTGAGATGTTGGGTTAAGTCCCGCAACGAGCGCAACCCACGTCATTAGTTGCTAACAGTTCGGCTGAGCACTCTAATGAGACTGCCTTCGTAAGGAGGAGGAAGGTGTGGACGACGTCAAGTCATCATGGCCCTTATGTCCGGGGCGACACACGTGCTACAATGGCATATACAATGAGAAGCAATATCGCGAGATGGAGCAAATCTATAAAATATGTCCCAGTTCGGATTGGAGTCTGCAACTCGACTCCATGAAGCCGGAATCGCTAGTAATCGTAGATCAGCCATGCTACGGTGAATACGTTCCCGGGTCTTGTACTCACCGCCCGTCACACCATGGGAGTTGATTTCACTCGAAGCCGGAATACTAAATTAGTTACCGTCCACAGTGGAATCAGCGACTGGGGTGAAGTCGTAACAAGGTAACCGTAGGAGAACCTGCGGTTGGATCACCTCCTTTCTAGAGTACATATAGATATTCTCTCACAAGATATCTATAAGAAAGATATTCTCAATCATCCTTGTTTAGTTTTGAAAGATTGATAGACCTATAGGGGCCTATAGCTCAGCTGGTTAGAGTGCACCCCTGATAAGGGTGAGGTCACAAGTTCAAGTCTTGTTAGGCCCACCAGAGAATTTAATTGGGGAATTAGCTCAGCTGGGAGAGCGCCTGCTTTGCACGCAGGAGGTCAGCGGTTCGATCCCGCTATTCTCCACCATAAAATAGTTTAACAGTAAAAGTCTATATTAAGTGTTTTTAGAAACATTTACTTTAGACTTTTAAGCGTACTTAATCTTTATTGATGACGAAGTTGCCGAAAGCAACTTTGTGCTTTAGGGGTTTCCAAAGGGTGTAACTCTTTGGTCGTAAAGACTAGCTTGCTAGTCTGCGAAGTCTAAATGTTCTTTTAATTAATATTGTTAATAGTCACAAGCAAGTTTTAAAAACAATTTTACAGGACTTGTTAAAGATTTAAATTTCTATTCTCTTTGCATTTAATGCAAAAGTTTGACATCACAATCTATTTAGGATTTAAAACTTATCTAAATAGTAGTCAATGCTTTCCGTCTTGAGAGTTAGAATTTAAATGTAGTAACATAAAGTTATCTTTAACAAGGAAGTGATGCGAATTAGAATAATCTAATATAGAAAAGGTAAGCTACAAAGAGCAAGTGGTGGATGCCTTGGCTAGTAGAGGCGATGAAAGACGTGCCAGGCTGCGATAAGTCTCGGGGAGCCGTCAAGGGGCTTTGATCCGGGAATTTCTGAATGGGGCAACCCAACTAATAGAGATATTAGTTACCGTATAACGGAGCGAACGAGGGGAATTGAAACATCTTAGTACCCTTAGGAAAAGAAATCAAAAGAGATTACGCTAGTAGCGGCGAGCGAACGCGTAAGAGGGCAAACCACTAGTTTACTAGTGGGGTTGTAGGACTGCAATATAGACTAAACTTAGCTAATAGAACGACCTGGAAAGGTTAGGCACAGAGGGTGATACCCCCGTATATGAAATCTTTGTTTTACTTAGCAGTATCCTGAGTAGGGCGGAACACGTGATATTCTGTCTGAAGCTGGGTAGACCACTATCCAACCCTAAATACTACTACTAGACCGATAGTGCACAAGTACCGTGAGGGAAAGGTGAAAAGAACTGAGGTGATCAGAGTGAAATAGAACCTGAAACCATTTGCTTACAATCATTCAGAGCCCTATGATTTATCAGGGTGATGGACTGCCTTTTGCATAATGAGCCTGCGAGTTGTGATGTCTGGCGAGGTTAAGGAAACCCGGAGCCGTAGCGAAAGCGAGTCTTAATAGGGCGTTTAGTCAGACGTTGCAGACCCGAAACGATGTGATCTATCCATGAGCAGGTTGAAACCGGTGTAAGAGCCGGTGGAGGACCGAACCCGCTAGCGTTGAAAAGCTATGGGATGACTTGTGGATAGGGGTGAAAGGCCAATCAAACATCGTGATAGCTGGTTCTCTCCGAAATATATTTAGGTATAGCGTCATGTAGTAACACTAGGGGGTAGAGCACTGAATGGGCTAGGGCATACACCAATGTACCAAACCCTATCAAACTCCGAATACCTAGTGTGTAATCATGGCAGTCAGGCGGCGAGTGATAAAATCCGTCGTCGAGAGGGGAACAACCCAGACTAACAGCTAAGGTCCCTAAATCTCATTTAAGTGGAAAACGATGTGGAGTTACTTAAACAACCAGGAGGTTGGCTTAGAAGCAGCCATCCTTTAAAGAAAGCGTAATAGCTCACTGGTCTAGTGATTCTGCGCGGAAAATATAACGGGGCTAAAATGAGTACCGAAGCTTTAGACTTAGTTTTACTAAGTGGTAGGAGAGCGTTGTATTTGCGTTGAAGGTATACCGGTAAGGAGTGCTGGAGCGAATACAAGTGAGCATGCAGGCATGAGTAGCGATAATTGGGGTGAGAATCCCCAACGCCGTAAACCCAAGGTTTCCTACGCGATGCTCGTCATCGTAGGGTTAGCCGGGTCCTAAGCAAAGTCCGAAAGGGGTATGCGATGGAAAATTGGTTAATATTCCAATGCCAACTATAATGTGCGATGGAAGGACGCTTAGAGTTAGAGGAGCCAGCGGATGGTAGTGCTGGTCGAAAGGTGCAGGTTGGAGTTCAGGCAAATCCGAACTCCTTTAAGCCGAGGCCTTACAGGTGCGTGAAGTTCTTCGGAATGAATCGTAAATCCTTGATACTGTCGAGCCAAGAAAAGTTTCTAAGTTTAGTTATAGTTGCCCGTACCGTAAACCGACACAGGTGGGTGGGATGAGTATTCTAAGGCGCGTGGAAGAACTCTCTTCAAGGAACTCTGCAAAATAGCACCGTATCTTCGGTATAAGGTGTGCCTAACTTTGTGAAGGATTTACTCCGTAAGCATTGAAGGTTACAACAAAGAGTCCCTCCCGACTGTTTACCAAAAACACAGCACTCTGCTAACTCGTAAGAGGATGTATAGGGTGTGACGCCTGCCCGGTGCTCGAAGGTTAATTGATGACGTTAGCTCTGCGAAGCGTTTGATCGAAGCCCGAGTAAACGGCGGCCGTAACTATAACGGTCCTAAGGTAGCGAAATTCCTTGTCGATTAAATATCGACCTGCATGAATGGCGTAACGAGATGGGAGCTGTCTCGAAGAGGGATCCAGTGAAATTGTAGTGGAGGTGAAAATTCCTCCTACCCGCGGCAAGACGGAAAGACCCCGTGGACCTTTACTACAGCTTGACACTGCTATTGGGATAAAAATGTGCAGGATAGGCGGGAGGCTTTGATCCATAGACGCCAGTTTATGGTGAGCCATTGTTGAGATACCGCTCTTTTTTATTCTGATAGCTAACTAGCTTGAGTTATCCTCAAGTAGGACAATGTCTGGTGGGTAGTTTGACTGGGGCGGTCGCCTCCCAAAATGTAACGGAGGCTTACAAAGGTTGGCTCAGAACGGTTGGAAATCGTTCGTAGAGTATAAAGGCATAAGCCAGCTTAACTGCGAGACATACACGTCAAGCAGAGACGAAAGTCGGTCTTAGTGATCCGGTGGTTCTGTGTGGAAGGGCCATCGCTCAAAGGATAAAAGGTACCCCGGGGATAACAGGCTGATCTCCCCCAAGAGCTCACATCGACGGGGAGGTTTGGCACCTCGATGTCGGCTCATCGCATCCTGGGGCTGGAGCAGGTCCCAAGGGTATGGCTGTTCGCCATTTAAAGCGGTACGCGAGCTGGGTTCAGAACGTCGTGAGACAGTTCGGTCCCTATCTGCCGTGGGCGCAAGAAGATTGAGGAGAGTTGACCCTAGTACGAGAGGACCGGGTCGAACCAACCACTGGTGTACGAGTTGTCCTGCCAAGGGCACCGCTCGGTAGCTATGTTGGGATGTGATAACTGCTGAAAGCATCTAAGCAGGAAGCCAACTCCAAGATGAATCTTCTTTTAAGAGCTCATATAGACTATGTGTTTGATAGGCTGGGTGTGTAATGGATGAAAGTCCTTTAGCTGACCAGTACTAATAGCTCGTCTGCTTATCTTTTAATAAGCATCACTTCCTTGTTAAGGGTAAAAACTTAATAAGATATGTTTTTATAAAACTTTGTTTATGACTTTTAACTTTATCTAGTAGTGTTAAATAAGAGATTTAGCTAATATATCTTTTATTTAACACTGCCCGTGACTATACAGACGAGGAAACGCCTTGCTCCATCTCGAACCAAGAAGCTAAGCTCGTCCTGGCTGATGATACTCTCCCTTACTGGGATGTTGGAAAAGTAGGTCGTTGCGGGCTTTGTTGTTAATCTGCTTTAATTCTTATATTATTAATCAAATTTTTTATCATTGCTATTTCTTGTCTAAGTATAAAATGTTAGTTTTTTAATTTTTACTTATTTTTAATTAGTTTTTTGTTGGTTATATGTAGTAGCATTTTTGTATCTGTTTTTATATTATTGGTTAGGCTGCCTTTTTAAATTTATTCTATTGTTGTTTTTAAATTTTTTTATTTATTGTTCTTTAAGAAAATCTTGTTTGGTTTAAAGGTAATTACTATTGCTTAGTCTCAAGTTGAGATAATAGTGCGTGATGATTTAGATTATTAGCTATATGATAATATGAAAATATAAGTTTAATGATGTGTTAAAAATTAGATTGGTTTTTTTAATTTATATTTCTATGTT
>NZ_CABPVA010000001.1:492915-498163 GCF_902460595.1 Campylobacter concisus
AACAACGATAAGAAAAAGGCTTTATTAACGTTGAAGTTAAAGGTGGTTTCTCGTTTCGTGAGCTGGAATTATATATGAGGGATGCTTAAAGGCAGATTAAAAAATGGCAACTTTTTTAAAAAATAAAAATTATAAATTTTTAATCAAATTTAACTATTTTCTTTTATGGATGCAAAGCCACTTTCTTTTTCTATAGTAATGGTTGTTTGATTGCCGCGTTTATCAGTTATTGTTATACTGCAATCTTTTTTAAGAAGTCTATCATAAGGACGCTTTGCTCCACCAGAAGTAGTACTTGCTACTCTCATAGGGCGACCCATTTCATCAAAAATTATAGTTTGCATTCCACTACAACCATCTTTAAAATCAACTAATGTTATACCAAATCTTTTTCCTAAATTTAATTCCTTATTTATTTTTTTACAAGCATCTGTTGATATTCCACTCCAGCCTCCACTAAGGAGTTTCCCGCTTTTATAGATATCGTTTGCTACTTCTCTTTCCGAATTTATATTTCCATTTATACTTTTGTCAAAAAAAACACTATACTTCCAAGTCTTAACTCCTAGTTTATCTATAGAGCATTCCTTTAGACTAGTTTCATTAAATGTTATTCCCCATCTCAACTTAAACCATGGCTTAGACTGATTGCTAATAAAATTTTCATATTTATCATCCTGCATAGCGAGGTGCTGGGTGTATCTTATATGAGTTAGGATCTGATTTGCAGCTTCTCTTGAGGCATTTCTGTTTAGTTTTGGGATCATAATGGCAGCTAAAATTCCAACAACAACAATAACAAAAATAAGCTCTATCATCGTAAAAGCTCTTTTTTTCATAGTTTATCGTTCCTTGATATTGAAATTTGCAACTACTTTTCCCATTTTTTCTATACTAAATTTTGACTTCTCATCTAAATCGGCACTTGCTAATAAATTTTTAGAGTAGCTTTTTGTTTTTATCCCATAAAATTTAAGCCTTAGCGCAAGCCTTGTATCTTCAGTCGCTATATCTTGCACTCCAGCCTCTTTTAGCTTATCTGCCAGCTCTTTTGCTACATCAAATTTATAAGTGAGATGTTTTGTAGGATCGCTTAAAAAGAGGTAAAAAATTTGATTAAAAATGATCGCTGACCAGTTAAATATCAAAAATAGCATCACTAAGCTAGTGCAAATTTTATGACCTTTTCTAAATTTTGGCAGCCTCACGCGATATGAGTTGAAAAAAACTCTTACCATAAGTGGCGTTGCGATCACACAAAATGGCAAAAACTGCTCAAGCTCCAGCCTTTGGCGCACAGAGACTATCATACAAAAGCAAAATGAGCAAATGGCGATAAACCACAAAAGATCCTTCTTCTCCTTAACCCAAATTCTATAAATCGTATATACAAAAAAGATAAAGACGAATGGCGAAAATACAGCTGCAAATATGCCAAAAGTATCGATAAAGTGCCCGCTTGGTCTGCCATTTGTTTCAAAGCCAAAAAAGTAAAGCGTCAGCAAAAATAAAATGGCACTGAGCCAAGCAAGAGGCGGCTTTCTTTTGTAAAGTGCAAATATAAAAAATCCTGCATAAAATATCAAAAAATCACCATCTATGAAAAAGGCTAGGCAGAAAAAGAGGCTAAATAAAATTTTCTTTTTAATATGAAAAAGATATATGCATAAAAGCGCTAGAGTGATGCAAATTCCAGCGTTATTTATGATAAGTGCTGAAGCTAGCGTGCCAGGAAGCAGCACAAAAAGTAGGACCGCTATGATCCTGTCAAATTCGAGCTTAATGTAAAATTTACTGACTTTATACATCAAAACCACGCTTGCGATGTGAAAAAAGATCATCACGCCCCGCACAGCAAGGTCATTTTGACCAAAAAAATGGGTGCTTAATTTTAAGATGTAGCTTAAAAGGCTGTGCTTTTGAAAGAAAATTTCAGCCTCATTGTAGCTTATACTAAGAGAATTTGCCGCATAAAGCAGAAAAACAAAATCAATCAAACATATCAAAAATACGCTAAAAGCGATGTGTCTGCTAGCAAATTCTCTAACTCTTTCTAACAAATCGCGCCCTTAAATATGTATATCCCAGAAAAACTCAACCCAGTCATGAGCCTCTTTTACCTTAAATTCAGGCAAAAGCAGAGCCTTCTCTTTATAAAATACAGTCGCTATCTTTATATCTAAATTTGGATAGCGTTTAAGCAGCTCTCTTTTTATCTCGACCATGCTCTCGCCGCTATCGATGATGTCATCAACAAGCAAAATTTTAGTGTATTTGCTAAGATCTGGCACGTTAAAAATTTGTATCGTATCAAGCTTGTTTGTATCTTCATAGTGGATAGAATTTAAAGTAAATAAATTTCTATTTTCAAGCGCAACAGCTAGCGAGTGGCCAAGCGTTAGACCACCTCTTGCCACGGCTAGTATCACCTCTGGATCAAACTCATCTTTTATCTGTTTTGCCATCTTTTTAGCATCAACGGCAAATTCATCGTAGCTATAAAATATCATCTTTCATCCTTATCAATGCACTAAAAATACGATAAAACTAATGAGCGCTAGCACGACTACACCTAAATTTATATCGCTAAATTCTCTCTTTATAAGCTTAACTATGACGTATGACATAAAGCCAAATGCAAGGCCGTTTGTGATCGAGTAAGTAAGCGGGATGAGTACAACTATGAAAAATGTCGCAACTCCGATGGCTGGATCTTTGAAATTTATGCTAGCAAGCTCGGCAAACATAAGCACACCGACCATTACAAGGATCGGATAGATGGCATTGCCAGGGATCGCTTTAAAAAGTGGCAACATAAATAGTGTAAGTATAAACAAAAGTCCGCAAAATACAGCTGTTAGACCAGTCCTACCACCCTCTTCTACGCCGCTTGCGCTCTCTACAAACGATGTGGTCGTACTTACACCTACAAGTGAGCCAGCTGCCGTAGCAATAGCGTCAGCTTCAAGAGTTTTTTCAAGTTTTACGACGCCATCTTTTTTGTTTTC
The DNA here is from genome assembly GCF_902460595.1 of Campylobacter concisus. Classification (GTDB taxonomy): domain Bacteria; phylum Campylobacterota; class Campylobacteria; order Campylobacterales; family Campylobacteraceae; genus Campylobacter_A; species Campylobacter_A concisus_BL. Next base: position 495,924 of record NZ_CABPVA010000001.1, read on the forward strand.
GTCAAATATCCCAGCCCTTGTGCCAACGCCAGCTAGCGTGCCTATCGAGTCAAAAAGATCGGTCACAAAAAATGTGATAACAACTGGGAGTAAGGCTAGGCTAAAGGCGCCTTTTATGTCAAGCTCTAAAAATATCGGTGAGATAGAGGCTGGAGTTGAGAAAATTTCTGTTGGATGAGGAGCGATGCCAAGCACCCAAGCGATCACTGAAGTGACAAGCACAGCTAGGATAAACGCGCCCTTTATCTTCCACGCCCAAAAGCAAATAACCAAAAATAGCCCCAAAACGCCAAGAAGCACATTTGGATCTCTGAAATTTCCTATGCCAACTAAAACCGCGTCGTTATTTACGATAAAGCCCATTTGCTGAAACGCCACAAAGCTGATAAATGTGCCTATACCAGCGCTTATCGCTCTTCTTAGATCAAGTGGGATGGATCTTATTATCCACATCCTAAAATTTGTAAAAGACAAGACGACAAATATCACGCCGCTTAGAAAAACAACACCAAGAGCCGTTTGCCAAGGCACTTTCATACCGATGCAAAGACCAAATGTAAAATAAGCGTTAAGCCCCATACCAACGCTCATCGCAACTGGCGTGTTCGCCCAAAGACCATTTAATACAGTAGAAAATATGGTAATTAGCGCTGTTGCCGTTATTAGCGCCTCATAAGGCATGCCAGTTTTGCTCATAATGATCGCATTTACCGGCACGATATACATCATCGCCAAAAATGTCGTAAGTCCCGCTCCAAATTCCTGCTTCACACTCGTTTTGTTTTGTGCTAAGTCAAAAAATTTCACCCCAAGCTCCTTTAGTAAATTTTAAGTTCGTTATATAAGCTATCACGCTCAACCGGCGTAAAACCAGATGTTTTAATAAGATCGCAAAACGTCTTTAGTGTGACGCCATTTGCGCTGTTTGCGCCGGCTGCACTTTGGATACTCTCTTTTTCTATCGTGCCATCAAGATCATCAGCGCCAAATTCCTGAGCGATCATCGCTAAATTTAGCGTCGAAGTAGCCCAGTATGCCTTTATGTGTGGGACGTTATCAAGCACCAAGCGAGATATCGCCATAGTCTTTAAAATTTCAGCTGATCCTAGAAATTTAACATCTTTTAAATAGTTATTTTCTCTTTGATAGACAAGCGGGATAAATGCATTAAATCCGCCAGTTTCGTCCTGCAAGTCTCTGATCCTTAGCATGTGATCGATCCTATTTTCACGGCTTTCTATGTGCCCAAAGAGCATTGTAGCGTTACTTTGCCTGCCTTTATCGTGCCACATTTTGTGGATCTTTAGCCAGTTCTCGCTACTTACCTTGCCTTTGCAAATTTTAGCCCTGACCTCTTCATCAAAAATTTCAGCCCCACCCCCTGGCATGCTATCGACGCCGTATTCAAGCATTTTTTCTATCACCTCATCGTAGCTTAAGCCGTAATGCCTTGATAAAAAATCAATCTCAGCCGCCGTCATCGCCTTTACGTGAAGCTCTGGATGAGCTGCCTTTATCTTTTTAAAAATTTCTAAGTACCACTGCCAACCGCTAGTTGCGTTGTGAGCGGAGACGATGTGTATCTCTTTTACACCGTGGCTCACGCTCTCATCAACGATCTTTAAAATTTCTTCGTGGCTCATTAAGTATGGATTTGGATTTTTTCTGTGGGCTGAAAATGCGCAAAATTTACAGATGTCAGCACAGATATTTGTTGGATTGATATGGCGATTTACATTAAAAAAGACCTTGTTGCCGTGCAGTTTTCTGCGCTTTTTGTCGGCAAATTTAGCCAAGGTAAAAAGATCAAGCTCATAAAGCGAAAAAGCCTCTTGTTTGCTTAATCTCTCGCCACTTTCTAGTTTTTGTAATAGATTCATTAGTTATATCGTCCTAAAGCTGAACTTAAGGCTTTATTATAAGCAAATAAAGCTTTGTTTTTGCAAAAATTATGTAACATTTGCCAAGATATTTTTAACAATGGAAACACTAAATGCTAGCTGATAAAAGTGCCAAAAATAGCGATAATTATTCAAAAATCAAAGAGAAATTTCTTGATTTTAAGGCAAATTTGCCAAAACATTTTCAAAAAAACCAGGGCAGAAATTTCACAAATTTCTTAGCCAAAGAGTATGATGATTTTATAAAATCTTATTTAAATGAAACTATGCGAGAATTTTTTGATGAGTTTGTGCCACAAAATGACAGCTTTGCTTTTAGCGTTCTAGCCACTGGCAAAT
>NZ_CABPVA010000001.1:498331-545201 GCF_902460595.1 Campylobacter concisus
TAAAAAATTTCTTAAAAGAATTTTCTGAAATTTTAGATAGCTCTGGCATGAAATTTGTGATAAAAATTGCCGAAGTGGATGAAATTTTTATAAATTTCAAAGATGACCTTAAATTTAAAAGCGAAACCTCGCAACTTCGCTACATCTGCGGCTCAAAAAGCCTCTACCGCCTAGTAAAAAGCGAGATCATAAAGATAAAAGAATTTGATAAAAAAGCCTTTTTAAACTACCATTTAAAGGCATTTTTGCCATTTTCTAGCATAAGCTACTTGGCGCAAGAGCCAAATTTAAAAAGTGGCTTTGGTGGGATAGATGAAATTTACCACTTAAACTGCATACTAAACTGCCTAGATAGCGATGTTTCGGTTAGATCGCAAGCCCTTAAAGTGATGAATGAAAAAGAGATAGCAAGTTTTAATCTAAATGTGGATTTTTTACTAAGCTTGCTAAGTGCTTTAAATTTAACTCAAAACACCGATACTTTTAGCGCTTCAAGTGTTGAGATCACGACAAATTTCATGCAGACAAAGTCCAAAAAGCTGCAAGACAACGAGAGCGTCATCAGCCAAAAGATGCTAAGCTCGATGAATAACGTAGCCATTTATTCAAGATTTATCGCAGCTTCGCTTTGCAGGCCATTTTTCAAAAGCGAGTTAAGCTTCGAGCAAAGAAAATTTGCTAGGCTAAAAAATGGCTTTTATGAGATAAATGGCGTCATCTACGTGCCACTTCACAAAAAGCCAGCCCTTATCGAGGATCTCATAAATGAGCTTTTAGAGCTAAAAGATGTGGATTATAAATTTGATATAAGCGCGATCTTTTATATCAAGCGAGCCATCATCACGAAAGATGGCTTAGAGCGCGCTATCAGCGAGTTTAAGAAGATATTTTTAAGAGAAAATTCCTACGCTATCTTAAAATCCTTGCTCGATGCACAGATGATACAAATTTTGATAAAACCGATGGAGCATATCTCCCAGCTAGCAGAATATGACGGCTATCACGAATTTACGGTTGATGAGCATAGCGTTTTAAGCGTCAAATTTCTTGAAAATATAAAAGATAAATTTATAAAAAATCTCTACGCTGAGCTTTGCTTGGAGGGCAAAACGATGCTAAAGATCGTGACGCTTATGCATGACGTTGGCAAAGGACTTGGCGGCAAAGATCACGCAAACATCGGCGCAAACATCTTTAGAGCCTATGCGAACAAGCTAAATTTAAGTCAAAAAGCTATCAACGTCGGCGTCATTTTAATAAAATACCACACCCTAATGAGCAACGTCTCAAACAGAGAGGACATCTACTCGCAGCGCGTCATCTTTGCCTTCATATCAAAGCTTGGCGACAAGCAGGTTTTAAAGCTACTTTACATCCTTAGCTACTGCGTGATAAACGCCACAAATGAGAGGCTTTACAACGCCTACACAGCAAAGCTTTTAAGAGAGCTTTATGAAATTTCTCTTAGCGCATTTAGCGATGAAAATTTACTTGATGAAGCGACAAGACGAGTAAAAAAAGAGCAATCTATAAAACGAAATAGCGAGTTTTTGGCGCTTGAGCCAAAGCTACAAGAGAAAATTTTTAAGATCACATCAAATTTGGTCTTTACAAAATATAGCGCGAGCGAGATCATAAATTTAAGCAAAGTGGCTGATAGCTTAAACGAAACAGAAATTTTCATAAACAATATTAAAAATTTAAGCATTCAAATTTATACAAACAAGAGCCTAAATTTAAGCGCCCTGCTCTATGAATTTGCCAAATTTGACCTTGCGTATATGGAGATATTTGAGCTTTTTGAGAAGAAATTTTATATCAGGCTTGACTTTAACCAAAATGTAAAAAATCACGAGCTTGAAAACACTAAAATTTTAGCCCTAAAATCCCTAAATAGCGAGGTTTTAAGAGAGCCTTTGAAACCAAATATTAACAAAGATGAGATAAACTTCGAGCTAAACCACTCAAAAGATTATGCCAAACTTAGCATCAACGCAAAAGATCAGCGCGGGCTAATGGCTTATGTGATGAGTGTTTTTGATAGGCTTCATTTTCAAGTCACGAGTGCGAGAATTCAGACGGTTAAAAATAGAACGAGAAATCTCTTTTTAATCGAGAAAAACGAGCGACTTGAGAGTAAAGGCGATGAGATATTAAATTTATTAATAAGCGAGTAAAACATGTGTGGAATCGTAGGATACATTGGAAATAAAGAGAAAAAAGAGGTCATTTTAAGCGGGCTAAAAGAGCTTGAGTATCGTGGATACGACAGCGCTGGCATGGCTGTGATGAGTGAAGGCAAGATCGACTTTTTCAAAGCGGTCGGCAAGCTTGAAAATTTAGTCCTAAAGACAAAGGACTTTACATCAGAAGGTTTTGGCGTGGCGATAGGTCACACACGCTGGGCTACGCACGGTAAACCAACCGAGATAAACGCTCACCCACACCTTGGCGAGCACTCATTTGTCGTTCATAACGGCATCATCGAAAACTACAAAGAGCTTAAAGATGAGCTTGAGGCAAAGGGCGTGAAATTTATGAGCCAAACCGACACTGAAGTGATCGTGCATCTTTTTGAAGAAATTTTAAAAGAGAAAAAAGACCCATTTAAAGCTTATGAGGCGACTATCGCAAAGCTAAGAGGCGCATACGCGACGCTACTTATCACCAAAACTGCACCTGATAAGATATTTTTCGCAAAAGATGCCGCTCCTATGGCGATAGGCAAAAGCGACAAAAAAGAGTTATATTTTGCCTCATCAGATGCCCCACTCATCGGCAACGCAACAGAAGTGGCATATCTTGATGACAACAACTATGGCTATGTGAGCTTAGACGAGATAGCTGTTTTCAAACACGGCAAAAAGGCTAGCATAACTTTTAACGCACTGCCAAAAGATAAGAGCTATGCCCAAAAAGAGGGTTATACATTTTTTATGGAGAAAGAAATTTACGAGCAAGGCGCTGTTGTGTCTGAAACCATCATGGGCAGAGTTAAAAACCACAAAGTCACCCTTGAAAATTTAGACGATGAATACCTAAAAGGCATCGATGATGTTGTGCTTTGTGCGTGCGGTACGAGCTATCATGCAGCACTAACTGCAAGCTATCTTTTTGAAAGGCTTGCCAAAGTTAGAACAAAGGTCGAAGTGGCAAGCGAATTTAGATATAGAAAGCCTTATCTAAACAAAAACTCGCTCTTCATCGTCATCTCGCAAAGTGGCGAGACAGCTGATACTCTTGAGGCGCTTAGGATCGCAAAAGAGGCTGGGCTAAAGACACTTGCTATTTGCAATGTCGATAACTCATCTATCGTTAGGCTAGCTGATAATACGCTTCTAACTCGCGCTGGCATCGAAAAAGGTGTGGCAAGCACAAAGGCCTTTGCAACGCAAATCATCGTGCTTTGGATGCTTGTGCTTCAAATGGCATCAGCAAAGGGATCTATCAGCAAAAAAGAGCTTGATCACGAGATCAAAACGCTTCTTCACATCCCACAAATTTTAAATATAGATAACTCTTTGCAAGAGAAGCTTCACCGCCTAAGCAAGCACTATTTGCACGGTCATGGCTTCTTCTTCATCGGTAGAGACATCTTCTATCCGCTAGCACTTGAAGGTGCGTTAAAACTTAAAGAAATTTCATATCTTCATGCCGAGGGCTATCCATCAGGCGAGATGAAGCACGGACCTATCGCACTTGCAGATGAGAAGCTATTTACGATCGCTTTAATGCCTCAAAACTTACTATATGAAAAGACAAAAAGTAACGTCGAAGAGCTTGCTGCAAGAGATGCTTATATCCTAGCGATAAGCCCACTTGAGTTTGAACTAAGCGATGACTACGTAAAAACTAGCGTTCAAGATCACTATATGAGCGAATTTTTCGAGATGATGCTTGTGCTTCAGCTACTTGCACTTGAAATTTCCGTTAGACTTGGCAACAATGTCGATATGCCAAGAAACCTCGCAAAAAGCGTAACTGTCGAATAATTTATGTGGCTGGCATCTTGCTGGCCGCTTAAATTTTACTTTTATATTTTTATTTTAAAATTTAAGTTTTCACAAAATATTATTTTCTTATAATATTTGCACTTCTAATTACATTAAAAAGGATCTTCATGAAAAAGAGATTTTTAGCATCTAAGGTCTTTAGTAGCGTTGCCGCTCTTTGTTTATTTGCTGGATGCGCTAGCAGCAACAGCGGTGTAACTGGCGCTGCAGCAGGTGATACAGCCAAAAATGCCAACACAAAAATCGAGCGTTGCAGCCAAACGCTAGGAACATTGTCTTTTTACGAGGATCAAAGTAGCTCATGGTACTCATATCTAACTAGAGATTATCAGCTTGGCTCAACCGTACCAGTGCTAAGGATCTTAGCTCAGCAAACTGGCTGCTTCGTCATCGTCGAGCGTGGCAGAAGCATGGACAATATGATGCAAGAGCGCGCGCTTGAAGCTAGTGGCGAGCTAAGAAAAGGTTCTAAATTTCACAAAGGTCAAGTCGTAGCGGCTGATTATACCATGCAGCCAGAGATCACATTTAGCAAAGAGGACACTGGTGGTATCAGTGGACTTGTGGGCGCTGTCTTTGGCAACGTTGCTGGCAAGGTAAGCGGAGGCTTTTCAAAGAGTGAAACACAGACATCTTTACTTCTCATAGACAACCGCTCAGGCGTACAGATCGCTGGCGCAGTCGGCAGTGATAGCAACTTTGACTTCTTTGGCATGGGGTCAAATTCATTTTCACGTGTGAGCGCTGGACTTGGTGGCTATACAAAGACACCGGAGGGCAGGATGATCGTAAATGCCTTTATGGACGCAATGAACCAACTTATAGTCGCACTAAAAGACTATAAAGTCCAAAATGTAAAAGGCGGTCTTGGCAAAGGCGGAAATATAAAAATAGGAGACTAAGATGAAATTTATAGCCATTTTGTTTTGTACATTTACGATGTTGCTAGCTGCAAACTATACTAAAAAGATAGAGATCGGGCTTTGCAAACTTATAAACGAAAGAGAAATGGCTAAATTTTACGGCGATACAAGAAACTACGACGCCCTTAGTAAAAAGATAGACGGATATAAATTTCGTTTTGGTTTGAAAGATTTTGACGAGGATAGTTGCCGCATGAGTGGCTACTATCCTGTTGATCCAAACTATGCACCATATCCACCTAACTACCGCCCATACTATCAAAATGAATACGAAAGATTTGATAGATTTCAGCGTGGTTACCGTGGAGGCTACTACAACGACGATGACTATGATGATGGTTTTGAGCGCGGATATAGACGTGGCTACAATGACGCTAGAAGAGAGTATAGAAGACCTTATAGATAGGCACAAAAGCCACAATCTTTAAAGAAATTTGATGCAAAACCTTTGGATATGATAGCATCCTAACTACCCAAATTTCTCTTTCGACAAAAGTGCAATAGACACCCTTGCAAATAGGCTAGAGCAAAATCACGAATTTTTAAAAGATATAACAATAAAATCAACAAAAACGATCTTTTAAAGGCGCAAATTAGCGCACTTGAAGATGAAATAATAAGCTCATCTCTCATAGAGGGCGAGAGCCTAAAAAGATCAAGCATTCGCTCATCGATAAAAAAGAGACTAGATGAAAATTTTGACTGGTTAGCTGATACTCATGCGACTAGGCACAGTGATAATCTAGCCTCACTAATGCTTGAAGCAAATTCAAACAAAGCTCTCATAAACTTCGAGCGGCTACATGGCTGGCACAATGCTTGTTTGGATATAGCCATAGCAAAATTTACAAGATAAAAAGAGCTAAATTTAGAGAAGATGAGATGAGCGTCGTCTCAGCTCCTTCAAAAATGTGCAAATCCACTACAAAGCCTTGCCAGCAGAGCGCGTAGAGGATGAAATTTTTTAAATTTTATCGATAAAAATCACGAAAACACCTATATAAAAAGTGCCTTAGCGCACCTTTGGTTTGTGATCATCCATCCTTATGACGACGGCAATGGCCGCATGGCAAGGGCTTTGGCGCACTACTGCTTGGCTAGTGAAAGCATTAAGCCGTTTTCTATCTCGAGCATTATTTACGCAAATAAAAAAGATTATTATGAAATTTTAGAGCAAACAACAAAGCTTGAAAATAATTTAAACTTTGACTTTACAGCATGGATAAAGTGGCATTTATAGGCGGTAAATAGCACCATAAAACAAGCTATAAGCTCATTAAAAAGATAAAATTTCTATCAAATTTAAGAGCCAAAGCCCTTAAATTTTATCTTTAGTTAGGATTTTTGCGAGCTGCTCTTTGATCTCATCATCAAATTCACTAACACTTATCACGCCTCTGCTCTCACACATCTTGGCGTCATTTACCTCGCAGTAGCCACTTAGCGCGTTTTTGTATCCACCCCTTATGCAAGCCTCTCTATCCTCTAAAAATCCAGCCCCTCCAAGGATGAGCACGCCAAGGTCAAAGCCGATCTTAAATTTCGCGCTCGCCGAGCTTTTTATCCAGCTTAAAAATATCTCATCATATCTTAGCCCAAGCGCTCCGACGCCATCTGGCACGACCAATATATCCACGCCATAAAGGCTCTCAGCGTAAATTTCAGGATGAAGCCTGACGCCAAATTCATCGACTATTTCAGGCTTTAGAGCGTAGGTTTTGATGTTAAAACCTTCAAATTTATGTAAAAAATCATAAATTTTGGCAAAGCTTAACAAATTTATCTTGTCAAACATCAAAATGCCAACTTTCATGTTAGCTCCTTTTAATGAAGTGCCTCATTTAGCTTGATCGCCCTTTTGCTCGCGCTTGCAGTGATCTGACCTGTTTGGCTATTTTGTCTAAAATGAAGCCCGTTTAGCCCGCCAAGCTCAAGCGCTTTGTAAATTTCAGCTTCAAATTTAAACTCTGGATTTAGCTTAGCTAGCTTTTCGCGCTCGCTTGCCGAGATATAGACCTTTGTGCCCTCAAGCACCGCTATGCCAGCATCCACGATGCAGTTATCACCAAGTGGCACGCCAGTAACTGAGTTTGCGCCAAGCAAGCAGTGTTTGCCTATGCTTACAGGGTTGCCGTTTGTGCCGCTTAACACACCAAGTATGCTAGCTCCGCCGCCAACGTCACTGCCCTCGCCTACTACGACAGAGCTGCTAACCCTGCCCTCAACCATCACGCCGCCAGTCGTGCCTGCATTAAAGTTGATGTAAGCAGCGCCCGGCATGACGACTGTGCCAGGATGCACAGCAGCGCCCATGCGAACCTTGGCAGCGTCTAAAATTCTCGTGTTATCAGCTGGGATGATGTGACTTAGAAATCTTGGGAATTTATCCACGCTCACGATCGCTGGATACTCGCCAAACATCTTTAGAGAAATTTCATTTTCTCTTAGCCACTCAAGCTCGATCGGGATGTTTTGGCTAGTCCATGCGACATTTGGTAACACTCCAAAGGCTCCATCAAGCACGATCGTCCTAGGTGTGACCTTGCCAAGCGAGATCAAGTAGAGCTTGAGATAGACGGCCTCCACACTAAGTGGCTTTGCGTCATCAAATAAAAATACAAGCTTAAATTTATTCTCATTTAGCTCAAGATCGTCATCAAATGCCATCTTCACAGCGTGTAAATTCTCCACATTTTTATGCGATTTTATATCTTTTTCAAAGACACTAAAGAGCTTGCTAGCCTTTTTTACTACCTTTGGCGTGAGATCAGTCACGAACTCGGATGCACCAAAATCAACCTCAACATCACACTTTTGCAAAGCATAGATAAAAGCAGCTGCGCTTAAAAAGCTCTCTTTATAATTTACAACGGCAAAGCTTGCCTGCAAAATTTTGTCGCTATTTTTTTGTCCGCGATCGACTCTTGCGATGCCAAAAGCAACTGGATCTTTGTAGCCATCTTTTTTTCTAAATTCTTCAAAAAATTCCTTAAATTCGTTTGCGTCTTTAAACTCTTTAGACATCTATTCTCCTTTAAATTTTTTTTTAGTCTAGCCAAAAATGGCTAAAAATTTTATGATTTTGGACGTTTAAAAGTTGGTAAAAACTAAAATCCAAGCGACTTTGGGCGCTAGACTTAAAAAATCCCCCAGCACCTCTAAACTCACAGTCAAAAGGCTTATAAATTTCAAATTTATATAGCTCTTACTATGTAAATTTAAGCTGCCCTCAAATTTAAGCACTTAGTACTCATCGCTAAGCTCTAAATTTTCTAAACGAAGTGGCTTTTCACCTTCAAAGATCACCCCTATACCATAAGGCTCGCAGATATCAAGCGCGCCCTCTGCAAATCTCATCAGCCACTGCTTATCGTGCGCATAAAAAGTGCATTGCGGCGAGCTAAATGGCAGTTTGCAAACTGGCACGTCAAGCAATTTAATCTCGTCCTTATTCAAAGAGTACCCTCGCCTAAGCTCATCTTTTAAAAAACCAAGCGCCTCTTTTATGTATCGGTCAATATCTTGGGCAATTCGCTCTGCTAGCAAAGTAGTCTCATCATCCACGTCTGCCCCATCTGTGTTAACAAGGCAAAATGGCACCTGCCCAAAAATTTCACTTTTTAGTCCAGTCTCCGCATACCAGATAAAGCCATCATCTGTTGCAACTTTTTCAAGTTCGCCAAATTTCAAAGTCATTTTTTATTCTCATTTTTGTGGTTTTGCTACTCTTATGAAAAAGAGCCAAATTTAAGTAAAATTATCGTGATTTAAAATAGAGATAGCTTGTAAATTTGCCCTTTAGCATAAAGCAAAAGCTAAATTTACAAGCAAATTTTCATTTTTTCACGCTATTTAGAAGCAAAATTTCTCATCAGTGCCATTTTGCTTGCGCATAGCTTTAAAGTTAGCAAGATTGTCTTTGTCTAAAAAATAATCTTTCTCTTTTTTATTGCGCGCTTCTAGCTTTTCTATGCCTTTTGCAAGGGCTGCTTTTCTATCTTCGTGAGGCGAGCTAAATTCTGGCGAAAACATCGCTTCATAGGCATTTTTCTTAGTCCATTCAAGCGCTTTATCAGCGATCTCTTGTTGCTTTTTGATATCGCAAAATGCATAAGGATTGACCACGTCGCCAACAAGCTTCATAAACGCCCCTATCGCAGCCACCACGTCAGTAAATTTCTCGCCCTCCATGTCTATAACGCCTCTTAGCAAGATCGCACGGTTTTTTGCCGCATAAAACCAAAATACCGCATCATCGCGAAGTCCAAGATCATAAGCGCGAGCTGAAAGGACAAAAAGAGTTATCGGAGAGACCATTTGCGGGGCATCTTGCACGATCTTTTCAGCCTTTTTAAAGTCCTCTTCTTTGCCACTTTTTAAAAGCTCATCTATCTTGTCATAGACCTTGACATACTCCACCTTACCAGCATTTGCTGAGTAGTAAGGTGTGACGTAGATGTCGATACTTCTTACTTTGCCATCGTTTGCAAAGCCACATACCGCTCCAAAAAGTAGCGCCGTAAGCAGTGATAAAATTTTCATTTTAGCTCCTTGGTTTAAAATTTTTATTATTTTAACTAAAAGCAGTTGAAAAGTTTGGGTAAATTTAAGAAAAAGTCCGCAAATTTAAAGCGGACTTTGAATTAGTTTTTAAAACTATGAATAGGTGCTGGAATTTGTCCGCCACGAGCGATGAAGTCAGCACTTGAGGCTTTGTTTATCTTCATCACAGGCGCTCTTCCTAAAAGGCCGCCAAACTCGATCATATCGCCCTCACGTCCAAGAGGTATGATACGAACGGCAGTTGTTTTTTGATTTATCACACCGATAGCCGCCTCATCAGCGATCATCGCAGCTATACTCTCGCTTGGCGTGTCCGCAGGTATGGCGATCATATCAAGCCCAACTGAGCATATCGCTGTCATCGCTTCAAGCTTTTCTAAATTTAGTGATCCTGCGCGCACCGCAGCTATCATGCCCTCATCTTCTGATACTGGGATAAATGCACCGCTTAAGCCGCCCACTTGGTTACACGCCATGACGCCACCTTTTTTAACCGCGTCATTTAACAAAGCAAGTGCCGCAGTCGTGCCGTGCGTGCCAACAGCCTCAAGCCCCATCTCCTCAAGCACGCGAGCCACAGAGTCGCCCACGGCAGGCGTTGGAGCAAGAGAGAGATCTACGATACCAAATTTAACCCCAAGGCGCTCGCTCGCCATTTGACCAACGAGCTGGCCGATACGAGTGATCTTAAATGCCGTTTTTTTAACGGTCTCAGCCACCACATCAAAGCTCTCGCCACGCACCTTTTCAAGGGCTCTTTTGACGACGCCTGGGCCTGAAACGCCGACATTTATCACCACATCAGCCTCGCCCACGCCGTGAAATGCACCAGCCATAAAAGGATTGTCCTCGACTGCGTTTGCAAAAACTACAAGCTTCGCACAGCCCATCTCTGATGCCGCCGCCGTCTCTTTTATGATGCGCCCCATGTCACGCACCGCGCTCATATTTATGCCACTTTTTGTTGAGCCGACATTGACGCTTGAGCACACTTTTGCGGTTTGAGCGAGTGCTTGCGGGATAGAATTTATCAAAATTTCATCACCCTTTTGATAGCCCTTTTGCACTAGAGCCGAAAAACCACCTATAAAATCAATACCAACTTCAATAGCCGCCCTATCAAGCGTCTTTGCGATCATTACGTAGTCACTCGCGTTGGTTGCGGCGCCGATTATCGAGATAGGCGTCACGCTCACTCTTTTATTGACGATTGGTATGCCTAGCTCAGCAGAAATTTCGTTACCCACTCTAACTAGGTCTTTGGCTTTAGTGGTGATTTTTGCGTAAATTTTGTCGCAGGCTTTGCCCATGTCAGGGTCGATGCAGTCAAGCAAACTAATGCCCATCGTGATCGTTCTGATGTCAAAATTTTGCTCCTCGATCATCGAGATAGTTTCGGTTACGTTTTTGATATCCATATTTTGTCCTTAAATTTTGTGCATCGCATCAAAAATGGCTGAGCTTTGGATATTTATCTTTACTTTTAGGCTCTCTCCAAGCTTATCTAGCTCCGCTCTTAAGGCTGTAAAGTCCTTATTTTCATCGCTTGAAACCACCGCCATCATCGTGAAAAAGTCGCTTAAAATAGTCTGACTTATGTCGTCTATATTTAGCCCTAACTCGCTAAGCTTTGCTGAGACGCCAGCAACGATGCCAACTCTATCTTTTCCCACTACGGTTACGATCGCTTTCATCTTTTCTCCTGTTAAATTTAAATTTTTGATTTGAAGTGCATTTTGGCTCCAAAATTTAAACCCTGCATCAAGCAAAGCTAAATTTTGGTAGCCAAATTTAATTAAAATTTGCTCTAAAATTTATCTTTTGCAAATTTACTTCGAGCAAGCACTCTTGCCGTCATTTACTGGTTGGATCGCTGAGTTATCAGCCCCGCCGCCGTTATTTATATTTTCTATTATCTCCCAAAGTCTTGTAGCTGCGCTCTCGTAGCGTTTTGCAGTGACTGAGTTTGGCTCGTAAAAGCTAACCGGCTTGCCGCTATCGCCGCCCACACGAACCGCTGGCTCGATAGGAATTTCGGCTAAAATTTGAGTGTTGTAAGCCTTTGCCACCTCTTCAGTCGTGCCTTTGCCAAAGATATCATACTCTTTGCCATTATCAGGGCAGATAAAGCCACTCATGTTCTCTATGACGCCAGCGATTGGGATGTGAAGCTTCTCAAACATATCAAGCGCACGTTTGCTATCGTCAAGGGCTACAACTTGTGGCGTTGTGACGCATACACCTGCCGTTACTGGCACGCTTTGAGCTAAAGTTAGTTGCGCGTCGCCCGTTCCTGGAGGCATATCGAGAAACAAGACATCAAGCTCGCTCCAAAGCACGTCTCTTAGTAGCTGCTCGATCGCTTTCATGATCATCGAACCACGCCAGATAAGGCTCATGCCCTCTTCCATCAAAACGCCCATACTCATCATCTCCACGCCGTGGCTAAGTATCGGTTTTAGCTTGTTGCCAACGACTTGTGGCTGGGTATTTACTTCGCCAAGCATTCTTGGGATATTTGGTCCGTAGATGTCAGCGTCTAAAATTCCCACTTTTTTGCCTAGTTTTGCCATTGAAATGGCTAAATTTAGCGTTGTGGTTGATTTGCCAACCCCGCCTTTGCCAGAGCTTACCATTACGAAATTTTTAACTTGAGGCGCGATATTTTTGCCACTTTGAGTGTTACTTTTCTCCTCAGGCATCTTTGGCTGGATCAAATTTAGCACGTACTCGTTTGAGCCCATGACACGTTTGATGTCCGCTTTTAGCTCATTTGCCACCTCTGGGCTTGAGCTAACGATCTCGACTTCGATTGTAATTTTCTCGCCGATTTCTACGTTTTTTACAAAGCCAAAACTAACTATATCCTTCTCAAATCCCGGATATATGACACCTTTTAGTCTATTTAAGACCTCTTCTTTATTTAACATTTTTCTCCTTTTTCTAGATCTTTTGAAATTTTATATGCACAAAATTTTGGTCCGCACATCGAACAAAAATGAGCGCTCTTAAACACATCTTCTGGCAAGCTCTCATCGTGAAGCTCTTTAGCCTTTTTTGGATCAAAGCTAAGCTCAAACTGCTTATTCCAGTCAAACGCATATCTCGCATCACTCATCGCATGGTCTTTTTCGATAGCTCCAGCCTTACCAAGTGCGACGTCTGCGGCATGAGCTGCTATCTTGTGAGCTACGATGCCCTCTCTTACGTCATTTTCATTTGGTAGTCCTAGGTGCTCTTTTTGCGTCACGTAGCAAAGCATGCTAGCGCCGTGATATGCCGCCATCGTACCACCTATCGCTGATGTGATATGATCATACCCCGCGCCGATATCGCTAACAAGCGGCCCAAGCACGTAAAATGGGGCGTCATGACAGAGCTCTTGTTCGATTTTCATATTATACTCAATTTGACTTAATGGCACATGACCAGGGCCCTCTATCATAACTTGCACATCTTTCTGCCACGCACGAAGTGTAAGCTCTCCAAGCACCTTTAGCTCACTAAGCTGCGCCTCGTCTGTTGCATCAAAAAGACATCCTGGGCGAAGTCCGTCGCCAAGCGAGAGTGAGACGTCGTATCTAGCGCAAATTTCTAAAATTTGATCAAAAATTTCATAAAATGGATTTTGCCTATTTAGCTTTGACATGTAGCTAGCGCTCAGGCTGCCACCGCGGCTAACTATGCCCATTTTACGCTTTTTAACAAGCGGCAAAAACTCACGCAAAAAGCCAGCGTGTATCGTAAAGTAACTAACTCCTTGCCTTGCTTGCTTCTCTAGCACGCTTAAAATTAGCTCATTTGTGATATTTGTAACCTCTTTTGCCTCTTTTAAAATTTCATACATAGGCACTGTGCCAACTGGCACGCTTGAATGCTCTATAATAGCGCTTCTAATGGCGTCTAAATCGCCATCCGTGCTTAGGTCCATAACCGTATCAGCGCCAAATTCTAGGCAAATTTCAAGCTTTCTAAGCTCCGCGCAAATATCACTACTTAGGCTTGAGTTGCCGATATTTGCATTGATTTTTGTCTTTAGCTTTCTGCCTATGCCCATTGGCTTTAAATTTATGTGATTTACATTTGCTGGGATGATGATCCTGCCATTTGCCACCTCATCTATAAGCAAATTTTCGCCTATCCCCTCGACCTTTGCCACATAGCTCATCTGCTTTGTGAGCTCACCACGCCTAGCATAGTACATCTGCGTCTTTTCTCTCATGAGTAGCCTTTTTAAATTTATAAAAAAGCTAATTTTAGTCCTTTTTATATTTGAACTAACTAAATAAATCTAAATTTCTACTCTTTTTTAAAAAGATTTTTTCAAGTTTTAGAATGTATAATTCCGTAACAATCTTCAAAGGAGCTACCTTGCTTGATATCTCACTTATAATGCTAGGAGCAGGAAATTCCAGTCGTTTTGAGCTACCTGTAAAGAAACAATGGCTTCGCATCGGCAGCGACCCACTTTGGCTATTTGCCACTAAAAATTTGAGTAACTTTTACACATTTAAAGAGATCATCGTCGTTAGTAAAGAGTGCAAATATATGTCTAAATTTGCTCCAAATTATAAATTTGTTGATGGCGGCGAGACAAGGCAAGATAGCCTAAAAAACGCACTTGAGCTAGTAAGTAGCGAATTTGTCCTAGTTAGCGACATCGCGCGTCCTTGCATATCAAGCGAGCTCTTTCACAAGATCATCGAGGCGGCCGCTCAAGCTGACTGCGTGGTGCCTGCGCTAAAGATCGCTGACACTGCCTATCTTGGCGAAAATGCAATAGACAGAAAAAAGGTAAAACTTATCCAAACACCGCAGCTCTCGCGCACAGCACTTCTTAAAAAGGCTCTTAGTAGCGGCGAAATTTACACAGATGATAGCTCGGCTATGAGAGCCATAGGTGCAAGTGTTTGGCACATTTTGGGCGATGAGATGGCTAGAAAGATCACTTTTAAAGAGGATCTTGCCAAAATTTCAGCCCTAAAAGCACCAGAAAACGAGGTTTTTGTTGGTAACGGCTTTGACGTGCATGAGTTTGAAAAGGGCCGTCCGCTTGTGCTTTGTGGCGAAAAGATCGACTATGAGTTTGGGCTAAAGGCGCACAGCGACGGCGATGTGGCACTTCATGCGCTAACTGACGCCATCTTGGGAGCTGCTGGGCTTGGCGACATAGGCGAGCTCTTTCCTGATACGGACGCTAAATTTAAAGATATTAGCTCCATTTATCTGCTACAAGAAGCCTACAAAAGAGTGCAAAGCGTGGGCTTTGTGTTAACAAACACTGATATCACGATAATGGCTCAAAAGCCAAAACTTTCAAAGCTAAAATCAAAAATGGAGGCAAACATCGCTCAGGCTCTAAATTTGAGCCAAAGCCGCATAAATGTAAAGGCGACGACGACTGAGGGGCTTGGCTTTGTCGGCAGATGCGAAGGGATCGCTGTCATGGCAAGTGCTAGCCTTAAATTTTACAACTGGACACAAATATGAAAATTTTAATAGTAGAAAACGAAATTTACCTAGCTGGCTCGATGGCTAGCAAACTAGCTGACTTTGGCTACGACTGCGAGATCGCAAAGAGCGTCAAAGAGGCTTTGAAATTTGAAAATTTTGACGTAGTGTTACTTTCTACCACACTCCCAGGGCAGGACTTCTACCCAGTCATAGAGAAATTTAAAAGCTCTATCATCATCTTACTCATCGCCTACATCAACAGCGACACCGTGCTAAAGCCGATACAAGCGGGTGCGGTGGATTACATCCAAAAGCCATTTATGATAGAAGAGCTTGTTAGAAAGATAAGACATTTTGAAGAGTTTAGAGGCTTTAAAAACGAGATAAAAAACTACGAAAACTATATAAATTTCGCTCTAAAAGACTACGAGATACCTTGTTTTGAAGCCAAAAAGATCAAATTTCCACTTCTTTTAAAATCAAGCAAAAATGGCTACAGCGATAAATTTATCTTTAACTACGCAAAGGCTGGGAATTTGCCATTTTTGTTTTTAGGCAAAGCCTGTTTTAGCGAACTTGAAAAAGCACTTGCTCAAAGTGGCGACGAGCTAATATACATCACAAATCTTGAAGAGCTAAAAGAGGATGAAAAAGAGAAAATTTTAGAGCTTTGCAAAAAGAAAAAAGTGGCTATCCAAACTAGCGATTTTGCGCAAAGTGCGCCATTTGAGGTGCTTGAACTCTCCATCCGAGATAAAAACTTTGATATCGGCGAGATCGTCACGATCGATGAATATATAAAATATATCATCGTTAATTATCAAGATAAATTCCCCGACACCGAGCTAAGCAAAAAGCTTGGAATTTCTAGAAAATCACTTTGGGAAAAGAGAAAGAAATATGACGTCAGCAAGAAAAAATAGTGAAATTTCTATAAACACCGAAGTTTATGGCGCCTTAGAGCTTATCAAAAACAAAATTCTCTCAAATTTTAGCGCCCTGATGGACGACGAGCAGATCAAAGAGGTGGCAAAAAAGGGCTACTTTAACGGCGAGCCGATGCCCTACTCTTTTGGCTTTGCCCCATTTGGCGAGCAAAACCAAAGCGTCGCTAGCAAGCTGCATGCTGGACAAAGAGTAAATTTAAATATGGACGGCAAGATCGTTGGGCACATCGACGTGGCAAAGGTCTTTAAATTTGACGAGAGCATGCGAGCTAAAAATATATTTTTAGCAAATGAATCAAACAGCGAAATGTCACTAAATTTAGGCAAATACGGCATAAGTGGCGAGTTCGAGCTATATGATGAGAGCTTGCAAATAAGCAAAGATGCGCTAAATGAGTTTATAAAAGAGAGTGGCGCCAAAAAGATAACGGCTGTTTTTTTGACGGCTGATCCATTTAACCGCGCTCATGAACGCCTAGTTAGGATGACTATCGACAAGGCCGATCTTGTGGTAGTTTTTCTGGTAAGAACGCGCGAAGAGAGACACATCGACTATGAGATCAGAAAGCAAGTGCTTGACTTTTTTAACCAAAACTACCTGCCGACAAAAAAGGTCTTTGTCTTTGCGCTAAAAAACACGACCCTTTTTAGCTCGCACGCCAACCCAACGCTTGAGTGCATCGCGGCTTCAAGGCTTGGCGCAAACAAGCTAGTCATCGGACAAAATCACTCTGGCATTGGCATGTTTTTTGACCACAACGAAGTTCAT
Organism: Campylobacter concisus; assembly: GCF_902460595.1. Lineage (GTDB taxonomy): Bacteria > Campylobacterota > Campylobacteria > Campylobacterales > Campylobacteraceae > Campylobacter_A > Campylobacter_A concisus_BL. The sequence continues at coordinate 515,001 of NZ_CABPVA010000001.1, forward strand.
ACGATACTTGACATCTACAAAAACGATCTAAATTTAGATGTGATCGTCCTGCCAGAGCTAGTTTATTGCAACAAGTGCAAGACGCTAGTTAGCACCAAAAGCTGCCCACACGGACAGCACCACCAGATCAAATACCACCCAGACGTGATCAAAGAGCTGCTATTTAACGGCATCATGCCACCAGCTATACTCGTGAGGCCTGAAATTTCAGCGCTCATCTTAAGCAAGCTCTATGTAAATCGCTTTAAAGATATACAAAAGCTCTGCGACGATCTCTTTGTAAACTCTGGACTGCTTGAAAACAAGACCGATCGCGACTTTTACGAGGAGCTCATGAAGCTCTACCAGACATCATCACTCACTTAAGGAAATTTATGCAAAAACTATTTTTGACATTTTTTGGATTTGGACTTTTACCAAAGGCGCCTGGCACTTGGGGCTCGGTGGCTGGGGCTGTGGTGGCTTATTTTGTGTTATATTTTTTTTCGGCGACTACGCTTTTGTTAGCTAGCATTTTGCTATTTTTGGTGAGCATCAGCGTCATTGATGATTTTGAAAAAAAGGTAAATTCGCACGACGAGAGCTTTATCGTGATCGACGAAGTTGCTGGCGTTTGGCTCGCTATCGCCATTAGCGGAGCGACGATCTCACAGCTAGTTCTATCACTCGTGCTTTTTAGAGTGCTTGATATCAAAAAACCTTCGATCATTGGCAGGATCGACCGCAATGTAAAGGGCGGACTTGGCGTAATGGGCGATGATATGGTTGCTGGATTTTTCGCTGGTATTATTAGCGCGATGATATATGGCGTGGCTATGAAATTTGGCGTAGTTTTGCCGTAAGCTGAGCTAGCCGTTTTGCTGGCTCTTTTTAAATTTAACTCTCTATGCTTTTTATTTTAGACCTCTTTTTAGATGAGAGCTTTATCGTTAGAATTTATCTCATCCCTGCCTGCAAATTTATCTTTGTCGTGAATTTTTCTAAAGACGATCATATTATAAAGTGAAAACCTAAGCTCTTCAAAAATGCTTAAATTTTTTGCATTTTCAGGGGTTATCTCATTGCCATTTTTATCACGTCCTTTGCCACCTAAAAATAGCAAATAAACAAGCGGGGTCATGAAGTTAAATCTTAAAAGAAGCGCCCAAAAGCAGTTTAAAAAGCCGTGATTATATTTAATGCAAACGTAAAAACCAAAAACGGCGTAAATGGCTATTATAAAAAGCATAGTGTAAAAAATATAAGCTAGCCCATCATCGTTTGAAACGTCAAAATACTCACATACTGCACAAAAGATAGCTACAAAGATGGGAAATATCACGAGCGGAAAGATCAGATGCAGTCCAACTAGGTCAAATTTGCTCAGATAGACTTTTATATTTCGCCTGCCAGCAAAGATCATCAACAAAATAGCTAAAACTATCGGCGCAAAGACCAAACTAGCATAGAGATCATTGATGTCCAAACTACACTCCTATTTTATTTTGTAAATTTGAGTTTTGCTAACGATATTTTGTGCTCTTAAATTTAAAAAATAGAGCTAAATTTACCTGCGATTTTTACGGTTTTCTATGCCTATCCTCTCGCTATCTTCGATCTCTGCAACATAGCTTGGATTTTTCTTTTTAGCCTCTTTGTCTAAAAAGCTAATAAGCTTTGCATCGGCATTTTGGTGAGAGCAGATGAGGATTATAAAATTTATGTAGTTGCTAGCTTCTTTTGGAGCGACCTGATTTTTTTTCGCTGGTATTATAAATTTCTCTCCAAAAATTTGTATAAGCTCGAAAAGCTCGTTTTTGCTTAGAGTTTTATCGCTAGCAAGTTCTTCAAGCTTTTCGATCGTGATCTCTTCTTCACCCTCAGCTTCTAGCCCTCTTGTTAAGACTTGATGGTCTTTGTTTTTTAGCAAAAGATAGATTAGCGCGCAAATGGCCACTATAAGCAAAAAGACAAAAAAGACTATCAAGCCCTTTACAAACATCTATAGCCTTGTGCAAAGAGAGCGTTTTGTAAATGCAAGAACGCTCATCGCTATCATCACTACGATGCTTATCCAGACGAAATCAGGCACCGGAAGCGGATCTCCAGCTGCGTATGAGTGCATGCCAGCTAGATAGAAATTTACCCCAAAATAGGTCATTATGATCGACCAATAAGCAAAAAATGAGGCAACAGCAAATGCGTATTGATTATTAAGCTTTGGTATAAATCTCATGTGAAGTACTGCTGCATAGACAAGGATCGAAACTAGCGCCCAAGTCTCCTTGCTATCCCAGCCCCAGTATCTACCCCAGCTCTCATTCGCCCAAACGCCACCTAAAAAGTTTCCAAGCGTGAGCAAGCTAAGACCAAGTATCATTGCCATCTCATTTATACGCGTTGCTTCAGTGATATTACGCGCGATCTCTGCATTTGGCTTTTTCTTATTTTGCAAGATGATAAGCAGCAAAGTAAAGCCACCAAGCAGCGAGCAAAGACCCAAAAATCCATAACTTGCAGTTATGATAGAGACGTGGATGGTTAGCCAGTAGCTCTGAAGCACAGGCACAAGTGTCGTGATCTGCGGATCCATCCAGCTAAGGTGTGCGACAAATAGCGTAATACCAGCCAATATAGATGTAAGCGCAAGTGCGATCGGACTGCGTTTTGCAAAGATGATGCCAGATAGACCAAGCGCCCAAGCGATATAGACCATCGACTCGTAGGCGTTACTCCAAGGGGCGTGCTCAGCGATGTACCATCGAAGACCAAGTCCAACTGTGTGCGCAAGAAAAGCTAGTAAATTTATAATATATACAGCTTTAACTATGCCATTTATCTGCACTTTTGGCGCTAACATCTTGACAAAAACAAATAGCAAAAGAGCAAGTCCAGCCAAAAGATATATCGGCGTCAAGCGGTCAAATACTTGAAATTTATTAAATAAAATTTCTATGTCTATCTTTTTCTCGCTTGGCATGACGGCAGAGCCGTATTTGTGCTGATAGGCTGAAATTTTCTCAAGCGCCGCATCCGCCTTACTCCAGTCATTATCCTTTGAGGCTGCATCAACAGCTGAGAAGTACTCTCTCATCATGCCAACTACTAGCTCAGCCTCTTTTGGCGAGAAGTACATCATCGCACTAGCTGGCGAATACCAAGAATTTGACGGATCATCTTGTTTTGGGAAAATTTTGAAAATTTCACCGATAAATATCATATAAAATACATTTAGTCTCTCGTCGATCTTTATCACATCTTTGTCAAAAGTATTGCGTGAGCCTGGGTGTTTGCGGTTTGCTATCTCAGCAAATTTTGTTAGTTTATACTCGCTTCCACCATCTTTTGTCGCTTTAAAAAATTCATCAAAGCTTGCGTATCTTGCATTCTCATCGACGCCTAGCTCTTTTTTAAGCTCCTTGCTTTGACCAAGTGCGATGATCTTCTCATTTCGCCAAAAATCAGGCGTTACCATTATAGAAAGCATAGCTTGGTTTGAATTTAGGCTACCTATGCTCTCACCTCTATGAATTTTGTTTAAAACCTCTTTGCTAAGCGTATCAAATGGCTTCATCCTGCCATCTGGACTTTGCACGATGAGTCTAGCAAGCTTGTCTGCATGCTCTTTGCTGATATGCGGCAAGAAGTCCTCCGCCTTTAGCGAGCTAAAATTTAAGCCTAAAAGCAAGACCGCTATGAGCGCAGCAACTTTTTTACCGCCTTTTGTTGATTCATTATCTATTAGTTTTGCTAGCTTTCTAAAGCGGCTGTTAGGGTTTATGACATTTAACAAGAAGCCAAGACCTAGCAAAAAGTAGCCGATATATGTCGGGATCTTGCCTGGGTCTTTGTTGACAGAGAGGATCGTGCCTTTCTCGTCAGTATCGTATGAGCTTTGGAAAAATCTATATCCATCATAATCAAGCACGTGGTTCATATAAATTCTATAATCAAACCCAGGATCATTCGTGCCATCTTTTACCACAACCTCACTTGAGTAGCTCATAGGAGAATTTGAGCCAGGATATCTTTTTAACTCAAAGTCCTTTAGGTAGAGGCTAAATGGGAGTTTTATCTGCTGAGCCCCCCATGTGGCGTTAAATTTCTGTCCAGCCACGGCGATACGTGAAGGCTCCATTAGGTTGTAAAATACATGCATCTCTTTACTCTCACCTTTGTAGTTTAGCTCAGCTATCAACGCATTAAACTCGCTATCCTTTGAGCTAACTAGCTTTCTTGAAGCGTGCGCTGAGACTAGCCTTGGGGCAAAATTTATATTTGAGATAGTATATAAGCTGCCTGTGCCAAATTCATTCACGCTACCAGCTTTTAGCTCAGTTTTAGAGCTATCTGCCATAGTAAATTTTGAAAGATCGACATTTGAAGTAACTGTGTAATTTCCATCATTTAGTCTAAAAAGAACGTATTTTTTATTTTCATCTGGTTTGGCATTAAAGATAAAGCTGATATTTCCAACCCTTGCCTCTTCTTCTTCAAGCAAAAATATCTCTTCGCTTTCGCTCTCGTTTGATACTACAAATTCAACAACAGGCTTTCCGCTATCATCATTTACAAATTTATAACTTGCATTTGGCACAAATTCTTTAAATTTTAAACTAGCCTCACCATCTGCTGTTTTTAGCTTTAGATCAAAGCCCTTCTTCACATCAGCAAGTCCCAAAGGCATAGCCGAGCTGATCTCTTCGCCTTTGTCGTTAAGCGCTGTTAAATTTATATACGAAACCTTTGTACTAACAACGTTTGAAGCGGTGTTTTCACGTATATGCATATCAGCTTCAAAGCCGAGGTATCTTGTGATGCCAGCACCGATTAAGATGACGATAAAGCCTAAGTGAAAGATGAGTGATGGGAGTTTTTTAGGATCAATTAGATTGTATCTAAAGATGTTGAAGGCCAAATTTATACCAAGCAGTAGTTGAATGAGCGCAAACCAGCCAGCACCATAAACATAGTACCAAGCTGCTTCAGTGCTGGTTTTGCTCTCTATTATTGTGGCGGCTCCACTAGCTACGGCAAAGATTATCATCAAAACGATAGCTGAGCCCATACTTAAAAATAATGTTTTTGGATTTAACATCTGCTTCCTTTTATTTATATTGTGGCAAAGCTACCGAAGTGAAATTTATCTTAAATAACTGCCCTGCTTTGTTTCGGTTGAAACTGGTTTATTTTCGTTAGTATCTTGATCTGCAAGTGCGTCTTTACCTTTTAGATAAGCAAGTATTGCACCTAGATCATTGTTTGAGACGATCTTAGCTTGGTTTTGCATTACGTTTTTACCACTACCACCAAAGCTTGAGTCGCTTCTATAAGAGATGATGCTATCTTCTATATCTTTAGCATCCATGTTTTTAAGTGGTGTTGAACCAAATGGTCTTTTGTCCGCGCTTTCGCCATGACAGCTAGCACATTGTTTCTCATAAAGCTCTTTTCCTAAAGAGACGCTATATCTACCTTTTCTATCAACGCCAAATTTTAAAATTCTATTGTCTTTATAGCGTCTTGGATCTTCATCGACATAGACATTTACTTTTTCATTTCTGTCATTAGCCTGCTTTTTTGCCATCTCGGCAAGCTCTTTACCAAACTCACCACGAGCTTCTATATAATAAACCTGAGAAGCTGCAAAGGCATTTGCCACCAAAAAACACGCCAAAAAAGAAATTTTGATATTTTTCATAAGTTTCCTTGAAATTTGCTCTAAATTTAAAAATCCCGGATCAGATTGCTCCGACCCGGGATTATATCATAAGTTGATTAACGAGCTATGAATTAGAATGAGTATTTAGCTTCAAATCTAAATTTGTCTTCTTTTTCCTTCACATCATTAGGTTTTTTGTGAGTTTGGAAAGAGTAGAATGAGCTAAATGTTAGCTTTTTGTTGTATTGGTAAGCAAATCTTGGAACAAATTCTTCAACTTTGTCTTTTTTATCTGGGTTGCCAACACCATTTGATGTTTTTTGAGTACCTTTAACATAATCTAAACCAACTGTGAATTTATCAAATGTATATGCACTTGTTGCATAGAAGAAGTTACCTTTACCCTCTGCGTATGTCCAGTCAAATACATCTTCACCAGCAGTTATTAGACCACCTTGATCTTCAAAGCTAAAAGATGTTACACCTTTATCTTGTGCTTTCCAGCCGATATAACCAGCAGCTAGATCAAAACCAAATAGTGAAGTTGAAAGTTCGCCAGCATAGAAGTTACCGTCATTGTATTTAGCGCCACTCTCTGATGTTAAATGTCCTTTTGCTTCTTTATCGGCTGTGCTATTTGCATAGTTAAGTCTTGCACCTACAGAAATATCACTAGTGATAGCAAAATTTGCAGAAACATCAGCTGCAAGAACATCAGCTAGATTAGTTAAGCTTGCATACCATAGTTGGAAGTTAATAGGATCATATGAACCAGCAATACCAGCTGCATATAAGTTACCAACATCATATCTATCTAATTTATTAGTTACAGCTGCATCATATAATTTGCCATCGCTCTCGCCATTGCCTTCAAGAGCATCAAAAGCTAAAGCTGTTAGAGTAAGACCTTCAATATCTTCATTTACTACTCTTACGCCAGTACCGATTGCGTCATCAGTAAAGTATGAGTCAATAGTTTGTTTACCAGCTGTTATAGTAGTACCACCGATCTTATAACCAAGATAGAATTGGTGAACACCAAATCCTGTGGTTGTATCTGTTTTATCTGTACCAGCACCAGCATTATCACCTGAGCCATCAGTAGCATTGTATCTTAAACCAACAACGCCAAAGAAGTTATCATCGATAGCAGCTTTAAAATTTGTGATCATTTTAAAGTTATGGCCAGCCTCATTTGATTTTTTAACATTTTTTTGTGTTTTGTCATAATCATGTACATGAGTATATCTGTATCTTGCCATACCAGAAAGATCAACATTTTTTATAGCTTCTTCAAGTGGAGTAGCACTTGCTATACTTGAGAATGCGCCTAAAGCAACCAAAGCGGCTAAACTAATTTTTGTTAGTTTCATTTTTTCTCCTTTTAAGGTTTTTGTGTCGACGATTATAATCAATAAATTTTAAGATGAAGCTTAAAAAATCATAAAATTTTGCACTTTTGTTACCGATCGTTTACCGATTTTGACCAAAAAGAGGTATATTTTGATAATTTAACTTTTACAAATGAAACTTTTAAGGGAGGGGGGTAAAAAGAAAAAGGGGCCGTTGCTTTGCCCCTTAAAAGGAGTTCTAGTTTTGATTGCTGATGAAATTATATATGCTAGCAGTAAATCAACGGTAATCTAAAAAGAAATTTTCTCCTCTTTTGGTACTTCGATATTCGTTTTTATATTTTTTCTTTTTACGACTACTTCATTTTGCGGTTTTCTTATGCCATTATATGCGCCTCTAGAGCCGCTCTCTTTTATAAGAAGCATGTCTATGAGTTTATCTGCGTAAAAAGTCGCATAGACAAGATCGCCCTTATCGTAATAATATCTGTTTGCACAAAAATTTGCTTTGTTTAATTTGTGATTTTTCACATCGCTGGCTACTATCTCGTAGCAGTATTTCGAATCTTTATAGCTGACATCTTTTATGAAGCCTTTAATGGAGCTTTTTGCAGGTGTGGTTTTAGTGACTTGCCTTGGTTGCTTGCGGACTGGTGGATTATCATCAAAAAATGAACATCCCAAAAACATAGTGGCTACTGCTAGAGGAAGTAAAATTTTAGCTTTCATCTTTTCTCCTTAATATAAAGAGCAAAGTATAGCTTTTAAGATTAAATAAAATTTGTGAGTTTTAAAATTTGAGTTTGTGCTTACATTAATATATAAATTTCTTGGGAGAGCTCCCAAGAAATTTAGGCTGATACGTTTAAGACGTTACCGCCAAGCTCAGCGATCTTTTTATCAAGCGTCTCAAGGGTCTTTTCGATAGTCTTTTGTGAAATTTCAGGTAGCTCTCCGCCCCAAATTTTCTTTGCATCCTCAAAGCCCTTTGCCACGCCCTCTCTGCCAGCTTTTAGCTTCTCTACATCATCACCTGCGCCATTTAGCACAAAGCCAGCTATCCTATCAGCTGTATTTGCGATGCCAAAAAAGCCATTTTCACTAACTAGCTCGGTCGCCTCATCGCTGCTTAGCTCTCCTAGAGCTTTGCCGTTGTAGCCGATGCCTGCTAGATCAAGTCCAGCTAAAATGTCTGATAAATTTTCAGGCACACTAAAGCTTAGACCACCTTGAGCTAGTAAATTTGAACTAGCATTTTGAGTAATATCTTTTTGATACTGCAAAAAGTAGCTATTTGATATCTCTTTCGCACTTAAATTTGAAACCTCGGGTTGCTTTTTCGAAACCTCTTTTTCATCTTTATGAAGCGAAATTTCTGATTTTACATTTTCTTTTGCGCTTGAAGTGTTGTATGAGCTTACGATTTGACTGATTTGCATATTTGGCTCCTATAAGTTTATAAAAACTATATCGCCAAAAGATGGAATTTATTTAGAGTAAAGCGGGAGAACTCCCGCTGTAATTATTTGCCAAGTGTTGCGTTTAGCATCCAGATGGCTTTTTCAAATTTAGCTATTTGATCTTGTGCGTACATCTGAGTAGTTGTGTCGCCCTCCGCAAGCTCATCAAGCTTTTTAAACTCACCTAAAAGATGCTTGTAATCAGCCAAAACAATATCCAAAACTTCAGTTGGAGTGTAGTTCTCTTTTGGCTCGTGCTTGATGTGAGCGACTTTTGCTAGCTCCTCAGCCTTGACAATAGGTCTGCCACCAAGCATAAGAGCCCTCTCAGCTGCATCATCAAAAATCTCGCTCATATCCTCATAAGCTTTTTCTGTGTATTCATGGACGCTAAAAAATTGAATACCTTTTACATTCCAGTGAAGATCGTGAAATTTAATATAAAGTGCATTCGCATCAGCCTGAATTGTGTTTAACTGTAAAATAACTTTTGACATTTTGTCTCCTTTTTTATTGTTTAAATGTGATGAAATTATATGTAGTTAGAGTTAATCAGTAGTTAATCAAATAATAAAATTTATTATTTAGTATAAATTTTGACTACAAAATAAATTTATCCTGTAGTCAAATGTAGAATTTAGAAATTTGTCTATTTTTTATAAGGTGTAGTTTTGTAGCCTTGCTCGATCAAACTACTCATACCACCATCTAAATTTATAATCTTGATATCCGAGCTATCTATCGCAGCAGCTGCTGCTGTGCTCCTTCTGCCGCTTCTACAAACAAGAGCGATAGGCTTTTTGATATCAACCGCCTTTGAAAGCTCATCTAAAAATGCACTCTTGTCGCTTGGATCAAAAGTGATAGTCTTCGCACCAGCTATGATGCCAGTCTCTTGCCACTCAGATGGAGTTCTAATATCGACAATCTGATCATATTTTTTGATCTCATCTGGGCTTATATTAACAGTTTTAACATCAGCTGACAACATACAACAAACAGCTCCCAAAAGTAAAATTTTTTTCATCTACTCTCCTTAAATAAATTTTTGAAATGTTAGCATGGATTATTAAATATATAAAATTTTTGTTGATAAAATTTATTAATAATAAAGTCATACAGATAATTAATTAAGAAGAAAAATAAATTTATTTTTATGTCAAAGCTAATTACTTATAAAAAATATAAATTTTTAATATAAAAGGTTAAAACGCTCTCACAAAGATTGTTGCGACATAGTATTTAAAAAATAGGAGTGGTGTCCCCAGCGAGGTTCGAACTCACGACCTCAGAATTAGGAATTCTGCGCTCTATCCAGCTGAGCTATGAGGACAAATTTGCAAGTTAGTTTAAATTTTTATCCAAGTGATTAAATTTTATAGGGCAGATCACTCTGCCCTATTTGGCTAATTAACCATTTCTCTTTTTAATAATCTCTTCACTTACGTTTTTAGGAACTTCCTCGTAGTGATCAAATTCCATTGAGTAAGTCGCACGACCTTGAGTCATTGAGCGAAGATCTGTTGAGTAGCCAAACATTTGTGCTAGTGGGCAGTAAGCTGCAATGATTTTTACACCATTTCTATCATCCATTGAATTTACTTGGCCACGGCGTTTGTTAAGGTCACCGATAACATCACCCATATACTCTTCTGGAGTCTCAACTTCAACTTTCATCATAGGTTCAAGTATAACCGCACCTGCTTTTCTAGCGCCCTCTTTAAAGCCCATTGAAGCAGCAAGTTTAAATGCCATCTCAGATGAATCCACTTCGTGGTAGCTACCATCGAAAAGTGTAACTTTAACATCTTCAACTGGATATCCAGCAAGAACACCGCTTTGAAGTGCTTCTTTACAACCTTTTTCAACAGCTGGGATATATTCTTTTGGAACAACACCACCTTTGATGTCGTTAACAAATTCAAATCCACTAGCAGCTGGAAGCGGCTCGATGCGTAAGAATACGTGACCATATTGACCACGACCACCTGATTGTTTAGCGTACTTATACTCTTGCTCAACTGCCTTGCGAATAGTCTCGCGGTAAGCAACTTGTGGTTGACCAACCTCAGCGTCTACTTTAAATTCACGAAGCATACGATCAACAATGATCTCTAGGTGAAGCTCACCCATACCGCTAATAATAGTTTGTCCGCTCTCTTCATCAGTACTAACTCTAAAGCTTGGATCTTCTTGAGCAAGTTTTTGAAGAGCGATCGCCATTTTTTCTTGATCTGCTTTTGTTTTTGGTTCAACCGCAACACTAATAACTGGCTCTGGGAAGTCCATTCTCTCAAGAATAACCTTATCTTTTTCACTTGCAAGAGTATCACCAGTTAGAGTATTTTTTAGACCAACAACAGCACCGATTTCGCCAGCGAAAAGTTCTGTAATCTCTTCACGTTTATTTGAGTGCATTTTTAGTAAGCGGCCAATTCTCTCTTTGCAGTCTTGAACTGTGTTATAAGCATAGCTACCACTTTCAAGACTTCCTCTATAAACACGGATAAATGTTAACTGTCCAACAAATGGGTCAGTCATGATCTTAAACGCAAGAGCGGCAAATTCGCCATCATCTGTACTTTCAACAGTCACTTCAGTGCCATCTTCATAAACACCATTTATCGCTGCAATCTCATCTGGAGCTGGTAAATAATCAACAACAGCATCAAGTAGAGGCTGGATGCCTTTGTTCTTAAATGCAGTTCCGCAAAGCATAGGCGTGATAGTCATTCTTAAGCAGCCTGCTTTTATACCTTTTTTGATCTCTTCTTCAGTTAGCTCTTCACCTGCAAAGAATTTCTCCATCAAACTATCGTCTGTTTCAGAAACAGCTTCGATTAGTTTTGCACGGTATTCTTCAGCCTTATCTTTAACTTCAGCCGGAATTTCTTCTTCAACATAGTCAGTTGGCTTTTTCTCGTCATTCCAAACGTATGCTTTCATTCTTACAAGATCAACCACGCCTTTAAAGTTATCCTCCGCACCGATTGGAATTTGAATAGGCACTGGATTTGCTTTTAATCTTTCTCTGATCTGCTCTTCAACTCTAAAGAAATTTGCACCAATTCTGTCCATTTTATTGACAAAAACGATTCTTGGTACGTGATATTTATTTGCTTGTCTCCAAACAGTTTCAGACTGTGGCTGAACACCACCAACAGAACAAAATACCGCAACAGCACCGTCAAGAACACGCATAGAACGCTCAACTTCGATAGTAAAGTCAACGTGTCCCGGAGTGTCGATTAGGTTTACTTGGTAGCCCTTCCAAAACGCTGTAGTTGCAGCCGATGTAATAGTAATACCACGCTCTTTTTCTTGCTCCATCCAGTCCATAGTAGCAGCACCATCATGAACCTCACCTATCTTATGGCTCATACCAGTGAAGAACAAAATTCTCTCGCTGGTAGTTGTTTTTCCAGCATCAATGTGAGCCGCAATACCGATATTTCTTACCTTATGTAAAGGCGTTTTTCTCTCTGCCATACTAATTCTTTCTTACCAGCGGTAGTGAGCAAATGCTTTATTAGCCTCTGCCATCTTGTAAGTATCTTCCTTCTTCTTGAAAGATGCACCTTTTGAATTTGCCGCATCTAAAAGCTCATTTGCTAGTTTATCAACCATCGTTCTTTCGCTTCTTTTTCTAGCAAAAGTTATAAGCCAGCGGATAGCAAGAGCTTGTTGGCGAGCTGGACGAACCTCAACTGGTACTTGATAAGTAGCACCACCAACACGGCGTGATTTAACTTCTAAAATAGGTTTTACATTTTCGATAGCGTCGTTAAAAACGTCGATGCCTTTAACCTCAGCATTTTTCTTTTCGATAGCTTTAATAGCACCATACATTATCTCTGTAGCGACGCTTTTTTTGCCATCATACATAAGAGAATTAATAAATTTAGTGATTATTTTATTTCCGTAAATCGGATCAGGTAAAACTTCCCTTACAGGAGCTTTTCTTCTTCTCATTTTGATTTTTCCTTCAAATTTTTATGAAATTTTACTCAAACGTTTGCAAATTTAAGCAACGTCTGCGAACCTAATTTTTTACTTTTTTGGAGCAGCAGCGCCAGCTTTAGGGCGTTTTGCACCATATTTAGAACGAGAAACTGTTCTTTTTGCAACACCAGCAGTATCAAGTGCGCCACGAACGATGTGATATTTAACACCTGGCAAGTCTTTAACCCTACCGCCGCGAACTAAAACGATACTGTGTTCTTGTAGGTTGTGACCTTCACCGCCGATATAGCTGATGACTTCAAAACCGCTTGTAAGCCTAACTTTGGCAACTTTCCTCAAAGCTGAGTTTGGTTTTTTAGGAGTTGTAGTATAAACCCTAGTGCAAACTCCTCTTCTTTGAGGGCACTCTTTTAACGCTGGAGATTTTGACTTAACAGTCACTTTCTTGCGTTCATTTCTTACCAATTGATTTATGGTTGGCACAATAATTCCTTTCAACTAAATTTATTAAAAAGACCTAATTTTATTTAAAAAAAGCTTAAATAACGGTTAATAAGTTAGACTTATTCATAAGTTCCTTTTTTTATAAAACCACTGTCATCTTTTAAAATTTCACCCTTTGCAACGACAAATTTAATCTCAAATTTCTCATCGATTAGCAAAATATCTGCATCGTAATTTTCCTTTATCTCGCCTTTTTTGTTTTGCAAGGCCACGCTTTTTGCCACGTTTGTTGTGAAATATGGCAACGCCTCCTCGATACTAAAGCCATCTTTTACAAAATTTATAAACTCTTCATATAGACTCTTAACGCTAGCGATACCTATTTTTAGTAAATTTCCGTCGCTATCATAGCTAGAGTAGCTACCAAAGCCGTCTGAGCTGATGGTTATCTTATTTGTCGGTAAATTTTCTTTTTTGATGCGCTTTACAGCCTCAAGTGGCGTAAGACCTGGCATGCATGTAAAGTCGATATAGCCGCCGTCTTTTATAAATTTAAAGCTTTGTTTAAAAAGCTCCTCGTTTCTATTTACGTGCGTTGGCTGAAATAGCGTGATCGGCATGTCGTACTCATTTAGCACTTCGTAGATCAAATTTAAACCCTTCTTGCCATCACCCATGTGAAGCGTGGTATGTCCTGACTTTGAGCTGATCATACCAGCGACTCTGCCAGCCGAGACTATGTGAGCTAGCTCATCTTTACTCACGCTTGATGAGCGGTGGTCGCTTATAGCTAGCTTGGTTCCGATTATGGGACCAACAAAGACGATATCTTTTTCGATCTCTCCAGTTATAGTTGGCGTTTTAGAGCTGTATGCACCGGTGTGAGCGTAGCATGTGATGCCCTCGTCGTTTAGTGCGTGAGCTTTTGCGACTAAATTTTCAACGCTTCTTGTGGTGCTGTCAGTTCCAAGTAGGCCAACAGCCGTCGTTATGCCAGCTTCTATTAAATTTGAAAGCATGATCTCAGGCACCCTAGTCTTAAAGCCGCCCTCTCCGCCGCCTCCAGTGATATGCACGTGCTTATCAATAAGACCTGGTATGGCTACTAAATTTGAAGCGTCGATCACCTTTATATTTGGCAAATTTGGCTCTAAATTTTCGGCTATGCAGACGATCTTACCATTACATATAAATATATCTTTTGTGCCGAGAAATTTTGGCGAGTAAATTTTGGCGTTTTTTATAAGTATCATTTGGCATCCTTGTTTATCTTAGCTATGCCGATGCCAGTAAGTGCTAAAATGATAGCAAAGACAACGCCCATGTAGTTTAGTATCGCCCAAGGTAAATACTCTACCGTTGGCACGCCAAGTGTGGCTGTCATGTATGCGCCTGCTGCTGACCAAGGGATGAGTGGAACGATAACGGTGCCAGAGTCTTCAAGTGTTCTTGATAGGTTTTTGGCTGCTAAATTTTTCTCTTTATAAAAGTCTTTAAACATCTCACCAGGGATGAGGATAGAAAGATATGAGCTACCTGTGACAAATGCGACAGTTAAGCATGAGCCGATAGTTGAGATAATGACGCCTGCTGTTGATTTGACCTTTGCCATGATAGTGTGAAGCACCTTTGTAAGCATGCCAGTTTTTGAGATGATACCAGCAAAGCCCATAGCGCAGATGACTAGGATGGTGGTTGAATTTACCGAGCTCACGCCACCTCTATTTAGAAGCTTGGTGATATCTTTTGAAAACTCCATATTAATGCCGCTCATCGTGACGTTAAAGCCAGTCATCACTGAGATAAAGCCATTTTTAAAGCTAAAATCTTGAACGATCACACCAAGAAGCACTGAAAATAGCGATGCAATGATCATTACTGGGATGGTTGGCCACTTTAGCACAGAGCCAGCCAAGACAAAAAGCACAGGCAAAAGTAAGATGATGTTCCAGTGAAAAATTTTATCAAGCTGACCTTGAAGCGCCAAAACCGACTCTGAAACATTTGCACCACTACTTGCGGCCTCGCTTCCAAAAAATAGATAAGCCGCTATCGCAACGATAGTTGCTGGGATAGTTGTATAAAACATATGTCTGATGTGCTCATAAAGCTCTGAGCCAGCTGCTATCGGGGCTAGATTTGTCGTATCTGAAAGCGGAGAGAGCTTGTCGCCAAAGTATGCTCCTGCAACTACCGCGCCAGCAGTTGCCGCTAAATTTACATCAAGACCTTGAGCTATGCCCATGATGGCGACACCGACTGTGCCAGCAGAACCCCAAGATGTGCCAGTTACAGTTGAGATGATAGCTGCGATGACAAAAGCGGTTAAGACTAGATACTGCGGACTTATAAGATCCACGCCGTAGTAGATGATCATAGGGATAGTGCCTGAAAATACCCATGAGCCAATAAGCAAACCAACTGCCCAAAGTATCATAAGTGCCGGGAGTGAGCTTGAAATTTTCTCTATCACTCCTTCTTGAAGCTCGCTCCAGCTATATCCTAGTCTCCAAGCGATGCCACCAGCCACTAGGGCTGCTATCAAAATGATCGGCTCAACCTTTAGCTTCATATAACCAACGCCAAGCGCAAGGCCTACGATCATAACCAAGATAGGCGTAAGGGCTAGCAGAAACGAAGGCTCTTTTTTTATAGAGTTCATCATGTGTCCTTTAAATTTGAGATACTTTTGAATTTAAAGGCTACAAACTTAAATTGTTATAAAAAAATAAAATAAAATTAAAATTTAAACAAAACGTGTGAAAATTTAGCACATCTGATATGTGCTAAATTTAGATCAGTCTTGCTTGATAGCGTATTTGCCACTACCAGTCGAGATGATGCAAAGTGACATAGCGATATAAAGATATATAAGCTCTGCTTTAAAGCCATTTACATTAGTTAGCTCAAGTAAATTTGATAAGCCAAAATACGAATACAAAATGACAAGACTAGAGCCAAACACTAGGAGCGCGCCAAGCCTTGAGCAAAAGCCAACAGCGATCATTATAGGGGCTAAAACCTCGCTAAGATAGGCAAAATACGCCAGAAAACTAGGTAGTCCAGCATCAACTAAAATGCTCTTTACGCCGCCAACTCCATGTAAAATTTTGCCAAAGCCGTGCATAAAAAGGCAAATTCCAAGGCCTAAGCGTAGAAATAAAAGTCCAAGATCGACATTTTTCATAATATCTCCGTTACATATTTTTAGTTAGGGATTTTATTTAATATTGATTAATGGCTTGTAAATTTTGAAATTTTGTAAATTTAAGTGGGAAATTTATGAGAGGTTTAAGCCCCAAAAGCGGGGCTTAATATATTAGTTTTCTTTGATCTTTATCTTTTTGTCTTTGTAAAAACCAGTACCAACTGGGATCATACGTCCAAGGATGACGTTCTCTTTTAGATCTTCAAGATAGTCAAATTTAGCAGCGATTGAGGCTTCTGTTAAGACCTTAGTTGTCTCTTGGAATGACGCAGCAGATATCACACTATCACTTCCGATAGCCGCTCTTGTAACACCAAGAAGGATCGGCTCAGCGATAGCTGGCTCGCCACCCATTTTCATAATGCGCTCGTTCTCTTCTTTAAATTTGTTTCTTGAAACCATGTCGCCAACGATGAAATTTGTATTTCCACTATCGACGATTTTGACTTGGCGAAGCATTTGAGAGACGATGATCTCGATATGCTTATCAGCGATCGCAACACCCTGGCGGCGATAAACTTGCTGAATTTCACTGATCAAATAGTAGTGAAGCGCCTTTTCACCTAGAATTCTTAAAATATCATGGCTTGAGATAAGTCCGTCTGTTAGTTTCTCACCAGCATGGACAAATTCGCCGTCTCTTACTTGGATCTGGCGGCTCTTCTCGATCAAATACTCAGCTGTCGTGCCATCTTCTGCTTGGATGATGATGCGCTCTTTTGAGCGAAGTGGCTTGTCAAATCTAACAACGCCGTCGATCTCTGCAACGATAGCTGTATTTTTAGGGCGTCTTGCCTCAAATAGCTCACTAACTCTTGGAAGACCACCAGTGATATCTTTTGACTTAGCAACAGCTTTTGGAGTCTTAGCCAAAATGTCAGCTTGGGCCACTTCATCGCCACTTGAAACGAAGATCGCAGTTTTTGGATCAAGTGGGTACTTGATCAAATGTCCGCTCTTTGTAGTGATAATGATCGCTGGTTTTACGCCACTTGGCAAATATTCGTTGATAACAAGACGTCTTTGACCAGTTGCCTCATCAGCTTGCTCAGTCGCACTATATCCTGGCTCGACATCTTCAAAGCTAACCACACCAGCCTCTTCTGCGATAGTTGGAGTTGAGTATGGATCCCACTCAGCGATTATTAGTTTGTCATCTTTTTCAGGTAGTGAAACCACTGTCGCTCTTTCTACCGCATCATTATCTGATACTTGGATGATAGAATTTCTTGGGATATAGTGGCGAACTGCCTCACGTCCATCCTTGTCAGAAACGACAACAAAGAAGCCTTTTTCAGTTACTTTGTGACCTTTTTTGATATCTTTTAGCCTATCAAGGAAGTCACCTTTTAGTATGAAAAATTTAACCACACCATTTGCATCTGCTGTGATCTTTCTAGTTACTGGATCGCCGTCTGAAATTTTAAGCTCACTAGCATATGGGATACGATTTGGAACGTTCCAGCCCTCTTTTATTATCTCAACGATACTCTCATTCTCTTTTACCTTGTCGCCATTTGTATAAGGGATATACATCTTGCCTTCGATCTTACCGCTAACGCCAGCTAGTTCGTTTGGCTTAGCAAGGTCGTTTCTTCTGATGGTATATTTGATCTCTTCTTTTTTGCCCTTGATAACGATATTTACATCTTCGTGGGCATATTCGATCTCGATTTTACCATCAATTGTTGATTTTATCTTTGGCTCAACAAGTAATACAGCTGCACTTCTTCTGTTTGCAACGATCTTCTTGCCGTTGTTCTCGTATGTGCTAAGGTTGTAATATCTAATAAAGCCCTCTTTTTGAGCGATGACTTGGCGGTCTTGCTGCTCAGTAGAAGCCGTACCACCGATGTGGAACGTTCTTAGCGTTAGCTGAGTACCTGGCTCACCAATTGATTGAGCTGAGATGATACCGACAGCCTCGCCTGGTTTTACAAGTTTGCCCTCACCCAAATTTAAGCCATAACATTTTGCGCAAACGCCTTTTGGTGCCTTGCACGTGATAGGAGTTCTAATGCTTACTGATTTTATGCCAGCTTCTGTTATTGCCTTAGCTTTCTCCTCATCAAGCAATGTGCCTTCGCTAAATAAAATTTCATTTGTTATAGGATCGATCACATCGTCTGCTAAAACACGGCCTAATACTCTCTCTTCAAGGCTTTCTATAAGCTCGCCGCTCTCTGTGATATCTGTGATCTCAACACCCTCGTGCGTACCGCAGTCGTGCATTGTAACTTTAACGTTTTGAGCAACGTCGATTAGCTTTCTTGTTAGATAACCAGCGTTGGCAGTTTTTAGCGCGGTATCTGCAAGACCCTTTCTAGCTCCGTGGGTTGAGTTGAAGTACTCCATTATGTTTAGACCTTCACGGAAGTTTGAAATGATCGGTGTTTCGATGATCGAGCCGTCTGGTTTTGCCATAAGACCACGCATACCAGCTAGCTGGCGAATTTGCGCTGCACTACCTCTCGCACCTGAGTCAGCCATCATATAAATTGAGTTAAATCCGCCCTTATCGCTTTGTATAAGCTTCATCATCTCGCTTGCAACGCTGTTGTTTGTATCTGTCCAAATATCAATGATCTTGTTGTATCTCTCACTATCTGTTAAAAGACCAGCGCCATATTGCTTTTGAATTTCACGAACTTTTTTCTTAGCTTCATCGATATATTTTTGCTTGCTATCTGGCACGATGATGTCTGCGATAGAGATAGAAATTCCCGCTTTTGTAGCATATCTAAAGCCTAAATTTTTAAGCTTATCAAGGAAGTCAGCCGTTACTTCAAGGCCGCCATTTCTATAAACATAATCAACCAAATTTGCAATGTCTTTTTTCTTCATGATCTTATTCCACATATTTTCAGGGACAAAATCAGGAAGTATCGCTCTTAAGATCAAGCGACCAGCTGTTGTAAAGATGATCTTGTTATCAACCATTGTTTTGATTTTAGCGTGAAGGCCAAGAGTGTTAGCCTCTTCAGCGATCATTACTTCATCAACGCTTGAGAAAATTTTATTTGCACCTTTTTCATCGTTTCTCTCTAGGCTTAGGTAATAAATTCCTAAAACCATATCTTGTGAAGGGACTGTGATGGCCTTACCACTTGCAGGAAGCAAGATGTTCATTGAGCTAAGCATCAAAATTTTACACTCAGCGATAGCCTCTTGAGATAGTGGTACGTGAACAGCCATTTGGTCGCCGTCGAAGTCAGCGTTGAACGCCGCACAAACTAGTGGGTGAAGCTGGATAGCCTTGCCCTCAACAAGAACTGGGTGAAACGCCTGGATAGAGAGCTTGTGAAGTGTCGGAGCACGGTTTAGCATGACTGGATAGTCTTTAACGACCTCTTCTAGGCACTCCCAAACCTCATTTGTCTTATCTTCTATCATCTTTTTAGCTTGCTTAACAGTTGTCGCATAGCCTTTTTCTTCAAGGCGAGCAAGCAAATGTGGCTTGAATAACTCTAAAGCCATCTTCTTTGGAAGACCACACTGATCCATCTTTAGCTTTGGACCAACGACGATAACAGAACGTCCAGAGAAATCAACACGCTTACCTAGCAAATTCTGACGGAAACGGCCTTGCTTACCTTTGATGATCTCACTTAGTGATTTTAGTGGGCGTTTATTTGCACCTTTTACCGCATTTGCTCTACGGCCATTGTCAAATAGCGCATCAACAGCCTCTTGAAGCATTCTCTTTTCGTTTCTTATAATGATCTCAGGTGCGTCAAGCTCAAGCAGGCGTTTTAGACGGCTATTTCTATTTATTACACGGCGATATAGATCATTTACGTCTGAAACAGCAAATTTACCGCCATCAAGATTAACAAGTGGTCTAAGATCAGGCGGAAGAACTGGTAAATTTGTTATCATCATCCACTCTGGGCGGTTGCCTGAATTTAAAAAGCTCTCGATAACCTTTAGACGTTTTACGATAGTCTTTTTCTTGGCCTCAGAATTTGTAGCCTCCATCTCTTCTTGTAGCTGATTTAAAATTTGAGTTAGATCAAGCTCAGCTAGCATATCATAGATGACCTCGCCACCCATTCTAGCACTAAAGCCACTCTCTTCATATCTTGAAGCTAGGCTTTGATATTGCTCCTCGTTTAAAACGTCATATTTTTCAACTTTTTTAGAATTTTCATTGTCATAATAAGCCTCGCCAGCATTATCAACAATGTATGCCTCATAGTAAAGTACGCGTTCAAGGTCTTTCATCTTGATACCAAGAAGCGCACCTATACGGCTTGGCAAGAAATTTACATACCAAATATGAGCCACTGGAGTTACAAGCTCGATGTGACCCATGCGAGAGCGACGAACTTTAGATGTTGTTACTTCAACGCCGCACTTTTCGCATTTGATACCTTTGTAGCGCATCTTTTTATATTTACCACAAAGGCACTCGTAGTCGCGGATCGGTCCAAAAATTTTGGCACAAAACAAACCGTCACGCTCAGGTTTTAGCGTGCGGTAGTTGATAGTTTCTGGTTTTTTAACCTCGCCATAACTCCAAGATTTTATCTTCTCAGGACTTGCTAAACGAAGTTGAAAAGCTTCAAAATCACGAGGTCTATGCTCTTCTTTTATCTCAACTGGTTTTAAATTAGTTAGTTTCATTTGTCTCATCCTCATCATATACTTCCACATCAAGAGCTAGTGATTTTAGCTCGTTTGTTAGAACAAAGAACGTCTCAGGGATACCAGTCTCAGGAACGTTTTCACCTCTTGTTAAAGCTTTGTAAGCAGAAAGTCTTCCCTCAACATCGTCTGATTTTACAGTTAGCATCTCTCTTAGTGTATGAGCAGCACCATAAGCCTCAAGTGCCCAAACCTCCATCTCACCAAACCTTTGACCACCAAATAGCGCCTTACCGCCAACAGGTTGTTGCGTAACAAGACTGTATGGTCCAGTACTTCTTGCGTGAACTTTTTCATCAACCAAGTGGTGAAGTTTTAGCATATACATACAACCAACATTAACGCGTTCTCTTATCTTTGAGCCTGTACGTCCGTCATATAGCTCAGTTTTACCGTCGCTATCTATCTTTGCCATCTCAAATAGTTTTGCAAATTCGTCAGCTTTAACGCCTTCAAAAATAGGAGTTGCAAATCTTACGCCATTGCTCCAATCTTTTGCATACTCAAGAAGCTTCTCATCGCTCATCTTACCAAGAGCTTTTTTAGCGTCCATTAGCTTAGCAACGCTTGCAATTTCTATCATCTTAGCTCTTAGCTCTTTTATCCACTCGCCTTTTTTGGTCTCAAAAATTTCATTGATCTGCTCGCCTAAACGGTAACCAACAAGACCAAGGTGGCTCTCTAAAATTTGACCGATGTTCATACGGCTTGGAACGCCTAGTGGGTTTAGCACGATATCAACGATCTGACCGCTTGGAAGATAAGGCATATCGACTTCTCTTACTATATTTGAAACGATACCTTTGTTGCCGTGACGTCCAGCCATTTTATCGCCAACTTTTAGTTTGCGTTTTGTAGCTATATAAACTTTTACAAGTTTTACAACGCCGCTTGGTAAAATGTCATCTTTTTCTAAAATTTCTATCTTAGCGTCGTGCTCTTCTTTGAGCTTTTTCTTCTCATTTTGGAAGTAATTTTTTAGCTCATCATATTTCTTTTGGATATCTTTTGAAAAGCTCTTTACGATAGCATTTAGAGTAAATCTATTGATATTCTCAAAGTCAGCTTTATTGATCTTTGAGCCTTTTTTATACTCTTTTTTATTTACCTCTTGATCACTCGCTAGTGGGTTTTTAGAAAGAAGTGCTGTAACTTTTAGCATCTCTTCGCGGTCTAGCATAAGCAGTCTATCGTGGTGCTCTTTTTCTAAAAGTGTCTTCTCTTCTTCATAAGCTTTGTTTGTTCTGCTATCTTTTTCATAGCCTTTTTTGGTGAAAATTTTAACATCAACAACCACGCCTTCCATCGAAGCTGAAGCATAGAGCGATTTATTTACAACGTGACCAGCTTTTTCGCCAAAGATCGCACGCAAAAGTCTTTCTTCTGGGGTTGGCTTAACCTCGCCTTTTGGAGATACTTTACCAACAAGGATCATACCAGGCTTGATCTCTGTACCGATTTTAACGATACCACTTTCATCAAGGTGCATAAGCTCCTCTTCTTTGACATTTGGTATATCTTTTGTTATCTCTTCAACACCGTCTTTTAGCTCACGAGCCTCAATCTCTTTTTCATAGATATGAACGCTTGTAAAGGCGTCTTCACGTATCATTTTTTCACTAATAACGATCGCATCCTCGTAGTTGTAGCCATTCCAAGGCATAAACGCAATTAGTGCGTTTTTACCGATAGCTAGCTCGCCTTTTTCCATGCTTGGACCATCAGCTATGATTTGATTAGCCTCGATCTCGTCGCCTTTTTTAACGATAGGGTGTTGTGAAAATGTCGTATTTTGGTTTGTTCTTAAATTTTTCTCTAAAGAGTAGTGATCGATATATGGACCAGCTTCATCTTCACCAAGGATAAAGATGTTTTTATTATCAACCTTTTCAACCACGCCTCCACGTTTTGCTTTTACGCTCTCCCAAGCATCTCTTGCGATAACACTCTCCATACCTGTTCCAACGATAGGAGCAGTTGAACGAAGTAGTGGCACAGCTTGACGTTGCATGTTTGAACCCATAAGCGCACGGTTAGCGTCGTCGTGCTCTAGGAAAGGGATAAGTGAAGCTGCAACACCTGCTATCATACCAGAGCAAAGGTCAATCAAGGTAACATCTTCTCTACGAGCAAGCATCATCTCGCCCTCTTTTCTAACCTCGATCAAATCCTCAACAATATGTCCATTTTCATCAAGCTTGGTTGATGCTGGAGCGATAACATTACCCTCTTCTTGTGTTGCTGTTAGATAGACTATCTCATCAGTCACTTTGCCATCGACGACCTTTTTATAAGGCGCCTCAACAAAGCCAAGGTCATTTACTTTTGCATAAGTTGAAAGAGTATTTATAAGACCGATATTTTGACCTTCCGGTGTCTCAACTGGACAAATTCTACCGTAGTGAGTCGGGTGAACGTCACGCACCTCAAATCCAGCACGCTCTTTTACCAAGCCACCCTCGCCCAGTGCAGATAGACGGCGCTTGTGTGTAACCTCACTCAGTGGGTTTGTCTGATCCATAAACTGGCTTAACTGACCGCCTGTGAAAAATTCCATGATTGTTGCTGTGATCATTTTTGGATTGATAAGATCATAAGGCATGATCTCGTCAGTATTGTTGCTCAGGCTTGTAAATTTATCACGGATAGCCTTTTGCATCTTAACAAAACCAAGGTGAAGCTCACTAGCAAGTAGCTCACCGATCGATCTTATACGGCGGTTGCCAAGGTGGTCGCGATCGTCAATGTGGCCCTGTCCGTTTTTAACTTTTATAAGATATTTTGCAGTTTTGATGATATCTTCGCTAGTTAGCAAAGTAACGTACTCTGGCACATCAAGCGAGAGCTTGTGGTTCATCTTCATACGACCAACTTTTGTTAAGTCATATCTTTCAGGGTTAAACAATATATCATTTACAAAGCTTTTTGCAGCCTCTTTAACTACCGGCTCGCCAGGTCTCATAACCTTGTAAATTCTAATCGCAGCAAGGTCATTTTCATCATCAACACCCTCAGTTTGTTTTAAAACTTTAAGCATATCATTGTCAGCGATAAATGAATTTATTATAGCGTCGTCAACACCAGCTGCAGAGTTGTTTATAATGTCAATACTTTCATGCTCAGCTAAAATTTTTGCAAGTTTATTCTCATCAAGAGCAGATAGTGTGTCATATAAAATTTCGCCGCTTTCTGTGTTTATCACAGGGTTTGCCAAATATCTACCTATAAGTGCTTCGATCGGATACTCGACAAATTTAACGCCATCTTCGATTAATTTATCAGCTTTTTTCTTTGTTAGGCGCTTGCCAGCCTGGTGAAGAACTTCTCCATCTTCATTTTTTATATCATACTCAACTCTTCCTAGATAATCCTCTGGATTGAAAAGAGTTAAAAATTTATTATTTTTAATAACCAAATTTTGTATCGGATAAAATAGCTTAATAATGTCTTGTTTTTTATATCCTAATGCCCTAAACAAGATAGTTACAGGCACTTTTCTGCGCTTATTTATCCTAACATATAAAATATCTTTTGTATCATATTCAAAGTGCAACCAAGATCCGCGATCTGGGATTATTTGAGCTGTATAGATAAGTTTATTTGCAACAGTCGCACTCTCTTCTTGTTTAAAGATAACGCCAGGGCTTCTATGAAGTTGGTTTACAACAACACGCTCAACGCCATTTATAATAAATGAAATTCTATCTGTCATCAACGGAATTTCACGTATAAAAATTTCTTGCTCTTTTATATCTTTAACGCCAACTTTATCACCAGTCTTATCATCTTTTTCATGGACAATAAGGCGTATTTTCATTTTTAAATTTACAGAGTATGTAAGACCTCTTTCTATGCACTCTCTGATTGTATATTTTGGTTTTCCAATCTCTGAGCTAACATATTCTAAAGTCAAACGATTTTGCGGATCATGTATAGGGAAAATCGACTTAAAAACTTTTTCGATACCGCTTTCTGTCTGATTGTTATTTAGATTTAAAAAATTATCAAAGCTCTTTTTTTGTAGTTGTAGTAGGTTCGGAACATCTATCTCTTTAACGACATTAGAGAAGTCAACCCTAAGACGATTTCCTGAGTATAAGCTATTTAACATTGCATCTACCTCGTGGTAATTTTGAAAGAAAAGTATAGCCTTTTACAAGGCATCTAAAATTTAAAAAAGAGAGAGCCTCTGCCCTCTCTTGAAATATTAAGCCTAAATAATAAAAAATTATTTAAGTTCAACCTTAGCACCAGCCTCTTCAAGCTCTTTTTTAGCTGCTTCAGCTTCGTCTTTGCTAACGCCTTCTTTAAGAACAGATGGAGTTCCTTCAACTGCGTCTTTAGCCTCTTTAAGTCCAAGACCAGTAAGTGCTCTAACAACCTTAATAACGTTGATTTTCTTATCACCAGAATCAACAAGAACGATGTTAAATTCTGTTTTTTCCTCAGCAGCAGCTGCACCACCAGCAGCAACTGCACCACCAGCTACCATTACAGGAGCTGCGCTAACACCAAATTTCTCTTCAAACTCTTTTACAAGTTCGCTAAGTTCAAGTACAGAAAGATTAGATATAAACTCTAATACGTCTTCTTTTGTAATTGCCATTTTTTATCCTTATTATTTTTTAAATTTAATTAAGCTGATTGTTCTTTTTTCTCTTTAAGCGCATTCAAACCAATTGTGAAATTTTGAATTGGCGCATTCCAAACTTGCAAAAGCATCGCAATAAGCTCATCACGGCTAGGCATTTTAGATAGAGCTTTAACTTTATCAACGCTTGCAACTTCGCCATCAATATAAGCTGTTTTAATTTTGAAAAGATCAGAATTTGACTCTTCAAATTTTGCGGCTACTTTAGTTACTGCCAATTGATCTTCGCTCCAAAGATAGATATTTGTATCTTTGAGTTCCATTCCGACTTTATCAGAATTTTTAAGAGCAATATTTGCAAGAGTATTTTTAATAACTTGAACTTTTACATTTTGTTCCTTTGCAGAATTTCTTAAAACTTCAAGTTTTTTAACTGAAAGACCACGATAGTCACAAACTACAATAGCTTCAGCAGTTTTAAATTCACTCTCTAATTTTGCAACAACTTCAGTTTTTTCGTTACGTGTCACTTTTTCTCCTTTCCGACCGGTAATTTCAAGCAGAGCGGGTCGAATCAATTAAGCCCAATGGCCTCGGCTATCTCCAATCTAAGATATAAATTTCTCTAAATTATTATTTTAAATCCATAACTTCTTGAGTATCAAGAGTTACAGAAGGACTCATTGTTAAAGACAATGAAGCATTTTTTACATATCTACCTTTTGCAGTCGCAGGTTTATGTTTATTAATAGCTTTAATAAATGTTGAAATATTTTCATTTAATTGCTCTTTAGTAAAATTGACCTTGCCAAGACCTGCATGTATATTTCCTTGCTTATCAACACGGAAATTTACTTGACCACTTTTTGCATTATTAACAGCTTGTGCAACATCCATTGTAACTGTTCCAGTTTTTGGATTTGGCATTAAACCTTTAGGTCCTAAAATTCTACCAACTTTACCTACAAGACCCATTAAATTTGGAGTAGCTATAAGAACATCAAAGTTCATTATACCTTTTTGGATATCCTCAACTAGATCATCAGCACCAACTATGTCAGCACCAGCAGCTTTTGCCTCATCAGCTTTAGCATCTTTTGCTATAACAGCAACTCTTACAACTTTACCTGTGCCAGCTGGTAAAACAACTGAACCACGAACCATTTGATCAGCATGTCTTGGATCAACATTTAATTTTAACGCAATCTCAACTGTCTCATTAAATTTAGCAGAAGCTAGAGTCTTAACTGTATCGATAGCCTCGCTAAGGTTATAAATTTTGTCTTGCTCTACTTTTTTGAGCAATTCTTGAAATCTCTTACTAGTTTTTCCCATAAATTTCTCCGCATATAAATTGCTTCCGTCTTTTAAAAATCAACCTGACGGTAAAGGTTTTAGTCTATTACTTCGACACCCATTGAACGAGCTGAACCAGCGATAATCTTAGCTGCTTGCTCTTTATCATTTGTATTTAAATCAACAAGTTTTTTCTCAACAATTTCTAAAACTTGAGCTTTTGTCAATTTACCTACTTTATTTTTTAAAGGATTATCTGTTCCCTTTGTTATACCTGCAGCCTTTTTAATAAGGTCCGTAGCAGGTGGTTGCTTTGTGATAAATGTAAAACTTTTATCAGCATAAACAGTAATAACAACTGGGATATTAAATCCAACCATATCTTTTGTTTTTTCATTAAAGGCTTTACAAAATTCCATAATGTTAACGCCCTTTTGTCCTAATGCTGGACCAACTGGAGGGCTAGGATTTGCTTTTGTTGCGGCAATTTGTAATTTTATTTCACCTATAACTTTTTTAGCCATTTCTTGCTCCTTAAATTATCTTCTCAACTTGTGAATACAAAATATCAACAGGGGTACTTCTACCAAAAATAGAAACATTGAGTCTAAGCTTGCCGTGTATCATGTCATATTCTTCAACGATACCTGTAAAGTTAGCAAAAGGACCTTCTGTTATGCGAACGCTTTCACCATCCTCAAAAAATATTTTAGGTTTTGGTGCCGCTCTTTTTTGAACTTTCTCCAAGATAGTATTTATATCTTTTTCAGTCAGTGGCGTAGGCTTTTTAGCCTCACCAATAAAACGCCCAACCTTTGGCAAAGACTGAATCTTATGCCAAAGAGCCGTATCAAGATCTAAACATGCAAAAGCATATCCAGGATAAAGAGTTCTTTCATTAATTTTTTGCTTACCGTTTTTTATCTCTATTACGTCTTCTGTAGGAACGATAACTTCTTTTAGTTGATCTTCAATACCGTAATCTCTAACTAAATTTTCAATTCCTCTTTTTACTGCCATTTCGCTACCAGCGTAAGTTTGTATAGCATACCATTTATGTGACATTATTTTTTCCTCATTCTATATAACTTTAGAAAGAACAAAGGACATAATAACATCAACAAGAGCTAAAAAAAGTGAAACAACAGCGACCACGATAAAAACTGCAATAAAAGCATTTCTAATTTGTTCTTTAGTAGGAAAGATAACCTTCATTATTTCCAATTTAGATAGCTTTATATAATTTATAAATTTTTCCATAATCTTAACCTTAATTGTGGCAGGGCAAGAGGGATTCGAACCCCCAACCATTGGATTTGGAATCCAGCGCTCTACCGTTGGAGCTATTGCCCTAATAGCTACTTATTCTTAATTAACTTTTTAGCTTAACTTCTTTATGAACAGTATGTTTTTTTAATCTTGGGCAATATTTTTTGAGCTCAACCTTATCTGTAGTGGTTTTACTGTTTTTTGTAGTAGTATAATTAATATCACCACACTCAGAGCATTTTAAACCGATTTTAATTCTCATATATATTCCTTATAGAAAGCCAAAGGGTTTCCCCTTTGGCATAATTTTATAAATTAACCAAGTATTTTTGAAACAACACCTGAACCAACAGTTCTACCACCTTCACGGATAGCAAAACGAGTACCTTCTTCAAGTGCAACTGGAGCTATAAGCTCAACAGAAATTCTTACGTTATCACCTGGCATAACCATCTCTGTGCCTTCTGGTAATGTAATAGAACCAGTAACGTCAGTTGTTCTTACGTAGAATTGTGGTCTATAGTTGTTAAAGAAAGGAGTATGGCGACCACCCTCTTCTTTAGTTAGGATATAAACCTCGCCCTCAAATTTTGTATGAGGAGTAATTGATTTAGGTTTGCAAAGAACCATACCACGTTCAACGTCTTCTTTTTTAGTACCACGAAGAAGAACACCAACGTTATCGCCAGCTTCACCTTGATCCATCTCTTTTCTAAACATCTCAACACCAGTAACTGTTGTTGTTTGTGTAGGTTTGATACCAACGATTTCTATAGTGTCACCAACTTTAACAACACCTTTCTCGATTCTACCTGTTACAACTGTACCACGACCTGAGATTGAGAAAACGTCTTCGATTGGCATAAGAAGATCTTTATCTGTAGCACGAACTGGAGTTGGGATATAGCTATCAACTGCATCCATTAGTTCCATAATTTTTGCTGACCATTCACCATCTTGTCCAGCTTTTGCCTCTTCAAGAGCTTTAAGTGCTGAACCAGAAACTATCGGAGTATCATCACCTGGGAAGTTATACTCGTTAAGTAGTTCGCGAATTTCCATTTCAACTAGTTCAAGTAACTCAGCGTCATCAACCATATCTGCTTTGTTCATGAAAACAACAATGTAAGGAACACCAACTTGGCGAGATAGCAAGATGTGCTCTCTAGTTTGTGGCATTGGGCCGTCTGCTGCAGAAACAACAAGAATAGCGCCGTCCATTTGAGCAGCACCTGTAATCATATTTTTTACATAGTCGGCGTGACCTGGGCAGTCAACGTGAGCATAGTGACGTTTCTCTGTCTCATACTCAATGTGCGAAGTAGCAATTGTAATACCACGCTCTTTCTCTTCTGGAGCATTATCAATATTATCATAATCTTTTAGCTCAGCAAGACCTTTGCGTGAAAGAACAGCAGATATTGCAGCTGTTAAAGTAGTTTTACCATGGTCAACGTGACCGATAGTGCCTATGTTTACGTGTGGCTTGTTGCGTGAAAATTTTTCTTTAGCCATCTTTTCCTCCGTTATGATATGTGTCTTTATCTAATTCGAATTCGTATAGTAATATAAAATCATATAAACCAGTGGAGCTCATAGCGGGACTTGAACCCGCGACCTCTTCCTTACCAAGGAAGTGCTCTACCTCTGAGCCATATGAGCGAAAAACGCTTGGCTGAGATGATTTTAATCAACATACAAACAACTAAAATTCATGAAAATAAAGATGGAATAACTGTGTTTAGTAAAATCTAGATACAGCTCCCAGTTTACTTTCCCAAATTTTGGAGCGGGAAACGGGGCTCGAACCCGCGACCCTCAGCTTGGAAGGCTGATGCTCTAGCCAACTGAGCTACTCCCGCATAACAATGGTGGTGAGACGTGGATTCGAACCACGGAAGACATAGTCAGCAGATTTACAGTCTGCCCTCGTTGGCCGCTTGAGTATCTCACCTTAAACATTAATAAGTTATTTTGGTATTTTCTGGTCAAACACTGTTACAAAATGGAGCTGGTGAACGGACTTGAACCGCCGACCCACTGCTTACAAGGCAGTAGCTCTACCAACTGAGCTACACCAGCACCTGTTTTGTGAAGTGGCAATTATAGCCCAAAATAAAATAAAAGTCAAGGAGATTTTGAAAAATATTTTATCTAATTTTTTTGCAATCAAAAATCTATAAATTTTATAGGAAATTTCAAAAATAGCCCACTAATCTAAGCCACTTTTACCAAAAATCAAAGAAAATTTTACATATATAAAATTTCATATTTTCATAGTTTTATTTTTTTTAAAAGCTAAAATTTCTATAATTACGAAAAAATTATAA
>NZ_CABPVA010000001.1:545293-575884 GCF_902460595.1 Campylobacter concisus
GATTTAATATGCAATTTTTACCTTGGGCGGTAATTTTACTGCTAATTTACGTGATCTATTTCTTAATGATCCGCTATGAAAAAAAGATAGCAACGCTAAGCAAAATGATTGAGCAAAACAGTGATGGTATCAAAGAAAATAGAGACCTTATAGGTCAAAACAGATCGTTAATCGAGAAAAATAAACATAACATTGAGAAAAATACTAAAGATATTACAACAAATGTTGAAAAAATAGACATTGACTTGGAAGATTAATTCTTCCAAAATTTCTCTTCTTTTTCCTTTTTTATCAAATTTTCGTAAGTTTGCATTCTTATATTTACAGGCTCTAAATTTATGCCATCTTTTTTTATCTTAAAATATTTTCCATCCATCAAGCAATACTCTGGCACAAGGTCATAACGCTTCGAAAGTGGCAAAACTCTAAAGCTTAGATTATCAAGTATCAAAGGCTCTTTGTGTAAATTTTCCCAAACAGCTAGCACCATATGATATTTTTTTGTATTTTTTTCCTGAACGACTAGAAGACATTTTTGATTATCTACACCAAGATCTTTTAGGCTATCACGCTTTGATATCGCGTACTCCTCGCAGTCTCCACCACCTCGCCTTAAAAACTCGCTCCTAGTGCTCCACACATCGACATTTGTATTGTAAAAATCATC
The DNA here is from genome assembly GCF_902460595.1 of Campylobacter concisus. Lineage (GTDB taxonomy): Bacteria > Campylobacterota > Campylobacteria > Campylobacterales > Campylobacteraceae > Campylobacter_A > Campylobacter_A concisus_BL. Next base: position 545,961 of record NZ_CABPVA010000001.1, read on the forward strand.
ATATCTTGGCATTAAGGAATTTAAGTATGAATTTATGAGTTCTAGCTTTCTTATAAAGCTTTCGTGTTCTATTTTTTTCATAAAATTTGCATAGTGGTTTAGGATATTTTTGCAAATTTGATTTTTACATTGAGATATATTTTTTGGAGAAATTTCAAAATTATTTGCAAAAAGTGAAGAGACAAAAAAGAAAAGAAGCAAAATTTTACGCATGCAGCTGCTTCATCAAAAGTACAAGACCTATTCTATCTTTCACATTTAGTTTGCTATAAATCGACGTGGTGTGCGCCTTTACTGTCCTTAAAGTAATGCCTGTTTGCTCTGAAATTTCATTGTTTGTTAGACCTTGATAGATTAAGTTTGCGATCTCTTTTTCGCGTGAGCTAAGCTCGCTTAGATCAGACTTTTTCTCTAAAGTCTCACTTTCATTATTTATATATGAGCCAGTTAGCTCTCCGATCATCGCTTGGATAAACTCAGGATAAAGCCAAACTTTGCCATTTAAAATCGTCTCAAAGGCATCTTCAAAGTGCGTTTTTCTCATGTGTGAGTTTGCATATCCTTTGGCGCCAAGAGCTAGCAGATGTTTGCCTTCACTAAATTTTGGTTCGTTTGCAAGGATTAGACATTTTATATTTGGAAAACTTTCATGAATGGTTTTAATATTTTCATCAAGGCTATCTTTAAAAGCGTTTGTATCGATACCGACGATATCAACCTCGTCGTTTAAATTTGCAAAAAAATCTTTTTTATTGTGAGTAAATTTCACATCTTCATCTGAAAAATACCCTCGCCAAAGATTATTAAGCGAACCATTTTGAGTAAAAAAAACCACATTCATAACCATATTTCCTTATATCACATATAGGTTTGCTCGTAAATTTTTGACTCATTTACGAAAACGATCAAGTAGCGCTCCTTGCCACTATTTGCCTCAAATTTATAACTGAAAGTGGATAAGAATTTCTCAACCACTTCTTTGCCTTCTTTTAAAAAGATACTCATCTCAAAACAACCATTTGATATGGCATATCTATATGGCACACTAAGAGATAGTAAATTTAGATCAAAGTCCAAGCTATCGCTACTTTCATCGTAGCCGCTAATAGATATCTTGATGCTCTTTATAAGCTCATCTTTAATCTCTACGCCAGATAAATTTATGCAATTTTCTCTTTTTAAATTTATCATCTCATCAAAGCTTTTTTCACAGTCTTTAAAGAGAAATTTAACGATCCCTCTTCCGATTAGATCGCATATTTTGCCATCATTTAAAATGACAAATTCATCAGCCAACTTCGCTCTTGAAATTTGATATTCGCTAAAATTTCGCTCAAAGCTAGCTGACTTTTGCATTATCGCTCCGTTAAAGCGTTTTGTTTTGCTTTTAAGATAGGTTTTAGCAGATAGTCAAGTATCGTCTTTTTACCAGTGATGATATCAGCTGAAACTATCATACCAACCTTGATCCTAAGTGGCTTCTCTTCACTACCAAGATAGTTTTTCTCAGTTTCTATCCTGACTAGATAGTAGCTCTCGCCTGTTTTTTCATTTGTCTCGGTATCGGCACTGATCTGCGTTACTTTACCTTTTAAGCCACCATAAATACTAAAATCATACGCCGTAAATTTAACCATCGTATCAAGTCCAGGTCTTAAGAACGCAACATCGGCTGGCTTAACCTTTACCTCAGCGATAAGTTTATCTTCTAGTGGGACGATCTCTGCGATATTTTCACCTGGCTTGATGACGCCAGAAACTGTATGCACCATCATCTTACTAACGATACCATTTACCGGAGATCTTACATAAGTTCTTTCTACCCTGTCGCTTAGGCTGATTTGCGACTCGTTTATCCTTGCGATCTCAGCAGAGACTTCGTTTAGCTCTTTTTTTGCATTATTTTTAAACGCCAGCTTTGCCTCTTCTATCTTATTTTTCGCCTCTTTTATAGTTGATTCGACCCTTGGCACGGCAAGCACAGATGCGTCAAGCTCGCCCTTTAGGTCATTTACGCGTCTTTGAAGCTGGATATACTCGACCTCACTAACAAGACCTTTTTTAAAGATAGGCTCCATGATCGCTTTTTCTTTTAAAACAAGATTATAGCTATTTTGAGTTTGAGAAATTTTATTTCTAAGCTCGGTTAGCTCACTTTGGCGCTGGTGAATTTGCTCTGTCAAAATTCCTATTTGCTCATTTAAGTGATCGATGTTTGAGTTATGCAAGCTTATCTCGTATCTTACAGCTTTGCTATTGTTCGCATCTCTTGTTTCGTTGTAGTCAAATTCTTTATCATTTGCTTCAGCATCAAGCCTCATAAATTTAGCCTGAAGCTCATCAAGTCTTAGCTTTGACTCGCCGTAGCTACTTGTAAAGTTTTTATTATCAAGCCTGATTAGAATTTGATCTTTTTTAACCTCATCGCCCTCTTTTACAAAAATTTGATCTACGATACCGCCCTCAAGGTTTTGTATTGCTTGGTTTTTGCCTGATGGGATGATCTTGCCACTACCTCTTGTTATCTCGTCTATCTGTGCCCATGAAGCCCAGATAAGAAGCCAAAATACAGTTATACTAACTGCATAAAGTATCTTTTTTGAGGTTGATGGAGCCTTTGCCAAAACCGCTTCTGAGAGGCTTGACATAAATTTTAAGTCATAGGCATCGTAGTTTTTTGCTTGGATGTTTGACTTGATGCCATCTACGCTATTTAAAATTTGATCTCCAGCGCTCTCTTGCTCTTTTATGTCGCTTTTTTGAACCGGCTTTTCGTCTGGCTTTAAATTTTCATTTTGTTGATTTTTTATATCTTCTTGCATAATCACTTCCCACTAAGTCTAGCTAAAACTTCGTCTCTTGGACCATCTAGTAAAATTTTGCCGTTATCCATCACTATGAGCCTATCAACAAGATCGAGCATCGATGTTCTATGAGTTACTAAAATCATAGTTTTATTTACGGTATTTACCTTTAAATTTGCTTTTAGCTTGCTCTCAACTGTGTTGTCTAGTGAATTTGTAGGCTCGTCAAGCAAGATGATAGGACTATCAAGCAAAAATGCCCTAGCCACGGCTATACTTTGACGCTGACCGCCACTGATGCCATCGCCTCTTTCAAAGACAGGCATATCAAAACCAAGTGGGTGAGCATTGACATATTCATCAACGCCACTTACCTTAGCCGCCTTAATGATCTGCATATCATCGACATAAGGAGCTTTTTGAACGATATTTTCTCTAACCGTTCCTTTAAATAGCACAACATCTTGTGGCACGTAGCCGATATTTCTTCTAAGATCAGCTGGGTCTATTTGATTTATGTCGATACCATCAATTAGCACTGAGCCCTCAGTCGGTGCGTAAAGACCTAGGATTATCTTTTGCAAGGTTGTCTTACCAGAGCCATTTCTACCGATGATGCCTACTTTCTCACCTGGTTGAATGACAAAATTTATCCTATCAAGTGAGCCTTTTGTGGTGTCTGGATAAGTAAAACTAACGTTTTTAAACTCTATCTTGCCATCAAAAGAATTTCTTCTAACAAATTTCTTGCCCTCAGGTCTTTCAACTGGCATCTGCATGATCTTGCTAAGGCTTTGATAAGCTGTCTTTGTCTGCTCGAAATTTGCAGCTAGTGAGGCTACTTGACCCATAGGGGCGATCGCACGAGAACTAAGCATAACAGCAGCGATCAAACCACCCATAGTAAGGTGCGTATCTTGTATCATATAGACACCAAGAACGATGATGGCGATAGTATTTAACTGTACCAAAAACGACGTGACAGTTGTGATTGAAGTAGTGATTATTTTTGATTTAATACTTCTGTTTGCTATCTCGCCAGTCGCCTCTTCCCAGTTCCACTGCACATGGCCGCTAGCACCAAGAGTTTTAATGGTCTCTAAGCTACTAAGGCTCTCTATCAAAATGCCATTTTTCATAGCTGAAGCCTCAAATGTGCTTTTGATCGCGTTTTGAAGCGGATCTTTTATAAAAAATGTGTAGCACAAAATAGCTATCATAATAACGATAGGCACAAGCACAAGGTAGCTTCCTATAAAGTAGGTAACTATCAAGAAGATTAACGCAAATGGCAGATCCACAATGGCAGCAAGCGAAGCAGATGAGAAGAAATTTCTAACTGTGTCAAATTCTTTCAAGTTGCTAGCAAATGAACCAACCGACTTTGGCTTATTACTAAATTTCATATCCATGACACGCTCAAAGAGGATCGAGCTCATGATGATATCACTCTTCTTGCCTGCGATCTCAAGAAAATATGAACGGACAAATTTTAAAAATAGATCGATGCCATAAACGACGCTCACGCCAAGCGCTAGAACCCAAAGTGTCTCAACTGCGTTATTTGGCACAACGCGGTCATAGACGTTCATCGTAAAGAGCGGGCTTGCAAGGACAAATAAGTTTATGATAAAGCTTGCTATCACGACGTCAAAGTAAATTTTCTTAGAGCGCTTTAAAGTGCCCCAAAACCAGTGGTCATTACCAGCGTCGATAAGCTTTGTCGAGCTTGTATCTTCTGGGACAAATTCACGTTTTAGATAGTAAGCATAGCCTAGATACTCATCTTTTAGCTTACTTGTTTCTATCGTACTAGTGCCAGTTGAAAGATCAGGCGTGATGATGTTTGCCATCTTTTTGTCTTCGCTGAAAGATTGCAAGATGCAAGCTTTTTTGCCTCTAAGCATCAAGATACAAGGCAAAACTAAAGGCGAAATTTGATCAAGATCTTTTCTGACAAGCGTCGATGCAAAGCCAGCACGTGAAGCTGCACGAGAAAATAAAGACTTCGAGCTCTTTAGTGAAAAAAGCTCGATCTCTTCGCCATCTTTTACAGGCAGACCGATAGTTAAAGCATCGGCACTATATGGGTTATTGTGAAGTTTGGTAAAGATCACCAAACATTGAAGCAGTTCGTCTTTTATCTTGTCGCTATGCATCTATCATCCAATATTTTTGATTTCATCTATATAAATTCCTTGCATATTTTTAATGCCAAGTTCAATTAGCTTACTCTTTTGCTCTTCACTCTCAACACCAATCGCAATCAAAATGATATCTTTTGAGCTTAAAACAACATCTAGTGATTGTTTTGTATTTGCCCCTGATTTATCACTTAAAAAGTCGATTAAGACGCTCGACTGGATCTTTACGTAGTCTGGATTAAATTCTTTTAATTTCTCAATGCCTTTTGCATTAAGATCAAAGTGGTCAAATCCAAAACCAAAGCCGAGTTCTTTTAATTTTTTAGTAAGTCTAACTATACTTTCGATACTAATATCGTCTTTGTTTGGAATTTCTATATAGTTTTTAGATTTTGAAATTTGAGCGATTTTCTTAAGCGTAGCTTCAAGTTTTGAGAAATTTTCATCCGAACTTAATATCTCTTTTCCTAAATTTATCGCCAAGCTTCCTTGAGGCAAGATATTTTCAGGCAAAATTCTAGCGATTCTATTTAGGATATGAAGATCAAGCATCGCACCTAAATTTAGCTCATTTACCATTGGCATAAAGTATGATGCCATACGCCATTTGCCCTCGCTATCAACTAGCCTTAGATAAAGTTCATACTGCTCAAAGCTTGAGTCAAAACCAACTACTTTTTGAGCTGCAAATTTAAATTTATCCTCTTTTATAGAGTCAAAGATAAGCTCTTTATATTTCTCTTTACCAATGACTAGTGTGTTTTGATTTGCATTAAATTCCTTGCAAGTAAAGCAGCCAGCTAGTCTTGCACTAGCTAAAGTAACGTCAGCTGATGTAAGTAATGTCCTCATGTCAGTGCTTGGTGAGTACTCGACAATAGCAGTATTAACTGGGCATTCGCTATCATTTATAGAGAAATTTGCATAGAGTTTTTTAAACTCAGCCATGATCTTATCGTTTAGAGCTGAGAAATTTGATGAGTTTTTACCGTATGACATAACGATAAAATCGTTGTCATTTAACCTTGCGACGATCGCATTTTGGTCATTTTCGGCCGATTTTTCTTGTAAAATTTGAGCTATTTTTATGATGACACTTTGCCATTTTTCAAAGCCAAGAACGCCTTTTAATCCAGCTAGATCTTTAAAGCTAATAAGCGATGCAACACCACTTGAATACTCTTCACTCGCTAGATACTCGCTAAATTTAGTTTGAAAAAACCTTCTATTGTAAGTGCCACTCATAGAGTCTTTATATAAAAGCTCTTGATACTTGCTAAGCGTAGCAGCCTCTCTTTCAAAGATGTCTTGAACCTTGCTAACCATCGAGTTCATGGCGAGCACCATCTTTTTAAGGTCAGTTGTGAATGGAATTCTCTTTTGAATGATAAATTTATTATCAAGTATCGCTTCAGCTTGATCTTGAACCTTAACAAGTGGTCTAAATATCGCCTTTAGGGCAAAAAATGCCACGATAAGAGCGATGATGATCATTAAAGCTAGAAAGTTAAAAATATTTTTTGAGTTTGAGTAAAGCTCATTGTAAGCAAGCGCCGTGCTACCTTGAACATAGAGTGTACCAAATTTTGCCCAGCCAGTCATGATCTCACTTGTTGCCACTGGAGCTTCAAATTTAGCAATCTTATAAAACCACTCTGGGATATCTTTAACAATAGTTTGTTGAGAATTTTCTATAAGTACCTTACCATCGACATCTTCAAGTTTAATGAGCTTGTATCTGCCGCTATCAAACATAGAATTTATCATCGTTTGTGCCAAAGACATATCCTCAGGATCGACAATCGGCTTTAAAGCAAGTCCAAGTGAGTTTGCTGTGTGTCTTGCGTTTTCACCGAGCTGGTCATTGATGTATCCATTTAGGCTCTTAAAATTTAAGTAGCCAACAGCCATAAAAATCACGATGCCAAAAGCTATCACAGCGATCATAATCTGTTTAAATAGCGTCATAAATCCTCTTTTCCTATCCTATCTATTAGTTCCATCCACTTAGGATTTTGTTTTTTATTTCCACCTGGTATTGCCTGACCAAGACCTTCTTGTTTTGCCAAGTATAGCGAATCGCCGTTGAAACTATAAACTGGCACAAGGTCTGTTCTTTGAGTTGCGATTTTTATTTTACCATTTATGTTGTCTAAAATTAATGGAATAGACTTTGGTGTATCATAATATGCCAAAACCATATGTGCTTGGTTGTATCTTAAGGCTTTAACGTATGTGAAGTATAATTTTTGAGTTGGAATTCCAAGTTGCTTTAGAGTAAAATATTTTGCGATAACGTAGTCTTCGCAGTCACCAGCGCCTTTTCCTACAAATTCCATTCTGGTAGCCCAGTAATCTTTTTTATGCCAAAGTTGCATATCATCAACCCACCTAAAAGAGTTAAAAAAATCATTTACTTTTATTAATTTCTCTTGTTCGGTTGCATCTTGCAATGAAGTCATTAAAGAATTTAATGCCGATGCCCTTCTTCTTGCATCTTCTCCATAAATTTTAGCCACCTTTGCTATCGTTGTTTGTTTTACAAAATCCCCAACAGCATTTAATGCTAATAACGAAAAAAGGACGCTTAAAGTAAGCGTCCAAAATTTTGCTTTGACCCTCATGGTCATCACTTTTTAAATTTTTATCTTAAGTCGTTTTGAATACTGCAAGCGCCTTGAATATATCTCTTAGCAAAGCCTGGCTCAAAACTATCTGAAACCATACCCATGTTATCTAGCAATCTATATTTTGCATAAGATAGTGCAGTCTCAGTTGTAGCGATCTCTTTTAAAGCTGTGTTGTATTCGTTTTCTGCATCAAGTAGGTTGATAAGGTCGCGGCGACCAATTCTAAACTCATCTTGGTATGCATCAAGAGTAGCTTTTGAATATTCAACGTGTTGATTTAGATATCCCATTTTTTCTTGGTTAAGAACATAGTTTTGCCATGAAAATTCCAAAGACTCTTTAAGCTCTCTTACAAGGTTGTCCATAGTTTGTTGCTCTTGTTGAACAGCAAGTTGGCTCTTCTCTTTATCTAGCTTATCATTACCTTTGTTATAAAGGTTATAGTTTAGTCTTAAAAGAGCGTCAAATGTTTGCTCTTCATAATCATCATATAAAACATTTGAGTGATCATAAGCACCTGATACAACAAGATCTAGTTTTGGCAAAAATGGTGCATTTTTCTCTTTTACAACAGACTCTGCCATAGCGATGTTTGATCTTTGAACTAGAAGTGTTGGGTTGCAAAGAACAGCTTTGTCATAAACAGCCTCTTTAGTGCTTGGTAATGGCAGGTTAAACTCAGGCATTACTAGGTTTTTAGCAGCAACTTTTCTTCCATATAGTTTTTCAAATGTAGAAAGTGCATCCTCGTAATTGTTTTTAGCAGCTACATAGTTTGATTGAGCCAAAGTATAGCGTGATCCGGCTTGTCTCTCTTCAGAAGCTACACCGTAACCTGATCTTGCTCTATCTTTGATCTGGCTATAAATTTCTTCGTGGCTTTTTACATTTTCTTCCTCAATGTCAAGAATTCTCTTTGTTTGAAGAACTTGCAAATAAGCATTTGCAGCGCTTAGTGTTAGTCTATCTGCAGCTTGAGCTACTGTGTAAGCAGCTGAGTCAAGTCTTGCGCTTTGAGAGTTGATTCTGTTTTTATCAGCACCACCATTGTAAAGGTTTTCAACTAAAGTTAAAGATGCGCCAGATACTCTGCCATCGCCTCTTCTTGTTGTAAGACCGTCATCAAGACGCTTTCTCTCATATCCTACTCTAGCAGCTGCATCGAGTGTTGGATAGTAAGCATTTTTAGCTATTTTTAGATCTTTACCAACTTGTAAGTAGTTAAATTCTGTAGCTTTTAAACTTGGGTTTTCATTTAAAATAGTTTTTACAACTTGATCCAAAGTCAATACACTATCATCAGCTTGTGCTGTAGCTGCTGCCTTAGGCTCAGTTGATATAGTTTGCTCTATATTAGATTTTTTAGCTGATTGAGCATTTGTGACAGGTGACTTAGCTCTCATTAAAGCATCTTTATAACCTGACTCATTTTGAACTTTAGCTAACAACTCATTAGCTTCATTTTCAGAAACTGGAGTTGTATCAACATATAAAAACTTTCTTCCACCAACTTCATAAACGCCAGTAGTTAGTCTGCTATCTGATATTTTGCTGTTTACTTTGCTAACAGCACTATCGATTCTAGCAGCGCTATCATCTTGAGCGAATGAAGCTAGAAAAATCCTATAAGGGACATCTTGAGCAGACAGCAACGTTGCTGCGGCCAAAGCACTAATTGCTAACATCTTTTTCATAACTAGATCCTTTTACCTTTTTATTGTCAAGCTTTGGCTCGACTTTTAGTGCGAATTATACACCAAGAAATATTAAACGTATTTTAAATACCTTATGACAAAAAAATAATTTTTATATCGTCTTAGAAAATCGCCTTAAATTCTCTGGAATTTTCTTAAGATACTCATCAAAACACATTGCAATATTTCGTATTATCAGCGTTCCTGTCTCATTTACGCTGATTTTATCTGTCGTAACATCGACAAATTCACTTAAATTCTTTAGCTCTTCAAGCTCATTTTTGAAATGTTCAAAGAAATTTATATGAAATTCATCCTCGACTGCCTTGATATTAAGCCCGAAATTACTCATCAAACTCATGATCACACTTTTTCTAAGCAAGTCTTCATCGCTTAGATAAATTCCCTTTGCGTATGGCAACTTTCCACTATCGATCGCTTTTTCGTACTCATCCATATCTTTATGATTTTGCGCGTAGTGTCTTTTGCACTCGCCAATACTTGTGATGCCTATGCCGATAAGATCAGCGCCACCCTTTGTCGTATAGCCTTGAAAATTTCTATGTAAAGTGCCATTTGCCAAAGCGCCAAAAAGCTCATCATTAGGCTTTGCAAAGTGATCCATTCCTATCATTTTGTAGCCATTTTTAGTTAAAAACTCGGCTGTAAATTTTAAAATTTCAAGCTTTACTTCTGGATTTGGCAGGGTCGTCTCATCAAATTTACGCATCGACTTTTTTATCCATGGCACGTGAGCGTAGTTAAATACTGCAAGCCTATCTGGATCAAGAGTAAGAGCAAGCTCAAGCGTCTTTTTAAAGCTCTCTAGACTTTGAAACGGCAGACCGTAGATCAAGTCCATATTGATTGATTTTATGCCATTTTCCCTAGCCATTTTTACAGCATTTTGAGTGACCTCGTATGGCTGAATTCTATGAATTTCTTTTTGCACTTTCTCATCGAAGTCTTGCACGCCGTAGCTTATGCGGTTAAAGCCGTGAGATATGAGCACATCAAGCTGCTCGTTTGTCAAAAATCTAGGATCTATCTCGCAGCTTATCTCAGCCTCTTTTGAGAAATTTTTAAATTTAGCCTTGATAAGTTTGATGATCTCATCAAGTTGTTCGGCATTATAAAATGTCGGAGTGCCACCGCCAAAGTGCATCTGCAAGACCTCGGTGCTTGTATCTAGGTGTCGAGCTAAAATTTCAAGCTCTTTTTCTATATATCTTATATATCTCTCTTTGCGGTCCTCTTTGCTCGTGTAGATGACGTTACAGCCACAAAAATAGCAAGCACTCCTGCAAAATGGCAGGTGTAAATAAAGCGAAAGCGGCCTTTTTTTGTCGCGGTTTTCAAGCTCTTTTATATAAGCCTCATAGCTAAATTTATCACTAAACTCCGGCGCTGTCGGATAGCTCGTATATCTTGGCCCTGGCCTTGAATACTTCACATACGCACTAAAATCAATCATCTGCCCTGCTCCTTGCCATTTGGATCATCTCTTTTATATCTACAAATAAATTTGGATGCTCTTTTTTGATATTTTTTACCAGCTTATCAAGATCTATGTTAAACTGCCTGCTCTTTTTATCGTGAGCGATCTTTTTGATCTCATCCATCGCAACCACCCAAACATCACTAAAATCAACTGGGATATTTTGCCAGATCGTCTTTTCAAGTCTTAGGTCAAAATTCTCTTTTTGCGACTCTTTTAAGGCTTCTATCAAAGCCGAGAGCGATTGTACTGAAATGACCGTGTGTAAATTTTGATTTTCATCAATGCCAAACCACGGCTCTTTCGAGTCCCAAGAGCCACTTTTTAAATTTAAGATATGCTCGTTTGGATTTTTCGTTGAAACTATCTCAAAGACCGTTTTTTCAGGGCTACTTAGCCCAAGTGTAGTGCCGATCTCATCTATCTCGTCATATATACTTTTCTCTTCACTCATCTTCTTCTCTCATCTAGCCAGACCATCACGCCTTTTTGGGCATGAAGTCTATTTTCCGCCTCGCTAAAAATTTCATCCGCGTGCCTCTCAAAGACCGCTTCGCTCACCTCGTAGCCTCTGTAAGCTGGTAAGCAGTGCAAAAATATCGCGCCTTTATTAGCTAAGCTCATCAAATTTTCATCCACGCAGTATCCAGCAAAGTCTTTTAACCTCTTTTCTTTCTCAGCCTCTTGCCCCATCGATACCCAAGTGTCCGTAGTCACTACATCGGCACCATCTACCGCTTCTTTTATATCGTTTGTGATAAAAATTTTAGCCCCTGAGATTTTTGCGTTTTCATTAGCCATTTTTAAAATTTCAGCGTCCGCCTCATAGCCTTTTGGCGTGGCTACTCTTAGCTCAAGTCCTAGTTTGCTTGCTAGCATGAGCCACGAGTGAGTCATGTTGTTGCCGTCCCCTACGTACGCGACCTTTTCACCTGCGCTAAATTCAAGCATAGTTAGATAGTCTGCCATGAGCTGCACTGGGTGAAATTTATCGCTTAGGCCGTTTATCACTGGCACGCTTGAAAATTTAGCAAATTCTTCTAGTGTCTCGTGCCTATCGACCCTTAGCATAGCCATGTCACACATCCTGCTTATCACTCTAGCGGTGTCACGGATCGGCTCGCCACGGCCTATTTGTATATCATTTTTACTTAAAAATAGCGCATATCCGCCAAGCTCATGCATACCCACATCAAAGCTCACTCTAGTTCTGGTTGAACTTTTTTCAAATATCATCGCAAGCTTTTGGTCTTTAAGATATGGCTTAAATTCTCTAGTCTTTGCCTCTTTTTTGATCTTGCGGGCTAAATTTATCATCTGCTCGATTTCATCTTTGCTAAAGTCATTTAGCGTCAAAAAGTGCCTCATCTTAGCCCCTTAAAATTTTAGCTGCTTCTTTTGCGTGATAGGTGATGATCAAATTTGCCCCTGCTCTTTTAAAGCCGATTAATGTCTCCATCATGACGCGCTCGTAGTCGATGATGCCAGCTTTTGCGCCAGCTTTTAGCAGTGCGTACTCGCCACTTACGTTATAGACGCAAAGTGGTAGAAGTGTCAAATTTCTTAGCTCTCTAACGATGTCAAGATAAGCAAGCGCTGGCTTTACCATCAAGATATCAGCGCCTTGCGCCTCGTCTTGCAAGCTCTCGTTGATCGCCTCCAAGCGGTTTGCGCTGTCCATTTGATAGCTCTTTCTATCGCCAAAGCTTGGTGCGCTTTGCGCCACGTCGCGAAATGGTCCGTAGTAAGCTGAAGCAAATTTAGTCGAGTACGCCATGACTGGTAAATTCTCAAAGCCATTGCTATCAAGCGCCTCTCTTAGTGTTGCGATGATACCGTCCATCATACCGCTTGGTGCGATCATGTCGGCGCCATTTTGAGCGTGTATCAAGGCTTGCTTAGCTGAAATTTCAAGCGTTGCATCGTTGTCGATCGTGTTATGCACGTGGTCGATTATGCCGCAGTGGCCATGATCTGTGTATTCACAAAAGCAAAGGTCTGTGATGACAAATAAATTTGGAAATTTATCTTTTATGGCTCGAAGCGTCGTTGCGATGATGCCGTCATTACTTAGTGCGTCGCTGCCAACGCTATCTTTTAGGCTTGGTATACCAAATAAAATGATCGATTTTATGCCTAAATTTACTATCTCTTCGCACTCTTTTAAAATCTCATCGATACTCATTTGATAGACGCCTGGCATCGAAGCGATCTCGTTTTTAACGCCTTTGCCCTCGACTACAAAGAGCGGATAGACGAAGTCATTTACGCTAAGGCTAGTCTCTCTTACCATGTCTCTTAAAGCTGGATTTATTCTTAATCTTCTAAAACGTTTAAACATATTTTTGCCTTTTCTTTGTTAAAATGCGTGGTTTTTAGCTAGTTTAGCACAGTTGGAGTAAATTTAAAATGAAAATAGAAATTTCAAACGCGGCAAATCTACCCTCAAGATTTGGCACTTATAAGGTTCAAGCCTTCAAAGAAGGGGCAAAAGAGCACCTCGTGATCTACAAAGAGCCTTTGAGCGAAGTGATAAATCTTAGAATTCACTCCGAATGCCTAACTGGCGATGCGATCGGAAGCCTAAAGTGCGACTGTCGCGACCAGCTTGAAGCGAGCCTAAAATATATCGAAGAAAATGGCGGCATGGTCATCTACCTGCGTCAAGAGGGCAGAAATATCGGCCTTTTAAACAAGATAAACGCTTACAGCCTGCAAGACAAGGGCTTTGACACCATCGAGGCTAATCACCAGCTAGGTTTTAAGGCTGATGAGAGAACTTACGAAGTGGTTGATTTTATCCTAAATCACTACGGCATAAAAGAGGTAAATTTACTCACAAATAACCCATTAAAACTTCACGGACTAAGCTCAGTAAAGATCGTAAAACGCGTGCCTATCGTTATAAAGCCAAATAAATTTAACGAAGGCTACTTAAAGGTCAAAAAAGAGCAAATGGGGCACATCTTGTGAAAAAAAATGAACTCTGCTTGCCAGCTGAATTTAACGAAAAAGTAAAGGCTTACGCTCAAATTTTTGCCAAATTTAACCGAGTTCATAGCTTAAGCAACTATAAAGATATAAGCGAGCAGGTGCTTGATAGCATAAAGCCGCTTGAAATTTTTGACCTAAGTGCTAAAACGGCGATCGATGTTGGTAGCGGAGCTGGCTTTCCAGCGATATTTTTAGCGCTTGCGATGCCACACACTAAGTGGCACCTTTTTGAGCCTATAGCCAAAAAGTCATCATTTCTAAGCTACGCTAAAATCGAGCTTGGCTTGCAAAATTTAGAAGTTCATAGCCAAAAGATCGAGCTTGCAGATAAATTTACAGCTGATCTCATCACCTCAAGGGCGCTTAGCAAGACAAAAGAGCTTATAAAAATTTGTGAGGGATTTTATGATGAGAGCACTAAATTTCTCATCTACAAGGGCTCAAGCGTCATGGAGGAAATTTCAGGCATCAACGCGCAAATTTATAATGAAAAAAACAGAAACTACATATTTTTTAATCTCAAAAATCAAGGAGAGATACGTTGAAATACTTGCTTTTTGTAGCGATTTTGGTTGCGATTTACATCATATTTTTTAAAAATAGAAAAAAAAGCGACAAGATAAGCACCAGCAACTTCGAAGAGTGCAGCAAATGTGGCGTCTTTAGCGACATCGATCAAATGGTGCTAAGGGACGGAAAATACATCTGCAAAGAGTGCATAAAGGGTGAGAGATGAAAATTTTAGGCGATGAACTGATCAAATTTGAACCGCTGTTTCTTTGCAAAAGCGAAGATGAAATTTCAAACGGCAGGCAAAATCTCTTTAAATTTGATAGAAATTTGATAAAAAAAGCGCTAGAGGCTGGAGCAAGCTTTAGCATCATCGCAAATGACATAAACGAAGCTATCATCGCAAACGGCGCTGGAGCAAAATTTATTATTGCCGATATTACGCTAGCTAAAGATCTGGCAAAAGTTGCGCAAAACTACCTATTTGACGCACTTATCGCTGTTTTGATAGAGAGTGAAGCAAGCCTTTTCGAGCTTGCGAAATTTGAGATCGACGCAGCGATCTTGCCAAATGCTATAAAATAAGGAAAAAAATGGAAATTTTTAAAACCGCTTTTTTAATGGTTGCTTTAATGCTGGTTTTTATCGCTGTTGGCGGCTATGTGGGCGGCGAGCAAGGCATGATGATCGCCTTTTTGATGGCAGCTGGCATGAATATCTTTTCTTATTTTTTCAGCGACAAGCTCGTTCTAAAAAGATATAATGCCATCCCAGTTGATGAGAGCAACGCTCACGGCCTTTACGAGATCGTCTCACGCCTCACACAAAAGGCGAATTTGCCGATGCCAAAAATTTACATCATCCCAGAAGAAGTGCCAAATGCCTTTGCCACAGGCCGCAACCCAAGCCACGCAGCCGTCGCAGTAACCGAGGGGCTTTTAAAAATTTTAAATGAAAACGAGATCGAGGGCGTGCTAGCTCACGAGCTAAGCCACGTAAGGCACTATGACATCCTAACTGGCTCAGTCGCTGCCATACTAGCTGGGGCTATTGCGATGGTCGCAAATTTTGCCAAGATAGGCACCATTGCTGGTCAAAATCAAAACTCGCAAAGAAATGCAAACCCAGTGATTATGCTAATCATCGCCGTTGTGATGCCACTAGCTGCTACGATCATCCAAATGGCGATATCAAGGGAGCGCGAGTACAAGGCGGACAAAGGCGCAGCCTATCTAACGGGACACCCAGAGTGGCTAGCCAGCGCGCTAACAAAGCTTGAAAACTACTCAAATTCTTACGTCATGCAAAACGCAAGCGAGCAAAGTGCACATATGTTTATCGTAAATCCATTTGGCTCGCTAACTAGCAAGCTTAGCGTGCTTTTTAGAACGCACCCAAGCACCAGCGACAGGATCGCCGAGCTTCAAAAACTAGAACGCGAGATAAAAAGAGGTATATAAAATTTTAGCCCTTAGTAAAATTTGGGCTAAATTTTTCGTTTTTAAATTTTAAAATTTACAAAGCAACTCAATTAAATTTGTAAATTTTTATCCAAAAGGGAAACAAGGAGACTTGAATTACGGTCTGCTTGCAGTTGCGAGCTAGTGAAGCAAAGAAGCTCTCTTCCCCCTTAACAATCCCCCAACCCCGACGACGTTAGAAGTGGTATGCCTCAGTGCTAAAGCCCCGCATGCGGTTTTGTTAAAATTTACAAATACAGTTTGGCTAAAAACTAAATTTAAAAGCCAAAAACTGAATTTAACCCCAAATTTCACTGAAGTCTCTTGCAGTCTTCATCTTTTATAGTGTATTCAAAGATTAGTTCGCCGTTTTCTGAGTAGAAAATTTCATCCAAGCTAACGCCGATGCTTAGCATATTTAAAATTTCTTTATCCTTGCAAGCGGTTCTTAAATTCTCTTTTTTTATAGCCTCGATAAATTCCAAAAGCTCTTTTTCTTCAAGCCTTTTGATCTCTTGCTTTCTTGCGTGTTTAACGGCGTATCTGTAGATGAGCGTGTCGCCAACGTTTAAGATATCGTTAAGCGTTAGCGTCGGCGTGCAGATAAATGGGAGCTTTTTTTTGTAGTATGTTGCGTGATTTTTCGCCGCCATATCTGGCGTAAGAGCCAGAGCAAGCGAGCAAAAAACCAGAGCAAAAAGGGCTACTCGCAACTACTCTTATCCAGCTTCAAATCAAAAAGATGCCTGCCCTCAAAGCCATAGCTACCACTTAGCGTGATGCCGCGATTTAGCGCAGCTCTTGCCATGCCTGAGTTGCAAAGCGCCTCTTTTCCGTTTTGATAAAATTCATCTTTTAAAGCCAAAATTTGAGCCTTGTTATAGCCTTTTAGCTTCTTTGTCTTGGTCTCATTTAAGACAAACTCACCATGTATGTTTAGTCCGTCACTGCTTACATCTTTTAGCGTGATCATCTCATCGACCCTGCTTGGTAAATTTGGCTTTGCGGTTTGGACGACAAAGGCTGGGATCTGCTTTGTATCAAGCTGATTTAGTATCTGCTCATAAACTTTAAACTCACTCTCTTGCACACCAAAAGCAAGGCTTGCAAGAGCTAATAAAACGATCTTTTTCACATATTACCTTTATATAAATTTTCTAGTGATATTTGGCGAGAGTTTGACCAAGATGTCGTAGTTTATCGTGCCAAAAAAGTTAGCCCAGACATTTGCGTCCTCAAAGACACAGACCCATTCGCCACTATCTTTGCAGCTAAAGCTATCCATCGAAATTTTGCCAAGTATCAGCTCGCCGTTTGCAAGCCTTAGCTCGCCAAGTCCATTGTATCTTAGCAGTCCGTCGCCATATCCAAGATCATAAGTAGCGACGTTTATATCATCTTTTGCTATAAATTTAGCCCCATATCCCACGCTTTGACCACTTTTTAAAACGCGTCTGCTAACGCGCTTTGCCCAAAGTGAAAGCACTGGCTTTAAATTTAAAGAGCTATTAAACTGGGCATATCCGTACTGAGCGATGCCTACGCGCACCATATCATCTTTTATCTCGCTCGCTCTTTCAAGGGCGGCTGAGTTGTGAGAGTGAAAGATCGGTTTTT
This sequence comes from Campylobacter concisus, assembly GCF_902460595.1. Lineage (GTDB taxonomy): Bacteria > Campylobacterota > Campylobacteria > Campylobacterales > Campylobacteraceae > Campylobacter_A > Campylobacter_A concisus_BL. The sequence continues at coordinate 563,312 of NZ_CABPVA010000001.1, forward strand.
TTATACCAAACTCATCACAAAGAGCTAAAATTTTCGCTTTTGCGGCGTTAAAATTTTCTCTTTGCACGAAATAATCAGCATTTAGCTCATCACTTGCGCGAAAGTGCGTATAAGCGCCAAGAAGCTCTAAATTTCTTCTGGCTAAAATTTCAAATGCATAATCAAGCTCGCTTATATCAAGCCCATTTCTATGCATGCCAGTGTCGATGGCGAGGTTGATTTTTGTATTTTCTTTTATCTTTAAAAGTGCGTCTATGTCGTTTATAGCGTAGGTAAATTTAGCGCTCTCATCGCCTGTTGGGATGTGCGAGAGGATCAAGATATTTTCAAAGATATCAGCGATCTCATTTGCTTCACACTCGCTCTTTACAGCGCAGTTTTTTATGCCAAATTTCTTAGCCTCGCTAGCTATGAGCCTTGCGCCGTGCCCATAAGCGTTATCTTTTAGCACTACGATAACATTTTCTTTTCCGCCAGCTTTGTCACAAATTTTCGTTAGATTGTGGATGTAAGCTGCTTTGTTTAGGTGTATCTCAGACATTAAAATTCACATCATAAGCTTTATAAACGTCAGGCAAGAGCTTTCTTACGTTGTAGTCAAATGCATAAAATTTAGCGTAAATTTCTTTTAGATCAGCCTCTTTAACCTTGCTAAAGTCAAAGACGTCAGTGCCATTTTTCTTTGGTACTTGGCGGTCTAGCTCAGCAAAAAATGCAGACCTCGCCTCTAAAATTTTCTCTATCTTCTCTTTTACTTCTTGAGATTTTTCCACTTCTACTCCTCTATAAAAATTTTCATCTCATCGCCATAAAGCTTGACATAAAGGGTCTTTTGACCTGCAAATTTATGCGTATCAGCAGCGTAATCCTCATAAAAACTCACGCGAAAGAGTTTGTCGTTTTTAAGATTTGGATAAGGTGTGATGAGAAAATTTGAAAAAGCGATATGTTTTTTCTCTTTTTTAGAAAAGATAGCTCGTTTCATATTTTTAAAATTTTCTAAGCTCATGCCGTCATATCGCTCAAAATCTTTATCATAAAATTTCAAATAGCTATTGATGTCACTCTCACTCCAAGTCTTTTTCCAGTTAAGAATTCCAGAGATGATCACTGCTATGTCGTTCGCGCTTGCTTCTGGACGCTTGTCCTCATAGATAAATGCGAGCGTTTTTTTGTGGTCTATAACTTCGTCAAATTTCATCAAGATGTCATTTTGCATAGCCACACAGCCTTTTGTCTTTAGCTCATCTGTCCTTTGACCATCGAGCGGATAGCCATGTATCCAGATGCCGCTGCCATTACGTTTTGCAAGTTTATCAAGTAAATTTGGATATGAAAGAGAAAAGGCAAGAGGTCCAAGATATCTGTCATTTGGCGTAAATCTACGTGTGAGCTGATAGACGCCAACTGGCGTTTTTAGGTCGCCCTCAAGCAGTTTGTCGCCATTTTTGCCAACGATTACACTTGAGCTAAAGAGTTTTTTTGTAACTCCGTCTTTATAAGAGATGACCTCAAGCTCTTTGTCAGTCTTATCAACCACGCTTAGAAGTATCTCGTTGTCGTAATATCCGTATCTAACGTCCTTGTCTTTGAGCTTGTTTAGCCAGTAGTCCTTACTTAAAATATTTTTTTCAATGGCTTCTATGACAGCAGATGGGCCATTTTTTAAGTAAATTTCTTCGTAATTTTGGGCAAAAAGACAAGGCGCTAACGCGATGAAGAAAAATAGTATCTTTTTCAAGTGAAGTGTCCCAAAAAGTAAAATTTAGTGCGTAATTATAACCTAAAAAATTTCAATTTTTAAATTTTAAAGGGAATTTTAGTTTCTTTATATGTATAATCTGAAAACCATTATTAATTTACCATAAAGGAAAAAATATGAAAAAACTTGTTTTTGGTGCATTGCTTGCGGCTTCTACACTAATGGCAGCTGACATCAGCCTAGAAAATGTCAGAGCAAGAGACACAAAGCCTGGCACAAACAACAGCGCTATTTTCATGAATATCAAAAACGCTTCAAATGCCGATGTAAAGCTAGTTGGCGTTCATTCAAGTGTTTGCAAAAGCACTGAAATCCACACTCACAAGATGGAAAATGGCATGATGGCTATGGTTCAGGTTGAAGACGCTGTTATCCCAAAAAATGGCGAGACTAAGCTAGCACCTGGCGGTCTTCACATCATGCTAATGGATCTAAATAGACCTATAAAAGATGGTGACAAGGTTGATCTGGAGCTTAAATTTAGCAACGGCGAGGTCATAAAGCTTGATAATATCGGAGTAACCAAAAACTTTAAATAATGAAAAAAATTCTAATCCTTTTTTCACTCATCTTTATCGTAGCAGGCGCTTTTTGGATAGGTCATAAATTTATGGTCAGCAAAGAGGATCCGCCTGAATTTGCCGATGTAAATACATCGCTTGATCCTCTAAAATGCGATCTAAACAAAGATGCTTGCGAGGTGAAATTTAATGGCGTTAAGCTAAAGATAGACATCTCGCCAAGACCGATCTTTGCGATGAGGCCATTTAGCTTTAAGATCATTAATGGCAAAAATTTAGAGCTAAAAGATCCAAACCTTGCCATCGATGGCATAAACATGAACATGGGTTCTATAAAGGCAAGGCTTGATCGAAGAGGCGATAATCTAATAGCACAAGTCGTGCTAAGTGCTTGCGTGGTCGATCTTATGAGGTATAGGTTTAAGCTGCTTGATGGCGAAAAAGATACTGGTTTTTTTGTCGATCTCGATCTAAAAATGTAAGGGCAAATGATGAAAAAGACACTTTGGGGCTTAATAATAATCTTAATATGTGCTGGTCTTGCGATGCTTTTTATAAAGCCAAACAAGTATGATTTTAAGGCGCTTTCAGAGCATGGCGAAGTGAGCCTTAAAAACTATAACGGCAAATATAAAGCGATATATTTTGGTTATCTTTACTGCCCCGATGTCTGCCCTACTACGCTCTCTCTTGTGGGCGATGAGCTAAATAAACTAAAAAGAGACGACTTTGAGCTACTTTTCATCACTCTTGATCCTGATCGTGACACGCCTGAAAATTTAACCCTAATGGCAAAAAATTTCTACAAAGATGCAGACGGACTAAAGATGAATGATCTACCAAAAGTTGTGAAAAACTACGGCGTAAAATACCAAAAAGTGCATCTTAAAAACTCTGCTATGGGCTACTCTGTCGCTCACAGCTCCGCTATCTATCTACTAGATAAAGAGGGGAATTTCTACAGCGAAATTTCAAATTTAACTAACGAAAATATCAGAGAAAATCTTTTAAATTTAATAAAAGATAGACCTTAAATTTATCTTATAGATCAAAATTTCTTACTTTTAAAGAAAAACTTCTTAAACAGCTATACAATTCTTTTTAAACTAGCCGATATAGACAACATAAAATCATATGTAAAGGAATTCGTGTGAAGTCAATCACCAATAAAATAGCGCTAATGTTAATAGTTGCTCTATGTATTTCGTTTGTGGCTATGTCAGCTGCTAGTTACTACACCGCTCAGAACAAGACAACCGAGCTAGTCACACAAGCTCAGCGCCAAATTCTAAAAGATGTTAAAAATGCAATGGATATATTTTTTAACAATAATCTTCATATCGTGGATAGTATGTCTTCTATCCTGTCTAAGCTAGATGAAAACCGCAACGGTATCGACGCTATCTTAGCTCAAGGCAAATCGATGTCAAATAAAGAAGTTGGACTTGTTTATGCTGGCTATAATGACGGTGCGATGTACCGCTCAAATGGCAAAAACGAAACCCCAAAAGATGGCTATGATCCAAGGGCTAGAGACTGGTATAAACTAGCTAAAGAAAAAAATGGCATTACCTTTACTGATCCGTATATATCTTCTTCTTTAAAACAAATGGTAATAAGCTTCGTTGCTCCTATAAAAGATGCCGGCGTTGCAGCTACAAATGTTAGTATCGAAGAGCTAAGCAAAGAGATCATGAGTATCAGCAAGACTGATTATAGCTATGCTTTTGTTGCAGATAAAGATGGTAAGATCATCATCCACCCTGATAAAAATATAATAAATACAGCCCCTGAACTAACCAAAAAGTTAATCGAGCGATACAAAGCAAAGGATTTTGACGAGAATGGTCTTATACTATATAAAAATTTAAAAGGTGAAGACTTATATGCTGACTTTATAGAACTAAACGATCGTGGCTGGCTAGCTATATCTGCTATGCAAAAAGATGTATTTACCACAAATACTATGCCCCTCCTAAAGATCCAGCTAATCCTAGCAGTGCTATTTATCGTTATCCTCTCAGCATTTGTCTATTTCTTACTTAAAAAGTCTCTTAACCCTATAAAAACTATCCAGTCTAAGCTTGATGATCTATTTAAATTTGTAACTTACGAAGCAAAAGCACCAAGCAAGCTAGAGGTAAGATCAAATGATGAATTTGGCGAGATGAGTAAAGCTATAAATGAAAACATCGATAAAGTTGTAGCCGGCATCAAAAAAGATAGCACTATGATAGATGAGCTAAATAAGGTAGCAAATTTAATGATCAAAGGAAACCTTGGAGCAAAGATAGGCTCAACTCCAAACAACCCATCGCTAAATGAGCTAAAAGAGCTACTAAATAAATTCTTTACATCTATCTCAGCAAATTTAAAGGGCATAACAAATGTTCTTAGCTCATATACTAAAAACGACTTTACAGCAAAGGTTGAGATAAATGAAGAGCTAGAAGCCGATCTAAAAGCTATGATACTTGGAGTATCAAATATGGGTGAGGTAATTTGCACTATGCTAAACTCAAATTTAAATGATGCCAAGATGCTTGAAGAAAAGGCTACAACTTTGGCTTTAGCTATGAAAGAGCTTACACAAGGTGCTAGCACACAAGCAAGCTCACTTCAAGAAAGTGCAGCTGCAGTAGAACAAATGTCTAGCTCAATGAATGCCATCTCTCAAAAGACAGCTGATGTTATAAGACAAAGTGATGAAATTAAAAACATCATAACTATCATTAGAGATATAGCAGATCAAACAAACCTTCTAGCTCTTAATGCAGCAATAGAAGCTGCACGTGCAGGAGAGCATGGTAGAGGATTTGCCGTCGTTGCTGATGAAGTTAGAAAACTAGCTGAGAGAACTCAAAAATCACTTGGTGAGATAGAAGCAAATACAAATGTATTAGCTCAATCAATAAATGAGATGAGTGAATCAATCAAAGAGCAAAGTGAAGGTATCAATATGATCAATCAATCAGTTGCTCAAATAGATCACCTAACAAAAGAAAACGTAGTAATTGCAAATAGAGCTAATGAAGTAACAAGTGATGTTGATAACATGGCAAAGACAATAGTAAGTGAAGTAAGAAAGAATAAATTTTAATCAAACTACTTCATAAATCTTCATAAATTTCAACCTGGTTTAGACTGGGTTGGAGTTTTTTAATCCTTTTAAATTCTAAATCTTAAATTTAATCTTTGTGCTTATCTATAAATTTCAAATTTAGCACTCAAGAATAATCTATTAAATTTTAAAATTTCATGAACGAGTAATTTCGGCTCTAAAATTTGAGCTAAGCGGTAAGCGAAGCCAAATTTTAGTAGTCAATTCTTGCGAGTGAGTGAAAATTTAAAATTTGTAAATTAATCTAATCAAATTTAAATGTTTGCTTCTTTGTTAAGGGGGAAGAGGCTTGAATTACGAAGTCGCTCCCTTCCCCCTTAACAATCCCCCAACCCCGACAACGTTAGAGGTGGCATGCTTTAGTGCTTTGCACTGCATGCGATTTATTGCTTTAAATTAAATTTTACCTCACCTTATAGTGCACGCTACCGCCATATGCGATATCTTCGGCTTTTACGTCATCGCTTGTTAAAATTTCACTTATCTTGCCGTTTGCTTCAAGCCTCTCTCTATTCTCCTGAGCGTCTTCTTGATAGCTATAAACCATCGCAACGCTCACCACGCCGCTAATGCCCTCTATCATCTTAAAAACTCTGATCTCATCTTCGATGCTCTCTGAGCTAACTACCACCACGATCCTATCTTCTGCGTCAGTGATGATCTCGCACTCTTTTAGCTTGCTTATCTCGCCTTTTACGCTCTCATTTTTATTATCTGTATAGACTATCAGGCTTGAAATATTCATCTAACTCTCCAAAATAAAATTTTCTTCTCATAAGCAGAGGTTACGACCTCGTTGTCGCTTATGAAAACTATGCTATTTATCGTGCTTTGACCAGTTTTTAGCATCGCGATCTTATCCAAAGTGACGCTATCAACCAAATTTACATCGCTCATCTCATCGCTCATATACGCGGCGATCTTGCCGTCACTACTAAGTCCCACGCCATAAACCAAAAAGCCAGTATTTATCTTTTTTAGCGTCCCAGCTGAGAAGATGCCAGCGATCCTGTCGGTGCCTCCGCTGATCATGACACCATTTTTATAAGCGATGTCGTAGATATTATCAGTGTGGATGTCTAAAATTTTGTCCATCTTTTTGGTGCGAACGTTGTAAAAATAGACCTTGCCACTCTCACAAGCGATCGCTAGCGTGCCTCTATCTTCGCTTATCTCCATGTCTGAGAGCATTGCGATAGAGATCTTAAAACTATCATAAATTTCGCCACTTTTTAGGTTTAAAAAGTAAATTTCATTGCTGATCGAGGCAAGTGCGACGTGCTCTCCGTCTAAAAATAGAGCTTTTTTTATCGCTTGATTAGCCATTTTTATGCTTCTCATCTGCCCATCTTCTCTTATATAAAGTACCTTTGTAGCGTAGTCGCCCTCGCTTAGGATGAGTATCTTACCATTTAATTCATCGACATTTAAAATTTTTGGCCTCTCATGGTCGCTAACGTAGGTTTTTATATCATCCATTTTAATAATCTCGTCAAATTTAGACTCTTTTGGATCATAAATTTCAACCGTGCCACCATCAGTTGCGATAAAAAGTTTGCCATTTATCAGCGTGGTGTTAAGCACATTTGCGCTAGCTTCTATCTCTTTAATAGGCGTTGTGATCTCATTTGCAAAGATAAAATTTAGCAAGCAAAAAAGAAAAAACAAAGCTCTCATAAAGCCTCCATCTCAAGCGAATTTTTAAAACAAACATCAAAGCACTCGCCGCAGCTTACGCAGTTTTGATTGACTATGGGACGAAAAACGCCAAGAAACTCAACTGCTTTAAATTTACAAGCGTCAAGGCAGTTGTAGCAAATCGTGTCGTTCCACGCCAGGCAGCTTGCTACGTTGATGCTAACCTTTGCGTTTATGCTCTTTGGCGAGTTTAAATTTAGTGTTCCTCGGCCGCTACTTTGACAAGCTTTCGCACACTCTTCGCAAAAGTCGCAGCCTAGCTTTTTAACTTTAAAAACAACTCTTTCATTTTCAAAGCTAAGAAGCTCTTTTTCACACGCACTTACGCAGCCAGCCTCACAGCCAGCGCAGTCAAATTCACCGCTAAAAAATGGTGGGTTTATAAATTTGGGAGCAGGTTTTGCCCCCAAAATTTTGCTAAAAAGCTCGCGCCTGCTTTGCATTACTTAACGCCGTCATTTAAAACGTCTAGTAAATTTGACTTGTGTGAGCCATTTTTATCTCTAAAGTCAGGCTTAAATTTATTGCCAACAAGCTGAGTTACGCCATTTTGTTGCTCGACGTGGCAAGTTGTGCAGTTATATCTCTCATCATCAAGCTTGCCCGCAAGATATTTTTTATTTCTGATGTCATAAAGGTGAGAAGCAGGGATCGGAGTAGCTCCGCTATCTTTTGCAAACTCAGGCATGTGGCAGGTTACGCACATATTTGAATCTTTTGTGATAGGCACCAAGCCCTCAGTGTCGTGTGGGATAAATGGAGGTGCATTTTCAAAAGATCTATCAAATCTCTTTGCCATACCTGCTGGCTCTTTTGTATAGTTGATGTCTTTTAAAACAACGTCTTTATCATCTAACAAATCGACATTTCTAAGGCCGATTTGCGAATCACTAATGCTTGGATTATTCAATGCACATGCCGCTAAAAAGGCAGCGCATAGTGCTCCAAGCGCCATTATTTTCATTTTCATTTTTCTCTCCTTAAATTTCTAATACTAAAATTTAGCGCCCCATCACCGCAAACGTCGATACATCTACCGCAGCTTATGCACTCGCTTGAGCTAACCGCGCGGCTCTCTTTACCGATCATATCTAGCACTTGCACCTCTGGGCAGATGAGCTTGCACTTCATGCATTTTGTGCAGGCATTTGCGTCGTGTTTTACTCTAATAAGAGCAAATTTTGATATCACCGCGTAAAATGCACCAAGTGGGCAGACATGTGAGCAAATTCCACGCTTTAACACGAACATATCAAAGGCCACTATGCCAAGGGCGATGCCAATGGCGCTAACTGAGCCATAGATAATGCCACGCTGGATGATACCTATAAAGCTAATGCTCTCAAACGCTGGCAGCGAGAGAGCTAGGCTTAAGATAAGAGTGAGCGCTAGCAAGTAGTAGCGCAAATTTTTACTTACGTTTAAAATTTTTTCACCCTTAAAGCCAAATTTCTCTCTTAGCTTGTAAGCAATGTCCGTTAGTAAATTTACTGGGCAAACCCATGAGCAAAACGCCCTAGAAGCGATGAGCGCGTAAAATGCAAAGACGATGATAGCGCCGATTGCCGCATTTATGCCTACGCTAAAGCTTGCTAGTAAAATTTGAAGCACCGCAAATGGATCGCTTAGTGGAATTTGTCCAAAAAGCGAAGATGAGCTTAAATTTCCGCTAAGTATCTTAAACCCATAAACATTTCCTAGGATAAATAGCACTAGGATAGAAATTTGAGTTATTCGTCTTAAGATTAAAAATTTCATAGCTCACCACCATTTAGATAGTCAGTCGCCTTTTTGATGTCGAGCTTTATCTTGCTGTTGGCATCATCCACGCGCCTTTCATCTTCTTTTATCCAGCCTTTGACGTAGTTATCGCCAACTTTGCCAAGCACAACCTCGCGGTTTAGCACGGTAATGGCTGCTTTTTCGGTGATACAGGCTCGCTCGCACACGCCACAACCTGTGCAGATATCGCTATCAACAACTGGGAGTAAAAACGCATGCTTTTGCGTCCTTTCGTTGCGGCGATACTCGAGATATAGGGCTTTGTCTAAAAGTGGACAGGCTCTATAACAAGCGTCACACTGTATGCCCCAGTATGCCACGCAGTTTTTCATATCGACCACTGCAACGCCCATTTTGGCTTTGTTTATGTCTAGTTTGCCAGCTGTGCTAACTAAATTTGCATCTAGTGCCCCAGTCGGACAGACTGGCACGCAAGGGATATGCTCGCACATATGACAAGGAATTTTTCTAGGCTCAAAATAAGGCGTACCAATACTTATGCCATCTTCTAGCGAGGCAAGTTTTAGCGTGTCAAATGGACAGGCCTCTACGCAAAGTCCGCACTTGATACAGCTTTTCAAAAACTGCTCCTCTGCTTTCGCACCAGGCGGTCTAAGAAGTACAAGCGGTGAGGCTTTGGCACTAAGTGACCATACAAAGCCTCCGCCAAGAGCTAAGATCGCTGCCTTAGCTCCAAATTTCAAAGCTTCTCGCCTACTTGAAAATTCCATATCAGCCACTTTTACGCCTTGTAAATTTTAACCGCGCACTTTTTATAGTCTGTCTCTTTTGAGATCGGGCAAGTAGCGTCAAGGCAGACTTTATTTATAAATACGTTTTCATCAAAGAAAGGCACATAGACAAGTCCTACTGGTGGCTTATTTCTACCTTTTAGATCTACTCTTGCTTTTACCTTGCCACGGCGTGACTCGACCCAAACGATCTCGTTTTGAAGCACGCCAAGCTTTTTAGCGTCATCTTCGTGCATGTAGCAAAGCGCCTCTGGGACGGCTCTATAAAGCTCAGGAACACGCATAGTCATCGTGCCTGTATGCCAGTGCTCTAGAACACGGCCAGTACATAGCCAGAATGGATAATCTTTGCTTGGCATCTCACATGGGTCCATGTAAGGGCGGAAGAAAATTTTTGCTTTGTTTGCAAGAGGAGTTTTCTCTTGATTTTTCACACCTTTTAGATCGCCTGTTGGAAGGGCTGCGTTTTTGTTGCCGTAGAATGCAAATTTATCATTTGGAGCGGCTTTTTTCGCGTATGGGTCAAATTTGGTGTTAAATCTCCACTGAGTCTCTTTACCATCGACAACTGGCCATCTAAGACCTCTTACTCTGTGGTAAGTGTCAAAGTCAGCTAGGTCGTGGCCGTGGCCAACGCCAAATTTTCTATACTCTTCCCAAAGATATTTGTGGATGAAAAATCCATATCCTTTAAATTCTTTACCATCTGAGCCGATCACTTTTCTGCTGTCGCCAAAGACTTCTGTATTGTCATAGTTTTCCATGATCGGATCGTTTGCGCTAAATTTCTTAGCATCTTCATTTGCAAAAAGCACGTCAAATAGCGTATCTTCTTCGCTATATCCCATAGCTTTTGCAGCCTCAAGCACGCTTGGAAGTGTCACTTTGTCATTTAGCTTTTTCTCGCCCCAAACATCTTTTAGTTTAAAGCGCTTACTAAACTCAAGCATCTGCCAAATATCAGGCATCGCTTCGCCAACAGGGAGCACTTGCTGCCTCCAGTGCTGTGTCCTTCTCTCAGCATTACCGTATGCGCCCCATTTTTCGTAAATCATCGCAGTTGGGAGGATAAGGTCAGCTACTTTTGCAGAAATTCCTGGATAAGGGTCACTTACGACGATGAAGTTGTCCATTTCGCGAGCTGCTTTGATCCAGTGGTTTGCGTTTGCAGTGTTTTGCCATGGGTTATTTACTTGAACCCAGATAAATTTAACCTTGCCATCTTCAAGATCACGCATCATTTTTACATAGTGTGAGCCTGGTACGGCATTTAGTGTGCCAGCAGGTAGTTTCCAAAGTTTTTCAGTGATCTCTCTGTGCTTTGGATTGCCAACAACCATGTCGGCTGGCAAGCGGTGAACGAATGTTCCAACCTCTCTTGCTGTTCCGCACGCACTTGGTTGGCCAGTTAGAGAAAAGGCACCTGAGCCTGGAAGTGCTTGCTTGCCAAGTAAGAAATGCACCATATAAGCTTGCTCATTTACCCATGTACCGCGCTGGTGTTGGTTAAAGCCCATAGTCCAGAAACTCACGACTTTGCGATTTTTCTCGATGTAAAGATCAGCAAGTGCTTTTAATTTTTTCTTAAATTCATTAATATCTTCGTTTGGATCGCCTTTTGCTACCTTAGCTGTAAAGTCAAGTGTGTAAGGCGCAAGAGCTTTTTTAAACTCTTCAAATGTTATTTGCCAGTGATCGCCAGCTTTTGCAGCATTTTTGTTTTCTAGCGTATCGCCAGCTTTTAGGCCAAGGTAAGAAAGCGTAACGCCCTCAGCCTCGCTTAGCACCTTTGATTTTTCAGTAGCAGCGGTGTCTAGCTCGCTTGGAGCATATTTTTTGTGGTGGATGTCTGGACGAAGACCATATCCGATATCAACTGGGCCAGCTGTGAAGACGCAGTGTTTTTTAACAAACTCTTCATCGATCATCTCAGGATGGTTATAGACTATCTCACGAGCGATGTAGTTCCAGATCGCAAGGTCAGATGACGGAGCAAAAATGATCTCGATATCGGCTAAATTTGATGTTCTAGTTGAGTAGGTGCTTAAATTTACGACCTTTACTCTATCAGGATCGCTAAGCTTTCTATCGCTCACGCGCGCCCAAAGGATCGGGTGCATCTCAGCCATATTTGCGCCCCAAGCTATGACAGTATCTGTTAGCTCGATGTCATCAAAGCAGCCTGATGGCTCATCGATACCAAAAACTTGCATAAAACCAAGAACCGCACTTGCCATGCAGTGTCTTGCGTTTGGATCGATACTGTTGCTTCTAAAGCCACCTTTCATAAGTTTAACCGCTGTGTAGCCCTCTGGGATAGTGTATTGACCAGAGCCAAGCACGCCAACGCCGTGAGGTCCAAGCTCGTCATAAGTCTTTCTAAACTGAGCTTCCATCACGTCAAATGCTTGTTTCCAGCTTACTTGCTTAAATTTACCTTTTTTGTCAAATTCGCCCTTTTCATTTACGCGCAAAAGTGGATGAGTGATCCTATCTTCGCCGTACATGATCTTAGCGTTAAAGTAGCCTTTTATGCAGTTTAGACCGCGGTTTACTGGCGCTTCTGGGTCACCTTTTACAGCTACTATCTTGCCCTCTTTTGTAGCAACCATGATGCCACATCCGGTTCCACAAAATCTACAGGCAGCCTTATCCCAACGCCAGCCTTTTTCAGCTTCGTTTGCCGCACTTAGCGAGCTTGGCACAGCGATACCGGCACTAGCACAAGCAGCACTAGCTGCAGCACTTTTGATGAAATCTCGTCGATTCATTTTTTCTCCTTCAAAGATTTAAACAAATTTAAGAGATATTACTCTCATTAAACTTATTTACCCCTGATTTACATAGATAAAAATTTCAATAAACTTAAGATATAAAATTACATATTAGTTTAAGAAAATTTATATAAATAGCCCATTCTAAAAGAAGTAAGATGAT
>NZ_CABPVA010000001.1:576478-679373 GCF_902460595.1 Campylobacter concisus
GGGGGATTGTTAAGGGGGAAGGGAGCGACTTCGTAATTCAAGCCTCTTCCCCCTTAACAAAGAAATAAAAATTTAAATTTCTAAAAAACTATTTTTCAAATTTTAAAATTTGATAGATAATTCTTGATTATTAAATTTAAAGTAGTCGGATAAAGAATTAAATTTAAAAAGATAATTTATTAAACTCCAACCCAGTCTAAACCAGGTTGGAGTTTATTAAATTCAGTAGTTTGCATTAAACAAATTTAAGTTTGTTTATTAAGAAGTTAAAACCTCTTCTTCCTAACATCCTCAACTATAGCTTTAGCCATCTCATCTACTTCTGATGTTACTTCGTTTGCTTGGTTAGCAATTACAACATTCTCTTTTGTTAGGTGATCTATTTGAGCAACTGATTGATTTATCATATTTATGCCTTCACTTTGCTCTTTTATAGATTCACTCATCTCATTTATTGATTGAGCTAGGACATTTGTATTTGCTTCTATCTCACCTAGAGATTTTTGAGTTCTCTCAGCTAGTTTTCTAACTTCATCAGCCACGACAGCAAATCCTCTGCCGTGTTCTCCTGCACGTGCTGCTTCAATTGCAGCATTAAGAGCAAGTAAATTTGTTTGATCTGCTATATCTCTAATGATAGTTATGATGTTTTTAATTTCATCTGATTGTCTTATGACATCAGCCGTCTTTTGAGAGATGGCATTCATTGAGCTAGACATTTGCTCTACTGCAGCAGCACTTTCTTGTAAGCTATTTGCTTGAGTATTTGCTGAGCTTGCTACTTTTGATACTGAGCTAGCTAGTAGTTTTGCTTTTTCTTCTAGGGTTTGAGCTTGGTTTAGATTGTCATTTAGCATTTTAGAGATTTCAATGCCAAGAGAGTTTATACCACTTGCTATCTTACCATCATCATCAAGTCTTTTTGTAAAGTCTTGGTTTTTATAAGTGTTTAGTAGGTCAAGTACATCTTTACCATTACTTGAGATTGCATTTTTAAGAGCAAGTTGTAGATCTTTAAATGTGCTTTTTAGTTGATTTAGAGCTGGGTTGTTTGTATCAGCTTCTAGGCTTGCTTCATAGTTGCCATCTTTTATCTCATTTACAAAGGTGTTGGCTTTTTGGATGAAGATACTTTGATCTTTCATACCATCTTCAATGGCCTTTGTGTTTTTGTTTATTAGCTCTGCCATTTGACCAAATTCATCTTTAGATGTTATCTCTATAGGCTCTGCTTTGTTTGTCTTATGATTTAGTAGATCAAAGAAAGATAGTAGGCCTGTTTTTAGTTTGAGGATGATTTTTAGGAGGTAAGAAGACATTAGAAGTGACACTATCACAGAGATGATGATCGCTGCCAAGATAACGCCGATAGCTGAGTAAAATAGCGTATGCAAATCTTTTAAAAGCACATCCTCGTCCATCTCGCCAAAGAGATACCAATCAAGGCTTGGGATATATTTTGAGCCAATTATCAAATTTCTCGTGCCGTTGAAGTGATGGATGACGCCGCCATTTTTATTCATCAAGACATCAAATTTCTCTTTGCCAAGGACATCTTTTACATTTACTTTGCCGACCCTGTCGCTCTTTTCTATCTTTACGATACCACTTGAATCAACCATTAGGAATTTACTGCCCTCACCCATGGTTTTTGAAGTGACTAAATTTACGATGTCATCAAGGTTCATGCCTATCGCGCTGACGCCATAAAATTTGCCGTCTTTTTCAACCTTGCTATTTACATAAAGCGTTAGTGAGCCAGTAGCTTCTGATACTTGGATGTTTAGAGAATTTACCTCTTTGCCATTTTTAACGTCAAAGTACCAGCTATCACGTGGATTGTCCTTGCTAAGCTGTTTTAAAATTTTGTCATTTGTGTAGTAGTTTAGAGTTTTATCAGAGACAAACATCGCCGTTGAGAGGTTAAACGCCTTCATAAGGTCGGTGTTATAGTTAAAAAGCGTTGCTAATCCGTCCTTTGGCTCGCCCTCGTCGATCCACTTGAGAAGATAGTCGTTTTTAGTCATCTGATAAGAGGTGTTAATGATCTTGTCTATGGCATAGCCGATCTCACCTGCAACGTTAGAGACAGCTAGTGGTAGCTCATCTTTCACAACTTTTTCTGTATATAGGTTGCGAGCTATGTTGTAACTAATGAGGCTAACGCCGATTAGTAGCAGCACGATCACAGCTGTCAAAATAACAGAAATTTTAATCCTTAAAGACTTCATAAATCACTCCTTGATCAATATTTGCGTAATTATTCAACTTTTTATATAAAAGTAAAATTAATTTAAATAAATCTGAAATTTTGTTTTAACTATGTCACTTTGTGGGGTTATAATGACACAAATTTAAATCACTCCTTGTCATAAAGTGCTAAAAATTTCTAAGTAATTTTTCAAACTGCACACCATATCTTGTGCGATTATCATCTTTTAGCGTGATCTTGATGCTCTCAAGCACAAAATTTGCTGCCTTTTTGATAGCATTTTGCATGCTTTCGCCATTTATGAGCGAGCCAAAAAGCACTGAAGCGAAGATATCTCCAGTGCCACTTGCATGAAATGGCAAATATTCGTGAAAGTACTCCACTTTTTCTTTCGTCTTTGCGTCATATGCTATGATGCCACACTCATTTTGCCTATACCTAATGCCCTTTAAAACGATCTTTCGTGCACCAAAACTAGCCAAACCCTCAAGCAGCTCTAAAATGTAATCCTCGCCGTATCCCTCGCTTAAAAATGACTTTTCACACATAAAACTTGCCTCAGTTATGTTTGGCGTGATGACGTGAGCCTTTTTGCAAAGTTCCCTCATCTTTGCCACAAATTTCCCATCAAAGCCGTGATAAAGCTTACCATTATCACCCATGCAAGGATCCACAAGCCTTAGCAAAGAGCCGCTATCAAATTCAGCAAAGACCTTTTCTATAAGCTCAAGCTGCCTAAAACTACCTAAAAATCCAGTGTAAATTCCATCAAAACTGATGCCCTCTTTGTGCCAAACCTGCGTTATAGCGTCAAATTCATCAGTTAGATCACGAAAAGTGAAATTTTTAAAGCCAGTGTGAGTTGAGAGCAGTGCCGTTGGCAAGATGCACGTCTCGATGCCTTGGGCGCT
This sequence comes from Campylobacter concisus, assembly GCF_902460595.1. GTDB lineage: Bacteria > Campylobacterota > Campylobacteria > Campylobacterales > Campylobacteraceae > Campylobacter_A > Campylobacter_A concisus_BL. Next base: position 579,602 of record NZ_CABPVA010000001.1, read on the forward strand.
GATTATGGGAAGTGCGACAGTGAGCGAGCATTTGCCCACGCACGAGATGTCTTGTATAGTTAAAATTCGCTTCATCTATCATCTTAATTTATAAAATTTAACGCCAGCAACGTCAGTTTGATAAACCGCGCCATCTTGTAAGAGCTTGTTTAAAATTTGCTTTGAGTGCTCTGAGAAATTTTCTTCTACATTTGCCGTAGTTTGCGGACGGCGCTCTAGCATGGCTAAAATTTCACTCTTGCTAAATTCATACTTTTGCTCTATCTTGTGAGCCCTAGCTATGGTAACTGGCACGCCGTTTATCTTGCTTGCTAGCTCTTCAAGCCTACTAGCATCAACGCCTTTTACATTGTAAGCTGGCGGGCGATCTATCGTGCCCACGTCCACTCGGTGCGGAGCTATCTCATTTATAGCCTCATTAAGCGCTATGAATTCCTCTTCTTTGTCATTAAATCCAGCCACGACCAAAATTTCAAGCACAAGCTCGCCCTTAAATTCCTTGCGAAATTTAGACATTGCTTTTATAAGTTCATTTACTTCTATGCCACTTTTGTTGCGGTCTATCTTTTTAAATGTGCTTTGTACGGCACTATCAAGGCTAAATTTCACTATATCAAGCCCTTGCAAGGCTTCACAAATTTTTTGATTCCTCGCGCCTGAGCCATTGCTTAAGATAAGAGTTTTTGCCTTGCCTTTTAGCTCATTTACCTTTGAGATCAGCTCTTTTAAGTGAGGATAAAGAGTTGGTTCGCCATTTGCTGTAAGCGTGATGACATCGATGTTTTGATGAACTTTTAAGGCCTCTTTTAAAGCGCTTATGATTCCATCAACGCTTGGGGGATTTTCTATCTCTTCAACTGGCTTTGCGCCCTTTAGCTCACAATAAACGCAGTCAAAATTGCATGATTTTTGTTTTGGGCTTAGATCGATGCCAAGACTCATGCCAAAACGGCGAGAATTTATGGGCCCAAAGACGATAGTGCTATCTTGCACTTCTTCTTTGAACCTCTTTTATGAAATATTTTGCGTTTTCAACTGGCACATCAGGTAAAATTCCATGACCAAGGTTGAAAATGTGCGGTGCGCCTTTCATCGTGCTTAAAATTTTATCCACGCCTTCATCGATCGCCTTTTTGCTATATAGCCTTGTTGGCTCCATGTTGCCCTGAAGGACGTATCTTGGGCTAAGTTTCTCTTTTGCTAGCTCGATCGGCGTACTCCAATCAACGCCAAAAACGTCAAATTTACCTGAAATTTTATCTAAATAGCCGCTTATACCTTTTGGGAAAACTATGACTGGGATCTCTGGAAATTCGGCCTTTACGCTATCAACTATCTTGTTTATATAGCTAAATCCAAACTCAAAATATGCCTGCTCCTCAAGTGCGGCCGCCCAGCTGTCAAAAATTTGCACCGCATTTACGCCAGCTCTTATCTGCTCTTTGACGTAAAGAATGAGCGCTTGCGTCACTTTTTCTAAAATTTGATGTAAAAATTCTGGATTTTCATAGAGCATCTTTTTGCAGACCGCATAGTTTTTGCTGCCGCCACCCTCTATCATATATGTAGCTATCGTCCAAGGTGCTCCGCAAAAGCCAATGAGCGCCTTATCTTTGGCTAAATTTTCTCTTGTAAGTTTGATCGTGTCATAGACGTATGCTAAGCTCTTAACCGATCTTTCGATGCTAAGTGCATCAAGTGCGGCCTCATCACGCAAAGGCTTTGTAAAAACTGGTCCCTCGCCCTTTTCAAAGCGCAGATCCATACCCATTTCAAGAGGCACGACAAGGATGTCGCTAAACAAAATAGCCGCATCAACACCCAAGATATCAACTGGCTGAAGCGTGACCTCGCTAGCCTTTTTATAGTCTTTGCAAAGTGATAAAAAGTCCCCTGCTTTAGCTCTTACAGCCATATATTCTGGTAGATATCTGCCAGCTTGGCGCATCATCCAAACAGGCGTATATGGGGTTGGTTTTTTAAGGCAAGCGTCTATGAAAATCATCAAATTTCCTTTAAATTTTTAAATGGATATTATCTAAAAATAGCTAAAGAAAAGATGTAGGAGAAATTTTAAGCGTAAGAACGCTTAAAATTTTAGTGTTCGCCCTTGTGAAGGAAGTAAAGTCCAAGGCAAAGTGCAAGGATAGAAGCCGCAAGATAGGCCATCTCAAGCGGAGTTGTGAAGTTTGCGTGAAGCACTCTTTGGAAGAAATTTACGATTAAAACCATGACGATCACTTTGCCAAGCTTGTCTTTTAGCTCATCAAGCGAATGCACTTCAAGCACCTTGCTCTGCTTTGACTGCTTTAGCTGTGTGATCTCTGAGATGAAAAGCTCGTAAATTCCGAAGCTAAATATACAAAGAACAAGCGCCATCAAGTATAGATCGATCGCTCCAACTATCTCGCCAACGACCTCTGAGTGAAAATTTTCAACATGAAAATCTGCAGCAAAGAAATATTTATAAACCTCTAAAAGTACCTTGCCGACATCATAACTTGCGATGATGAAAAGCACGATCGCGCCTAAAAGGCCAAAAACTACCGGGAAAAGCGTGAAACTGTTGCTTGCAAGCAAAATTCTCTCAAATATTTTACGCAATAAAAACCCTTTTTGTGAAATTTAAAAAGGGGGTATTTTATAGTTTTTTCCTTAAATTTTAGGCGCAAGATCGCAATTAATTTTAATGCAAACTACTCCTGCATCGCTATCCATTTTTGTGCGATTCTCACGGCATTTGTCGCAGCTCCTACGCGGATCTGGTCGGCACTGCACCAAAGGTGAAGCACATTTGATCTAAAGTTATCAACTCTGATTCTGCCAACATAAGTCTCGTTTGTATCGCTTGAGATAGTAGGCATCGGATACTCTTTTTTGGCTGGATTATCGACTACGACGACGCTTGGAGCTTTGTTTAAAACCTCTCTTGCCGCATCTGCGCTCACGTCTTTGTCAAAGTGGATAGTGATCGCCTCAGAGTGGCTTCTAAGCACTGGCACACGCACGCAAGTAGCGCTCACTTCGATATCTTTGTGAAGGATCTTTTGCGTTTCATTGACCATTTTCATCTCTTCTTTTGTGTAGTCGTTATCCAAAAAGACGTCGATATGCGGGATCACGTTTAGCGCTAGGCGGTGCGCAAAGACCTTTGGCTCGCACTCATCAAGCTTAAATTCAAAAAACTTTTGCATCTGCACGACAAGCTCTTCCATGCCCTCTTTGCCAGCGCCACTTGCTGCTTGGTAGGTAGAAACATCGACCCTGTTAATGCCAAAAGCGTCGTTTAGTGGTTTTAAAATTTGCACCATTTGGATGGTTGAGCAGTTTGGATTTGCGATGATGCCGCGGTTTTTCCACATGGCAATGTCGCTTGGGTTACACTCAGGTACTACTAGTGGGATATCTTTATCCATCCTAAAATGGCTGGTGTTATCGATGACTACTGCACCGCTATCAGCTGCAAATTTGGCAAATTTCTCTGAAACTGAGCCGCCTGCGCTAAAAAATGCGATATCGATCTCATGCTCGCTAAAAACTTTCTCTGTTAGCTCTTTTACTTTGTAGTTTTTGCCTTTAAATTCTATCTCGCTGCCAGCACTTTTGGCACTTGCAAGTGGCAAAAGCTCACCAACTGGAAAATCAACCTCTTCCATAACTCTAAAAAGCTCTTCGCCGACCGCTCCAGTAGCACCAACGACCGCTACGTTAAATTTTCTCATCTGCTCTCCTTGGTTTCTTTTAATTTTCTTAATTTGCATAATTTTACTAGCCAAAAACTTAAATTTTTACCTATTTTTTACTTCTCGCCTGCAAAAATAGATCTTTTGGCAAAATTTCATCGCCCTCGCTTAGTATCGCCGCACGCTGCACAACTGAGATGAGCTCTCTTATGTTGCCTGGATAGTCATAGCTCAAAAGCTCCTCTTTGGCTGCTTTTGAGAAATTTTTAGCCTCAAAGCCATACTCTTTGCAACATTTTTCTAAAGCATCTTGTGCGATAGGCAAAATTTCATCTTTTCGCTCTCGAAGTGGCGGGATGAAAAGTGGGATCGTGTTTAGGCGGTAGAAAAGATCTTCTCTAAACCTGCCCTCTTTCATCGCAAGCTCTAAATTTGCATTTGTAGCGCAGATGATGCGAACGTCTATCTTTTCGCTCTTTGTGGCGCCAAGCCTTGTTATCTCGCGCTCTTGAAGCGCACGAAGCAGCTTTGGCTGTAAATTTATAGGCATCTCGCCGATCTCATCTAAAAATAGCGTTCCGCCATTTGCCAGCTCAAACTGCCCTTTTTTGGTAGTAGCAGCGTCAGTAAAAGCGCCCTTTTCAAAGCCAAAAAGCTCACTTTCTATCAAATTTTCAGGGATCGCAGCCATATTTAGAGCGACAAATGCCGCATCTTTTCTTGGTGAGTTTGCATGGATAAATTTAGCAAAGACCTCCTTGCCAACGCCGCTTTCGCCACTAAGCATTATTGAAGCGTCTGTTCTTGCAGCTTTTACCGCGATATTTAGCGTAGCTTCAAGCGCTTTTGAGCTGGCTAAAAAGCCGTTATTTTCGCTTTTAGTTTCAACTTTTTTTATGCTTTTTGGAGTTTTTTGTTTTAGCGCCTCTACCCTTTTTATCGCCTCATATAGCGTCGAGACGTCAAATGGCTTTGTTAAAAAATCCTTCACGCCGAGCCTAACGCTCTCGATCGCCTTATTAAGTGTGGCGTTTCCAGTCATTATGATGACGTCAAATTTGCCGTTTAACTCTTTAATGAACTCAAGTCCGTCCATCTTTGGCATGTTTATGTCGGTGATGATTAGATCAGTGTCGTCGCTTAGCTTTTTTAGAGCTTCAACTGCGCTCTTGTAACTCTTGATGTTTAGCTCTTCACACTCGCCAAGTGCGATCTCAAGCGACTTTCGCATATTGATGTCATCTTCTACTATGACGATATTCATTTGATCTCTTTTTTATTGAAGTGTGCCGATGATAGCGGATTTTGGCTTAAATTCCACCATAAATCTAACTGGCAAAATTTTCAAATTTGAAGCGTTTGATATCTGTGAATTCTTGACATTTAGCTCATTTTTTATCATCACTTTTTTTAAGGCAAAGCAGTCAAAAATTTCATCTTTGTGTAAATTTAAAAAGCCAAGAGTTGTGGTGTTTTCATCTTTAAAAGCGTCTATCTGACAAAGAAATTTTGGTTTTGGATTGGGCGAGAGAGTCATCGCCTTAGAAAATGAAATTTCTTCAAAGGCAACTATTTGATTTTTCGTATCGACCTTCGCCCAGAAGATAAACTCCTCTAGGCAAAAGGCGAAATTTAAAAGTATCGTTAGTAAGAAAAGACTTCTCGCCACTTATCCTCGTCTATCTTAAGCTCCATATTTACCTTATAAAGCCCGTCTTTGAAATTTTCATTCACGATCCTTGCGTTTTTGACAAGGCCTTGAACCTTTGAAGTGATAGATGAGTCGTTTAGCATCGCATCTCTTACGGTGTCTTCAGCGTTGATCTTTACGCCATAAAGCTTGCCTGCAAGCTGCGAATAAGCATCAGCCATCGCCGCTCTTTTCGCAAGTGTAACAGACTGAGCGTATGAGAGCGAATTTAGCGGAGCTATGCCCTCGCCTGTGGCTCTAAAAGTGGTCTCTCTTGGAGCGCTATCATATATCATCTTCTCTTTTTTCATCACCTCTCTAAGATCGTCTTTATCGACCTTTTGGATGACTACGTTGCGGTTTGATGTGCTAGTTGGCTCGCCCATAAAGCCATTAAATGAGCAACCGCCAAAAATAGCGATCATCAAAGCAAAAGATAAAATTTTAACCTTCATAAACAACCTTTTTTATGCTTTTATTTAAAATTTAACAGCAAAATTTATTCCAAAAGCCCCATATCTTCGCTTGGTGCTTCTTCCTCATCTTCGCCATCATCTGCCTTAGGGCATCTTGCGATGCTTACAACATCATCGCCATCGACATTTACGACGATCACGCCGCTTGTGTTACGTCCTGCTTTGCGGATGCTTTGCATATCGACTCTTATCATCTTACCACTTGATGTTAGAGCCATTAGATCTTGCTCTTCATCAACCATCACAACGCCCACAAGATCGCCTGTTCTGCTTGTTAGTTTCATGCAGATGACGCCTTTGCCGCCGCGGTTTGTCAAGCGGTACTCATCAGCGGTTGTGCGCTTGCCGATACCTTTTTGAGATATGCTTAAAATTTCTTGGTCATTGCTTTCGATGACTGCTGCGCCTACGACCTCATCGCCTGGCTCTTTAAATTTAATACCAGTTACACCGCGTGCAGTTCTTCCCATTTGGCGAACTTTGCTGATCTTAAATTTAAGACACATACCCTTTTTAGTAACGACAAATAGCATTGTCTCATCGCCTGAGTTTGCGTCCTCTTCGGCATTTGCACTATCTTCATCGATCTCATTTTGAAGCTCTTCAACTTCAAGCACCTCAGTCTCAACGCTTAGCTCATTTTCAGAGTCAGTTACTGGCATATCATCGTATGTTTGAGCGATGAGTGCAGTTACTAGCTCGTCGTTCTCATCAAGGCTGATCGCTCTTACGCCAACTGAGCGGATGTTTTTAAACTCACTTAAATTTGTGCGTTTTACGATGCCATTTTTAGTGAAGAATGCTAGCGATTTACTCTCATCAAAGTCAGTCGTTGGGATGATCGCTTTGATCTTCTCATCAGGCTGCAACTGGATCAAATTTACAACTGCTTTGCCCTTTGCCGTGCGGCTTCCCTCTGGGATCTTATATACTTTTAGCCAGTAGAGCTGTCCGCGGTCAGTCACAAACATAAGCGTATCGTGAGTATTTGAAGTAAAGAAGCTCTCTATAAAGTCATCATCGTATGTCGTGACCGCTACTTTGCCCTTGCCACCGCGTTTTTGCTTCTCGTACTGCTTGCTTGGCACACGCTTGATGTAGCCGCGGTGAGTTATGGTTACGACCATATTTTCATTTGGTATGAGGTCTTCGATGTCGATATCATCATAGTCATCAACGATCTCAGTCACTCTTGGTACTTTAAATTTATTTTTGATCTCAAGAAGCTCTTCTTTGATCAAATTTTCAAGCAATGTCTCGCTCTTTAAAATTTCATCAAGTCTTGCGATCTCGGCCATAAGCTCGGCTAGTTCAGCCTCTAGTTTTTCTCTCTCTAGGCCTGTAAGCTTGCTTAGACGCATATCAAGGATAGCATTTGCTTGAAGCTCTGAGAGGTTAAATTTACTCATCAAGCCTTCTCTAGCAACCGCTGTATCGGCACTATTTCTAATAAGCTCGATCACCTCGTCGATGTTATCAAGTGCGATCTTTAGACCCTCTAAGATGTGGGCTCTTGCGCGCGCTTTTTCAAGCTCAAATATCGTTCTTCTAATGATAACGGTTTTTCTGTGATTTAAAAATAGCTTAAGTAGCTCAATAAGGTTAAATACCTTTGGCTCTTTGTTATTAATAGCAAGCATAATAACGCCAAAAGTGCTCTCCATCGTGGTTGATTTAAAGAGATTATTTAGCACGATGTCGCTCATAGCGTCGCGTTTTAGCTCGATGACTACGCGGATGCCGTCCTTGTCAGACTCATCTCTAACCTCACTGATGCCATCTATCTGCTTATCTTTTACAAGCTCAGCGATCTGCTCGATAAGCCTTGCTTTGTTTGTTTGATAAGGTAGCTCGTCGATTACTATGACGTCTTTGTTTGGCTTTTTTTCTATGTGAGTTTTGGCTCTTAGTTTGACCCTACCACGACCTGTGCGGTAGGCCTCTATGATGCCTTTTTTACCAAAGATGATACCGCCGGTTGGAAAGTCTGGACCTTTTATAAATTCCATCACCTCTTCAAGTGTCGCCTCTTTGTTTTCAAGAAGTAGCAAAAGACCGTCTATCAGCTCATCAAGGCTGTGTGGTGGGATATTTGTCGCCATACCGACCGCAATACCGCTTGAGCCGTTTAATAATAAATTTGGCACACGGCTAGGCAAAACATCTGGCTCGACCTCTCTATCGTCGTAGTTTGGTACAAAATCAACCGTATCTTTATCGATATCTTTTAAAAGCTCTTCAGTAAGCATGGTCATTCTAGCTTCGGTATAACGCATCGCAGCTGCGCTGTCGCCGTCAATCGAGCCAAAGTTTCCTTGTCCATCAACGACTGGATAGCGCATAGAAAATTTCTGAGCCATACGAACAAGTGCGTCATAAACCGCTGTGTCGCCGTGTGGGTGGTACTTACCGATGACTTCACCGACGATACGTGCTGACTTCATATAGGCACTTCTGCTGCCAACGCCAAGATTATCCATAGCGTATAAAATTCTTCTATGAACTGGCTTTAGTCCGTCTCTAGCGTCAGGCAAAGCACGTCCGACGATGACGCTCATAGAGTAGTCAAGATAGCTATTTTTTATAGAATCTTCGATATCAACTGAAGCGATATCTTGAGTTAATTCAAGTAGATTGTCTTTCATTTTTATCCTTAAATTTAGCTTGAGGGATTTTAGCCAAAAATTGATAAAAACTTTCTAAGGGCAAAGCGGCCTGGGTTAAATTTAACCCTTAAGCACGCTCGTAATATGTAGCTCCGTTTGAAAAACGCTTTGTGTAAAGTGGGGTATATGGCACAAGATCAGCGTGTCCAGCATAAAGCCTACCCTCTGGTTTAAGTAGCTTGTGCAGCCTCTCAACGCATTTTAGTCTAAACGCATCGTCAAAATATATCATCATATTTCTTGAAAGGACGATGTCAAATTTACCAAGATTAAACATCGCATCGTCAAAAACGTTTAAAATTTTAAACTCACACCTTGGCAAAATTTCCTTTTTGATGAAAAATTTGTCATCTTTTTTTGTAAAAAATCTCTCTTTTTGAAACTCGCTTAGTCTATGCAAGCTCCTCTCGCCGTAGCATCCGACGCTACAAGCTTGTATGGCTTCTGAGTTTATGTCGATGCCAGTTAGCTGGATATCACTTTGTTTAAGGCCAAATTCATAAGCAAGCATTGCAAGCGAATAGACCTCATCACCAGTCGAGCAAGGCGCGCATAAAATTCTAGCCTCTCCAAGCTCTTTTGCGTAGTAGATCACGTCTTTTAGCTGGGCTAGCTCTCTATAAAAATATGTCTCATTTACGGTGACTAAATTTAAAAGATCTTGCCTAAGTAGCGTGTCAAATCTTATCATCGAAACTAGTTCTTTAAAGCTTTTTATCTGGCGATTTTTGGCAAATATACTAACTCTTTGCAGCGTAATGTCTCTCTTTGGCTCTAGATCGACCCCGCAAAGCGTCTTTATAGTGCTCATAAATTCGTTAAATCCATCCATGTCGCTTGGTGCTTTTGCCTCTAAAACTTCGCTTTGTTTATCCACTTTGTTAAAAAGCATTTAAAAACTCCTCAAGCTCTTTTCTTATCATCATTAAATTTAACGATTTTAAATTTTGATTTAGCTCCTTAGCACGCTTTGGCATGCCATAAACTATGGCGCTCTCTTCGTTTTCAGCTATGCATTTTGCGCCTGCTTTGTAGAGCTTATCAAGCCCAGCTGCACCATCATCGCCGATACCAGTTAGCAAGATCGCTAGTAAATTTACATTTTTGGCGATCTGCGTGCCTGAGTTAAAAAGCACATCAACATTTGGCGTATATATCGTTTTTATCTCAGGTTGTGGCTTTGCGCTAACTGGCAAAGTCGCTGAAATTTCAAAATTTTGATCACAAATATAGACGATATTTTCTTTTAAATTTGTCTTTTCGCTTAAAATTTCAACATTTATGTTGCACTCCCTGCCCATTTGCGTGACAAATGAGTTTATAAACATCTTGTTCATATGCTGAGCGATGACAACCATCGCACCATTTAAATTTATATCTTTTAATAGTTTTTTTATATGACCTGGGCCTCCTGTAGAAGCCCCTATTAAGACCAGTTTTTGAGCCACTAATTGCCTTTAAATTTAAAATTTATCGCACAAATCAAGTTCTAAATTCGCCAAGTTTTGCATTTAGCGTATCTGTCATCTTGTTTAGATGCTCAGCCGCTGAAGCTATCTCTTCTACGCTTCTTGTGCTTTGAGACGAAATTTGACTTATGCCCTCCATGCTTTTTACTATATCGTCAATATCCCTACCTGTCTTTATATAGTCCTCGATAGTCTTATCAGATAGTCCTATGGCTGATCTCATGATATCGCTCATATCTCTTATGGTATTTTGTGCGTTGTTTGCTACGCCTGTTAGCTCGCTTATTTGCTTAGAGTTGATGCTCATTTGCTCGCTGCTTTCATTTATCGCTTGAACGATGACGTTGATAGTTGCGTTTATCTCTGTTAGGCTCTTTTGAGTGCGCTCAGCTAGCTTTCTAACCTCATCAGCAACGACTGCAAAGCCGCGTCCGTGTTCTCCTGCACGTGCTGCTTCAATGGCTGCGTTAAGTGCAAGTAAATTTGTCTGATCAGCGATGTCGTTGATAACCACAAGGACTGATTTTACCTGCTCAGCGTCACGGCTAAGCTGCTCGATCTTGCCAGCCATTTGATTTTCTATATCTGATGTCTGAGCGATCTCTGAAGATAAATTTGAGATGGTATTTAAGGTCTCATCAACGTAGGTTAGCGCCTTTTGAAGATCATCTTTGCCACCTTTTGCAACTTCGATTGAATCTTTCATATATGATTGTATCTCAGCGCAATCCTTCCCAGCGCTCTCAACTATCTTACTTGAGTTTTCTACCCCACGGCCAGTTTGGACGGAGGTTGAGCTAAGCTCGTTTGCGATGGAGCTATTTTCATTCGAGATATCTTTTGCCTCGGCGATTAAAACCTTTACTTTTTCTATAAATTTATTTATGGCTTCGCTTGCTTTTGCTATCTCATCTTTGCCGACGACTTCTAGTTTTCTTGTTAGATCGCCATCGCCGCTTGAGAGATTTGTAGCCCGCATGATTAGCTCATTTAGCGGTTTTGTGATAGAAAATTTAGAGTAGAGCATGGCAACTATTAGTGAGATGATTAAAACCACTACAGCTATAACAACGAAATTTGTAGTGTTTGCCTTAGCGTCATTTTGCATGGTAGCTGAAATTTTATCTATCTCTTTATACATACCCTCAAGATTAACAACAGACATCAGCACTACATCTTCATGAAAGAGGTTTAGTTTTAGCCCTTTTCCTATCTTTCTAGTCGTTGAGCCATCTTTTGCTTTAGCTACAAAATTTACAAAAGCGCCCTCGCTATTTTCCGAGGCTTTTTGCATGAAATCTTTTATGTATTTATAGCCATCTGCGTCAGTTGCTTCAAGTCTATCAAGACCGTTATACTCAGGCACTCCAGGGCTAGAGATAACCACACCTTTTGTAGTGTAGATACTAAAGTATCCCTTTTTATCATCGCCAAATCTAGCCTTTGAGAGATAGTCGATGATATCTTCTTTTTGATCTTCAATGGTCTCGTTTGCGTCGTCATAAACCTCTTGAATTTTTAGCAAAATATTTGAAACGATATCCATCTCTTCACTTAAAGCTGCCCTTTTGTCGGCTAAGATCGTTTCAGTCAGCTGTTTGGTGGAAAATTCTATCGCTTTGTTTTGCTCGTAAATGTTTAGAAAGACTAAGATGGCTCCAAGCACCAGTAGGGACGAGACGATCATCATCGTCACTTTTGATGAAATTTTCATAATACCTCCTTTTTAATGTTTAAATTTCCTTAATTTTGAGATTATAGCACCATTAAAGTGCAATATTTACTTTTTATTTGTGATCTTATATAAAAAGCTAAAAATCTCAGCCACCGCTTTATATAAATTTGGCGGTATCTCTTGATCGACCTCGACCTTGCTTAAAATTTCAATGAGATCAGGATCCTCTTTGATCGGTATATCGTGCTCTTTTGCAAGGCTTATTATCTTATTTGCTATCTCGCCAGCACCGCTTGCAAGCACCTTTGGAGCGTTATCTTGCGACCTGTTGTAGCCAAGAGCGACGGCTTTTTTCTTATTTACTTGCATCAAATTTTCTTATCAAAGCCCACATCAAGGCCGCCAAAATTTTTAAATCTATCGTTTAGCTTCACCTTTGGCAAGGTTTTGATGTTAAAATTTGAAACGATTAGTCCAAGCTTTGAGATAGCTTGCTTTAGCTTGCTTGAATTTCCTAAAATGAGCTCCTTAAACTCATTTGTCTGCGTTGCCACCGATAGATCGATATAGCGTTTATCCACAAGCCCCACCATCATATTTATCTGGCCAAATTTCTTAAAATTTAGATCGATCTGGGCATAAAATTTATCCTTTTTGCCCTGTTTAAACGCGACATTTCCGCCCTCCACGCCGTCCCAGATGTATGGCATATAGGTTTGTATGCCTCCTTGCAAGCTTGAGACCATCTGATGCATCTCGATCTGCGAGATCATCTTGTTTGCAGCATTTACGGTTTGGGGGTTTTGGCTCTTTTCGCTTATGTTTAAAAGCGTGCTTTTTACATCTTGATTTAGCACCTTTGAAATTTCACTGCCGCTCTTTGTCGTGATGTTGTTTATGTCGTTTATAGCGAGCTTTAGCTGCTTTAAAAGCGCCTTACTCTCAGCTAGATCGCTTTTAGCTGTGCTTGCTTCTGGATCTGCTAGACTTAGGCTGTGAGCTAGGCGTCTGGCCGCACTTTGGAGCTTATCTTGCAAGCTGCCCTCTTTTGAGACGTCGCTAACCTCGTTAAATGCCTTTACAAGCCCAGCCTCATCGCCTATGTTGTTTAGCATTTTTAGATCATTTTTTAGGCTATCAAGGACCAGCTTTAGCTCTTTGTGGTTTGAGCTAAAAGCCACACTTTGATTTAGCTTTTCACTCGCTAAATTTGCTACCTTCTCGCTTAAATTTGAGATGAAATTCTCTATCTTGCCGATCTGGCTTTTAACCGCGTCTGCACTTTGATCTTTTGAGAAGTTTTTATCCAGAAATTTAGCCACATTATCAAGCTTATCCACATCTTTTAAAAGCGTTTTTATGCTTGAGTTATCAAGGATATTTTTAGCGTCACTGCTCGCTTTTTCAAGCATAGAAGTAAGCTTCATAAATGAGTTTTGATTATCCAAGCTCTCATCATTTAGAGTTAAAATTTGACTAAGTAAATTTTGATTTGAGAGATTTTTTATATCGCTTAGTAACTTTTGTATCGAGCTTGGCAGTTTTTCTGGGGTAAGCGCATCTTTTAAATTTGCTTCAAGCATGACGCCAGAGTTTTTGATCTGATCATTTAGCGAACCAGCTTTAAGATCGGCTATTGGTTTTAGAAATTCTTTTAGTTTTAGTGCAAGGCTCTTTATCTCAGGGCTTTCGCTTTGCATAGCCTCGCTCTCTAAGCTTTTTGCAAGGTCTGAGAGCTCGCTAGCTAAATTTGGAGCGATCTTTGTATCTTTTGCCTGAGATAAAATTTGCTCAGCCTTACTAAGGCTTGAAGCGCTTTTTAGATCATCAAGCACCCTTGCAACTAGCTTGCCAACGTTATCAAGAGCGTTTGAGACGGTCTGTTCGCTTGGCGTCCCAGCTGGCTGGTTTTTAAAAAGTGAGCCTTCATTTTTGCGAACAGGCGCGTTTTGGGCGGCATTTTGCCCAGTTTGAACCGAGGTGTTTGAGATATTTAGAGAATTTGCTACGTCCATTTTCTACTTTTTATTTTCTCTATCGGCAAAATTGCCATTTTGCTGAATAGTCGCGATGCCAGCCGTCCTTGCAACGAGCCTGTCGTTGTACTCTTTTCTCATGTGCTGCGGTATGGTCTTTTGCGTTAGCGCAAACAAGATGAGCCCAACATAAAGCACCAAATAGACATAGATAAAGCCAAATGCGCCAAAAATTTTCATCGCATAGCTCATAAGAAGCGGCGAGAAAAGCGAGGCAAAAGAGTAGCTAAAAAGTAGCGCGCGTGCCACTTGGACGCTCTTTGTCTTGTCTGTGATCTCGTCATTTGCCCTAGCAAGCGAAAGTCCGTATGTGCAAAAAATGCCGCCACCAAAGAAAAACGAAAGTATGTATTGAACGATCAAATTTGAGCCATTTAGCAAAAATAAAACCGCACTGATTAAAGATACAACGCTACAAAGCAAGAGCGCTGGGCGTCTGCCGTATTTATCTGAAAAGCCTCCGATAAATGTTTGAGCCAAAAAGCCTCCAGCCATCGCTATAGTCATAAAAAATGATGCCTCTTTTGCGCTATATCCTTGAAGCAAGACAAAGAGGCTTGCCATAGAAAAAAAGCCATTTATCGCAAGTCCTGCAACGAGCGCTCCCACGAGTGCTAGCGGGACGATACCAAAAATTTTTGGGATGTTTATGGGTTGGCGCTGTGGGATTTGAGGCTGGTTGATGCGGATTAAATTTAAAGGTATGCTTGAGAGCATGATAAAGGCTGCGCTGATGATGAAAATTTCAAATGCGCTAAGATCAAGTGCTAAGATCAAAATTCCAAGTCCAAAACTTGTGTAGAAAACGCACTCGTAAAAGGCAATAACGCGTGATCTTATCTTGTTTGGGATCTTAGCATTTAGCCAGCTTTCTATAACCATCAAAAGTGCGTAGTAGCAATATCCCAAAAAGGCTCGCAAAATCGCCCAAAAGATCAAATTTTCACTTATGGCGTGAAGCATGGCTGAGACTGCAAATATAGATGAAAAGATAGCAAAAGCTCTGATGTGGCCGGTGGTTGAGATGATCCTGTGCGCTGTGATCGTGCTAATTAACGCTCCTATGAAAAATCCAGTGTTAATTAGTCCAATCGCAAGCTCGCCTACGCCATTTTGCTTAAGAAGCGCACTACAAGATGCGATGACTAGGCCATTGCCTATAAAAAGCAGGCTCATACCCAAAAATAGCGGTCCCATCGAGCGAATGATCCTAAAGCTACTTGCCATCTTCGTCCTTTCTTAAATTATTTTGCATTATCCCAAAGATAAAAGCTCCAATAGGCATCGGAGCAAGCCCCACTAAAAAGCCAGGCACGTTTAGTAAATTTTCATTTTTTAAAAATATAAATCCAAAAAAAAGTATCGCATATGCAACCAAGCGATAAGGCATAAATGCTGCCACAAAGCTTTTATCTTTAAATGAAAATTTCTGCTTTTTTAGCCTTGCTTTTTCATCTTTTAGACTAAGCTCTTTTGCCTCTTTTTGGGGCAAAATTTCTTCATACTCTTCATCCTCTTCTTCTATCTTGGCTAAAATTTCCTCTCTTGCATTTTCTAGCCTTGAGTTTATGCGGTTTTTATAGGCAAAAAAGCTAGCCGTTAGGATGATAAGCGAGGCAAAAAATGAAATTTGCGAGCTTATAAAAAATTGATTTGATATAAATTTGCCAACCACGCTAAGGGCTAGCCAAAGCGCAAAGTAGCAAATAAAAAGCCTACTAATCGTCCTCGTCATCATCGTCTTTTTTATAGCCTTTATATCTAGCCTCATCCTTTAGCTCATCTAGGCTTTTTACCTGCGCTTTGTAGGCTTTATAAACGTTTAAAATGGCAGCTGCGATGCCAAAGGCAAGCCCTATCCAAAGCGCTGGCGTGAAATTTGTAGCCTTTTTTACAAGATACCCCAGCCCAGTGCCGATCACCACAGCCACAACCATCGATATGCCAAGGCTTAGCTGCTCAGCACCTGCTACGATATCTTTTATCTTAAATTTTGCCATTAAGCTTTTATCTCCAAAAATGCCTCTTTAGCTGCATTTACCGCTAGATCGATATCCGCTTCACTCATCGCATCGCAGATAAATCCCGTCTCAAACTGACTTGGCGCTAGATAAATTCCACGCCTAAGCATCGCTTGGTGAAATTTAGCAAAGAGTTTTGTATCGCTCTTTAGCGCATCATCGTAGTTTTTTACTGCATGATCTGTAAAAAAGTAGCCAAACATCGAGCCACGAACCTCAGTTTGGATAGTGATGCCAGCGCTTTTTGCAGCCTCTTTGAAGCCATCCATTAGTTTTTTAGCTAGTTTTTCAAGTCTGGCGTATAAATTTACATCGCTATTTATCTTTGAAATAGCCGCTATACCAGCACTCATCGCCACTGGGTTGCCACTTAGCGTGCCTGCTTGATAGACAGCGCCTTCTGGGCTTAGGCAGTCCATTATCTTGGCCTTGCCACCAAATGCAGCGACGTTCATGCCTCCACCTATAACCTTGCCAAATGTGACAAGATCGGCATCCACCTCGTGAAATGGATATGAGCCAAGGCGAGAAGCCCTAAAACCGCTCATAACCTCATCAAGAATGAGCACAGCGCCAAATTTATCGCAAAGCTCTCTAAGCTCACGTAAAAATTTCTTATCAGCTGGCACAAGCCCCATATTTCCTGCGATTGGCTCGATTATGACTACACCTATTTTGTCTTTATTGTTCTCAAAAATGGCTTTTACGCTCTCTATATCGTTGTAGATAGCTAAAAACGTGTTTTTCACGACGTCTTGTGGCACGCCGCCGCTTGAAGCGTTGCCATATGTCGTTGCGCCACTTCCTGCTTTGATAAGAAGTGCGTCGCTGTGTCCGTGGTAGCATCCCTCAAATTTGATAAGTCCGTCTTTTTTAGCATATCCTCTAGCTACTCTGATCGCGCTCATGGTAGCCTCTGTGCCAGAGCTAACGAAGCGAATTTTATCTATTTGTTTAAACTCATCGCATATTAGCTTTGCTAGGGCTGTCTCTTTTGGAGAGGGAGCGCCATAAGATACGCCTTGTTTTACAGCAGAGATGATCGCCTCTTCGATATCTTTGTCGCAGTGACCAAAGATGAGAGGACCCCAGCTTTGGATGAAGTCAAGGTATTTTTTGCCCTCAACATCGTATAGATAAGCACCCCTAGCATGATCTATCATCACAGGCTCGCCTCCAACACTGCCAAATGCACGAACAGGTGAATTTACGCCGCCTGGGATATATTTTTTAGCTTCACTAAACGCCTCTTTATTTGTCATTTTTTATCCTTTTGATTTTGTGTTTTTAAATTTGTCTTTTGATTATCTTTTTGATTTGTTACTGGTTTTGCTGGTGACTTTGGTGCCTGGGTGTTAGCTGGCTTTGCGGGCTCAGCTGGCTTAGTTGGTGCCTTTTGTGCCTGCGCGGTGGTTGGCTCTACTGCTTTTGCGCTTGGGGCAGCTTTAGCAGGTTCAGGCTGTTTTTGCGTAGCAGCAGGAGCGGCTGGCTTGGCTAAATTTTGCGATTTTGCCGCTTTTGCGGGAGGTTTCATCTGATTTGTGATGTATTCATAAAGTATGGTTGTCTCTTCGTCTGTCAAAAAGTAGCTTGGCATGACGCCTTTTGGCTTTGTTAGAGCGGCTTTAAAGCTTTCAAAATCTATATCATTTATCTTTGGTGCTCTAAGCTCATCATCGACCGTTTTGTTTGCCTTTTTGTCGAAGTGTTTGTATTTAGAGATTAGACTACCCTCACCCTTTGCGCCGTGACATTTGTCGCATCCTATGCCACGTGGATTTAGGTAGAGCATCTTGGCGTACTCGGTCTTTGTGATAAAATCAGCACCAAAAATCGCCACGCAAAAAAGCAAAATCAAAAAAACAGACCTCATAAACCTCTCTTTTAAAAATTTAATTTATTTTTAGGTATGATACCACCCTTGTGATTAAAAAAGCTTTTAAGTAAGGATCGAATATGAAAATTTTAGACGGAAAAGCCGTATCTTTAAAGGTCAAAGAAAGCGTAAAAGTAAGAGCTGATGAGCTAAAGAAATTTGGTGTCGAGCCAACCTTAGCCGTCGTCTTGGTCGGCGATGATAAGGCATCTCAAACATACGTTAGAGCCAAAGAGAAAGCCTGCAACGAATACGGCATAAAAAGCGTGGCTCACCGTCTAAGTGAAAATACAACCCAAAACGAGCTACTTGCCCTTATAAACGTGCTAAATTTAGACGACAGCATCCATGGCATCTTGGTTCAGCTACCACTGCCAAAGCACATCGATACAAACGTCGTGCTCGCAGCGATCGATCCACGAAAAGATGTAGATGGCTTTCACGCTGTAAATGTTGGCAAACTTGTTAGCGGACTTGATGGCTTCGTGCCTTGCACACCGCTTGGCGTGATGGAGATTTTAAAAGAGTATGGCATAGAAGTAGCTGGGCTAAATGCAGTGGTGATCGGCAGAAGCAATATCGTTGGCAAGCCTATGGCAAATTTACTCCTAAACGCCTCTGCAACGGTTACGGTGACACACAGCAAGACTAAAAATTTAAAAGAAATTTGCAAAAATGCTGACCTCATCGTTGCAGCCATCGGTAGGCCATTTTTCTTAAAGGCTGACATGGTAAAAGATGGCGCAGTAGTCGTTGATGTGGGTATAAACAGACTTGATGATGGTAGGCTTGTGGGCGATGTGGATTTTGACGAAGTCGCACCAAAATGCTCATACATCACACCTGTTCCTGGCGGCGTTGGCCCGATGACCATAGCCATGCTTTTAAACAACACAATCCTTGCTGCACAAGCAAAGATAGCTAAAAATTAAAGAGTGAGATAATGAAGAGAGCTTTTACTAAATTTTATGACTTTTGCTCGAGCTGGACAGGCACGGTTATCATCGTTTTGCTTGTCATTTTTTTTGTGGCTCAAGCCTTTGTGATCCCGTCTGGTTCGATGAAAAACACACTTTTAGTTTGGGATTTTTTATTTGCTAAAAAATATGTTTATGGTGTACCCACACCAACCATACCTTTTATTAATCTAAAAGTTTTTCCAGACATAAATAACAATGGCCATATTATCACTGGACAAGGTCCAGCAAGGGGCGATATAGTCGTATTTCGCTATCCAAACGATGAGAAAACTCACTTTGTAAAGCGCTGCTTTGCGACTGGCGAAGATGAGGTAGTTTTTACTGGAAAAACATTTTATCTACGCCCAAAAGAGGGAGATAGCTTTATAAAGGCAAACTGCCGAGAGAATTTAAACGGCAAAGAGAGCAAATTTGGCTACTCATGCAGCGATGTCGTAGATCTTGACGGCAAGCTTTTCATAAAAGAGCCATATAAATTTAGTGGCATCCACTATGATGATAAGGAAAATTTATTTGAGCATATGGCTTTTAAACTAAATATTGATAAATCAAGCGTTTTTATGAAGCCAGCGCTTATTAGCTCGCTACCTCAAAATCCAAATTTTAAATTTAACGCATTTTACGTAAAAGTGCCAAAAGATGAGTACTTCATGATAGGCGACAACCGTGACCACTCACATGATAGCCGTTTTTGGGGAAGCGTGGCATATAAATACATAGTTGGACAACCATGGTTCATATACATGAGCTTTGATAGTAATTTTCAAATACGCTGGGAGCGTGTCGGACGCTTTATAGATACGATAGAAAATGACGAGTTTTTCACAAAACAAGCTCTAAAAGAGGGAGAAGTCGATGGACTTCACTAATTTTGATCCCATAAAAGTCGCCACTATCGTCATATCTTTAATAATCGCCATCGTCGGTCACGAGATCGCTCACGGATATGTCGCTTATAAATTTGGCGACAACACCGCAAAAAGCCTTGGCAGACTTAGCATAAATCCCATAAAACACATCGATCTTGTTGGCACTATCATCGTGCCACTGGTGCTTTATCTAAGCACTGGCATGATGTTTGGCTGGGCAAAACCAGTGCCTGTAAATACCTACACAGTCGTGCGAAATGGCGGCTACAAGGCAGCTATCTACGTAAGTCTAGCTGGCATTTGCTACAACATCATCCTAGGCATCTTATCGCTTTTTGTGCTAAAGGCTCTGCTAAATATAGAAACCTTTGAAATTTTACTTCAGTTTTTATTTACGCTTGCGCTTTTAAATTTGATGTTAGCCATCTTTAACCTCTATCCGATACCGCCACTTGATGGCTTTCACGCAGTTGAGTACGCGCTTAGAAATTTTGGCTTTCACGCACTAGCTGAAAAGCTTGAGGGTATCTCGAGATATGGCTTTGTCATCCTTATCATCATCCTCATCTCGCCTTTAAAAGATACTATCTTTTATCCGACAAGATACGTTTTAGATATCGCAAGTGCATTTATAAATGGCTAAATTTAGAGCAAATTTGCTCTAAATTTTTGGCTTTGTTATCTTATAAGAGTACTCTTTTTTAAATTCCTCTTTTGGTGCAAGGCTAAATTTAAGCTCCACTTTGCCATCCTTGCTGATATCTTTTTTATCAAAGCCCTTTATCTCGACCTTTACCGCCTCGTCAGCAGATACTGGCACGCGATCAACCAAAGTGACATCGACACTTTTACTTGAGTTATTTTTGACACTTATCTCATAGCCCTCTTCGCTTATGCGATCCTTACCAAGAAGCGAGCTCTTTTTAAATTTATTTAAGCGCTCTTTTTTAAGCTCGATTAGCTCATTTTGTCCTAAAAATAGCTGAGAGGGTTCATCTTTAGCTTTCATCTCAAACTCGCTTGGACTGCCAACACTCACGCCATTAACGTAAAACTGCGTTTTAGCTGGAGTTAGATCGTCATTTAGCTTAAAGCTAGCTACGTTATATGCCTTTAGTGAGCCGTAAAAATCAGCAAAAACGCTAAAATTTGCATCCATTTTTTGTGTATCGTAAGTTATATATTTGCTCTCGCCTTTTGCTAAATTTATCCCATCTATCTTCCAAATTTTGGCAAATTCGTTCTCATCTCTTTGCACACGCATATCAGCGACCTCAGCAGCGACTTTCGCAGCTCTTAGCATATTTTTTGAAGCGCCGTAACCATCAGCTTCAGCCTCGCTCTCCTCATACCAAGGGTAAAACTTGCTTGGCGCAAGAGCCTTTTGATATCTGGTTGGATAGATAGCGAGCTTTAAATTTTTAACATCGCTAGCATATGGGTTGGTGAGCAAAATTTCTTGTTTTATCAAGATATTTTTGTTTTTTGTATCTGCATAAATTTCATTTAGCGTCTTTGGCGCCTCATCATCCATATATGAAAGCGTCGCCTCTTTTGGGCTGCAAGCAAATTTCATATCAAGCTGCAAAAATCCAGCCATTTCGCTCTTTGGCTCATTTTCTTTAAGCGCTTCAAGCTCACTTTTAGCAGCTGAAATTTTCTCGATATTTTCTAGGCTAAATTTATAAAACTCATCAGCTCTTTTTGTCACATCGTTACTTTTGTTTTCTTCTACTAAAGCCTGCTCTATAAACCTACCTCTTGCATTTAGCGCCTCAAGCTTGCTACTTAAATTTGCGACTTCTTGCTTCCATTTTATGTAACTTGGGCTATTTTCTTCGCTGATCTTTTTTAGATTAGCATTCGCGTCACAATCCCCATTTATAGTGATGCTCTCACTCTCCACGCCCTCTGGCACAAAGGCGCTAAAAGAGCTATTTGCGTCACTAAATTTTTGAGTGATGATGGTTTGATCTGTGTAGATCTCTATTAGATTTTCATTTGCAAAGGCTAGCGTAGAAGCCACTAAAAAGAGTGCTTTTTTCACATTTTCTCCTTTAAATTTTTGGTAAATTATAGCTTCATTTTGGCTGAGAGTAAAATTTTATTTTAATGCAACTTTGACTATAATCAACAAAAAATTTAACGGACTTTTCATGAAGATAGACAAAGTTTTCTTAGCTAGCGATCACGCTGGTTTTGAGCTAAAAAACGAGCTAAAAGAGGCCATTAAAGGGCTTGGATACGAAGTGGTTGATCTTGGCACAAACGATAAAAATAGCGTTGATTACCCTGATTATGCGCATTTGATAGCGAGCAAGCTTGAGCCTGACTGCTACGGCGTGCTAGTTTGTGGCACAGGCATTGGCATCTCGATCGCTGCAAATAGGCATGAAAACGTAAGGTGTGCCCTTTGCCACGATGAATTTACCGCAAGGCTTGCCAGAGAGCACAATGACGCAAATGTTATCGCTTTTGGCGCAAGAGTTATCGGTGCAGGTGTGGCTATATCGGCGGTAGAAGCCTTTTTAAAGACTGAGTTTGCAGGCGGCAGACACGAAAGAAGAGTCAAAAAAATCGAGCTTGAGGCAGGCAAATGATAGGCGAGTGGATCGTTTTTACCGCTCTTGTTTGTGCTGCGATCTACCTAACCGTCATGGTTTTTTACTTCAAAACGCTTCTAAAAAAAGAGCGTGCGACAAAAGATTTTATGAAAAATAACCTCCAAGACACCGAGGTCGTCATAAGGAAATTTCAGATCCAACTCCAACGAAGTCTAGGCAACATCGACATCTTGACAGATGAGCTAAACAAAACCAAAAACGACGTAACCTCACTTCGCACAAGAAATTCACAGTACCGCCTAGAAAACGACAAGCTAAGACAACGCATACGTGAGCTTGAAGGCAAGATCGAAGCGCTACTATAATCTCAAATTTAAGGAAATTTATGAAAATTTTAGATCAAAAGGGCAAAGAATTTTTACTAAACTCTATTCGCTGCATAAACGATTTTCCAAAGCCTGGCATAGTTTTTCGCGACATCACGACGCTACTAAATAACAAAGAGGCATTTAACTTTTTGATAGATCATTTGGCTGATAGATATGAGGGCGCTAGTATCGACTATATCGCTGGTATCGAGTCACGAGGCTTTATCTTTGGCGCGGCGCTTGCGGCAAGGCTAAGGCTGCCTTTTGTGCCTATTCGCAAGCCAAAAAAACTACCTTTTATCACGCTTTCTCAAAAATATAGCCTAGAATACGGCGTCGATGAAGTGCAAATTCACATCGATGCTTTTGGAGAAAAAGCGGGCGCTAGAGTGCTTTTGATGGACGATCTCATCGCGACTGGCGGCACCGCAAAGGCTTCAGTTGAGCTTATCAACCAAACAAATGCAACCTGCGTAGAGGCGTGCTTTCTCATAGATCTAGTCGATCTAAAAGGTAGCGAAAAGCTAAAGTCGCTTACTAAAATTTACAGCGTTTTAGAGGTTTAGCATGGAAGAGTTTTTTATAGAACTGCTTAAAGAGTACGGCTACATCATACTTTTTGTCTGGTGTATCATGGAGGGCGAGATGGCCTTAATAATGGCTGGAATTCTCGCTCACACCACGCACATGCACATCGCGCTTGCTATATTTGTGGCTGGACTTGGAGGCTTTGTGGGAGATCAAATTTACTTTTATTTAGGGCGTTACAATAAAAAATACATCGCAAAAAGGCTTCATACGCAGCGGAGAAAATTTGCAGTGGCGCACATAATGTTAAAAAAATATGGCTGGCCAATCATCTTTTTGCAACGCTATATGTATGGCTTTCGTGTCATCATCCCGCTTTGCATAGGACTTACTGGCTATGACGCCAAAAAATACGCCTTTATAAATTTGATCAGCGCTTGGTGCTGGGCGGCGATCACCACCATACCTGCTTGGATACTTGGCGAGCATATACTTGTGCTTTTGCAAAAAGCAAAAGAGCACTGGTACGTCGCTATCCCAGTGGTTGCTATATTTATGGGGCTTTTGATCTATGCATTTAAGCGCATCGAAAATAAAATTTTAAACGAAAGGAGAGACAGAAGACATGCAGTTTCAAATAGTTGATAAAAAATTAAAAGATATAAAAGCTGATATTGAACTAATTTTCGTAGTGGATAAGGAGTTAAAACATAAATTTATAAGCGATAAAGAGGCTATTAAATTTAACAATTACAAAGGCGATAGCGTCCTTATCCTAAGCGAGGCAAAAAGGGCTTACGTGCCACTTTCTAAGCTTGATCTTGATGAGCTTAGGGTTGGGGCTGCGAAAGCTTATAACGCACTAAAATCACTAAACATCAAGAGTGTAAAGCTAGCTTCATATGTAGCTGGTTGCCAAAAACTAAGCTTTGAGGCGCTAGCTGAGGGCTTTTTGCTTGGAAGCTATGAATTTAACAAATATAAAGAGAAAAAAGAGAGATACACCCTTAAAGAGGTCATCTTTGCCACTGAAGAATTTTCTGGCAAAAAGGTCGATCTAAAGGCAGCAAACGAGGGCTTTAAAGAGGCGGAGATAATAGCAAGTGCTACAAATTTCACAAAAGATATCGTAAATGAAATCCCAGAAATTTACACACCGCAAAAGATGGCGCAGGACGCTTTAAATTTAGCCAAAAACATCGCAAACATAAAGTGCGAAGTCTATGACGAGAAATTTCTAGCAAAAGAGAATATGAACGCATTTTTAGCGGTAAATCGCGCAAGCGTGCATAAGCCAAGGCTCATCCATCTAACCTATAAGCCTAAAAAATCTAAAAAACGCATCATCTTTGTTGGCAAAGGGCTAACATACGATAGTGGCGGACTTAGCCTGAAGCCGGCTGATTATATGCTCACTATGAAATCAGACAAAAGCGGCGCAGCAGCAGCTCTTGGCATCATAAAAGGTGCAGCAGAGCTAAATTTACCATTTGAGATTCACGCCATTTTGGGCGCAACTGAAAATATGATCGGCGGCAATGCCTATAAGCCAGACGACGTGCTTATTTCAAGAAGTGGCGTTAGCATAGAGGTGAGAAACACTGACGCAGAGGGACGCTTGGTGCTGGCTGACTGCCTAAGCTACGCACAAGACTTTAAGCCAGACATCCTAATCGACATGGCAACCCTAACTGGCGCTTGCGTCGTGGGACTTGGCGAATACACAACAGGCATCATGGGCAACAGCGAGAGCCTAAAAAGCGAGTTTAAAAACAAGATAAAAGATAGTGGCGAGCTAGCGACTACGCTTGATTTTAACCCTTATCTTAGCGAGCTTATCAAAAGCCAGATCGCAGACGTTAGCAACTGCGCCTCAAGCAGATATGGCGGCGCGATCACGGCTGGCATGTTTCTAGCCAAATTTATCAAAGATGAGTATAAAGACAAGTGGCTACACCTTGATATCGCAGGTCCAGCATACCGCGAAAAAGCTTGGGGATACAACCAAGCAGGTGCGAGTGGAGCAGGAGTTAGGATGAATTTATACTTTTTACAAGCACTTAGCAAGGAGAATTGATGGGACTTTCAGTTGGAATAGTAGGCCTACCAAATGTGGGCAAATCAACGACATTTAACGCACTTACAAAGGCGCAAAACGCTGAGAGTGCGAACTATCCGTTTTGCACTATCGAGCCAAACAAAGCCATCGTGCCAGTGCCTGATAAGCGCCTAAATGAGCTTGCAAAGATAGTAAATCCTAATAAAATTCAATATTCAACCATCGAATTCGTCGATATCGCAGGCCTTGTAAAAGGGGCTAGCTCTGGCGAAGGACTTGGCAATAAATTTTTATCAAACATCAGAGAAACCGAGCTTATCTTGCACATAGTTCGCTGCTTTGAGGATGAGAACATCACTCACGTCGAGGGTAGCGTCGATCCAGTAAGAGATATCGAGATCATCCAAACCGAGCTAATACTAGCTGACATCGAGCAGTTAAACAAAAAGATAGAAAAGCTCACAAGAGAGGCAAAAGCAAATGCAAAAGGTGCTAAAGAGGCGCTTGAGATAGCAAATTTGCTTCTTGCTCACCTAAATGATGGTAAAAGCGCAAGCAGCTTTGAGCAAAGAGATAGCGAGGCGTTTTTAGCGCTAAACAAAGAGCTAAGGCTTCTAAGCGCAAAAGAGGTAGTTTATGGCGCAAACGTCGATGAAGAGGGGCTTAGCGAAGATAATAAATTTGTAAAAGTGCTAAAAGAGTATGCTAAAGCTTCAGACCACGAGGTGATAAAGCTTTGCGCCAAGGTCGAAGAGGAGCTAATAGGCCTAAGCGATGAGGAGGCTCACGAGTTTTTGGCATCTCTTGGCACGAGTGAGAGCGGCCTTGAAAAGATCATCAAAACGTCTTTTGCTAAGCTAAATTTGATAAGCTATTTCACAGCTGGCGTCGTAGAAGTAAGGGCTTGGACGATCACAAATGGCTGGAAAGCGCCAAAAGCAGCAAGCGTCATCCACAACGACTTTGAGAGAGGCTTTATCAGAGCTGAAGTGATAAGTTATGATGACTACATCACGCATGGCGGCGAAAATGGAGCCAAAGAGGCTGGCAAGATGAGACTTGAGGGCAAAGACTACGTCGTGCAAGATGGCGACGTGATGCACTTTAGGTTTAATGTCTAAATTTAGCCCTTTTTGGGCTAAATAGCTAAATTTTTCATAAAAATATTTAAGCCTTGGGTTGCAAGGCAAATTTAAACCTCTTTGTTGCAAGTTAATAAAAGTTCTTTTAAAAAATACGATAAGTCGTAATCTTATATCTTATTAATATATTTAAATGATGTAAAAGCTATCGACTTAGTAAAACAAATACCAGCTTACAGATAAGCCAATCAAATCTTAATCCTAGAGAAATTTTGGTAGATAAAATAATACGCTCATCATCTTTTACAAGCCTTCATACCTATAATATTTTGAAGACTATAACTCATATTATAATGGATATATAAAAATTGATCATTAGATAAGGTATAAAAATTTACCTATATGTTTAGTGTATTTATTTTATAAGTCCTATCGCTTCAGCAAATTTAAGCTCTTTGTTTTCAAAGAGCTTAAATTTGGTCGCATCTTTTTCGCTAAGTATGACGATAGTTGAGCCAAGCTCGAAATTCCCAGACGCTCGCCCTTTTTGATGTGTAAATTTTCATACTCATAAATTTGCGTAAAATTTGCCACCACTTTTGTCTGGATGCGCTCATCAAAGCAAAATTTCATCTTGCCGACATTTAGCGCACAAAAATAGGGTCGTTAGAGCTAGGATAAATTTATCTTGACATTAGTTATTCTTTTTAAAGCCAAATAATACAAATTTACTCTTGCAGTTTGATTTGCCACCTTGCAAATTTAATAAATTTATCTCCCTTTCTTTTGCAAATTCTTTTTATTATCCTTATACGCCATAAAGCACACACATATAAAAACAAAAATCGTTATGGCTAGGATCAAATTTTGCCCTGGCATGAAAGCTCCTACTTTGTAAATCTAAACCTCTTTTGCGCTGTTTTTAAAGACATTTACCACACTGGCTCGTTTGTGGCAAATTTCAGCATACTCTTTCTCACTTTTTGAGTCATAGACTATGCCAGCTCCAGCTCCGACAAAGACGTCGCTAAAGCCGTTTTTAGCTGGCACAAAGATGGCTGAGCGGATGAGGATCGCCACCTGAGCGTCGCCATTAAAATGCAAAAATCCAATGCCCCCGCCATAGATATTTCGCTCAAAAATTTCAAGCTCATTGATTATCTGCATCGCTCTGATCTTTGGCGCACCGCTTAGCGTGCCAGCCGGGAAGATGCTAGCTAGCACGTCAAAAAGATTAAGCCCCCTAGCGCACTTGCCATAGACGTCGCTAACGATGTGCATCACTTTTTCAAATTTCTGGATATGCATCGCATTTTTTACCGCCACGCTCTTTGGCTCTGAAACCCTGCCGATGTCATTTCTTGCAAGATCGATTAGCATCTTGTGTTCAGCTAGCTCCTTTTCGTCACTTAAAAGCTCATTTTCAAGCGCTACATCAGCATTTGCATCGCCCCCACGTGGCCTTGTGCCAGCGATTGGTGCTACAAAAATTTGCTCACTTTTCATCTCAAAAACAAGCTCAGGCGACGAGCCAACCACATCGCCATAAGGCGTAGGAAAATGAAACATATATGGGCTTGGATTTGCAGTGGCTAGCTTTTTGTAAAAGTCCAGGCTGCTCATATTCGTTGAAATTTCAAGTAGCTCGCCAAGCACCACTTGAAAGACGTCACCGCTTCTTATATACTCTTTTGCCACTTCAACCATATCTTCAAAGTGTTTCTTCTCGCTACTAAGATCAGTTTTTATGCTAAATTCACACTCTTTTTCGCCCTTATGTTCTGCCTTTAAATTTAGCAAAAAGTCATAATACCTCTCTTTATCTCCATAAAAAGTGTAAATTTTACTCATCTTATCAAAGTGCAGATATGCTTTAGCATCGGCGTAGATAAATTTTGGAAATTCATATTTTTTAGTTTTCTCTTCGCCGATATATTCAAAATATCTCACGCCATCATAAGCAAAAACGCCAAAAAGCCCAGCAAAAGGTGCGAGTGATCTGTTACGATTGGTATCAAAATAGCTTCTAAGTCCGTAAAAGTCCATATCTTTTTCATCGATATATTCGCAGTCGATGCCGATTATCGTCTGTGTCTTGTCTTCAGCAAGGTAGCTATTTTTAAATTTCTCTCTGATCGCTTCATAATAAAAAAGTGGTTGTTCTAAGAGCATCTTTTTCCTTTTAAATTTTTTATTGATTATAAAAAATTTTCGCTTTTACTTTTTAGAATTTTGGCTAAATTTTTAAATTTACGCCTTTTTTACTATTTTTTTAAGAGCCCCTTGGCTAAAATTTGCACTAGTCAAGGGAGAAAAAATGCTTTTTGTAGAACTTTTTATATTAGGTATCGGCGTTGGCTATATAGCTGGATTTTTTGGCATCGGTGGCGGCACAGTCGTCGTTCCTATAATGGTCGCCTTTGGATACGACGTCAAAACTGCCATTGGCATAAGCGTCATGCAGATGATCTTTAGTGCGACATTTGGCTCGTATCTAAACTACAAAGCTGGACTTTTAAAGCTAAACCGCGGCGTATTTTTGGGGCTTGGGGGTCTTGTGGGAGCAAGTTTTAGTGGTATCATCGTATCGCACGCGCCTGCACTCTTACTTGAGTCTATGCTTCTAGCAACATTTGTCTTTTCGCTTATAAAACTATACTTTTCACCAAACAGCGACGGCTCAAATGCGAATAATTCGCTCTTTTTGCTATTTTTAGTTGGCGTTTTTGTTGGCGTTTTTGCCATTAGTATCGGTATCGGTGGAGGTGTCTTTATCGCGCCGATCTTGGTTGGCTTTTTGCGTTATGAGCTAAAAAAAGCGGTCTCAATGGGTGTATTTTTCGTTATGTTTGCAGCCATCGCTGGCTTCATCTCACTCTCGCTAAATGGCCATATCTCATACGCTGAGGGCGCATTTTTAGGTCTTGGCTCGCTAATAGGCGCATACTTTGGCACCAAAAAGACGCAAAATACCGACAAAAAAACACTTAAAAAATGGTTTTTGGTCTTTTACATAGCGATGATATGTTTGATATTAAAAGATATGTTTTTTGAGTAAGAGCATGGTTAAATTTGCCACGCTCTTTTTTTAAATTTCTTCAAAGAAGTAGGCTTCGCTTAGTTTAAAAGCAAGCTCTTTTAGCTCATCTTCGCTTAAATTTGCGCCCTTTGCGATCTCTTTAAAGCTAGCCTTGCCGTCAAATTTCAAGGCGGCTTTGATCTCTTCAACGCTTAAGCTAAGCTTGCCATTTAGCTCATTTGCCAAAGAAATAACTGGCAAACTAGTCTCCAAAAAATATCCTAGATACGCTGCTGCCATAGGCTTTAGCCTAGTTTTTTTAGGCTCATAATCAAGCGCAATAAGCTTTGATGATGAAATTTTAGTGTTTTGATCATTTAAAATTTCAAGTAGTCCCATAAAGCCCTCGCTCTCATTTTCGCCAAGAGCGGCTTTGACCTCGTCTAAATTTAGACTTTGCGGATAGGCCTTGCTTAAAATTTCTTGCGTTTTTGTCCTTGGCTGTTCGCTAAAGTAGGCAAAATTTAGGCTATTTAGCTCGCTCTCTCCAAGCACCGCGTCAAAGTCATCAGCGCCTTCAAGCCTTTCTTTGTGAGCGATGAGGCTTTTTCTAAAGGATCTATTAAACAAAAAGTCGTTTAGCTGCTCTTTTTTGATGCGAGTGTTGTAGCTTTGCTCGATGTGCGCGTCAAATCGGTAAATCCCAGTCGAGCTTGCAAAGATGTCATTTAGTGAGGCGTCTATGACGTAGCAAAGTCCGTGTTTATCGATGTGTCTAGCAAATTTATGAAAGTAAGTTGGCTCGTTACTCGCCTCCAAAAAGTCGTGCAAAATGTAATAATCACTCCCTTTTGCGATGATGCCTTGCAAGAAATTTAGCTGCGTCAAAAGTAGCTTCATGCTGTCTTTATAGACGACGTCGCTTTGGTTTTGCAGGCTAAATTTCAAATAATCCTGCAAGAAATTTAACTCTTCTTTGACGTGAGGAAGTGAGTCTTTATCGCCTCTATTTGCGCTCGCAAAAAGCATGAAATCTCTTAAGATATCAAGGCTCTTCCAGCCTGGGTAGGTGTTATAAGAGACGTAGGCGATGCCATCTTTGCTAAGTAGCGCCTTTATCGTTGCAAGTAGCGCGTCTCTCACGTTTGGGCTCACCCAGCTATAAACGCCGTGAGCGATGATGTAGTCAAACTCGCCAAGCTCTTTGATATCGTGCTCATTCATGTGCAAGAAGTCGCGCTCAAGAAGGGTGAAATTTTTTAAATTCATCTTCTTTGCGATCTTGTTGCCCTCTTCTACTTGGTGGCTTGAGATGTCGATGCCAACAACCTTTGCCTCTTTGTGTGAAGCTGCAAATGGCAAGATGTTGCCACCATACGATGAGCCAAGCTCAAGCACTCTAGCGTCTTTTAAATTTGCCGCCTTTAAGCCTAAAAATTTAGCAACCGCCTCTATCCTAACGGGCGAGCAGTCGCTAAATGCAGCTGAGAAATAAGGAATTTCGTCGTAAGCTTTTTTTGCCTTGTTCATCAGCCGTGCTTTCTGGCAAATTCTCTCATGAACTCGCCAAGTTTCTCAACGTCGCTTTGACTAACGGCGTTGTAGATAGAGGCTCTTATGCCGCCAAGATGTCTGTGGCCTTTTAGTCCAAGCATGCCCTCTTTTAGCGCTTCTTCGACGAAAACTGGCTCAAGCGCATGATCTTTTGGTATCGTAAAGCTCACGTTCATATCTGATCTGCTTGATTTTTTAGCGTGACCCACGTAAAAGCCATTTGAGCTATCGATAATATTATAAAGCGTGCTTGCTTTTTTGGCATTTATCTTCTCAACCTCAGCAAGTCCGCCAAGATCTAGCAGGTGCTGCATAGTTAAATTTAAGAGATAAATTCCAAAAGTTGGCGGTGTGTTGTAAAGCGAGTTTGCCTCTACGTGCGTTTTGTAGCGCAAAAACATAGGGACGTTTTGGTTGCTAACGCGATCAACTAAGTCTTTTCTTAAAATGACGATAGTCACGCCACTTGGGCCTGCATTTTTCTGAGCGCCACCGTAAAGTAGGCCGATACTGCTAAAATCAAGCGGTCTAGCAAAAAAGTCGCTCGAAGCGTCAACAACTAGGGGCGATTTGGTCTTTGGCATAGCCTTATACTGCGTGCCGTAAATCGTGTTGTTTGAGCAGATGTAGGCATAATCAGCGTCATCGCTAAATTTAAACTCAGGGATGTAAGAGAAATTTTCATCCTCGCTGCTTGCGACGACATCTACATTTACGCCAAGCACTTTTGCTTCTTTGATGGCTTTGTTTGTCCAAACGCCAGTGTTTGCATACTCGGCCCTGCCACCTTGATATAAATTCATCGGTATCATGCTAAATTGCAAGTGTGCGCCGCCTTGCAAAAATAAAATTTCATACTCATCGCCGATGCCGTAAAGCTTTCTTATCTTCTCCATCGCGCCAAAGTGGATCTCCTCAAAGGTCTTGCTTCTGTGGCTGATCTCCATGATCGAGTAGCCCTCGCCTCTGTAGTCGGTAAATTCGGCCTTTGCGTGCTCTAAAACATCTAATGGTATCGCGCTTGGGCCTGCGCTAAAGTTGATTTTTCTACTCATTTTTACTCCTTGATAATTGCTTTTTTATGTGTATTTTGCGAGATAAGCTCGATCTCATCATTTGAATTTAAATCTCTAAGATCAGCTCTCTTGCCATCTTTTCTAACCTCGATAAGCCCCTTCGTGCTCTCAAAAAAGAGCTCCCTCATCTCATAAGCCTTCTCTAGCGAGCCAAGAGCTGAGCTAAGAAGCAAGATCTTTCTTTGCACGGCGTTTGTTAGGGCATTTTGCTTGTTTGCCACCTCGCTAAATTTTAGCTCGATCCTAGCTTTTAGAGCGTTTGATGAAAATTTAGAAAGTAGTAAATTTAATAAATTTTGCTTCTTTGTTATCTTTAAATTTAAGGCGCTATCAAGATCGTCGCTGAGCCTATCAAGATACTGAAAAAACGCCTCTTCATCAGGCAAAAGATCAAGCATCGCTGCACTTGGCGTAAGAGATCTGCGGTCTGCTACAAAGTCACTTATAACGTAGTCTATCTCATGTCCGATAGCGCTTATGACTGGCGTTTTTGTAGCGTAAATTTCACGTGCCAAACCCTCGTCGTTAAAACACCAAAGATCCTCTTTGCTGCCGCCTCCGCGAGCCAAAACGATCACATCAACGCCGTATTTATCGGCCCTACGCAAAGCTTTTATAAGCGAGCTTGGAGCACTTTCGCCCTGAGTTAGCGCATCAAATATATAAATTTCACTTAGCCTCCAGCGGCTTCTTACCACCTTTAGCATATCCTGAAGTGCAGCTGAAGTGGCGCTTGTGACAAGGGCTATTTTCTTAGGTAAATTTGGTATCTCTTTTTTTGCACTGATGTCAAAAAGCCCCTCGTTTTCGAGCTTTTCTTTAAGCTGCCTAAACGCAAGCTCAAGCTCGCCCTCGCCATCAGGCAGCATCGCACTAGCCACTAGCTGATACGAGCCACTTGGCGAGTAAATGGTCACTTTGCCATAAATTTTAACCTTCAAACCCTCTTTTGGCAAAAATTTCACCTTTTGGTTGTTCATGCGGTACATCACAGCTGAGATGCTTGACTTTTCATCCTTTAGCGTGAAGTACCAGTGCCCAGAGGCGTGCTTAGTAAGGCGCGAAATTTCGCCACTTACCTCGACGTAGTCAAGTGTCGCTTCAAGCAGCGCCTTTGCTTTTTCGTTTAGCTCAGATACGCTAAGCATTGATCTCTTTGACCTTTCTAGCGATAAATAGCGTCGAGATATCCATGCTAAAGCCCTTGCAAAGCTCTATCTCAAAGCCAGCTTCAACCAGCTCATCACAAAAGCTCTTTGCGTCCAAGAAATTTTCGATCGAGCTTGGCAGATACTCATACGCCTCTTTATTTTTTGAGATAAAGCCGCCGATACTTGGCAAAATTTTACTTAGGTAAAAATCTCTTAACGCGGTTATAAAGCCCTTTTTTTGGCGTTTGGTAAATTCAAGCACGACGACGTATCCGCCATCAGCCAAGACCCTGTTAAACTCCCTAAGCGCAGCCTTTCGCTCGACCACGTTTCTTATGCCGTAGCTTATGCTTAAAATTTGAGCCTCGCCGCTTGCAAGCGTTGTATTATCAGCGTAGGCCTCTATAAATTTAAAATTTAGAAATTTCGCCCTCGCCTCTTTTAGCATGCCACTTGATGGATCGATACCAGTTAGGCTTTTTACTTCTACGCCAAATTCTTTTGAAATTTCACTCCAAAGCCCCATCATATCGCCAGTGCCGCATGCCACATCCACGATATTTATGCTTTTATTTTTAAAAATTTCTAGCATATATCTGCAGGCAAATTTCCTCCAACTCACGTCCACGCCAAGGCTTAAAACCCTGTTTGCGACGTCATACGTAGGAGCGATCTGGTTAAACATATCAACTATTTTTTCTTGTTTTTGCATAAATTTTAGACCTTTATATGTAGTAAATTTTTAAATTTCGCGAGATCTTGCGAGTTGCTTTTATAAATTTAAGCCGTTTTTTTAGTATCTCTTCTCTGGTTTTGTAAATTTGTTTGTAAATTTTGCTCTCAAGTTTTTCCTTGCCAGCAGCCTCTGGCAAACGCTCTAAGATGCCAAGCCAGACATCATAGTCTTGAAGCGCGCCAAAGATCTCTTGCATATCTTTTAGCCGCTCTTCATACTTTTTAAGCCCGTCAAAATAAAAAATCTCACTCAAAAACTCGTAAGTGTATCTCACTTTTTTAAGCTCGATCCTGATCTTATGAAAGCTCTCATTTGGGCAGTCTTGATCTAGGCTTTTTAGCCTCTTTTGAGCCAAAACTAGAAGCGTTCTTAGCTTAAACGAGCCAAGGCGTGAAAGGCTTACATCAAAGAGCTTTGATCTATAAAACTCACCCTCGTTTAAAAATATCTCCCACTCTTTTAAAAATGCGTAGTTTTCCTCGTCACTAAGGTAGCTTTTAACGTTTTCGTATTCTAAATTTAGAGCCTTTTGCACAAAGTAAATTAGCTCATTTGCGTGCTTTTGTTCGCTTAAAAAGCCTAAAAATATGTCTAAGTCTCGCTTTTTGTTGGTTGAATTTGCCAAAATTTTAAAATTCTCTCCAAAAAAAAGCGTCACTTTCTCATCAAAAACTCCGTTAAAAATTTTAAGCAGCGACCTGATCTTTCTTAAATTTACTCGTAGGCTATGCAAAATTTCTTCGTCATGATCTTGCAGATAGTCACTCTTTAGCCTCTTTATCTCTTTATATATGCTTAAAAACAAAGCTCTAAGTGCCTCGCCACTTTTTAAATTCGCAGTAAAATTTGGTGAAATTTCTTTGTTTTTAAAGACATTGTAGGCTCTTTTGTAGTCGATTTGTTCATTTTCGTTTGCGTGGATGGCTAGAAATTTATTTTTATATCTTTTATCGCAGGTGACATCGGCCTTACAAAACTGCTCCAAAAATGATGGCAACTTAAAATAGACAGCCTCATTTTCATCACTAAATTCGATCTCAAATGTGCAAAGTCCATTTAAGTCATCTTTAAAAACATCGATGTTGCAGGGGTTATTATTTAGCCGAAAAATGTATCTATCTTTTGTGATGACGTGCCCGATGCGGTTTTTTAGAGCCTTTTTAAACTCCGCCTTTTCGCAAAATTCCTCATTTTCTTCTCTTATAAGATCTTTACCGACCTTGATCGTTTTTATAAATTTATCCTCTTCGCTTCTGAAGCGGATCTCTTCATTTTGCGTGATCTTAGTGTAAAACTGAGAAATTTCAAGGTGCTTAAAAACTAGCCCAGCCTCTTTTAGAAAATCTAGAATTTGAGAATTTTTGAGTAAAAATTTACGCTCTATCTCCAAACCCACATTTTTCTCCGAAATTTTTTGTTTATTTTAGCGAGTTAGTGCTTAAAATAATGAGAAAAAAGCTAATTTCAGGCTTGTTTGAAGTGTTTTATGAAGAAAAATAAAAATTTATGCTGCATAATGCAACATAAATTTTGCCTTATCGGCAGTGTTTACAGCTTTTTACGCTAGCAACGATATTTAGGCGCTCGATAATGTTACCGATCTTTTTTTCAAGCGCTTCTTGGTATTTGCCAAGCTCTGAGTCATCATAGCTCATATCCTCGACGCTACCGCAGTTTTCGCAAACCACGTGAATGTGCGGATGCTCGTAGATGTCGTATCTCGCCTTTTGATTGACGATATTTACTTCAACCACTAGACCCTCGTCTTTTAGAGTGTTTAGGTTTTTATAGACAGTTGCGAGCGAAACTGATGGATTTTCTTTCAAAATTTCATCATAAAGCTCATCGATCGTTGGATGTGTGTGACGATCAAGAATTCTCAAAACGCTAAGACGCTGTGGCGTTACTTTAAGCCCAGACTGTTTTAGCAACGATACATATTGCATAATTTTCCCCTATACAAATTTTTACTTTATGCTAGCAAAAGTAATATTAAACGTTTCTTTATTAAATGATATTAATTATTCTCTAGTAATTTTTGGGTAATTTGCTCAGCGCTTATGCCAAGGCTCTTTTCGACCTCAGCTGTCGAGCCATGCTGGATAAATTTATCATCATACTCAAAGCTAACAACGCTTACATTTGAGATGCCATTTTCTTGCAAAAAGGCACTTATAATCTCGCCAACGCCGCCTTTTTTAGCGCTATCACTAAAGATATACCACTTTTTAGTGCGTTTTGCTAGCTCACATAAAAGCTCTCTATCAAGCGGCTTTACAAAGACTAGATCAACAAGGATAGCTTCAAGCTTGCCAGCTAGTAAATTTCTAACCAAATTTGCCCTGCCAACGCCGTTGCCATAGCCTAAAAATGCGGTCTCACTCTTTGCGTCAGCTAAAATTTCACCCTTGCCAAATTCAAGCGGTTTGGCTTTAAACTCATCTCTTAAGATAAACGCCCCACGCGGATATCTAAACGCGCTAACGCCCTTGTAAGAGTAGGCAAATTCCATAACATTTTTCATGCTCTCTTCGCACCTTGGGGCAAAAAGAACCATGTTTGGCACAGCGTTTAAAAAGCTAATATCAAAGACGCCCTGATGCGTTTCGCCGTCCTCGCCAACGATGCCTGCTCTATCCATCGCAAATGTGATGTTTAAATTTAGTATAGAAGCGTCGTGGATGACCTGATCGTATGCTCTTTGCATAAAGGTCGAGTATATCGCGACAAATGGCTTAAAGCCCTCTTTTGCCATGGCTGACATCGAGGTAACTGCGTGCTGCTCGGCTATCGCCACGTCCCAAAAGCGGTCTGGAAACTCATGTATGAGCGCGTCCATGCCAGTGCCTGTTGGCATCGCAGCCGTTACACCAACGATGTCGCTGTGCTCTCTTGCCATCTTTAAAAGCTGCTCGCTAAAGATCGCCGTGGCTGACTTGTTTGACTGTCTTTTGATAAATTCGCCACTTTTTAGATCAAACGGCCCAACTCCGTGCCAATTTTCATAGTAACCCTCGGCAAATTCATACCCTTTGCCCTTTAGCGTCTGCACGTGCACGATGACTGGCTTTTTCATGTTTTTGGCTGTTTCAAATGTGCTAAGAAGCGCTGAAAGGTCGTGCCCGTCGACTGGGCCTATATACTCAAGTCCAAGCTCTTCAAAAAACATGCCAGGGGTGATGAGTCTGATGCCCTCCTCCATGCGTCTAGCCATGTAGGCTGCGGAGTCTGGCATGTAGCTTAAAAAGCGCTCAACCCTGCCTTTAAATTTTTGATAAAACTGCCCTGCCATCATCTGGCTTAGATACTTGCTAAGCGCGCCTATTGGCTTACTTATGCTCATTTCGTTGTCGTTTAGGATGATGACGCAAGGATATTTTCTGTCCCCCAGCTCATTTAGCGCCTCATACGCCATGCCTCCACTTAGCGAGCCGTCGCCTATGACAGCTACTGGCAAGCGCTCTTCATTTTTTAGTTTGATCGCCTTTGCAGCGCCAACTGCAAGCGAAATGGACGTTGAGCTATGGCCTGCTACAAAGTAGTCAAATTTACTCTCGCTTGGCTTTGTATAGCCGCTGATACCGTTAAATTTTCTAAGCGTATCAAATTTGTCCCAGCGCCCAGTTAGTAACTTATGCGCGTAGCTTTGGTGGCTCACGTCAAAAATAAACGGATCTTTTGTAACGTCAAAAATTTTATGCATCGCAACGATGATCTCGACTGCACCGATGTTTGAGCTAAGGTGGCCGCCATTTTTGCTAACGGTGGCTAAAATTTTATCTCTGATGTCGTGGCAAAGCGCGTTTAGCTCATCGACATTTAGGCTTTTAAGATCTTTATTCATTATTTACCAGCATTTTTAGCTTCTCAAGCCTTGTTTGCATCGTTGCATCGATGTTCCCGCCCTCGCTTATTATCACCACGCCACCTTTGCTTATGGCATCATCAGCGCTTACTTTTACGCGTTCGTTTTTACTAAACTGCTCTTTTAGATAGTCGCTATCTTCAGGATTTACGCGAATTTCTATGTTTTTTACGTCGCTTAACTCTTTAATGAGCGAGCCAGCTAAATGGTGAGCGATCTGGCTAGAAGCCGTTGAAACCTCTTTTTCTATCACCTCTTTAGCGATCTTTATCGCAGTTTGCCCAAGCTCTTCCTCGCTCTTTTTCAAAAACTCTTCAAATTTAACGTACTGCTCATCAAGCTTTGCAGCTGAAGCACTAAATTTAGCCTCAAGCTCCTTTATCTTTGCCTCGTTTGCAGCATTTGTTTGAGCGATGCCTTTATTTTTGCCATCCTCTTTTGCACGGGCGATCTCAGCTTCAAGGCGCTTTGCAAATTCACTCTCTTGATTTTCTATTTGCATTTGAAGTTTGATGATGTTGCTGCTTAGCTCATCTGTCTTTTTAAGTAGCTCCTCGACAAAACTCGAGTCAAATCCAGGCTGGTGAGCTTGGCTATTTTGAGGCTGAGGCGCAAAGTGATTTTGCATGTTTGGTTGCACTGGATGCGGCATCTGAGGTGCAAAATTTTCACCACCTTGCTCTAAGCTTTGCTCATTTAGCTCTTCACTAAGATTATTTTCTTCTATCAAAACAGGTGCGCTATCTTGGGCTCTTTCATTGCTCCCAAGCACCTTAAATCTATAATTTTCTATAAAGTGAGCCGGCGAGGTCTCACTTGTTATTACGCTACTTTTCATTCTATCATCTCATCTGCTTCGCCAACTTGGAAGACACCTTGATCAGCTAGACCTTGAACGACCTCAACGATGCGTCTTTGCGCCTCTTCAACGTCTTTTACACGCACAGCGCCAAGGTATTGCATCTCCTCTTTGAAGGCTTCGGCTGCACGCTGAGACATATTTGATAAAAATTTATCCTTAATGCCATCACTTGAGCCCTTAAATGCAACCATAAGGTCCTTTTTATCGACATTTTTAAGAATTTCTCTAATCGCAGTTGCGTTAAGGTTGATAATATCTTCAAAGGTAAACATAAGCTCTTTGATCGTTGTGGCAAGCTTATCGTCACTTTGTTCGATGCGCTCGATCGTGCTTTTGCTAGCTTTTTGACCAAGTCTGTTAAGCACTTCTGCCACAGCTCTTGGGCCACCAACCTCGACCTTGTAAGATGTGAGGCTCTCAAGTTTGCCCTCAAGCACAGTTGAGACACGCTTGATGACCGATGGGCTGATCTCGCCAAGATTTGCCATCCTGATCACAACCTCGCTTCTTAGCTCATCTGAGAAAAAGCTTAGCGTCTCGGCGGCACTTGTTGAGTCCATGTGGGCTAGGATTAGCGCGATAGTTTGAGGGTGCTCTTTTACGATGAAGTCTGCGAGTTGCTGTGGCTTTATCTTATCAAGATAGCCAAAGCTCTTTGAGTTTTCCATGCTTTTAGCAAGCTTGTCTAAAATTTTCTGCGCAGCTTCTGGACCAAATGTGCGGTATAAAATTTCTTTTGCATACTCTAAGCCACCGCTTCTCATATATTGATTTGACTGCATGAGAGCGTAAAATTCTTCTAAAATGGCGCCTGCAACTTGTTTGTCTATATTTTTTGCAGTTGCTATGTAGCCTGAAATTTCGGTGATGACATCAACATCCATATGAGAAAATATAAGAGCTGTCGCCTCTTCGCCAAGCTGGATTAGTAAAATAGCGATCTTTTCAGGCATTGAAAGATCATCATATATCATCTTTTGCTTATCGGTTAGTTTTATAGACATCAAATTTCCTTACGCATGTTAAAGTCACTATCGTTTTTAACCATATCTTGGAGTAAATTTGAAATTTCCTCACTTCGCTCGGTGACTACTATCTTCATCTTTTCAAGAAGGACGTCGTATTTTAGCTCATCTTCGTTAAATTCACCGCTAAGACCAAGCTGCTCCTCGACCTTCTTACGAGCGGCTTTAAATTTCTCAAGCGTATCTTCAGCATCCATCTCGATATCTTCAAGATCGTCCTGGGCTTGCTCCTCTTCTTCTTTCGTCTCTTCAAGCATCTTTTGCATAAATGGCACGATGACTTTTTTGTAGAAGATATAGAGTAACAGCGCCGCAAAGATGTATTTTAGTAGCGGCAAGAAAGGCATCACGTAGTTATTCATAAAGCCATCCATCTTCTCGCCAGTGCTGACATCTTTGCCAGTTTTAAACTCGAAGTTATCTAAGCTTACCTCATCGCCTCTATTTTGATTGTAGCCGATTGATTGCTTGATTAAATTTGTGATTGATTCTCTTTGCTCTTTAGTGAGCGGGGCAAATTCAAGCTCGCCAGTTGGCTTGCCGTCTTTGTCTTTTTTGCTTTGATAAAGTCCGTCTATAACGACAGCTGCGCTCACTCTGTTTATGCTAGCAAACTGCCCTTTGACATTTGTCACTTTCTTTGAAATTTCGTAGTTTGTCTGCTGCGAGCTTTTGTTGTACTGCTCTTTTAAAGTGCTGTCATCTAGCCCTTGAACAGGGCCTATATTACTAACCGCACCAGGCACACCGCCTACTTCATTTGGAGCTGAGCCTTGGCGCTTTTCTTCGATGTTGCTCTCGCTTCTTACGACGTTATTTGGGTCATAAACCTCGCTTTTTGTATCTTTTTTATCAAAGTCAAAGTCGATATTTACCTTTGCTACGACCTTATCTGCCCCACCCACGATAGGAGCTAGCACATTTACGATCTTTTGCTCGTAATTATTTTCAAACTCGCGCTTATAGCGGATCTGCTGAGCTATGGCATCACTATCAAATTCTCCGTCTTCATCGCCAAGTGCGACGCCATCTTGATTTACTATCTTTACATTTTCTGTGCTTAAATTTGTAACAGAGGCAGCAACTAGGTTTTTAATGCCAAAAATTTGCTTCGCATTTAAACTAACGCCTGGCTTTAGCTCAACCACGATCGAGGCCGTTGGGAGTGCTTGTCTTTCAGTAAAGACGCTCTCTTTTGGTATGGCTATTCTTACAGTTGCTTTTTGGATAGATGAGAGGCTCTCGATCGTTCTAGCTAGCTCACCCTCAAGCGCTCTTTGAAATTTAACTCTCTGCTCGGCGTCCGTTGCTCCAAATTCTTGCTTGTCAAAAATTTCAAAACCGATCTTGCTCTCTTTTGGTATGCCAAGCGTTGCAACAGCGATACGCTCTTTATATACATCGCTTGTTGGCACCAGTATTGTTCCCTCATTTGCTAGTTTATACTTGATACCATCTTTGTTTAGCTGATCGACTATTAAGGCTGAGTCGCTTGGGCTGATGTTTTCAAAAAGGACGCTATATCCTGCAAAGCTATCACTTTTGCTTTTGTAAAGCGTTAAAAATACCAAAAAAGCCACAACCAAAACGATCGAGCTGCCTGCGACGATCTTTTGTTTTAGTGAAAGCTTTTGATAAATTTGACTTATTTGATGAAGTAATGCCTTAAAATCCATATCCCTACTTTAAAATTTGCTCTAACTCTTCAAAAACTCTATCGTTTTGCCATGCCTGACCGATGGTGATTCTCACCGCATTTAAGGCGTAGCTTTTTAAATCTCGTAAAATTATACCTTTTTTTAGCATCTTTTCGCATATCTGGCTTGATTTTGGCTCGTTAAATTTAAAAGTTATGAAATTTGTGTAGCTTGGGATAAACTCGATGCCATTTTGCTTTGCAAACTCCTCATATCTCTTCATCTGTTCGAAGTTGTTTTGCATAGTTTTTTGCACAAATTCATCATCTCCAAGTGCTACTATCGCTGCTCTTAGACTTGGAGTTGTGATGTTAAATGGAGCTCTTAGCTTTGAAAGAGCCCCTATAATCTCTTCATTTGCTACGCCGTATCCAACGCGCATGCCGCCAAGTGCGTAGGCCTTTGAGAAAGTGCCAAGGTAGATGGCATTTTTAAATTTCACCACCTCGCTTGGCTTTATCTCTTTTTTGCTGTCTTTAAATTTAGCAAATTCGTTGTAAGCGCAATCAAGCACCACAAGTGTGTTTTCATCAATGTTTTTTATAAATTTATAGACCTCGTCGGCATCGATGCATTCGCCCAAAGGGTTGTTTGGCAAGCAAAGAAAGATGACAGAAATTTCATCTTTGTGCGCGTTATAAATTTCTAAAAACTCACTCAAATTATGCTCCACGCTCTTTGTGCGGTAAATTTTAGCCCCTGTTTGTTTTGCATAAATTTCATACATCGCAAATGTCACACCAGCCATCAAAACGCCACTTTGCTTATTTGCCTTTGCGTGAAGCGCAAACTCTATGATTTGGTCGCTTCCAGAGCCGATGATTAGATTTTTGCTAGTTACGCCAAATTTCTTAGCCAGCCCCTCTTTTAGCTCAAAGTAGCTATCGTCTGGATAAAGATGTGCGTTTTTAGCGACCTCTTTTAGCGCCTCTTCTACGCGTTTGCTAGTGCCAAAAGGGTTTTCATTGCTCGCTAGCTTTATCACATCTTTTGCATCGATGCCAAACTTTCTAACCACAAGTTCGATCGGCTTTCCAGCCTCGTAATTTACTAGATCATCTAAAAAGTCATTAAATTTCATTACTCATCTCCGTTTAAATAGCTTCCAAGCCACGTTATCTCAGCGCCGCTCTCTTTTGCGAGTTCAAAGGCATTTTGCACCCTCTCATCGTCGATATGCCCCTCAAAGTCAAGGTAAAAAATTGACTTAAATTCGCGCTGTTTGATAGGACGTGACTCAAGTTTTGTAATATTGATATTTTCATTTTTAAAGATAGAAAGCAGATCAGCAAGGCGTCCTGGACTGTGATCGGTTTTAGCTAGGATCGAAGTTTTTGAGTTTTCAACCTTGGCGTTTTTAAAATCGCTAAGAATGAGAAATCTCGTTCTATTTGCCATATTATCTTCAATAGTCTCATAGACGATTGGCACATTGTAAATTTTAGCTGCGATTTTTGAGCAAATAGCGGCTGATTCTCTATCCATAGATGCCATATATGCGGCTGCGGCGGTTGATTTGGCTGGGATAAATTCGACCTCGTTTAGCAAGTGATCTTCTAAAAATTTACGGCACTGGTTGTAGCCTTGCGGATGCGAGTAAATTCGCTTTATCTCTTTTAAATTTTCATTTATACTAACAAAGCTGTGGTGGATATCTACGTAGAGCTCTGCTACTATCTTTATATCATCAAATTTACCCAAACAATCAAGCGTAGCTCCAACAGCGCCTTCGGTGTTGTTTTCGATAGGCACGACGCCATATTTTGCCTCTTTTTGAGCTAGCTTCGTAAAAACTGCCTCGATCGTAGCAAGTGGCAGATAGGCACTCATCGCGCCAAATCTACTCTGCGCCGCTTGATGCGTATAGGTGCCCTCAGGTCCAAGATAGACGATCTTTTGAGGCATCTCTAAATTTCTACTAACGGCAAAAATTTCAAGATAAATAGCCTCGATCGCAGCCTTATTTAAAGCTTTATCTTTGCTAAGACTAGTTAAGCGGTTTATGATAGCTCGCTCACGCTCAGGGCGATATATAGGCGTCCCACTCGTTTGCTTTAGCTTGCCGATTTGCTCGACTAACCCCATTCTCTCATTTAGCTTGTTTAAGATAAGATCATCGATCGTATCGATCTCTTTTCTAAGCTCATTTAGCTCTTGCATCAGCGCTCTCCAAAAATTCTATCTCAGGTGCCACAACGTCCTCGAAACTCTCGCGTCTTCTTATCAGCCTATCTTTGCCATCAAGCAGGCAAACTTCAGCGGCTCTGTTTCTTGTATTGTAGTTTGAACTCATGCTAAATCCATAAGCCCCAGCTCCTTTAACCACGATGATATCGCCACTCTTACACTCTGGTAGCTCTATATCTTTTGCTAAAAAGTCGCCACTTTCACAAACTGGACCAACCACGTCGCAAGTGCCTAAATTTTCATCCTTGCCATAGGCGAAAATTTTGTGATGCGCGCCATAAAGGCTTGGTCTTATAAGATCATTCATCGCGCCATCAGTGATGACAAATCTCTTTTTGCCATTAAATTTCTCATATAAAACGCTTGCCACAAAGTAGCCAGCATTGCCCACGATGAAGCGTCCTGGCTCGCAAACAATGGTCACATCTTGACCTTTTAGCGCGCCTAAAATTCCTTGTGCGTAGTCATATAAATTTATCTCTTTTTCGTCGTTATAGATGATGCCAAGTCCGCCACCAACGTCAAAGAATTTGATATCAATCTCAAGCGCTCTTAGCTCTCTTAAAAGCTCGCTTACGATCTTTGCAGCGTCTATTATCGGGCTTAGTGAAGTTAGTTGCGAGCCGATGTGAAAGTGTATGCCAGTTGGCTCAAGAAACTCTGAAGCTTTAGCGTGGATATACATCTTTTTAGCTGTCTGCGCATCGACGCCAAATTTGTTTTCATTTAGCCCTGTTGAGATGTATGGGTGTGTTTTTGCATCAACGCCTGGATTTACCCTGATGCTAATCCTAGCTTTTAAATTTAGCCCCTTTGCAATGTTTTCAAGCCTTAAAAGCTCGGCAAAACTCTCGACATTTATAAGCAAAATTTCATTTTCTAAAGCCTCTTTTAGCTCCGCATCGCTCTTGCCAACGCCGCTAAAGATGATCTGATATCTCTTAGCTCCCGCTAGTAGCGCTCTTTTGACCTCGCCGATGCTCACGCAGTCAAATCCTGCTCCAAGATCAGCTAGAAATTTTAAAACACTTAAATTTGAGTTTGCCTTTACAGCGTAGCAAACTAGAGATTTTCTAGCGTAAAATGCGTTTTTTAGCGCCTCATAGCGCTCTTTAATGTAGTTAAAATCATAAACATAAAGTGGGGTTTTGTATTTGCTTGCAAGCTCTTTAAAATCCATAAAATAGCCTTTTTTAAAATGGCTTGATTTTACAAAAAAGTTGCCAAAATTTGGCTTAACGATGCGATTTTATGAGATAAATGGCGTATGCAAAAAGCAAAATAACAGGGAGCACCATGCCGATCTCTGGCAAGACGACTGAGGTTTGAGCAAATTTGGTTAAGATAAAGAGAAGTCCCCAAACTACGAGTGTTATGACGACAAAGATAAATGTTGAGAGTGCAAGGTTAAAAAACCTGCCGGTCACTGGCAAATGATAGTAAAAAATAAGCAATAAAAATGGCGCAAAAAATGGGGTGATAGCAAGGTTATAAAATGCCGTTTTTGCGCTGTCTAGCCCTATGCCTTCGTTTTTAAAAGTCTTTATAAAATTTATCGCATCAGGTATGTTAAATTTCGAGTTTTCAACGCTTGCAGC
This sequence comes from Campylobacter concisus, assembly GCF_902460595.1. Lineage (GTDB taxonomy): Bacteria > Campylobacterota > Campylobacteria > Campylobacterales > Campylobacteraceae > Campylobacter_A > Campylobacter_A concisus_BL. The sequence continues at coordinate 624,414 of NZ_CABPVA010000001.1, forward strand.
ACTCTCGATGCTCTTTGGCTTAAAGCCTCTTAATGCATCTAAATTTTCGCTTTTTACCTTGCTAAAGCCATTTTCGCCAAGCTCTAAATTTTGAGGCAAAAAGGTCTGATTTACATCCTCTAAAACCCACTCATTGTCTTTAAATTTAGCGTGGTTGGCAAAGGTTGTCGAGAGCAAGTCAGTGCCATTAATGTCAAAAATTCTCACATCATTTGCCCTTTGTTTGGCTGAGTTTAGCTCTTTTATATAGATAAATTTACCTTCAAATTTCAAAAATGAGTCGTTTGTACTTTTTGAAAAAGCGGTATTTTTTGCGATACTTTTTTGATAGTCATGCGCATAAGCAAATGGCGTAAAATTTAGCCCAACGTAAAAAATAGTCACAAAAAATGCGATAAGAAATGGCGGCAAAATGAGCTTATTTTTGCTAATGCCAAGAGCATAAAAGCTGATTAGCTCGTTTGAGCGAACCATATTTACATGTAAAATTATTAGCGCAAAGATGAGTGATAGTGGCAAAACATAGCTAATGGCACTTAGCGCAGTAAGGCCAACGTAGAGTAGCTGAAGGTTCGCAGATGGCGGCAGATCTTTTAAATTTGTAAGCAGATCAATGCCAACATAAAATAGCTCAAGCGCTAAAAATACGATAAGAAAAGATTTTATATAGACCCAGCCAACATATCTGGCGTATAGTTTCATTTGATAAGACCTTTTTTTACCGTAAATTTTTGTGAAATTTCGTTGATGTCGCTCTTTAGAAGCTCACAAACTGCATTTTTTGTGTAGGCTAAAATTTCATCTAAAGCCTTTTTCTCATCATCACCAAACTCACCAAGGACGAAATTTTTAGCATCACCCTCATGCCCTATGCCAACGCGCACTCTTTCGTAGTCGTTGCCTATTAGATTATCGATCGATTTTATGCCGTTATGTCCGCCGCTACTGCCGCCTTTTTTAAATTTAACCGCGCCAAAGCTAAGATCAAGATCGTCATGGATGACAATGATCCTATTTGGCTTATAAAAGTCTTTTACCGCCTTAACACTTTGACCTGAGAGGTTCATAAAAGTTGTTGGTTTTAGCAAGATAATGTCATTAAATTTAAAAACTTCGCCTTGAAATTTAGCTGAGCTAACATCTTTGAAATTTGAGTCTTTTAGAAGGTCTATAAGCATAAAGCCTATGTTGTGTCTAGTATTTTCGTATTTGGGGCCAGGATTGCCTAGCCCCGCTATTAGTGTCACAAAAGCCCTTTTTATTTAGCTTTAATAACTCCAAGTACCGCAACACGGTCAGCGTCAATGATAGTAACGCCTTTAGGAGCTGTGATATCACGAACCAAAATCGTATCATCAATGTCAAGTTTGCTTACATCAACGTCAAATGAATTTGGTAAATTTTCAGCCGTGCATTTTACGCAAAGACGTCTTTTTGACTGGATCAAAACGCCCTTATTTTTAAGACCAATAGGTGTTCCAACTGGCTTAACCGGGATCATATATTTTGATAAAACACCAGGAAGTGCTACTTTTAGATCCACGTGTTTAAGATCGCTTGTAACAACATCTCTTTGGTAATCAACAATAACGACATTATAAACTTTTCCGCCTACTTTTACATCAAAAGCAAGGCCTTCTTTTTTGCGCGCTTCTTTAATAAAGTCATTGACTTTAAAAGCAGCTGCAACATTCTCTAATCCCTTGCCATAAATGTTGGCGATTAGATAACCATCTCTTCTCAAAGCCTTCGCAGACTTCTTACCGATACTCTCTCTAACGATTCCTTCTAACATCGTTTTCCTTTCATAAAAAATAGGTGCTGATTTTATCTAATGCTTTATAAATTTCACATAAAGCTTATTAAATTTCTTTAAGCGCGATCACTTCAGGTTGATCTTGTTTACTTTGAGGTTTGCCAAAATTTACACCATTTTCAAAGCTAAAACCTGCCACATTTGAGCTTTTTATCTTAAGCTGCAAATCGCCCCTATTGCTGGCATTGTCAAGTGCTACTTCGGCACTAATTATCTTATTTTCATAAAGCTCAAGCAGGTGCTGATCAAAAGTTTGCATGCCGTAAGTATTTTTTGACTCAGCTATGGCAAGATCGATCTCGTCAAATTTCTCTTCAGATATGAGCTCTTTTATGCGGGTATTTTTTCTCATGATCTCGACTGCTGGCCGTCTTGTGCCAAAAAGTGTCTTAACTAGCCTTTGTGAGATGACGCAAGCAAGCACTGAAGAGAACATAAGGCTGACCTTATCTCGCTCGCCTTGAGGGAAGCTATTTACTATTCTATTTACGCTCTCTTTTGCATCAAGTGTGTGAAGTGTCGAAAGCACCAAGTGACCAGTCTCAGCAGCTCTAATGGCAGTCTCAATCGTCTCAAGATCTCTCATCTCGCCCACCAAGATGATGTCAGGATCTTCTCTTAGCGAAGCTCTTAGCGCATCTGAGAAATTTAGCGCATCTGCCCCGATAGAGCGCTGATTTATTATACTTTTATCGTCGTTAAATACGTATTCGATCGGATCTTCGATAGTCACGATGTGCGATCTTTTTGTCTGGTTTATGAAATTTATCATGCTAGCAAGCGTTGTCGTCTTGCCACTTCCAGTTGGGCCAGTCACTAGGATGATACCACGAGTGGTCTCAGTGCAAATTTTTTCTATCACACTTGGTAAATTTAGATCTTTTATGGTTGGAATTTTAGTTGGAGTGACACGAAATACAGCAGAAATTCCATTTATCTGCAAAAACATATTTACACGAAAGCAGTACTCATCATTTAGTTTATAAGAAAAATCTATATCTTTTTTATCCATAAACTCATCAAATTTAGCCCCCAAAAGCTCATTTGCGATAGCTACTGCGTCACTTGGGTCTAAATTTTCTTCGCTAAGTGGCATGATCTCACCATTAAATCTGCCATAAACAAGGCTTGCAGACTTTAGATGAAGATCGCTACCGCCTTTATCCACTAAAGAGCACAGATATGAGTCTAGGTCTTGTTTGGTCATTAAAGCGATTTCATAATGTCGTCAAATGCTGCAACAAACTGCTTTAAGCCGTCATTTAAAAGCTCTTTATAAGTAGCATTTATATCGATCTCATTATTTTTTATGATGTGAAAAAAGCTTGAGATATTCTCTTTGCTAGGAGCATTTTTTGCCTCAGCTTTTTCTTTTATAAATTCTTTTATCGTATCTATCGGAGCTGTGTTTATAGAGTTTTTATACATTAGCTCCCTAACGTAATAATCCCCTCTTAAGCCACCGCCTTTTACGCCAGTGCTTGCAAAAAGTGTCCTTACATTGTCTAAGCCAAAATCCTCAATGATATGATAGATATTTGCAGCGTTCATTATGCCGATCTGTCCTGTTGGCAAGCTCTTTGCAGACATTGTCTCATCAAGCTTTCTATCAAACCTACTAACAAAAACGCTAATAACGCCTTTTGGCATAGTGGTATCCACAAAGCGGCTTGCGTATGCCTTACTGCCCTCTTTAAAAGCCTCTAGGCAGTTTTTAGCCTGATCTGGCGAGAAAATGAGCGTCGCATTTACACTGATACCTCTTGCCATAAGCGCACTCATCGCTTCATAGCCCTCTTTTGTGGCTGGAATTTTTATCATAACATTTGGCATTGAGATAAGGTTGTGAAGTCTGATGCCCTCTTCTATCGTAGCAGCTGTTTCGCCACTTAAATTTGGATCAACCTCGATGCTAACAAAGCCATCATCGCCATTTGCGTAGTTTTCTAGCATTTTACATGCGGCGATCTTGATATCTTGGGTCGCTAAAATTTCATAGAGATCTTTTGGGTGACGCTTGTTGCTATTTTGTATGATCTGTTTGTAAGCAGGTGATGCAAAAGCTGTTTTAAAGATAGCTGGGTTGCTTGTAGCTCCGTTTATAACGCCACTTTCCAGCAAAGAGTTGAATTCGTTTTGTAAAAAATCTCTCTCTATAAAGTCACACCAAAGAGAAAATCTAGCTTCATTGTCATACATTTTTTCACCTTATAAAATTTAAAATTTCACGCAGATCCTTGACATCCACGCAATGCGTCGCCTCTTTTTTTAAAATTTCTTTCGCACAAAAGGCAACCTTTAGATCACATTTTCTAAACATAGACACATCGTTAGCTCCGTCGCCAACGCACATGATCTCACTTTTATCTAAATTTAATAGCCCCTTTAAACGATCTATCATCTCACCTTTTGAGCTACCAAACATCATCTCTCCGCCAACTTCACCTGTTAAAATTCCATCTTTATGGTGCAAAATATTTGCAAAATTTGCATCAAATTTAAGTTTTTCTTGCATCTTATCAGTTGCGATGTGAAAACCACCACTAAAAACCACGACCTTTATACCTTTTTGCTTTAGAGCCGCTATAAGCTCGCTAGCTCCTGGCATGATAGGTAAATTTTTACAAATTTCATCTGCCTTTGAAAGTGGCATTCCTTTTAAAAATTTTACTCTTGCTGTAAGACTTTCAAAAAAATCAAGTTCGCCGTTCATAGAACGCTTCGTTATGCTAGCCACCTCATTGCTGGCGTTATTGGCAGCGGCGAGGATATCAATCGTCTCGCCGTCCATTATCGTAGAGTCAAAGTCAAAAACACAAAGTTTTATCAAGCTATGCCCTAAAAATCACGCTTTAAAAGGCTTTCAACCTTTAAAATCGTAAGGATGTTTTGATCACGTTTGCCGATACCATAGATCATGCCTTTGTCTTTTACTAAAGTCTCTGGCGGCGGATCGATCCTGTTGCGGTCTATTCTGATAGCCTCCGTCAAGCGGTCTATCACGAAGCCTGCTATATTATCCTCATCTTTCATGACGATATATCTTGTGTTTGAGCTTTGTTTTGTAACATTTAGTGAAAAACGTTTTCGCAAATCAATAAGAGGGATAACGTTTCCACGCAAGTTAAATACACCAAGGACATAGTCAGGCACACTAGGAACACGGGTGTATTCGATAGGCTTGATTATCTCTTGGATATTTAAAATAGGTATCGCATACTCTTCCTCGCCAACAACAAAGCCTACAAGTTGGACTATATCTTCGTTGTTTTTTATCTCAGGCTCGTCAATTTGCTGTTTTTGTTTGCTTAAAACTTGGTTTAGTTTATCATTCATCGCCTAACCCCTAACCTAATTTAATATTTTTTCTAACAACGTTTTCAAGGTATTCTGACGAATATGGTTTTGTGATATATTCAGTCATACCAACCTCTACTCCGCGCAATCTATCAGTTTTAGACGTTCTTGATGTTACTGCTATTAGTGGTAAAGTGCGATACTTAGAGTATTTGCGAATTTCACCAGCTAGAGTATATCCGTCCATCCTTGGCATCTCAATATCGATTAAGACCGCATCAAATGCATGCTCGCCTGATTTAATTATATTGAGTGCTTCTACTCCGTTAGTTGCTTCTATTATTGTGACGCCGATTGGCTCAAGCGATTTTTGCATGATGGTTCTATCCATCTTAGAGTCATCAACGATTAGGACCTTATAATCGCTTGGTTTCTCTTTTGCTTTAGCACTATCTTCCATTTCGGCTCTAATATTTACCTTAATATCCTTTGCCATCTCCATCATAGCACCAACGTCTATGATAAGAGTTACGCGGCCATCGCCTCTTATAGTAGCTCCAGCGATGCCTGGGATATTTTGTAAATAATCACCCATTGACTTAATAACGATCTCTTCTTGACCGACTAATGTATCTACTATGATGCCCAGTTTTGCCTCAGCAACGCCGATGATAACGACATAAGTTTGATCTCCGCCATCAAAGACTTTATTGACACCAAAGACATCTGAAAGTCTAACAAGAGACAAGACCTCATCTCTTAGTCTTAGAACGTTTTTGCCATCAATCGTGTAAATATCATCGATAGGTACACGAACAGTTTCAAGAACGCTCGCAAGTGGTATCGCATAAAATTCCTCTTGTGTTCCGACAAGAAGTGATTGAATGATCGCAAGTGTGAGTGGAATTTTAAGCTTCATAACTGTGCCTTTTCCAACTTCACTCTCAATATCAATTATGCCGTTTAGTTTTTCGATATTTGTCTTAACAACGTCCATGCCAACGCCACGACCAGATACGTTTGTAACCTTGGCTGCAGTTGAAAATCCTGGCTTAAATATAAGACCAAAAGCCTCTTTTTCGCTCATTGCATCGGCTTCTCGCTCAGTAATGATGCCTTTTTCTATCGACTTGGCTTTAAGCATATCAGCATCTAAGCCTTTACCATCATCAACTATCTCAACAACGATATGGTTGCCCTCATTGTAAGCTTTTAGCTGAACAAGGCCTTTTTCAGGTTTTCCCATTGCCTTTCTTGTCTCAGGATCTTCGATGCCATGATCGCATGAGTTTCTGATGATATGAACTAGCGGATCGCCGATCTCTTCAACGATTGATTTATCAAGCTCTGTCTCTTCACCTGAAATTTCAAGGTCGATCTGCTTACCAAGGTCGCGGCTAAGATCACGTATCATACGTGGGAATTTATTAAAGACTTTTGCTATTGGAAGCATCCTTGTCTTCATAACTGCAAGCTGGATATCAGTCGTAACTAAACTTAGGCTTGATACTACTTGATTTAGCTCTTCAAGGAATTTCTCGCCCTCATATCTCTCTTCTACGTCATCATAAATTTTTAGTAGGCGGTTTTTACCAAGAACAAGCTCACCGATTAAATTCATCAAGTGATCAAGTCTTTTTACTTCAACACGTATCGTTTGCTCTTGTGCTACCGCACTGTTACTACTAGCTGCTGGCACTTTTTTATCCGCATCTCTTTCTCTACTAGGAGCTGGCTTAGGTGCAGGTGCTGACGCAGCGCTTGTGGCTGGAGCTATCTCTTCAGGAGATTTTGGAGCTATGCCTTTTGAAGCACGTCTTGCTTGATCTTCAGCCTTTCTAACTTTTAAAAGTCTTTCTATCTCAGCTTCAACCTCAGAGTCGCTTAGCTTTGAAAGCTCAGCATCACTTACTTCAGGAGCTGCTTCTTCAGCTGGTGCGACAGGTTCTGGCTCTTTTACTGGCTCAGGTGCTGGTGCGGCTGGAGCTTCTGCGGCTGCGCTTGGTGCTTCACCTTCAGAAATTTGAGTAAGTCTTACACAAATATTTTTGATATCAATGCCAGCGGCTGCGTCACTACCGTTATCTCTAATGCTCTCAAGTAGTCCCTTCATCATATCAACTGACTCAAGAACAACGTCCATGATGTCCGGAGTGATCTTTAGCTCGCCTTTTCTAGCTTTGTTTAAAACATCTTCCATGTGGTGAGTAAGCTCTGTTAAAACATCAAAATTTAAAAAGCTTGAGCTACCTTTTACTGTGTGAGCAACACGGAAAATTCTATTTAAAAGCTCCAAATCTTCAGGGTTTGACTCAAGTTCGACAAGGTCATGGTCTATCTGCTCAATAAGTTCGAAAGCCTCTATTAAAAAGTCTTCCATTATTTCTTTCATATCATCCATACTTCACCTCACTTCGCAGATTTAGAATGTGCTTCAATCACTTTTAGCACCTCTTGATAAAATACACCAGCATCAAATTTTGTAAGATACGCAGCACCACCGGCTTCTTTACTCTTAACCTCACTAAATTCGTTGCTTAATGAAGAGTTAAACACAATCGGAACATCTTTAAATCTATCATCATTTTTAATAGTTGAAGCAAAGCGGTATCCATCCATTTGTGGCATTTCGATATCACTTAAGATAACTCTAAGCTCTTTTGTTAAGTTATCTCCATATCTTTGATAAAGCTCTTCCATTCTCTCTAAGCCCTCAACGCCGTTTTTAGCTTCAACTACGCTAAGACCCATCTTCTCAAGTGCGTCTTTTACTAGCTTTCTAGCAGTTGAGCTATCATCTAGAACTAAAGCAGCGCCTTTGATCTTTTGATCGTCTGTTACGTCAAATTCGATCTTTGGTGAGTAAATTCCTAGCTCTTCAACGATGCTTTCAAGATCAAGAATGAGAAGTACTTCGTCATTTTCTATTCTTGTTACGCCTGTGATCTTACCTTTATCCAGAGTACCAGCTCCAGCAGCAAAATTTGCAGGCTCTATGTCTTTCCAGTTTATACGTCTGATCCTCTTGGCCTCATGGACGATAAAACCGATTAATATACCGCTAAATTCAGCGATAATAACACGTGGCTTTATGACTACACCCTCAGTTGGCTCGATGATATTCATCCATCTTGCCAAATTTATAACGGGGATAACCACACCTCTTAAATCAAAAATTCCCTCGATATACTCAGGAACGCCAGGAAGCTCGGTAAGATTTGGCATCTTAATGATCTCCCGCACCTTTGCGACATTGACTCCGTATATTCCTTCATATACTTTGTTTTCGGCCTTTTTAAAGATACGAAAATCAACAAGTTCCATCTCGTTTGAGCCCGTTTTTAGTACGTTGTCTCCAAACATCAATGTCCTTTCAAACTCATTTTGAGCAAATTCAACTTTTGCTGGGCGTATTCTACAACAAAATAACTTTGCTCGCATGCAAAACAAGGTAAATTTATATAAAATCTATCGTAAATATCAAATAGCTCACCTTGATGATAGTGCCCCTCTATCACTACACTTGCGTCAAAGCCCTGCAAATGCTTGCTCATTAGTTCCTTGAAGTTTGAAATTTTATAGTGCAGATTTTTCTTAGTAAGTTTGGCTAATATCGCTTTTGAAATTTTAAAGCTCAAAATTTTATCAAGCGCGTTCATAAATTTCAAAAACCATCTAAGCCTTAAAAACCTAAGTGCGTACTTATCTATAAAAGGTAAAAATATATCTCCGTGCGCGATCTGGACGTGCTCGCCACCTATCGTTCTAAATTTCACTGGCTGAGCGCAAATGTCATAAACTTTTACCCCTTCAAAGCTTAGCCTCTTGCCTTTGTCCCAAAAATCTCTAGTTTTATTAAATAAATTTGAAAGCCTAAAATCGTGGTTGCCCTCGAAGTAAAAAATTTCCACCTTTTGTGAAATTTTATTTAAAAGGCTTAAGTGCTCAGCGTAAAATTCTCTTGTATATTCGCCCTCGCTAGTTAAAAAATCAAATATATCACCAAGCAAGAAAATCTGTGGCGGCTCTTTGATCTCTCCGCTATCGACGGCGCGCAAGAATTTCAAAAATCCATCGCGGTTTATGTTTTCATGCGCATCAGCCAAAAAGATCGCGCCTTCTTTTATAACGGGGGCATATAGATATTCGCTCAAATTTTGCCTTAATTAAAAATTAGCAGAGCCAAAAAACAGTTTTTAGCCCTTTGCCTCGTCTTTTTAGTCAAATTTTATAGGTTTGTAGCAGATCTTAACGATCTCAACGTCGCTTCTGCCTTTTGGTAAATTTAGCGCGACCTCATCTCCCTCAGCCTTGCCTAAAAGCTGCTTTGCAAGAGGTGAGTTTATCGAGATATAGCCCTTGTCTAGGTCACTTTCGCTAACGCCAACTATCGTGTAAGTATGCTCTACCTCAGTCTCTTCGTCCATTATCGTCACACTTGAGCCAAACCTCACCCTGTCATGCTCGTAGCTACTTGGATCGATCACTTCTGCGTTTGCTAAAAGTGCGCTAAGCTCAGCGATCCTAGCGTCTATAAAGGCTTGCTTCTCTTTTGCTGCGTGATACTCGGCATTTTCTTTTAGATCGCCATGGCTTCTTGCGATGTCTATCTCTGTTACGATTTGTGGGCGTTGCACTAGCCTTAGATCTTTTAGCTCAGCTTCTATCTTCTCGTATCCGTGCATTGTCATTGGTTCACTCATTTTTTACTCCATATTTTTTAAAATTTTTACTACATTTTTACTGCTGCCATGCCCTAGGTAAGCCCTTAGCTCATCGCAGCCTTTTAAGAATTTTTGCCTATCGCAGCTCTTGTAGGCTCTTAGCAAATTTTCAGCCGTTGCAAACTCTTGGATAAATTCCTCATGAAGCGGCTCTTTGCCCATGAAATCAAACATTATATTTGCAAGTCCCGCGTGCTTGATCTTTACAAATTTTCTAGCGATGAAAACATCTATCGCTTTTGCCTTATATGCTAGCACAAATGGCGTACCAATGAGCGCTGCTTCAAGCGTAGCAGTGCCAGAGCAAACAAAGGCAAAATCACTCTCATACAAGGCTTCAGGCGTGTTTGAGACGACCTCAAAGTCGCTCACATCGCCATAAATTTCGCCCACTTTATCAAGCAAAAAAGGTGGCACGACAAGCAGCCTTTTAGCCTCTATCTTTTTAGCAAGCTCTCTATAAACTGGCATCAGCCTTGAAATCTCTGACCTTCTTGATCCTGGCAAAAACGCCACTTTGCCGCTGCTACTTAGGCTAGTTTTTTTAAGCTTTATCTCATCCATCAAAGGATGGCCCACGTAGGTCGAGCGGCTATAAAATTTCGCATCAAATGGCAGGATCGAAGCTAGGTTGTCACAGTATCTCTCCACAACGCTCACTCTTTTTGGCTTCCACGCCCAGACTTGGGGCAAGATGTAGTATGTCACGGCTGCTTTTGCGCCGGCCTCTTTTATCGCCTTTGCAAGCGGCAGATTAAAGGCTGGACTGTCGATTAGCAGCACCGCATCAGCCTCCTTTGCCATCTGGCTCATCACTTTCATCGCCTTTTTTGCCTTAAAAATGAGCGGCAAAACCTCGACAAAGCCCATCGCTGAAAACTCACTGCTTTTCATATATGGCGTGCCAAGCTCTTCGCTAAAAATTCCCATTAGCTCAAATTCGCCCTCGAAATTTTTCAAAATTTCTTTTAAATGCAAATTTGCCGATGGCTCAAGAGCGGAGACTAAAATTTTCATTTACACACTTTCATCAGGTCTTTTTTTGGGGGCATTATACGCAAAAATTCTTTAAAATTTTAAGAAAGCTGTGATAAAATCCAACCCTTTAAAGGATAAAATTTGAAAGAAATTTTGATAACAAATGACGATGGATTTGAGGCGACTGGCCTGCTTGCCTTAAAAGAAGCTTTAAACGAGCTAGATGGCGTAAATGTCACGATCGTAGCTCCAAGCTCTGAAAAATCAGCCTGCGCTCACTCTTTGACACTCACAAGGCCACTTAGGTTTATAAAACTTGATGATGGCTTTTTTAAACTTGACGACGCAACGCCCAGCGACTGTGTCTATCTCGCACTTCACGCACTTTATAATAAAAAACCAGATCTAGTGATAAGCGGCATAAATCACGGGGCAAATTTAGGCGAGGACATCACCTACTCTGGCACGTGTGGAGCGGCGATGGAGGGCGTTTTACAGGGCATTAGAAGCATCGCTTTTTCGCAGTTTTATGAAAACAACTCACTAAACGAACTTGGCTTTGAGCTGGCAAAAGAGATCGTTAAATTTATCGTACCAAAGGTGCTAAATGATGAAATTTCGCTAAATCAAAGAGAATTTCTAAATGTAAATATCCCAGCCACAACTAGCAAAAATTTCAAAGGCTACTCCGTCGTGCCAGCTGGCAGACGCACCTACGCCACGCATGCCACGCTTAACCGCAACCCAAGAGGCATCGAGTACTACTGGCTTGGAAACGCCGCACTTGAATATGAAAAAGGCGAGCCAAGCGACATCAGCAAGGTAAATGAGGGCTTTGCCACGATAACGCCCATAAAACTAAACATGACTTCATACGAGAGCTTAGAGAGCTTAAAAGGGAAATTTGATGCAAAATGATAGATTTACAAGGATAAAATGGCTCTTTGGCGAGGATGGTTTTAGCAAGCTTCAAAGCGCAAAAGTGCTAGTTTGCGGAGCCGGAGGCGTTGGTGGGATGTGCGTAGATGCGCTTGCTAGAAGCGGGGTCGGAAGCATCACTCTAATCGATAAAGACATCTTTGACGTGACAAATCAAAATCGCCAAATTTACAGTGAAAACGTAGGCGGCGTAAAGGTGGAGGAGTTTGCCAAAATTTATCCTTGCATCACGCCTATGCAGACGCTGATCACACCTGAGTTTGTCGCTGGATTTGACTTTAGTAAATTTGACGTGGTGATCGATGCGATCGATGATATCACCGCCAAGATCGCCCTTGCAAATGCGGTAGATCCTAGCAAATTTATAGCCTCGATGGGTGGGGCAAAAAGGGTTGATCCAACCAAGATAAAGGTGGCCAGCGTTTGGAAAACTTCGGTCGACCCACTAGCTAGAAAATATAGATATGAGCTCAAAAAATCAGGCTTTAGCGGTAAATTTGACGTCGTTTTTTCAACAGAAGAGCCACTTTGCAAGCCACTTGGCAGCTTCATGGGTGTGACTGCCTGCTTTGGGCTAAATTTAGCCTCGCTAGCTGTTAAAAAGATAGTAGGGCAGTAGGTCCAAATTTATAACAAATTTTGAAATTAGAACTAGCTATCGCGGTTTTAAATTTAGTGGTCTGCCTACGGAGCAAAAGAGCTAATCCCAACTCAGACGACATTAAAGTGGCACTAAAACACTGCATGCAATTAAAAACTCCTGTCAAATTTTAAAATTAGAGCTAGCATATCACGGCTCTAAATTTAGTGGCGAATGACTATGAGCCCTAAATTTAGTAAGTTGCTAAGGCGAGTGAGTAAAGTTTTAAAATTTGCAAAATAACTTTATCGGTCCAAATAAGTGTCAAGTAAATTTTAAAATTTCATGAACGAGTAATTTCGGCTCTAAAATTTGAGCTAAGCTGCAAGCGAAGCCAAATTTTAGTAGTCAACTCTTGCGAGTGAATGAATTTTTTAAATTTGTAAAAAAGCTTGGTTGAATTTGCAAATTTCTTTTTATTTAAAAGGGAGACAAGGGGACTTGAGCTTTGCTTCAAAGGGTCGCAACTGCACAACATGTTTATAAATTCTATTGTCAAGGGGGAAGAGGCTTGAATTACGAAGTCGCTCCCTTCCCCCTTAACAATCCCCCAACCCCGACAACGTTAGAGGTGCATGCGATAGCGCTTCGCACTGCATGCGTTCTATTCTAAAAAGTCTCCCTCAAATTTTAAAATTTATGGGCGAGCATATCACACTTCCAAATTCAGTGGCAAGTGATAACGAGACCTGAATTTAGTAAGTTGCTAAGGCGAGTGAGTAAGATTTTTAAATTTGCAAAAATAGCTTGATTAAATTTTAAAATTGGTAAAGATTTAGAAATTAAAAAGCCAATAAATTTAGACCTTTATTCAAAGAGAGTTAAATTTAAAGTAGCCAGCTGCAAATTTAGCAGCCAGCTAAAATTTTAGTTTTTATGGATGCGAAGGTAGCTATTTAGTGCGCCGACATAGGCCTTAGCGCTTGCCATCATCGTATCGATATCAAGTCCGTGACCCATTACGGCTGTTTTGCCCTCAAACTCGACTTTTACATCGACCTTTGCAAGAGCATCTTTGCCTTGAGAAACAGCTGTGACCTTGTAATCTTTGAGCGTGCCATTAATGCCACTAATGCGATCAACTACCTTAAATATCGCATCAGCAGTGCCATTGCCAAGGGCTGAGTCGCTAATGATCTCGTCGTTGTGCCTGATGCTCATAGAAGCACTTGCTAAGCTGCCACCGCTACTTTGAAGCAAGTCTGTGATCTCGTAAGCCTGCGGTATTTTCGTGATCTCCTCTGCCACAAGCGCCCTGATATCATCGTCAAATATCTCTTTTTTCTTATCTGCCAAGTCTTTAAATTTCTCAAATGCCTTATTGAGTGCCTCACTATCAAGGTCAAATCCAAGGCTAGCAAGCTTATCTTTAAACGCATGGCGGCCACTGTGTTTGCCAAGGACGAGCGAGTTTTTCTCCAAGCCGATGCTCTCAGCGCTGATGATCTCGTAGGTCTCTTTGTGTTTTAGCACGCCATCTTGGTGGATGCCACTCTCGTGCGCGAAGGCGTTTTTGCCAACGATTGCTTTGTTTGGCTGTGGCTCGATGCCTGTGATGCTAGCGATCAGCCTTGAAGTTGGATAAATTTCTTTTGAGATGATGCCTGTGTAAAGTGGTGCAAAGACGTCCTGGCGAGTTTTTATAGCCATCACGATCTCTTCAAGCGCAGCATTTCCAGCGCGCTCACCTATGCCATTTATCGTGCCTTCAACCTGCCTTGCACCAGCTTTTATAGCAGCTAGCGAATTTGCCGTAGCCATGCCTAGATCGTTGTGGTTATGCACCGAAACTACCGCTCTATCGCCTATAAATTTTACTATTTCACTAATGCGAGCTGTGATCTCCTCTGGATACAAGTAGCCAACCGTATCAGGGATGTTTATGGTTTTTGCCCCTGCATTTATCGCTGCGTCGCAAATTTCTTTTAAAAAGCTCATCTCGCTTCTGCATGCATCCTCGCAGCTAAATTCAACGTCATCGCAAAATGTTTTTGAGTATTGTACCGCCTCAACCGCATGCCTAATCACCTCGTCTGGTCTCATTTTTAGCTTGTACTGCATGTGGATCGGGCTTGTTGCTATGAAGGTGTGAATTCTTTTGTTTTTTGCTGGAGCTAGTGCCTCGCCAGCTGCCTTAATATCACGCTCAACTGCACGTGCAAGCGAGCAGACAGTGATGTTTGAAGCTTGCTTTGCGATCTGATTTACCGCGTCAAAATCCCCTGGGCTAGCCGCTGCAAATCCAGCCTCCATCACATCAACACCAAGCCTTTCAAGCTGAAGTGCGATCTGAAGCTTTTCAGCTGTGTTCATAGAAGCTCCTGGGCTTTGTTCGCCATCTCTTAAAGTCGTATCAAAGATTATAATTTTATTTTTATCCATTTTTTGTCCTTTTAATATTTTTATATTTAAATTTAATGAGTTAAGTAAAGAAGAATTTGCTACCTAAGTAGCAGCAGTAGAGAGTTTTTGATTTCGATTTTTGGTAAAAATTTACGCGATTTTATTATGCCGTTTTCGCTCATTCGCTCTCCTTTTTTTTGTGATTTTTGCTAAACATTATAGCCGCTCTAATAATACCATAAAGCATATAAACACTCATCAAAAATGTCGCACTCTCGTAAGGATATAGATAAAGCATAGAAAATACAACCACGAGCGCTACTAAAATTCTTATAACATGAGTTTGCTTTAAATTCATCTTTTTAAAGCTTGGATAGCGGATGTTACTAACCATCAAGATAGCTAAAACCGCTTCAAGTAGCATCAAACACCACTCAAAGCCATATAAAAAATCATGCTTTAGATAAATACCAACCCAAAGCACTCCGATGATAGCTGCTGATGGTATAGGAAGTCCGATGAAAACATTTGGTTCGTATGTGCCGGTGGTGACGTTAAAACGAGCAAGTCTAATAGCTCCAAAGACTACAAACATGGCTGCTATTAACGCACCAAATCTGCCAAATTTTGCACCAACTGTTAGATAAAACAAGATCGCTGGAGCAACGCCAAATGCTACAAGGTCTGCAAGACTATCAAACTCCACACCAAATTTACTTGTAGTCTTTGTAAGTCTTGCCACACGTCCATCAAGTCCGTCTAAAATCAGTGAAAGAATGATGTAAATAATAGCTTTAAAATAGTTTCCCTGAATAGATGAAATAATGCTTATAACGCCCAAAAAAGCGCTTGCTGCGGTAAATAAATTTGGCAAGATATACATTAACTGCATTTTTTGTATGCTATTCATTTTATTTTTCCTCTTCAAAGTATCCAAGAAGTGAAGCAGCTTTAACGGTCTCGCCAACACTTACACAAATTTTAGTATCTCTTGGCAAGTATAAAATCACTTCGCCGCTTCCTAAAAAGCCAAATTTTCTAGAGGCTTTTAGACTGGTAATGTTATAAATTTCTAAACTTCTACTAAAAACTCCAGCTATGATCTTTATAGCAAATTTGATATTTCCTTTTTCAAAACGAATTATCGCTCTTTCATTTAGCATCTCTGAAATTTTCATAGCCTGACACAAAAATAGTCCATGCCTTCTTTTGATATCAACGACATTAGCGTCACTAACTGCCCTTAGCGTGCCAACGCCAAAAAAGGGCTTTGAGATAACTATCTTAGCCACCTCTTTATCATCAAAATTTGAAACGCTGATCTCTTTTATCTTGCCATCTATAGGCGAAAGCAAGGCTAGTTTGTCATCAGTAAAAGGCTCTCTTTCAGGATCTCTAAAAAAATAAAGAGTTAAAAGAAGCAACGCTATAAAAAGTAGCGGCGCAATACCAAATAAAACAGATATAACAAATAAAATCAAAAAGAATAATATAAATTTATACCCTACTTTAGCGATGTAGCCACTCATTTTATTCCTCTTTTTTGCCTTTTTCCTCTTCTTCAAGCTCTACAAGCCTGCTTTCAAGACCATTTTCTTCTTCGTAGTTTTTGATGATCTCTCTAACTCTTTTTCCCTCGATAGTCTCTTCTTCATAAAGCGCTGAGACCATGTTTTCAATGGCACCTTTATAAATTTCAAGAAGACCAAGCACAGCTGTATATCTCTCATGAAGAAGTGCTTTTACGAACTCATCAACCTTTTCAGCCATCTTGTCGCTATAGTCTTTTATGCTCTGTCCGCCATTTAAAAATGTCGCGCGTTGCTTCTCAAGCACCATAAGACCGGCAACATCACTCATACCATACATACTAACCATAGCTTTTATGATATCAGTTGCACGCTCTAGGTCATTACTAGCTCCAGTTGATATCTCTTTTATAAAGACCTCTTCAGCAGCCCTACCAGCCAAAAGCACATCCACTTCTGCAAGTAACTCATGCTTTTGCATCATAAATTTATTCTCTTCAGGTGTATTTAGCGTATAGCCAAGCGCTGCAAGACCGCGTGGCACGACTGAGACTTTTGTCACTCTTTTTGCACCTTTTGTTAGCTCAGCTACCAAGGCATGGCCGCTTTCATGGTAAGTGACTATCTTCTTCTCTTTTGGATTTACGCGGCGTGATTTTTTCTCTAAACCAGCTATCGATCTCTCGACAGCCTCCACTAGATCAGCCTGCTCAACAAAAGTCTTTGACTTACGTCCTGCAAGAAGAGCTGCCTCATTTATGATATTTTCAAGATCAGCCCCTGCTAAACCTGTAGTAAGTCTTGCTATATCTTCGATATTAACGTCTTTGCCGATCTTTACATCTTTCATATGAACTTTTAAAATATCGCAACGTCCCTTAAAATCAGGCTTATCAACAAGCACTTGCCTATCAAATCTACCTGGTCTTAAAAGCGCAGCATCCAAAACCTCAGGTCTGTTTGTAGCTGCTATAACGATGACCGGTGACTTATCCGCATCAAAGCCGTCCATCTCAGAAAGAAGCTGATTTAGCGTCTGCTCTCTCTCATCATTTCCCCCCATTGGACCAGAATTTCTGCTCTTACCGATCGCATCGATCTCATCTATAAAAACAATCGCTGGAGCCTCTTTTTTTGCATTTTCAAAAAGATCTCTAACTCTACTTGCACCAACGCCAACAAACATCTCAATGAAGCTTGATGCCGACATAGAGAAAAATGGCACACTAGCCTCGCCCGCAACTGCTCTTGCAAGAAGCGTTTTACCAGTGCCTGGAGGGCCAACTAGTAAAATACCTTTTGGAATTTTAGCTCCAAGTCTTAGGTATTTATCTGGGCTTTTTAGATAATCAACTATCTCTTGAACCTCTTCTTTTGCCTCTTCAACGCCTGCGACGTCATCAAATTTAACTTTTGGCTTTTCAGAATTTATAAGCTTTTTCGCACTTCCTATGCCAAGTATGCCACCGCCGATATTCTTTTGCATACGACTAGCGATAAACATCCAAATAGCAAAAAATATAAACACCGGTATGATCCATGAAAATATAAGATCTCCAAACCAGTTATTTTCGCTATAAACGCTGTAAGTTATACCGTTTTGCTCAAGTATGCCAATGAGCGTTGGATCGTTTATGCGCTTTGCGAGGTAGATGGTTTTGTCATTACCAACACCTTTTATCGTAGTTTCAGATATCGCAACCTCATTTAGCTGCTTATTTTTTAGCATATCCTTAAATTCAGAATAAGCTATCATCTTGCTTTGAGCGTTGCTGCCAAGTCCAAAAGTACCGCCTAGTCCGTCGCCACTAAAGCTTCTAAAAGCTAGAACTATAACTATCGCAAAAATAGCAAAGATAAAGATGGGATTTTTGTTAAAAAACCCGTTATTATCGCCATTATTTTGGTTATTATTTTGATTATTCATCCATTTCCTTATAAACAAAGCTAACCCAATCATTAGCCTGTTTTATCTCAACTAGCTCCAAATCCTTAAACGTATCTTTAATCCTATCTTCGTATTTGTTCAAAATTCCTGACAATACTAAATAGCCGCCTTTTTTAAGCGATTTTTTCAAGTCATTTGAGAGCATAAAAATGACATCAGCAATGATATTTGCTACGACGATATCATATTTTTGCTCTAAATTTGCAATAGATCCTGTCCAAATTTTATTAAATTTAACCTCATTTAGCTGGGCATTGCTAAGCGAGCTTTGCGTGGCCTGCTCGTCTGTATCGCAGGCATCGACCTTGCAGCCAAGCTTTGCTAAAGCTATGCTTAATATCCCGCTTCCACATCCCACATCTAAAGCACTATCGCCACTTTTTGCATATTTTTGTAAAAGTTGCAAGCAAGAATTTGTGCTTTCATGATGCCCTGAGCCAAAGGCTAGCGCTGGGTCGATTATGATATTTGTTACGCCACTAAGTGGCTCTTCCCAGCTAGGTCTAATATAAATTTTATCAACCAAAATAGGCTTAACTGCCTTTTTATATTCGCCTAGCCAGTCTTTATTTTCTTTTAAATTAAGAGAAATTTTTAAATCATTTGAAATTTTACGAACGCTAGAGAGCCCTTTTGCATACTCTTCGACACCCCAAGCTATATCTTTTAGATCATACTCTTCCCTGATGATGATCTCATGGTCTAGCTCTTCTACACAGGTGACCCCAAAAGAAAAAACTAACTCTAAAATTTCATCATAAAAATTTGATGTTTTGATGCTTAATTCGTAAAATTTATCTTTCATTAACCAAGAACGTCTTCAAGCTTCTCTTTTAAAACTTGTGGCGTAAAAGGTTTAACGATGTAGTTATTAACACCTGCTTTTAAAGCTGTTATAACCTCGGCTTTTCCGCCCTCTGTTGTTACCATTATGATAGGCATATCAACATATTTTTGCTCAGCTCTTACTTTTTTAACAAGCTCAAGACCATTCATCTCAGGCATGTTCCAGTCAGTAATAAGAACCTCAATACCCTCGTTTTGCGTCAAGATATTCCAAGCTTCAAGCCCGTGCTCAGCCTCGAGAATTTCTTGATGTCCTAACCTTTGCAAAGTATTTTTTATGATCCTTCTCATTGTTGAGCTGTCATCTACAACCAAAATCTTCACATAATATCCTTTTAGTAAAAATTGCCCTATTCTAGCTAATTAAAATTTATAAAAGCTTTAACGCTAGCCAACTTGTTTGAAAGCATCTTTTAAATCAAGTCGTCCCTCATAGTAAGCTTTACCAACGATCACACCAGCTATCTCATTTGTCTCTTTAAGTGCTAAAATGTCGTTCATATCGCTCACACCGCCACTTGCTATGGTCTCAAGCTTGCTACTTCTAGCTATTTGCAAGCTAAAATCAACATTAACTCCGCCAAGCATTCCATCTTTGTTAATATCGGTGCAAATCACAGCTTCTACACCCACATCTGCAATTTTTTTTGCAAGATCGACCGCTTTTATACTTGAAACCTCACCCCAGCCTTGCACCGCCACATAGCCATCTTTTGCGTCTATACCAACTACGACCCTATAAATTCCAGCCATTTTTGCTGTAAATTCTGGATCTTTTAGAGCAACCGAGCCAAGGATCACTCTGCTAACTCCAAGATCCAAATAGCGCTTTATACGCTCTTCATCCCTTATGCCACCGCCAACTTGCACCTTTAAATTTGTAGCTTTTACTATCTTTTCGATCGTGTTAAAATTTATAGTTTCTCCTACAAATGCTCCATCAAGATCAACCACATGCAGCCATTTTGCGCCGTAGCCTTCAAACCTCTTAGCAAGCTCACTTGGCTCACTGCTATAAATTTTAGCGCTTTGCATGAGCCCTTTACTAAGCCTAACCGCCTGCCCCTCTTTTATATCTATCGCTGGGAAAATTTCCATCACAACCTCGCAAAATTTTCTAAAATTTTAAGCCCGACCTCGTGGCTTTTTTCTGGATGAGGCTGAAAACCAAAGAGATTTTCATGCTGCACCGCGCTTGTAAATTCATAGCCATAAGTTGTCTTTGCAAGTGCAAATTTATCATCACAAACCACGTGGTAGCTATGCACAAAGTATAAATATTCAAGCTCTTTAAGCCCTAAATTTAAAAGACCATTTTGTTTAAAGCTAAGCGTGTTCCAGCCAACGTGTGGGATCTTTAGTGGCTTATCAAATTTAGCTTCATCAAATTTAACGACCTTGCCTTGCAAAAGAGAAAGCCCCTCATGCTCACCAAATTCGAAGCTTTTTTCAAACAAAAGCTGCATGCCAAGGCAAATTCCTATGAACGCTTTGCCATTTTTCACAGCCTCTTTTATCGCCTCGTCCATGCCTTTAAATTTGAGCTTTTTCATCGCCTCGCCAAATGCTCCAACGCCTGGCAAAACGATATGAGAGTGCTCTTTTAAACTCTCGGGCTCACTTACTAAAACGCACTCATGCCCAAGAAATTTAAAAGCATTTATCACGCTTTTGATGTTGCCAGCACCGTAGTCAATAATAGCAATCATCTGTTCTCTTGTCTTTTTACGCTAAAGAGATAAAAGCTAAGTGCTGTCATCAGCATCGCCACGCCACCTATTAGATAGATAGCATTTATGATATTTTCAGGTGCAGTGATAGCAAATTTAAAGACTAGCATGAGCGCCTCGATCGCAAGTGCGATGATGATAGAGCCGATAAATCTCACCATCGTCTTATATATCACGCTATTTTCTTCGTGATTTTTGCCTAAAACTTCTTCTTCAAATATCGTCTTTACAAGGTCAAAAATGGCAAGGGCCAGCGTTAAAATGATGGTTGATTCAAAAATTTCTTCGACATTTATATGCTCGATACTCTTTGAGATAAAGCTCTTTACGCCGTGCCAAAATAAAAATGCGCAGATCATAAAAAGCGATGCACAAAAGAGCGCATAGACTGTCTTTAAAAATCTACCAAAATGCTCCTCTACAAAGCCGCTATCGACCATATTTAGGATATTTTCTAGGCTTATGTCGATGCAAGCGATAAATTTAAGCTCATTTTTTTCATTATAGATAGGCACGCTTGCTGTGACACACAAACCTCCATTTAGACTCGATGGATATGGATCGCTTAAAACGCACCTTTTCTCGCGCACAGCGGTGTAGTAGTAGGCTTTATTTGCGCGGTTTTCGCCTTTTGGAATTTTATACTTTTCATTTAGGCTGATCGAGTCTTCGATCTGTATGCCATTTTCGTCCAAAATGTATAGTGCATCAAAATTTTCTATCTCGTGGCTGATCTTGTCAAAGCCAGCTTTTATATTTTCTAAGCACACTCCAGGCAGTCTGTTTGGCAAATTTCTACTAAATAAATAGCAGATATACGCCCTTGCCTTATATCTCGTGTCACTAAATCTCTTAATATCTTTTATAACCAAAACTAGCCTTTTAAATTTAATGCATGGTTAAACTCTGGCACGATCACCTTAAGAGCAGGTGCCACCTCGTCATCTTCAAGCTGTAAAAGCCCATTTATCTGTGAATTTAAAAGGGTTAGGTCATAAGGCTGTGAGTGTGTCACGAAGATCGACTCATACTTAGTTTGAACGTCATCTTTGTTGATAAGCAGCTCCTCATAAAGCTTCTCGCCAGGTCTAAGCCCTACAAATTCGATACCCAGATGCTCTTTGTTTGAAAGCAGAAGCATCTTTTTAGCAAGATCGACGATCTTAACTGGCTCGCCCATGTCAAGCACGAAAAGCTCTCCGCCTTTTGCGATAGAGGCTGCTTGAAGGACTAGCTGACACGCTTCAGATGTAAGCATAAAGTATCTTGTGATCTCTGGGTGCGTGACGCTTAAAGGCTTGTTTGCAGCGATCTGCGCTTTAAATTTAGGTATGACTGAGCCACTTGAACCAAGGACGTTGCCAAAGCGCACACAAACTATCTCGCACACACCTGCTTCGTTTGAATTTAGTGCGTAAAGCTCGCAAACACGCTTAGTTGTACCCATGATATTTGTTGGGCGCACTGCCTTGTCTGATGAGATCATGACAAATTTCTTAGCACCATATTTTTTAGAAAGATCGACTGCATTTTTTGTGCCAAGGATGTTGTTTTCAACTGCTGAGCGAGGGTTTAGCTCGCAAAGTGGCACGTGTTTGTAAGCTGCAGCGTGTATGACGATCTCAGGCCTAAATTCTTCAAAAACCTCTTCAAAGTCTTTTAAATTTGTGATATTTACAAGCTTGCTAACAGTTCTTTTATCTCTTGTATCTTCGCCTATTTTATAAAGGTTAAACTCGCTGTGTTCAACCATTATAAGCTCACTTACGCCATATTTCAAGCACTGCTTACAAATTTCGCTTCCTATACTGCCACCAGCTCCAGTGACAAGCACTCTTTTATCTTTTAAGAAATTTGAAATGGCTTCTGGATTAAGGTCTTTTGGCTTTCTAGCGAGCAGATCTTCGATCGAGATATCTTTGATCGGCTCATTTTCGATAAGTGAGAAGAGTTTCATATCTCTTATGCCATATCCAGTTAGCTCATCAACTAAAGCTTGAAGCTCGTCTTGATCGAGCGCAAGTGCGATGATAGCAGTCTTTGCGTCATAGTCTTTTATAAGGCTTGGTATATCTTTTTTATCTTGAACTAAAAATCCATCACAATATGTGCCAACAAGATCGCTTCTACCATCTACCACGCCAACTGCATAGTAGTCAAGATAGCCCTGTTTTAAGCCACGTAAGACGTGAAGCGCCTTTGAGGTAGCGCCGATAACCACGCATGGCTCGCCTTTGTGAGGTCTGTTTGAAAAGTCAAGCACCATTCGTTTTGAAATTCTCAAAAGCCCGATAAGTAGGCATGAGATGAGAAGATCGATAAAGATGACACTTCTTGGGTAAGGATTTAAAAAATCTTGTATGATGAAAAATACGATCGTAAACAAGATCGCCGCGCAAACGTGAGCTAGGAAAATTTTACGAGCCTCATTTAAGCCAAAAAATCTCCATGGCACCTTGTAAATTTTAAACATCCACATAAAAAAGAGCTTAAATACGATCAAAAATCCAGCCGTTACAAAAAGTCCTTGCACGTAGATATCTGGGATGTCGGCGTTAAATCTTAAAAGATATGCTACATATATCGAAAAAATAAATATAAAAACATCACCAAGAAGGAAAAATACGAGCCTTTTTAACTTCGTTGCATGAAACATTTACGCATTTTCCTTGACTATTTTTATCACTCTTTCTTGTGTCTGCTCGCTCATATCGCTGCCACTTGGCAAGCAAATTCCTCTTGAAAATAGATCTTCGCTATATCCATCAACAAAGCTTAACGCACCTTTAAAGACAGGCTGTAAGTGCATAGGCTTCCAAAGTGGGCGGCTCTCGATGTTTGCATCAGCTAGTGCTTTTATAACTTTTAAATGTGCATCTTTTTTAGCAAAAACGCCAGTTGTGAGCCATCTGTTGCCACGAGAATTTGGCAGCTCTGGCATAAATTCTAAAATATCGCCAAGCTCTTTTTCATAGATATCAAATACTTTTCTCTTTTGCTCAACTCTCTTTTCTAAAACTTTCATCTGAGCCACGCCAATAGCGCCTAGGACGTTGCTTAAGCGGTAGTTGTAGCCGTAGTCTTTGTGCTCATAGTGAAGCAAAGGCTCTCTTGCTTGTGTGCTGTAAAATCTAGCTTTTTCTACAAATTCGCTATCTCCAACTAGCATGCCGCCACCTGAAGTGGTAATGATCTTGTTGCCATTAAAGCTATATCCGCCCATTACGCCAAATGTGCCAAGTGCCTTGCCACCGTAAAATCCACCAAGCGCTTCAGCTGCATCTTCGACCAAAGCGATGCCCTCGTTTTGGCAAATCTCACAAATTTCTTTCATCTTTGAAGCTTGTCCATAAAGATGAGTTACGACTAGCGCTTTTGGCTTTTTAGGTAAATTTGATATCGCTTTTTTAAGTAGCTCTGGGCTTAAATTCCAGCTCTCATCGCAGTCGATGAAGACTGGAGTTGCCTTTTCATAAAGTATCGGCGAGACTGAAGCCATGAAAGTAAAGCTAGAAGCTAGCACAAGATCGCCCTCTTTTACGCCAAGGACGCGAAGTGCTAGGTGAAGTGCCGCAGTTCCAGCGCATAGTGCAAGCGCATCTTTGGCGCCAGTATAGGCTTTTATGCTATCTTCAAATTTATTGACATATTCGCCAAGTGGCGCTATGTAGTTGCTTTCAAAAACTTTTTTTATATATTCTTGCTCTTTTCCACTCATATTTGGTGGAGATAAAAAAACCCTATCCATTTTCATACCTTTCGTGATTTTTTGGCGATTTTAGCACTTATTTTTAAATTTATATCTTAGTGCGCTCGCATGCAGGCACGCCATACGCCTTTATGCCGTCCTTTATATTTCTAACGACCACGCTTCCAGCGCCTATGATGCAGTTTTTACCGATGCTTATGCCTTGAATGACACTTGAGCCAATGCCAACATGCGTAAATTCTCCCACGCTCACATTTCCAGCAAGGGCTGCATTTGGGCTGATGTGAGCAAATTTACCTATCACACACTCATGCTCTATCACTGCGCCAGAGTTTATGATAGCGCCCTCTTTTATGCATGCTTTTGCGTTTATCACGGCATTTGGCATGACCACTACGCCTTTTTCTATCACGGCACTTTCACTCACAACCGCACTTTTATGGATCAAATTTACTATCTCAAAGCCAGCAGCCTCCACCTTTTGGCTGATCTTTTGCCTTGTTTTATTATCACCTATGGCTATTATGATGTCAGCTTTTTCAAGCTCTGGGCTAAATTTACGCTCGCTAGCATCGTCTAAAAAAGCTATCTCATCATAGCCATTATCTCTAGCGATGTCAGCGATCACAAGCCCATGCCCACTCGCTCCGTAGATGTAAATTTTCTTAGTTTTTGCCATTAAATTTCTCCGTAGTCGCCTGCCCCTCTTTGCTGACACCACTTCGTTTTAGCACCTTTTCGATGGTCTGCAAAGCGATCTTTACATCAAGCATAAAGCTTAAATTTTTAGCGTAATAGACGTCGTATTCAAATTTTTTCTCCCAGCTTATGGCGTTTCTGCCATTTACCTGCGCTAGACCCGTGATACCAGGGCGCACGTCGTGGCGGTGCTTTTGCGTTTCGTTATAGATGGGTAGATATTCGACCAAAAGCGGCCTTGGTCCGATAAAACTCATATCGCCTTTTAGCACGTTAAAGAGCTGTGGCAGCTCATCAAGGCTAAGAGAGCGGATCAGTTTGCCAAATTTACCAAGACGCTGATCATCTGGCAAGAGCTCGCCATTTGCGTCGCGCTCGTCGCTCATCGTCTTAAATTTATAAATTTTAAAAATTTTCTCATTAAGCCCTGGTCTTGCCTGCGTAAAAATGACGTCGCGGCTAACCTTAAAATAGATAAAGACCGCTGTCGCTATGATGATGGGCGACGTTAAAATAAGCAAAAATAGTGCTCCCAAAATATCAATCACCCTCTTTAAAAAATTTCTATACATCTATAAATTTCCTATAAATTTCTATATATCTTTTTGCGATTTGCTTCTCGTCAAACTCACTGACTGCCCAGTCCCTGCCATTTGCTCCAAGCTTAGCGCAAAGTGCTTCGTCATCAAGTAAAATTTTTATCTTACCAGCAAGATCACTTGTGTCTTTTACCTTGCATAAAAGCCCGTTGTAGCCATCTTTTACAGCTTCATTGCAGCCTGTCACGTCGCTTGCAACGACTGCTTTAGCCATGCTCATCGCCTCTAAAACCGTTCTAGGAAAACCCTCTTTGTAGCTTGGCAAAGCCAGCAAGTAAGAAGCTTTTAAAAGCTGTGGTATGTCGTTTCTAGCGCCAAGATATCGCACTTTGCCACCTTTTAAAAAGCTCTCGTCTGCGGTTGATTTATTACCAGCAAAGCCCTCGCCCACAAAGACAAATTCGCAGTTTTTGTAGCCATTTAAAATTTCTGCTGCCTCGTAAAATTCACGAACGCCCTTGTGCCACATGGCTCTGGCGATCATGAGAACCACCTTTTTTTCACCCAAGTCAGCTGCCTGCGTGATAGCTGGGTCAAATTTAGCAGTATCCACGCCGACACTTTTTATGCGATACACCTTGCTTTTATCTATCAAATTTTTAGAGATCAGATAGTCTGGATCTGCGTCATTTACGAAGATGCAAGCATCAGCCTTTGCAAAAGAGAGCTTATAAAGGCTCTCCATGACAAAACGCACGGCCTTTGTCTTAATATCATCATCGATATAAAAACTACCAAGGCCTTCGACCAAATTTATCACGTGCTTTATGCCAGCATTTTTAGCAGCAAACGTGCCAAAGACATTTGACTTGTGAGCGCCAGTTTGCAGCAGGTCTAAATTTAGCTCGCCTAAAATTTTAGATAGTTTTTTTGAGTTATTTATCACGGTTAGCGGATTTAGGCTAGCCTTATCAAGCTCGTAGGTGACGGTGTGAAAGCTTTTAGCAAGCTCATTAGTGAAATTTCCTTTTGGAGCGATAGCAAAAACCTCATGCCCCATATCTTTTAAAGCCTGCATAATAGGGCGTCTAAAAAAGTGTATGCTCATATCAGCGTGGCTTAAAAATCCTATCCTTGCCATCTCTACCTCTTTAGCCTATAAACTTTTGCCGCCCCATCAAGTATGACTGGCTCAAAGACCTTAGGATCGTATCTTTCGAGCACGAAAAGCTGGATGTAGGCGCTATTTAAAATGCTCTCATCAAGGATGATAAATCTACCATAATCCCTCATAAAAATGACAGAAATGTTTGAGCTTTCATTATTTTTATACTCTTTTACATTTAGCTTGCCAGCCTCGTTGTAGTCGGTCTCTATGAAAGATCTTAGTGGCAAGACATTGCCATCATAGATCAAATTTGTGACATCACTTGTTAGAGTAAATCCGCCACTTAGCCTAATGCCCTTTTCGCTTTGCGAGATCGCTCTAGTGGTGATGAAAAGTCCGTTGTTTAAATTTTTACCACTTTTTAGATCGATCTTGCTAAACTGCAAAATGGTCGGAAAGATGCTAAGCATCCTATCTGGTAGGTAATAATATATCTCTCTGCTCTTTGCTGGTAGGATAAAATTCGCCTCTTTTATCTCGCTAAAAAACTGATCAACGCTTAAATTTCTATCTTTTAAAATTTGCGCCAAGTTGCCATTAAAGTGCTCTTTGAAATTTCGCTCAGTGTATTCTACATCGAGTCTTGCCATATTTGCCGAGCTCATCTCGTCGCTTCCAAGTGCAAAGCTTACGGCAAAATTTTCACGTCCAAGGTGCTTTCCGCCGTCAATTAGCGTTTTAACATCGCTGTAATATCTAATCGGATATCCATAGTCCCACCACGCAACCACGTAGTCCTCGCGCCCTGCGATGCTTTTTAGCTTATTTAAAATTTCAACCTCTTTATTTACAAAGACTGGCTCAGCCTTGTAGCCATAGATGTGAATGAGCGCTGGAGCAAGCACAAGAGCTGCTATGAAGGCTCTTATGAGATTTAGCACGGCTCCTTTTAGCTTTAAATTTGCAAGCACAAACTCCACTAAGTAGCCAAAGCCAAGCGCCATGATAGGCACGGCGTAAATGGTAAATCTAAGGCCACTTTTAAAGGCCAAAAAGCCAAGTGCGAGCATGCCAAGCGAGACAGCAAATGAGCGGTGCTTGTAGCAAAAAAGAGCGACGCCAGCAAGCGAGATCAAAAATGTTATGACATTTGCGCTGATCCTCTCGCAAAATAGCGTAAAATCAACGACGCTTGACTCTTGGATAGTTTGATTGACATTAAAAAAGTGAAAGCTCATGCCGCCAACTTCAGGCGCATCCCTAAAGACGTAAAATTTAAGCTGAAAAATTATCGGATTTAGCCCGCCACGGATGACAAAGATAACAAAGATAATCGCCAAAATGCCAAGAGCAATTTTTAAATTTATCACCTCTTTTTTAAGTAGGTAAAGTGCGTAAATAACGATAACAGCGATAAATTTAAGCGTTAGATCAAGGTTTGAGATAGCAAGTAAAAGCAGCGAAATTTCAAGGTAAAAAAGTGGATTTTTCCTATCAAAAATGAGCGTGTAAAGTAAAAATAGCCCAGTTAAAATGCTAATAAGCGAAAACGCGCTCATATACCACCACATATAGATAAGCACGCTTAAAGGGGCGATTATCAGGCTCCTTGCGTCCTTTTTCTCAAGCACTCTAACAAGCCCCCAAACGACAAAAACGCTAAGCGGGATGATGAGCATGTCGGTGTCGTAATATCCTGCCATCGTGCGGTTATAGTAGCTATTTGCGATCACTGCAAGAAGTGCAGCGATGAAGCCAGCCATTTTTGCTTTGTATTCATTTGCGATCAAGATAACAGGCACGGCCACAAGCGACGAAAAAAATACACTCATATAAATCATCGCTGTCTCAAGCTTGACGCCTAGAAATTTCACGATCCAGTAAGTAAGCGTCGAGAGCGGATAGCCATAGTAGCTAAGGTCGTTTTCTTGGTGAAAGCCAGCTAGCATATCCCTTGCTCCCTCGGCAAATGCGTAGCCGTCGTTTGTGCTGATCATCAGCTCGTTGTTCCAGAAAAAGACTGGATACTCGCTCGCCCAAAAGACCCAGTAAAGCCTGCAAACCATGCCAAAGATGACCGCGGCAAATATCATGAGGTATAAAGAGTAATTTTTAAAAAATAAATTTCTATTCATTAGGATTTTCCAAAAAATTTATAAGCTCGCTCGCTATATTTTCACTATCAAAAAATTTAGCCCGATTATACGCAACATTTTCAAAATTTTGCCTTATTTCACGCTCGTTAAGCACCTTTATCATCGCCTCTTTCATCGCATTTTCGTCATCAACTGGCACTAAAATACCAAACTCGCTATCGCCCAAAAGCTCCTTTGCGCCGCTCTTGTGCTCGGTTGAGATGATAGTTTTCTCGCATACTAGTGCTTCAAGCAAGACATTTGAAAAGCCCTCAAAACGCGAGGCACAAAGCAAGCAAGAGGCGTTTTTTATATGCCTAAAAGGATTTTTATCAGTGCCAAGAAGCCTTACTCGCTCACCCACGCCAAATTTGTCTATCAAATTTTGCAGCTCATCCTTTAAAGGCCCTTTACCAAGGATGCCAAGCGTGGCGCGAGGGTCGTTAATTGAAGCTATTATTTTTATTAACATGGCTTGATTTTTACCGCTATCAAGGCGACCTATGTTTATGAAAAATGGCTTAAAATCGCCATCAAGTGGCTCATCTTTTAGCAAATTTATAGTTTTTAGATCAAGGGCGTTATAAAGCACCTTTGTTTTTGCCTCGCTCATACCAAAATTTCGCACCAGATCCTCTTTGTTGCCAGCTGCATTTGCGAGGATTAGATCAGCCTTTTTATAAAGATGAGTGAGTAAAAATTTATTAACTCGCCCACTTAAATCGTCTTTATATAAGATAGACGGGCAGCTTCGCTCGCTGATAACTAGCCTAGTTTTTAGCCCTAAAATCCTAGCTATTGCGGCTATGTAGCATGGGCGGTTCATCAGCACAAACTGCGTGTCGATGTTTAAGCTTTGGCAAAGATTTTTATATTTAAAGGCAAGCATTGGCATCGCTAAAAAGAGCCTTACTAGCTTCTTTACTCCGCTCTCATAAGGGTCGCTATTTTCTATAAAGTGGATTTGCACCTCGCTTGGGATCTCATAGGCGATGACCTTGCTCATTAAGATGAGATGAACTTCATAACGTTTGACCAAAAATGGCAGTAAATTTGCCACATTTCGCTCAGCCCCGCCAGGCCCCATCGAGTATAAAAAAACGGCTAATTTTTTCACTTGCTAACAACCTTTTTTATAAATTCTCGCCACTGCTTGATGATATTTTCTTTGCTAAATAAATTTGCACTTTCGCTGGCGTTTTTTGCTAGTTTTTGCCTTAAATTTTCATCTTTTAAAAGCATCTCAAGCTTATCTTTTAGATCGTCGCTGTCGCCATTTTTAAAGATAAGCCCGTCTATGCCGTCATTTATAAGCTCTCTTGCACCCACAGTGTCGCTACTTAGCCTAGCGCAACCAAAGGCGCCTGACTCGATTAACACGTTTGAAAGTCCCTCGCTTCTTGAGCAAAGAGTAAAAATTTTTGCCTCGCTATAAAGCTTACTAACGTCGTTCATGTGACCTAGAAATTTGATATTAAGCCCTAAATTTAGAGCCATCTCTTTTAGCTGCACTTCTTGCCTGCCACTGCCTGCGATCTTTATCTCCCAGCCATCAAGCAAGCTCTTATCCACCTTGCTAAGCGCCTCAAAATAGATATCATAGCCCTTTACCGCCTCCAGCCTTGCCACGCTTAAGATGACGTTTTGCTTCTCGCAAATTTCAGGCACGTCGATAAAAAGTGGATTATGTATGACCTCGCGATTTTTGGCAAATTTATAGTAGTCGTAGTCATTTTTACTTAGCACGCTTAAACCATCTACAAATTTATACGAAAAGTCACGCATAGCGCTTGCGATTTTGCTTTTTAAGTAGCTATGCTCGTGATGCTCAGTTGCTATTAGTTTGCTCCTTAGCCCAGCATTTGCCAGCACGCAAGCGACGTTTGTCCAGTCGATAAAGCTCATTATGAGATCAGCCCTTTGCTCCTTAAAAAGCGCTCTAAGAGCCAAAATTTTATTAAATTTCAAAGCCAGCCCAGAGCCAGTGACGTTAAGATTTATGATATTTATTTTTTTACTAAATTTATAAAGTCCAAGATCCTCTTCAAGCAGGGCGATAGTGATCTCATTGTCTTTGCAAAGCTCATTTGCAAGCACGTTTAGCACGCGCTCAGCCCCACCATTTCTAAGTGCGGCGATGACAAAAAGAATTTTCACTTCACACCTCCAAGCTTTAAAAGCTCCAGCCATTTTTTATAAATTTGCTCCACGCTAAACTCATCAAGTCTAGCTCTTGCATTTTTGGCAAATTCGCCCATTTTTGCCTCATTTTTCAGCAAATTTGCAAGCTTTTTACTCATATCATCAGCGTCATTTATCTCGCAAAGCAAGCCATCAAAGCCATCTTTTATAAGCTCTTTTGCCCCGCTAGTTTTTGTCGCAACCCGCACGCAGTCATAGTTTATCGCCTCTATCAATGTGTTTCCAAGACCTTCGAAATTTGAGCAAGAGAGTAGCACCTTTGCCCTTTTATAAAGCGAGGCGATGTCGCTTACATTTCCTAAAAACTCCACCTCTGCACCCAAATTTTTAGCTAAATTTTCTAAATTTAGCCTCTCTCCGCCATCTCCAGCGACAGCAAATTTATAGCCGCTTTGTTTTAAGCTTGCAGCCACTCTTATAAACATTTCGCAGTTTTTTATCTTATTTAGCCTGCCAACAAAGATGACTAAATTTTCTTTAGTAAAGCTCTCACTGCGTATCTCTTCAAAGAGGGGGTTGTAAATTTTCATCACATTTTTGCAAAATTTTGAGTAATGTCCAAGATCCTCGTCGCTTAAGACGCTAAGTGCGTTTGCAAATGGATAGCTAAGGCGTCTTAGCACCTTAAAGATCGCCCTTTTTGGCGCAAGGTAGTTTGTGTGCTCGCTTATGATTATAGGCGTTTTTAGCCCTGCTGAGCTAAAGAGTACCAAGGTATTTACGGCGTCTAAAAAAGATATAACCGCGTCAAATTTGCCCTCTCTTATGAGCGCTCTTAAGGCAAGCACCTTTGAAACTCTCTTTTTTAAATTTCCAAAAAAACCAAGCTCATCAGCCCCAACGCCCAAATTTATAAGCTTTACGCCACTTTCTAGCTCGTAAAATGGCTCGTCTTTATCAAATTTAACAAGGCTTACCTCGTGATCCATGCTAAATCTTGATGCGATCACCGCGCAAACTCGCTCTGCACCGCCACTTCTAAGCGTTGATGTGACAAATAATATCTTCATACGCCAAACCTTTGTTTTATCTTCACTCTAAGCTTTGAAAGTGCCGGTAAAATGCCACTTGGAAGTGGGCTAAGCAGCAAAAATATAAGCGCCTCTTTGCTAAATTTAATGCTAAGGCTTTTAAAAATACAACTTAACATTAAGCCGTATTCGCCTGCTATCTTGGCGTAGTAAGCGGCGTTTTTATACTGCATAGCTAGAAATTTTGGCTCATTTTTTATAGCGATGTCGTAGTGCAAATTTGCTGTTTTTATATAGGCGTTTGCGACGTTTAGAGCGTGTTTGCCAGCATTTAGCGTCGCACTGTCGCTTCTTGCGATGCGGTAGATGTAAAGTGGCTTTTTAAGATAAAAGACATTTTTTTCAAAAAAGCGGATATAAAGCTCATTTTCGCCACCAAAACTGCTCTCATCAAACCTAAAGCCGTCTATAAATTCACGTGAAAAAAGCTTAAAATACTCGCCATTTATCCGCCCGCAGTGATAATCAACCTTACTCATCGCTCCGCTTTGCTTATATGGGCTTCTACCAGCCACGACCTCGGTCATCACGCCATCTTTTTCGCAGATCGCGTCTGCAAAAACGCACGAATACTCGCCACTTTTTAAAATTTCATAGCACTCTTTGATCGCCTCTGGTAAAAGCTCATCGTCATCGTCAAGTAAGCAGACAAACTCGCCTGTTGCGTTGTCAAAGCCGTTATTTTTGTTGCCATTTGGGCTCTTTTTGTGAGTGGTGTTTTTTACAAATTTGATCCTTGCGTCGTTAAAACTCTTGCAAATTTCTCTCGCACTCTCGTCATCGCCGTCGTCAGTTACTATGATCTCTAAATTTTCATAGCTTTGAGCTAGAGCGCTTTTTATGGCCTTTTGTAAAAGCTCTGGACGCTTGTATGTCGCTGTTACTATGCTGATTAACGGCTCACTCATTTAGTCCCTTTTAAAAATTCTCTCATAGCCTTGAAGCTTTTCAAGGCGTGAGAAAAGTATAAATTTAAATGTTTTTATGTAGACCTTTAAATTTGCGCTATATCCTCTCTCAAGGCGCTCACCCTCGATATTTGAGCCGCTTAGATCAGTTGGGTGCGCAAAAAGATCGCAAAAATACATCTGCATCTCATTAACGCCTAGTAAATAGTCCCAAACATCGGTCGTGCAAAGCGCACGTTTATGAATTTCAAGCAAATTTTTAGCACTTTTTTTAGTTAGCACATAAGCCCCTGCTCTATAAATGCTTGAAAACGAGTGCTTTGAGACCTGCCAAAGTGGCTTGCTTAGGCTAGTATCCACCTTTTTGCCAAAGGCGCTAAATCTGCCCTCTAGCCCATCTTGCATGCCACATATCAGCACGCTGTTTTCAGGCATCTTGCTAGCTGCTAAAAAGGCCTCTTTTATGGCATTATCATCTCCTATAACGTCATCTTCAAAGATAAGAGCAAATTTGGCTTCACTTGCCAAAAATGCCTCGTAAGCTTTTACGTGCGAGAGCGAACAGCCGACCTCTGCTGGGCTTAAAACCTTGCCATAAGCTTTAAATGATGGCGAAATGATCTTATAGTACTCCCTCGCGTTTAGCTCCCTGCCATCAACTGCGTCTATTAGATTAAAGCTACTATAAGAGCTAAATTTTTGCTGCAAAAGCTCTCGCCTTTTGGTATCTTTTGCCAAAGAGATCAGATAAATTTCATTCATTTAAGACCTTTTAAATTTTTTTAAAATTTTACGCCAGACTATGCCTCGCTCGAAGGCATTAAAAAACAAAAAATATCCCAAAATATAAGCTGCGCTGGCGTATATCGCAGCAAAGATAGCAAATTTTAGCCAGTTATCTAAGCTCACAAAGTCCTTGCAGGCAAACATCGCAAGCACGCAGAGCGCAAAAACGGCTAAATTTTTAAAATAAACCCCATAAAACGTGGTGAGCTTCACCTCTAAATTTAAAGCAGCATTTATAAGGTCAAAGCCAAGAATTCTTATACTATAAAAAACGGCTGCGACAATGACGATGCCATAAACGCCGTAGCCACTAAATTTAAGCAGTGCGATTTGCACTATGATCGTGCTAACGCCAAGGATAGTGTTGGCA
This sequence comes from Campylobacter concisus, assembly GCF_902460595.1. GTDB lineage: Bacteria > Campylobacterota > Campylobacteria > Campylobacterales > Campylobacteraceae > Campylobacter_A > Campylobacter_A concisus_BL. The sequence continues at coordinate 658,691 of NZ_CABPVA010000001.1, forward strand.
ATGGCTGGGCGGCGAAGCTTGTTTGTCGCGCTATCAAGGTTAAAAAGCGAAAAAACAAAGCTTATAAATACAATGGGCACTAGCGTTATCATCGAGATGTTGTAGATAAATTTGACCTCGTCAGCACTTTTAAAAGGTAGCCAAAGCGTGTAGAAATCAAGCCCGAAAACGACGAAAAATGCGGCCGGAGCGCTCATCACAAAGGCAATCACCTTCATTGAAAATTTAGCCTCGTTTATGAGGTCCGTGATCAAATTTTTAGAGTAAAGCTCGACAAATTTTGGTGCAAAGATACCGCTAAGCTGCGCCACAAAGCTCTCAAGTATGATAGGAGCGGCTTTAGCGACTGAAAGAAGGCCAGTGGCGTTTGCATTTACAAAAATGTTGCAAATAAATAGATCCATACCTGTTAAAAGTATGCGATTTAGCGCATTAAAACTATTCCAAATGCCAGAGCTTAAAAGCTCTTTGATCTTAGAAAAGTCAAATTTACTAAGGCTAAATTTTAACTCCGGCGTGATGCGAGCCGACATAAAAATGGTGCTAAAAAAGACAAAAAGGCTAGCAACTAGCGCTGAAATGGCGATGTATGAAATGAACGGCTTAAAAAAGAAAAAGAGCGCCACGATAAGGGCTGCTAGGATCGCGCTTGAGATGGCGTTTCTGATGGAGAGCAGATAGAGCTTGTTTGTCACAAAGGCACATACCGTCAAAACGCCGTTAAATAGCCCAACGCAGAAATTTATAAAGTAAAAAACAAGGGTCATTCTCACATCAAAAAGTAAATTTTCAGGGACGTTTAAAAAGCTTTGCAAATTTAGTATGAAAACAGAGCTAAGCACCACGACAACGGCGCAAAAGAAGATATTTACCACAAGCACTGATGAGTAGTAGGTATTTGCAAGGCTTATATCTTTTTTGTGCCACGCATGAGCGACAAAGCGGCCGCTCACTGAGTTTATGGCTACACTTACGACTGCGGCGTAGCTAACTATGGCGTTACTAAGGCCCACAAAGCCAAATGCCTCGTTGCCAAGGCTCTTTAGGATAAATGGTGTAAGAAAGAAATTTATGCCCATTGATACGACAAAAACGACGATCGAGCTTATTAGATTGATTAGCATTAGACTTTTAACCTATAAATTTTTACGCCACTTGAGATGATAAATGGCTCAAAGTATCTCTCATCTGCTCGCTCAAATATAAAAAGCTGCACAAGAGCCGAATTTAAAGCATTTTCATCAACTAAAACCACACGAGCATAGTCTTCTAAAAATAAAACAGAGATTTTCGCCTTTTCGTCGATAGTTTTCTCATCTATTTGCAGCTCTTTACCAGAGCCTTTTATCTTATAAAAGGACTTTACAGCCACTTTTTCGCCGTTATGTGTGATAAATTTTGGCTCTTTTAGTGGCAAGATATAGCCATTTCCAAGATCTATGTCTGCCTCACTAACGCTACTTATAGGGCTAATGTAGTAAAAAAACTCCTCTTTTGGCTTCTCACCGCTCATAACGTCGATGTAACTATATCTAAAGATGTTTGGAGCGATATCTATCATATCTGGCACAAGATAGTAAAAAACCTCTTTTTTTGCCGCTGGCAGAGTGAAATTTGCACTTTCAAGCTGACTTAAAAAGAGGTTTAGATCGCCTGTATTGTGATCTTTTAAAATTTCTTCTAGCACTCTACTTTTTTTCTCAAACGAGATATCGTTGTACTCGCTCACTACTCTGGCTAGCTTAGCTGAGATTGTCTCATCTTTTCTTAAGGCAAGGCTAACAAAGTAGTTATTCTCGCCGCCTTGCCTACCAGGATCATTTAACGTCTTAACATCGGCAAAGTATCTTATCGCATATCCATAATCCCACCACGAAAACACGTAGTCATCGCGCTTGGCTACCTTTTTTAACTGATCAAGCGCTGTTGCCTCTTCATGCGTGATCAAAGTATGAGGTCTATAAGAGTAGGCGATCTCTAAATTTGGAGCAAGCGCAGCAGCCGCAAAAATAAAAAAGGATAAATTCTTAAGAGAATTTCTAAGATCAAATAAATTTAAAAAAAAGTGCAAGAAATATCCAAAACCAAGCGCAACAAGTGGCGTTATATACATAGCAAATCTAACTCCGCCAAATAGCGATAAAGCGCCAAGTCCAAGCAGTGGCAAGCTAAGTAAAAATGGGCGAAATTTAAAGCAAAGCACTAAATAACCAATCGCTGCTGCTAGTAAAATAAGGATATTTCCAGCCATGAAATAGACAAAGTATAAAGGGCTAGCGCTTTTTACCTCATCAATTAGCGTGTACTCACTTATAAAGTGAAATTTACTTGCAACCTCCGCATTACTTTTAAAAACGTAATTACTTATCTTTGAAATGATAAAATCAAAACCGCCAAAATAGATAAAAATAGCTAGCATAATAGCTAGAAAAATGCTTAAATTTCTAGGTGAAAGTAGTTTTTTATATTTGTAAAAAATGGCGTAAAATAAAGCAATGACCGCTAAATTTAAAATCAAAATTTTATTTGCAATGAGCGGATCTTTTAAAAAAATATTGAAGCTAACGATGCTTATAAACATAAAAAATATCGTTTGGTAGTTTTCTATCTTGTTTCGCATAAAAGCAAGCGTGTAGAGAAAAAAGATAAAGATAATGCTTAAAATAAGAGCATAAGAGCTTTGATACCACCAAAGATAAAGCGATACAAAAAGCCCTGGTAAAACGATAAATTTTTGTTCATTTGTATTTAAAAGCCTGATCAAAAGATAGATGATAAAAAGCGCAAACGTGACATTTAGCATATCGCTATCAAAATAACCAAGCGACGTTCTTACAAGATAGCCTGGTAAGATAACGCTCATAAATGCCGCCACAGCCCCAGCTTTTAGAGCTTTAAATTCATTTGATATCAAGATAACTGGAAGTGCGATAAGAGGTGCTAAAAGTGCACTCATATAAAACATCACACTTTCGATCTTGAAAGGTAAAATTTTGCAAATATAAAAAACTATTGTTGAGATTGGGTGATTAAAGGGGCTAAAGTCATTTTGCTGATGAAAGCCAGCAAGCATATCTCTAGCGCCCTCTGCGTAATAGTATGCGTCATTTGTCGTAAGCATAAATTCGCCATTAAAGTAAAACTCTGGCATATCCTTTGCCCACAATACCCAAAGCATCCTAGCTGCAAATCCAAACAAATAAGCAGCCAGAAAGATAAGTAAAATTTTACAATTTACGCTTACTTTGTGCACTAAATTCCTTACAGTCTAGCGTCAGCCTCTGGGTAGATATTTTTTATATCATAAACCAAGTGGCCTTTTAGGTTGAGCTTTTTAAATTCATTGTGAGCTACGGCGATCACGATGCAGTCGTAGTCGTCTAGGTTATACTCTTTTACTAGATCAAAGCCGTACTCATGTTTTACCTCAGCGCTATCAGCCCAAGGGTCGGTCACATCGACCTTGCAACCAAAGTCTTTTAGCTCATCAACCACGTCTATAACGCGAGAGTTACGGATATCTGGGCAGTTTTCTTTAAATGTCATACCAAGAACAAGCACGCGCGCTTTATTAATAAGCACACCTTTTCTTATCATTAGTTTTATCACCTGATCTGCTGCGTATCTGCCCATATCATCGTTGATGCGGCGACCTGCTAGGATCATTTCAGGGTTGTAGCCCACTTCCTGAGCTTTGTGAGTTAGGTAGTATGGATCTACGCCGATGCAGTGACCGCCGACTAGACCTGGGCGGAAATTTAAGAAATTCCACTTCGTACCAGCAGCCTCAAGCACGTCTATGGTGTTGATGTGAAGCTTTTCAAAGAGCATCGCAAGCTCGTTTATAAAGGCAATGTTGATATCGCGTTGGGTGTTTTCGATGACCTTTGCAGCCTCTGCTACTTTGATGCTTGAAGCTTTGTGAGTGCCAGCTGTGATGATAGAGCGATAAATTTCATCGACCTTGTCAGCGATCTCTGGAGTTGAGCCACTTGTTATCTTTTTGATCTTTGTAACAGTGTGCTCTTTATCCCCTGGGTTTATACGCTCTGGAGAGTAGCCGCAGAAAAAGTCTTTATTAAATTTAAGTCCGCTCTCTTCAAGAAGTGGTACGCAAATTTCTTCTGTAACGCCTGGATAAACGGTGCTCTCATAGACAACGATGTCACCTTTTTTAAGCACTTTTGCCACGCTCTGGGTCGCTTTTACCACTGGGGTTAGATCAGGGCGTTTGTTCTTATCTATAGGAGTTGGGACGGTTACGATGAAGAAGTTGCAACTTCTGATGTCATCTAAATTTAGGCTAAATTTCATGCCATTATCGATCGCTTTTTTCATCTGCTCGTTACTAAGCTCAAGCGTTCTATCATAGCCACTCTTAAGCTCTTCTATGCGTTTTGCATTTACGTCAAAGCCTACTACTTCGTACTTTTCACTAAAAGCTGCTGCTAGTGGAAGACCCACATATCCTAGTCCTACTACTGCTATTTTCATTTCTCTTTCCTTTTTAAAATTTTTGGTTTTATTGTTTCTACACGTTCATAAATTCTTATCTCTGCGCCCACGCCTTGCGGAGTTACGATCCTTATGGGGCTAGCGCCAGGCAAAATTTGAGTAAATTCATAATAAATTTGCCTCTTTTTCTTTTTGCCGTTACAAGGCTTAAGCGGCGCATCATCTGCACTAAATTCATAATAAACCCCGCTTTTATCCTCTTTTTTATCTAAATGTCCGCCCTCTAGCATAGCAAATTCACAGTCTGTTTGCACCTCTTTAAAAAATGCAACTTCATATTTAAAATAATCAACCGGCATCTTTGAGATAGGTAGCTCAAAAACCTGCTCTTGCATTTTTGCTTTGTTTTTACCTGCCGTTTCGCTAGCTAAGAGCGTAAAAGGCAGCAAGCAAGCTACAAGAAAAGATAAAATTTGCTTCACGCTTTGACGCCTATTTGAAAGTATTTAAAGCCATGCTCGGCTAAAGCTCTAGCGTTATATTGGTTGCGTCCGTCAAATATGACGGCATTTTTTAGCCTCTCTTTGATCTCCATAAAATCAGGCGATCTAAACTCGCTCCACTCGGTCACAAGCACCATAGCATCGGCGTTATCAAGAGCGTCATACTTATTTTTAGCGTATTTCACATCTAAATTTGGCATATATTTTTTAGCTTCTTCGCTTGCTTTTGGATCGTACGCCACCACTTTTGCGCCGGCTTCATCTAAAAGTTTTATCAAAGTTAGCGAGCTAGCTTCTCTCATGTCATCTGTATTTGGTTTAAACGCAAGCCCCCAAAGCGCGATCGTTTTGCCCTTTAAATCGCCGCCAAAGAAGTTATAAATTTTCTCAAACAGCACCCTTTTTTGAGCCTTATTTCTTGACTCGACCGCGTTTAAAAGCTCTGGCTCAAAGCCGTTTTGTCTGGCCGTATAGATGAGCGCCTCGACATCCTTTGGAAAGCAGCTGCCGCCGTATCCGCAGCCTGGATAGATGAAGCTATATCCGATCCTTGAGTCGCTGCCGATACCTTTTCTTACTAAATTTACGTCTGCACCCACACGTTCACAGATATTTGCTATCTCGTTTATAAAGCTTATCTTGGTTGCTAGCATCGAATTTGCAGCGTATTTTGTCATCTCGGCTGACTTTACGTCCATGCAAATAAGCCTGTCGTGATTTTTCATAAATGGCTCGTAAAGCTCTCTCATCACGCCAAAGCCCCACTCGCTACTAGCGCCGATAACAACGCGGTCTGGCTTTAAAAAGTCCTCAACCGCCGCGCCCTCTTTTAAAAACTCTGGGTTTGAGACTACTTCAAATTTAACCTCTACATTTCTCTTTTTAAGCTCAGCCTCGATCACCTCGTGCACCTTAGCTCCAGTGCCTACTGGAACGGTTGATTTATCGACTACTATTAGCGGTTTGCTTAAATTTTCTCCGATCGACTTTGCAACTGAGAGGACATATTTTAAATCCGCCTGCCCATCAGCGCCCATGGGCGTGCCAACTGCGATAAATAGCACATCTGCATGCTCTAGCGCCTCGGTTATCTGAGTGCTAAATTTAAGCGAGCCGTTTTTGTAGCAGTCACTCACTATATCAGCAAGTCCTGGCTCATATATAGGCACGACGCCGTTTTTTAGTGCCTCGATCTTTTTGCTATCGACATCGACGCAGATCACGCTGTTGCCCATCTTAGCAAAGCATGCGCCACTTACTAGCCCAACATATCCAGTTCCAATTACTGCTATTTTCATGTTTTCCCCTAAATTCTCTTTTCCCACTCAAGGGCGGTTTTTATGATGAGCGCTAGATCATCTCTTTTTGGTTTCCAGCTTGTTAGCGAGCGCAGTTTGCTTGCGTTTGAGATGAGGATAGCTGGGTCGCCGTCCCTTCTTGGCGCATTTAGCACTTTAAAATTTACCCCACTTACTTTTTTTGCGGTCTCGATGACCTCTTTTACGCTAAATCCCCTGCCATATCCCACGTTAAAAGTTTCGCTACCATTTTGACTGATGTAATCAAGTGCGCTGATGTGGGCGTCTGCTAGATCGCTAACGTGGATGTAGTCTCTAACGCATGTGCCATCTTTTGTCGCGTAGTCATCGCCAAAGATACCCATGCTCTCGCGCTTGCCAAGTGCTGTTTGCACGGCTACTTTGATAAGGTGCGTGGCGTTTGGATAGTTTTGACCAATAAGCCCCTCCTCGTCTGCGCCTGCTACGTTAAAATAGCGCAAAATCGCGAATTTGAAATTTTCATTTGAAGCGGCGTAGTCTTTGATGATCTGCTCGCTCATTAGCTTGCTTCTGCCGTATGGATTTATCGGATTTGTAGGCGTTGTCTCGCTCACCTCCGCCACGTCTGGCTCGCCATAAACTGCAGCAGTTGAGCTAAATATAAATTTATTTACATTGTAAGTTTTTGCATATTTTAGCACCCTTGCGACGTTTGCGGTGTTGTTTAGATAGTATTTTAGCGGCTCGCTCATACTCTCAAAGACCTCGATAAACGCTGCAAAATGAATGATCGCATCAAATTTACCATTTGCAAAAATTTGGCTCAAATCATCCTCTAAATTTGCGTTTATAAATTTAAAATTTCCTATCTTTTGAAGTGCCTCAAGTGCTTTTTGTGAGCCCTTGCAGAGATTGTCGATGATAATTATCTCATCTTTGCCTTGCTTTAAAAGTGCTTTTACTACGTGGCTGCCGATATATCCAGCTCCACCTGTTACTAAAATCTTCAAGTTTAAGCCTTTCATTAAAAGTGTGTAATTTTATCAAAAATAGAGTAAAGCAAAAGTAAAGCAAGGTTAGTTTTTAAAATTTGCTTGAAGGCTGCGTGGATAGGTCTTTGCCTTTATAAATTTAAAATAGACTTACAATTTATTTTAAATTTAATCTTTATAATCCCTCATCTACAAAAAAAGGATAAAAAATGAATCTCTCGATCTTAAATTTACTACCAATAAAACAAGGCGGTGACGCAAAAGCCGCCATAGACGCAGCCATTAGACTAGCTATTTTTGCCGAAGATATCGGCATAAAGCGCTACTGGGTCGCAGAGCATCACAATATGCAAAATTTAGCTAGCTCAGCCACGCAGCTCATCATCGCACACATCTTAGAGCATACCAAAAGCCTTCGCGTGGGCTCTGGCGGCGTGATGCTACCAAACCACAGCCCCTACTCTATCGCCGAGCAGTACGCCACTCTTGAGACACTATTTCCAAACCGCGTCGATCTTGGGCTTGGCAGAGCTCCAGGGACTGACCAAGAGACAGCCGCTGTGCTTAGACGCGGTGCCAGAGAGATAGAATTTGATATGCAAATAAACGAATTAATGGACTATTTTAACGCCAAAAGAGCCGTGAAAGCCTATCCAAAAGTAGACAAAATTCCGCCTATTTACATACTTGGATCAAGCATATATAGCGCATACGTGGCGGCTGAGTTTGGCCTGCCTTATGCCTTTGCGTCGCACTTTGCACCACGTGCGCTAGAAAAAGCGGTAGAAATTTATCGTCAAAATTTCAAACCATCGCCCTTTTTAAAAGCGCCCTATGTCATCGCAGGAGCAAATGTGATAATAGCCCAAAGTGACGAGCTAGCAAAGAGTTTAGCTACTACACAAACGCAGTTTTTCTTAAACGTAGTAACTGGCGGAAAAGAGTATTTGCAGCCACCAAAAAAGGATAACGACGAAGTCTTTGCCATAAGTGGCAAGGCAGGCGCACAGGCTCCGCATTTTGGGCCGATCGACTTTAGGCAAATAGAGCTAAAAAATAGAGAAAGAGCCGTCACAGAAGAGATGATGGCGTGCTCTTTTATAGGCTCAAAGCAAAGCGTTAAAGAGCAAATTTTAGAGTTTCAAAACAGACTTGAAGTCGATGAGATCATGGCTCAAAGCTTCATTTTTGACGAGGATGCGCAGCTTGACTCTTTTAGGGCATTAAAAGAGATCATAGACGAAATTTAATCCTCTCTAACCCTTAAAAATATAGGAAATCTTGGCTTGCCGTTGGCGGTTAAATTTTGAAATTTATATGTGATGATAGAGCCTATCTTTGGGGGCTCTTGACGATTTTCATCGCTTAGTCCTGAGCCTATTTTAAAGATAGTGCCCTCTTTTGGCTCGCTAGCTCTTTCTTTATCATCTTTGCCGCCAAGTGCCTTGCAGGTGAGCGAGCCAGCAAAATTGGCGTATTTGCCGCTGCCTTTATTTATAGCGGTCACCTCACACTCGGCGTCTTTAAATTTCTTAAATTTGAGCGCATTTTTACTTCGTTTTCGCTCGTATGGCGCATTTGGCTCACGCACGACTGCTCCCTCGCCGCCTTTTGCGATGATACTTTCAGCAAATTTTAAAAATTGAGCGTTATCACGCATTTTTATCTGCTTTATGATGATTAAATTGTCATTTGGCTCATTTTTTAGAAATTTAGCCAAAACTTCAAGCCTAGCAAGCAAGCCACCACTTGCCTCTGGCACGTCAAAAATGTGAAATTTAAGCCTGCTCCATGCCTTCTCATCTGGCAGCTTATCCATCACGCTTGCTTGAATTTCTTCAAATTTAAGCTCCTTTGCGTAAAGCTCGCCGTCAAGTGCAAATTTAGGGAAATTTTTAGTAAAACTTGGCGGCGCATTTAGTTTTTTGCCCTGCCTTGAGAGCAAATTCTCTCCGTCCCAGTAGGCACGCACACCATCAAGCTTCTCGCTAGCTAGCCAGCCACTGACGTTTTGATCTTTAAATTCGCTAAGGCGTAATAGTTCAAGGCCAAAAGTAAAATTTAAAAGCACCAAAAGTGCAAAAACTATCCTAATCAGCCTTTTGCCTTACAAAAACAATAGTCCATATGATCATCCACCACGCCCACGCTTTGCAAAAAGGCATAGGTGCTAACAGAGCCTAGAAACTTAAACCCTCGCTTTTTTAGCTCCTTTGCCACAAAGTCAGACATCGGCGTAGTTGCCGGCACTTGCTTAATATCTTGATAGTGGTTTATGATCTGTTTGCCGTCAAATTTCGGGTCAAATTTTTTAAGTAAATGCCCCCAAAGATAGTCATAAAAGCTGCCAAATTCTTGCATTACAGATAAAAATGCAAGGGCGTTTGTGGCAAGAGAATTTAGTTTTAGTCTATTGCGTATTAGCCCTTCGTTTTGCATAAATTTAGCTATCTCAGCCTCACCATAAAGCTTGATCTTTTCAGAATCAAAGCCGTCAAACGCCGCTCTCATAGCCTCTCTTTTTTGAAGCACCCCATGCCACGAAAGTCCTGCTTGAAAGCCCTCTAAAACTATCATTTCAAAAAATTTTCTATCATCTTTTATGATTTTGCCCCACTCATTATCGTGGTAGGCTATATCAAGCTCGCCCTTGGCCCACTCGCAACGTCTCATTTAAATTTTGATCCCGTAAAACTCGCTATACCACTCGACAAATTTAGCCACGCCGTCATTTACTTTTGTATTTGGCTTGTAGTCAAAGTCAGCCACCAAGTCGCTCACGTCTGCAAATGTCGCTGGCACGTCGCCTGCTTGAAGTGGGAGAAAATTTTTCTTGATCTCACGGCCGATCTTTATCTCAACTGCCTTGATGTAGTCCATGAGCTCGACTGGGCTGTTGTTACCGATATTATAGACCTTAAACGGCGCTTTTGAGGTGGCAGGGTCTGGGTGCTTTGCGTCCCAAGCTGGGTTTGGCTTCGCAGGGTTGTCGATGCATTTAATTATGCCCTTTACGATGTCGTCCACGTAGGTAAAGTCGCGCTTCATCTTGCCGTAGTTGAAAACATCGATGGTTTTATCTTTAAGCGCGGCATCAACAAACAAAAATAGCGCCATATCAGGGCGTCCCCATGGTCCATAAACCGTAAAAAAGCGAAGCCCAGTCGTTGGCACATTAAATAGATGGCTATAAGTGTGCGCCATCATTTCGTTGCTCTTTTTAGTCGCTGCGTAGAGGCTTATAGGGTGATTGACCCCCTCGTGTGTAGAAAAGGGCATGTTCTCATTTAAGCCATAAACCGAGCTAGAGCTTGCATAGACTAGGTTTTTGATCTCATTGTGGCGGCAGCACTCGAGGATGTTCATAAAGCCTGTGATGTTGCTATCTATATAGGCTTTTGGGTTTATGAGCGAGTAGCGAACGCCAGCTTGTGCGGCTAAATTTACCACTACATCAAATTTCTCTTTAGCAAAAAGCTCTTTCATCGTCTTTTCATCAGCAAGGTCTGCTTTTATAAATTTTAAATTTGGATGTGTTTTTGAGGTGATAAGTTTGCCATAGTCTATCTCGCTCACGTCAAAACCAGCCGTTTTTAGGCGTGCAAGCTTTAAATTTACGTCGTAATAGTCATTTATCACGTCATACCCAACGACCTCATCCCCACGAGCCACAAGGGCATTTGCAAGGTGAAATCCTATAAATCCAGCTGTTCCAGTTACTAAAATTTTCATATTTTTCCTTTCATTTTGGCTTATTCGTCGTCTAAATTTATCTCAGGCACTTTCTCTTCAAAAAGTGTCTTGCTCTTTGGCTCTTTTGGCTTTAGATCGCTTGCTTTTTTAAGCAAACCGCCCAGCATATCGCGGTTTAGCTCCTCTTTGCTAATCGGCCTTACATCATCAAATTCGCTAAATTCCAAAGCCTCTTTATCTACCTTTATCTCGTAGTCTAGCTCTCCACCAAGCCTTGCTAGCTCATCGCTTATCGCAGAGCAAAAGACCTCGCTATATCCCCTGTGAGCGCAGTTTTTAGCTAGAAATTCGCTCATCACGTTTAGGTGATTTATGTAGTCTTCTTGCAAGATATTTGCCTGCAAAAGCTCAAATTTCAAAAATAGCCAGTAGGTGTTAAGCACGTCGCTTTCGCAGTATTCGTTTATCTTATCAAGCTCGCCTGCGTAGTATAGCTCAAGCACCTGATCACCGTGCACGTCGTATTTGCCAGGTAAATTTAAGCTAGCACAAAGCGTATCAAGCTTTAGTCCCCTAACACTTCCAAAATCGCTTATAAAATCAAGCAGATCAAGGTGAAATTTAGGCGAATATCTAGCTCTATAATTTTCCCATTTGTTTTTGTTTAGCTCTTTGTTTTCGCTCTCATAATATGCCGCCGCGTTTAGGTTGTAGCGCATCGCACGTACCATAAGCATTGGCAGGTCAAAGCCACGGCCGTTAAAGCTAACAAGCCTTGGGTTATAATCATTTATAAATTTTAAAAATTTAGCGATGATCTCGCGCTCGTCCTTGCCCTCCATCGTGCTAACTTTTAAAAATTTTCCGTACTCATCGGCCATCACCGCAGAGATCGCGACCACTCTATGAAACATCACAGGCAAAAACTCACTCCCACTAGCCTCTTTTTGCAAGGCCATCGCCTGCACGCTCACATCTTCGTCGCTCCCGTCAATGCCGTAAATTTTTCTTATCAAATTTGCATCAGGTATCGTCTCGCAGTCAAAGACGCAGATGTAACTTTTCGCCATTTTAGCCCTTTTTTAAGCATTTTTTTTTAAAATCATACCAAAAATTTATATTTAAAGCAGCCAATGCAAGATAAAAATCAACTAAAAATAGCCATCGTAAAGCTTTCGGCACTTGGGGACATCGTCCATGCAGCCATCGTGCTTCAGTTTATCAAAAAGCACTGCCCAAATGCTCACATCACATGGCTAGTTGATGCCCGTTTTGCAAGCCTTTTAAAAGATCATCCCCTAATCGACGAGCTAGTCGTTTTGCCGCTTAAAGAGAGCTTTAAAAAGAGCTATAAGATCATAAAAACGCTTGGTAAATTTGATAAAGTGATCGACTTGCAAGGACTTTTTAAATCAGCTGTCGTTGCAAAACTACTTGGCAAAGAAATTTACGGCTTTAGCAGAGAAAGCGTCAAAGAAAAGATTGCAGCCAGGCTTTATAGGCATAAATTTAAGATCGACTACAACGAAAATATCATAGTTAGAAACCTAAGCCTTGTTGGATACGCTCTAAATTTTGGCTTTGATAGAGATGAAATTTTAAAAAAATCGCCCTGCTTTGAAATTTGCAAAAAATTTAAAAATGAAAGCGGAAAAAAACGCGTATTAATCGCTGCTTTTGCAAGTGAAGAGAGTAAAATTTATGACAAATTTAAAGATGTGATCAGACTTCTTGATGATTGTGAAATTTACCTTTGCTACGGGAGTGAGAGCGAAAAAGCAAGAGCTGAGGCGATCATTTCGGGCACATCTGCAAAACTGCTTGAAAAACTAAGCATAAAAGATATGATAGATTACATAGCAAGCTGTGATCTGGTAATTGGCAATGATAGCGGTCTAACGCACCTTGCATGGGCTGTAAATAGGCCTTCTATCACGCTTTTTGGCAACCGACCAAGCCACCGAAACGCCTACGTCACAGACAAAAACCTTGTCGTTGATATGGGCAAGGAGATAGATGCTAGAAGTATCGATAAAAACGACTTTTGCATAAGAGAAATTTACCCTGAAACGGTTGCAAATTTCGCAAAAAGGCTGCTAAATGGATAGGCTCTATCTAGCTGGCTTTTATACCTTGAAATTTCTTATATTTATAATGCCTTGCTCGCTTCAAAACATGCTTGCTAAATTTATGGCATTTGCCTTTATGAAGCTTAAAAAAAAGAGATTTCACGTAGTGATGACAAATTTAGACCTTGCTTTTGGCGAAACGAAAACCAAAGAAGAAAAGCTTGAGATCGCCAAAAAATGCTACTACAACTTTGCAAAATACCTTGGTATAAATTTCATCCTAAACCAAAACACAACAAAACAAAAGATACTAGAGCAAGTTGTTTTTAAAAATGAGCACTTTTTAGTTGACGCGATGAAGTCTGGCCGGCCTATCATCGTCACGACCGCGCACTTTGGGCAGTGGGAGATATTTCCTCTAGCTGTTGCAGCTCATTTTGGGCCATCTTCAGTGCTTGGCAGAAGGCTTGATAGCAGCGTCATGGATAAAATTTTAAGAGCCAACAGATCGCAGTTTGATGTGGAGCTAATAGACAAAGATGGCGGTGCAAAAGATATCTTAAAAGCGTTAAAAGCTAGGCGAATAGTAGGAATTTTAGTTGATCAAAACACCGCACCAAAAGATGGCATAAAGGTGAAATTTTTTGGCAAAGATGTGCTTCACACACCAGCAGCAAGCGTGCTAGCGCAAAAGACGAATGCTTTAATCATAAACGCATTTATCTACCAAAAAGGCGAAAATTTAAGCGAAATTTGCTTTGAAGAGCCTATTGATATAAGTACATTTGACAAAGAAGAGGCCGTGCAAAAAGCGACGCAGATGCAGTGCAGCGCATGCGAAGAGATGGTTAGAGCAAGGCCAGAAGAGTACTTTTGGTTTCACCAAAGGTTTAAGAGATTTTACGAAAAAGAGTACAAATGCTAAGCGTTGTCATTTTGACTTTTAACAGCGAAAAGTACCTAAAAGAGGTGTTAGAGAGTGCTAAATTTGCTGATGAGATCATCTTGGTTGATAGCGGCTCAAAAGATAACACAAGGCAAATTTGTGATGGCTTTAGCAATGTGAAATTTCACGAGCAAACTTGGCTTGGATTTGGCGCGCAAAAGCAAAAGGGCGTGGATCTAGCCAAAAACGAGTGGGTCTTTGTGCTTGATAGCGATGAAGTGATCACGGATGAACTTAAAAATGAGATCGTTAGCGTGCTAAAAGAGCCTAAATTTATGGCTTACAATGTTGCTAGGCTAAATTTCTTTTTTGGCAAAGCGATAAAAAATATGGGACTATACCCAGACTACACGGTAAGGCTTTTTAATAAAAATTTTGCCAAATTTGATGGTAGAGCTGTGCATGAAAAGGTCGTTTTAAATGACGGCTCACAAAGGCTTGGCACGCTTAAAAACCACTTCTTGCACTACGCGTATGAGAGCATCGAGCAGTTTATCGCTAAGCAAAATCGCTACTCAAGCATGGGTGCAAAGAGAAATTTGCTAAAGGCGCTTACAAGCCCTGCTTGGACATTTTTTAAGCTTTATGTGCTAAAAGGTGGCTTTAAAGAGGGCCTTACGGGCTACGTTATCGCTAGACTTTACGCCCAGTACACATTTTGGAAATATGTAAAATGAAAATACTTGTAATCAAATTTAGAAACATCGGTGACGTGCTTTTAACAACACCGCTCATTGAAAACCTGCACCACTACTACCCAGACGCGACCATCGACTTTGCCCTAAATAAAGGGACAGAAGCGATGATAGAAGACAATCCTTACATAAATAAAATCCATATTTATGATAGGCAAAGTGCAAATTCTGGCTTTTTTAAAAAGCTAATGACCGAGCTAAAATTTATAAGAGCGATCAAAAAAGAGAAATACGATATGGCGGTGCAAACGACCACTGGAGACCGCGGCGTCATCATCGCAAAGTACGCTAAGATAAAAAAGATAGTTGGTTTTTTAGGCAAAAGTAAAGCCATAAATAAACTTTTAAGCGTAAAGGCAAAATACTACGAAAATTTCTCTCACACGGTCGATCTAAATTTAAATGCGCTAAGGGCTTTGGGTTTTGAGCCGGTGAGCAAAAAGGTGAGTGTTTTTTCGGACGAGAGCGTGGAGTATCTAAATTTACCAAAGCGCTTTGTGCATGTGCATCTAACAAGCCGCTGGATGTTTAAATGCGCAAACGACGAGAGCATGGCAGAGCTTATAGACTACTGCGAAAATGAGCTTGGCGTAAAGGTCGTGCTAACAAGCGACAACAAAGAAAATGAGCTAAATAAGCTTGCAAGTGTGCTAAAAATTTGCAAAAGTGAGCCTATAAATTTAGGTGGCAAGCTAAGTCTAAAACAAACGATCGCCCTCTCAAAGCTCTCAAATCTCTTTGTGGGCGTCGATACTGCTATCATGCATATAGCTGCGGCAAACGACGTGCCCGTAATAGCCTTTTTTGGTCCAAGTAACGCTTTTGAATGGGGACCATGGGACAATACCCTAATGCAAAATGGCTACACAGCGCAAAATGGCATACAAAGCATGGGCAAACACATCGTCTATCAAAAGAATTGGGACTTTGTGCCTTGCGACAAAGAGGGTATAAAAGAGCATGGCGTAGAAAAAACGCTGATGGACTTTGGCGATGAGATGGGGCAAATAAAGGCGAAAATAAGATCAAATTTGGAGCTAATGCAATGAATATCCTCCACACGCAGACGCTTTTTAACTGGGGTGGCGAGCAAAACAAGACACTAAATGAGATGCATTTCATGCGTGAAATGGGTCATGAAGTGATGCTCTTTTGCAACCCAAATTCGCAGATCAAAAGCATCGCAAAAGAAGATGGATTTAAGGTCATCACACAAGAGATGAATAAGAAAAATTTTCATAAAAGCGTGCCAGCACTTTGTGAGGCGATAAACTCAAACAAAATAGATGTCGTGATCACGCATGGCTCGACTGATAGCTGGGTTGGCGCCATAGCTGGGCTAAAGTACCGCAAAAAAGGTGTTAAATTTTATAAAGAAAGACACAACCTCTTTCCTATAAATGGGCTTGTTTCTAAATTTATGCACAAAAAGCTTTTTGATAAAATTTTATATATCTCAGGTAGCGTCAAAGAGTATCTTCTAAGCATCGGCGTTAGCGAAGATAGGCTCTTTTTTATGCCAAGCACGGTTGATGTTGAAAAGATTGGTAGCACAAAAAGCACTTTTCGAGATGAGTTTAATATTAATAAAGATGAGCTCGTTATTGGCACTTTTACCTCACTTTACCGCAAGAAAGGCGTCTTTGACTTTGCAAGTGCCGCAAAAGAAATTTTAAAGACAAAGGATGCGACTATTGTTTTTTCTGGCAACATTAGCGACGGCACAAAAGAGCAGATCGCCTCTATGTTTGATAAAAAAGACAAGATCATCTTCACTGGCTTTAGAAATGACGCAGCAAACGTCATAAAAAGTTTTGATATCTACGTATTTGCCTCACACTCTGAGGGGCTTGGTACGGTCTTGCTAGAGGCGATGAGCTCAAAGGTGCCAGTCGTTGTTTATGATAATGCCCCGATGAACGTGCTAGTTAAAGATAAAGAGCGTGGGCTTTGCGCTAGAAATTTAGATGAAATTTCTCTAAAAGAGTGCATTTTAGAGCTGATAAATGGGCCTGAAAATGCCAAAATTTACTCTCAAAACGCCTTTAAATTTGTGGATGAAAACTTTAGCCACAAGGCGCTAAAAGAGGCTATAAGAAATTTACTGGAGCAAAAATGAACTACCCAGTTTGCGTGCTAACGATGCACCACTGCAATAATAATGAAAACGACTTTGCTATAAGGCCTGAGCTATTTAAAAAAGCGCTTCTAATGGCGCTTGATGAGGGCTATAAATTTATAAATTATAGCCAGTTTAAAGATATCGTGGCAGGCCGAGCAAAGCCTGAAAAAAAAAGCATTTTGCTAACTTTTGATGATGGGTATTTTGATAATTATAAATTTGCTTTTCCCCTCTTAAAAGAGCTAAATATCCCAGCTGTTTGCTTTTTAATAACAGATAAGATCAGGGATTTTAAAAGGCAGGATTATGATTTTACGTTTAAAAAGCACAAAGAGATCGACTACGATAAGGACGCGGAGTATTTTTTAAATTTAGATGAGATCAGGCAGATGCAAGAGAGTGGACTCTTTGAATTTGATAGCCACACAGCGAGCCACTTTTCTTGCAGAAGTGACAATGAAGCAAGGTTAAGAGAGGAATTTTCTAACTCGCTTGCCAAGATAAAAGAGCTATTTCCAGAAAAAAAAGAATTTGGCTTTTGCTTTCCAAAAGGGCATTTTAACGAGCTTTCACAAAGGATAGTTAAAGAGTATTATGACTTTGCTTTTAGCGTGATAGATGGTGGATTTTGCACGGGAGATGATAAATTTAAGATAAGGCGTATCGATATCTCAAACAACGCAAAGAACGAGAGCGACTACATTTTTAGAGTTAAAAAGAAGCTTTTTATATATTCAACGCCAATAATAGGAAATTTATATTCAAATTTTAGGAATAGAGGCTATAAATAATGCTAGAAGCATTAAATTCGGCTTGTAAAGAGATATTAAAAGAAAAAACGGGTACTAATCGCTCTTACTGGACTACATGGAAGTGGCAAAAGCACGCTTGGCAAAGAGCTAAGACATAAAGGCTTTGGCGACTTTAAGACATATCAGATCGCTGTCATAAATGATGGAGTGATGAGTGTAAATCTCTTTTTTATACGCCCAAGAGTAAAAATAAAGATCGAGCAAAGAGATGAGTTAAGACCATTTTTTAAATTTATAATGCCATTTATAAAGGTTATGATCTACGCAAGTGCCAACCCTCTTGCACGCATCAGCAAATGTGATATACTCTGTATTTTAAGTATGGATGAAGAGGATAGAATCACTGGAATTTACAAGAGAAACTCCAGTGATGATCCAGACAACACACAAAAGCATATAGATAAAAAGGAGCTTGATCTAGCAGATCTTGAGTATAAATTTAAATTAGAGTTCAAATCGCCAATAAAGCGAAATATTTAAACCACTGGAGTAAAAAGTGAACTATCCTATCTATGTTATATCACTAAAAAGAGATGAAGAGCGAAGGCAAAATTTACAAAAACAATTTAACAGATATGATGAATTTAAAATAATTGACGCAGTTGATGCTAAAAATTTCAGCGTCAATGAGTACTATAAAGCCATGATAGATTGTCTACTAAAATCATGCGATGAAAAGTATAAATTTAAAATACCTCCATTAGTGGCAACTCCGGGCGAACTAGCCTGCACAATGTCGCATATAAAAGCCTATGAGGATTTTTTACAAAGCGGCGCAGAATTTACACTTATACTAGAAGATGATATTATAGGCGATGATAGTTTGATAGAAAAAGCCTTTTTGCTATGCCAAGATATAAGCAATGACAGCATTTTGATATGTGGTGTGCAAGATGGACTTAGCAGTAGATTTCGTGCATTTGGTAAAAGAATAAAGCCGGATTTGCATCTAGTATCACCCTACGCATATACAAGTATTTATAGAACAGCAGCTTATATACTAACAAAAACCAGTGCAAACGCTCTTTTGGAGTTTTATAAAGATGGCCTTTATGGAGTAGACAAATGGGAAGCTATCCTAAGAAATACTGAACTAAAAATGTACTTCAGTAATATCTTTTCTCATCCAGAAGAGCTTGGTAACTCAGGCCTAGAAGAGCAAAGAAAACAAAAAGAGAAGATAAAATCTCTCTTTCAAAAATGTAGTAAAAATCTCTCATACAAAATTTCTAGGTCTTACGAAAAACATCTAGCAAAGAATGAGAAAATTTTTACTAAATAGTTTAGCTCACTAAGACCTTATCGCCGCGTAGATCGATCCCAAAAAGTCATTTTGGTAGATAAACATAGTCTTTTTAAGCCACTTTTCGTCGCGTTTTGTCACTATGCGTTTTATCTCTTCTAAGTTACCATCAGCCTTGTTTATGCCGCGCTTTGTCGTGAAAAATGCCTTGTAGCCATGCTTTTTAGCAGTACTTAGGTATTCATCATTATATTTACCCCTTGGCCAGCAAAGTGCTTCATCCTCAAAGCCAAAGTTTTTCTTCATAAACTCACGGCAAAGACCAAATTCCTCATCCAAGCTAAGCTGCCCAAAATATCCATCAAAATGCCCATGCGTATGCGAGTGAAAATAAAAGCACTCACTCATCTTCTCAATCTGCTCTAAATTTAAGATCATATCTTGCGGCCTACTTGGCGCAAGCTTCTTGCACTCGTTGTGATCAACGTTTAAAAAGCTAGCAGCCCTCATCTCATGAGCCTTTTGCGCCGCTTCTATCCAGCCAGTTATTATAAATATATTTGCCTTTAGTCCAAATTCTTTCACGATAGGATAGGCATAGATGTAGTTGTCCATCCAGCCATCGTCAAATGTTATACAAACGCTCTTTTTAGGCACCTCAAGCTCGCCCTTTTTGTACGCGATAAATTCATTGATACTTAACGTTTTATAGTCATTTTCGGCTAGAAATTTCATGTGCGATCTAAACTCATCCACGCTACTAGCGATAAATCCGCTCTTTTCAAGCACATGGTGATACATCAAAACTGGTACGCTCATTTTACAAGCTCCATATATAAATTTTGTGTGTTTTCTATCATTTTTTCGATGCTAAATATCTCTTTTACGTACTCTCTGCCAAACTCACCCATCTGCTTTCTTAAATTTTCATCCAAAATGAGCCTTTCAAGCATCTTTTTTAGCTCCTCTTTGTTACCATTTTCAAACAAAAATCCACTCTTACCGTCACTCACAGCCTCGCCAAGACCACCCACGTCACTTCCAATGGTAGCTAGCTTGCACGAAGATGCCTCAAGCAGCGCCCCGCCGATAGCCTCCATGTCCGAAGGCAGCACGCAAATATCAAGTGAGCCTAAAAAGTCACTCACATCAGTTCTGTTGCCAAGCATGAAGATATTTTTTTTATCTTTTATATACTCGTGTAAATTTTTATTTTGAGGACCATCACCCACGATAAAAAGGGCTGAATTTTGTAGATTTAGCTCACTAAATGCATCGATTAAGAGTTTGTGATTTTTAGCAGCTCTTAGCACTGCGACGATACAAACGCCCACCACATCGTCACTTAAACCAAATTCTTTTTTCATATTTATCTTAAATTCTGGCGTATATTTTTGCGTATCGATGCCAGTGTAAATTTTTAGTACCTTCTCTTTTTTAACACCTCTTTTGATAAGATCAGCGCAAACTGAGTTGCAAACGCCGACCACTTTTGTGCTTAGGTTGTAAGGTATTGGGGAGCTTATAGGCAGCTGCAAATGCCTAGTGCGAACCACACTAACGCCACAAATTTTGCCCACGATCGCGCCTATAGTGCCATCTTTTCCCGAATGAGTTGAGATGATTTTTATATTATTTTGCTTTACAAATTTGCAAATTTTAAAAATTTCAAAGATATTAAAAGATTTTTTAAGGTTAAACTCGACAAATTCGCACTCTATCTGCTTTTCAAAGCTCTTTGAGCCAGGATTTAACCCATAAAAAACCTTAAATTTGCTCTTATCTAGCCCATTTATCACACGCTGTGTGCGGTGCTCTTGCCCACCAAATCCAAGCGAGCTTTCAAGCTCAAGTATATTTATCATTTTTCTAC
>NZ_CABPVA010000001.1:679895-688774 GCF_902460595.1 Campylobacter concisus
TTTATTGTATTAAAGATTTTTAAAATTTTTGATACATTTTCGTATGATTTTACATTTTTTAGCACTTTGAGCAAAATTCTATGCTTTAGTCTAAGCTTTGAAAAACCAGCTGAACTTATAATGCTATCAACATCCTCATAGAAAAGGTCAAGCGCCTTTACATAGCTGCTATTTTTCAAATTTGGTCTTGATGAAATAGTTGGCATATAGACACTTTTGATTTTTCTAAACTCTAGATCAGGCACCATCTCAAGAGCTAAATTTTTATTTCTTAAAATTGAGATTATGTCCTCATAGACAAATTTATGATCCATTACGGCTTTTAGCTTTTCAAAGCCACCTGTGTTGTTTTCTCCGATATTGTAGTTATAAAACGCTCTATTTAGCTTCACAAGAGTCTTTGAAGCGATAACGTTTCTCACCACAGCGTGAAAATCTTCAGCCTGTGTGATCCCAACTGGAAACAAATTTTCTTTTAAAATTTTAGTTTTTATTGCCTTGTTTGCAACATTGTGTAAAACCTTGTTGTGTCTTGATGCTAAAAGCCTTTTTAGATACTCACTTTTATCAATGGTACCGTCTTCTTTTGTCCCAAAATCTTTAAATAAGACCTTTTTATAATCATAAACCTTACGCATATCTGTTATCACAATATCAGCATCAAATTTTTCAGCGATACCATAAACGGATGAAGCATAGTCTTTTTCTACGCAGTCATCAGCATCAACACAGATAGTGTATTTTCCTTTAGCTAGCATAATACCATCATTTCTAGCAGCACTCACACCTGCGTTACTCTTTGTTTTTAATATTATTTTATCTTCATACTCTTTTAAAATTTGTGGTGTATTATCGCTACTTCCATCGTCTATAACTATTATCTCAATGTCAGTAAAATCTTGAGATATCAGCGAATTTAAACAATCTCTAATATGCTCCTCTTTGTTAAAAACAGGCACTATAAAGCTTATTTTCACACCATGCACGATACTTCCTTTTAATTTTTTGTTAATATTGTATATTATTTTTAGTTCATCAATGATAAAATACAAGCTTAAATTTCAAAGGATACGCATGAAAAATGACATTATAACTAAGCTCTACAATCTTTTTTTGGTTGTTTTATTGTTTACACTACCAGTCACTGAGGGCTTAAAGCAAATTTCACTTACACTTTTTGTATTGGTTGGAATTTATATCTGTGTCAAAGAAAAAAAGCAATTTAAATTTGATGTTATAAATATCTCGCTTTTTATCTTTGTTTTAGCAACTTTTATAAGTTGTTTTATAAACGGAGTCTCACCTTCAAGAGCACTTGATCCGCTAAGATGTATGTTATTTTTCTTTGTAATTAGAAGTGTTGGTGTTGAGAAAATAAACTTCAAATTTCTATTTTTTGCCTTATTTGCTGGCTTGATCACTGCATTTATCCCAGCTTGTGTTAAAAAATTTACATCAAACGATCCAATGGCACTTTTTGAGCTTAAATCAATCGGTCACGTAAACCATAGCGCCATTTTTATGCTACTAGTTTTCTGCGTGGCTCTAATTTCAATAGCTGAATTTAAAAAAATATATGAAAAATATATAGCTATAGCAGTAGCAGGAATTTGCGCATTGGGGGTTATGATTACTGGCTCAAGAGCCGCCATGTATCTTTTGCCTGTTGTTGTTTTGTTCATATTATCTTATCAGACCATGAATAAGCAAACCAACTTTAAAACATCAATTGCTCTTGTGGTTTTATTTAGCATTATAGCCATTTCATATACATATATATCAGCAAATATCACGCAAGATATAAGAATTTATAGCAAATTAACAAGGGGCGTAACGGGGTCAGAGACGAGATATCCGATCTTTGCTAGTGCTTTTTACACTTGGCTTGAGCATCCTTTTTTTGGCATAGGCTCTGGAGAGTTTAAAACCATAGATATAACAAAATATTTTCCAAGTAACGGTGAAGTACGTGTTAGCCACGCACACAACACCTTTTTAACATTTTTAACTGAAAAAGGCATCATCGCTCTGCTTGCATATTTAGTATTTCAACTATCACTTTTTATTAAATTTATTAAAAATTTCAGACAAAGCAGTATAGTTTTTCTAGCGCTTTTGATGCTTGTTTTTCAAAATGTAATTTCACTTGTAAACACGACATTTCACCATGAAAACGCACTTTTGATGCTCTTGTTTTGGGCACTGGCTTTAGGAGTTATAGATGAAAAAAATAGTATTTTTAAGAACTAATCCAAACGCAGTTGGAGGTGCTGAAAGATACTTAAGAAGGCTTGTTAAGGCCCTAAATGAGCTTGGTATCCAAACAGAAATTCGCTCATATCTTGGAGATGCTGGCATCTCTTCTTGGAAAAAAGCTCTAAATTTTAACCGCCAAGTAAAACGCCAAAAAAGAGAGGATGAGTTTTACTTTAGCTTAGAGCGAGTAAGCTGCGCTGACATATATAGAGCAGGAGACGGCGTGCACAAGGTTTATAGGGCGACAAAAAGCTTTTGGTGGCTAAACCCCCTAAATTTCGTCTATCCATACTTAGAGAAAAAATGCTTCAAAAACTCCCAAAAGATCATCACAAACTCAAATTTCATAAAAGAGCAGATTATCGCGACTTACGGCATAGAGCCAGAGAAGATCACGACCATTTATAACGGTGTAAATTTACCCCAAAGGGTGCAAAAAGCTGAGGCAAAGCTCGCACTTTGTGAGGAATTTGGACTTAAATTTGAGCTTGCAACCCTACTTTTTGTGGGAAATGGCTTTAAAAGAAAGGGGCTAAAAGAGTTTTTGCTCCTTGCTTCAAAGCTAAAAACGCCCGTAAATACGCTCATTGTCGGCAAAGACAAAAACATCTCAAGCTACAAACGCCTAGCTAAAAAACTTGGGCTAAACGCCTACTTTGTCGGCGAGCAAAAGAGCACGGCGAAATTTTATGAAGCGAGCGATATTTTTATATTTCCAACACACTATGAACCATTTTCAAATGTCGTGCTAGAGGCACTTAGCTTTAAAAACGTGGTCTTTACGACGGCTCAAAATGGCGCTGGCGAGATACTTGAAGATAAATTTGTGCTTCAAAATCCAAGTGACGAGAGCGCGCTGGAGTTTATAGATGAAATTCTCACAAAGCACGAGCTTATGGCGAGCCTGCAAGAGAAGGCTTACCAGCTTTCGCTAAATTTTAGCATCGAAAAAAACGCCGCTCTTACGCTTGAAGTGATAAAAGACGCCTTAAAATGAGAGTTTTTATCGAGCTTCCAACCTGGCTTGGTGATAGCGTGATGGCAAGCGCTGCGATCGAAAATTTAGTGCAAAATGAGAAGAATTTACAAATCGTTTTTTTTGGCTCATTTGTAGCTTGCGAGCTTTACAAAAACCATCCAAACTGCGAAAAAGTAGTCGTTGATGAGAGCAAAAAAGCTAAATTTAGGTTTTTATCTCTTGCAAAAAGTGCAAAAAGTCTTGGCAAATTTGATCTAGCACTTAGCTTTAGAAGCTCGTTTGCTAGTAAATTTTTGATATTTTTTATAAACGCTAAGAAAAAAGCCATCTTTAAAAAGAGTAAAACCGTCCTTCACCAGGTGCTAAAATATGCAAATTTTGTAAAAAATGCTCTTGGCTTAAGTGAAATTTCCACTCAACTAAAGCTATATTTTACCCCTAAAATTTCAGCCAAAAAAACACTAGCTCTAAATCCAGGTGCGAGCTACGGAAGTGCGAAAAGATGGTATCCAGAGTATTTTGCGCAGGTGGCTTTAAATTTTAAAGATGAGTTTGAGATCGTAATCTTTGGTGGCAAAGGCGAGCAAGAAATTTGCGAAAAAATTGAGCAAATTTTAAAAGAAAACGACGCAACTTGCCAAAATTTAGCTGGCAAAACAAGCGTCAAAGAGCTTTGTGAGCGCATAGCTGGGCTTAGTAAAAATGGTATTTTCGTCACAAACGATAGCGGCCCTATGCACGTAGCTGCCGCATTTCATGTGCCAACGATCGCTCTTTTTGGACCGACAAAATTTAGCGAAACCTCGCCATGGGGCAATGAATTTGCAAAAATAGTACATTTAAATTTAGAGTGCATGCCCTGTATGAAGCGAGTTTGCCCGATAAAAACGCATGCTTGTATGAGGGATCTCAAGCCACAAATGGTGATAGATGAGATAAATTTACTAAGAAAAGAGCTAGGCTACTAAGCTAAGCGCCTAATAACCCAGCCAAAATATAAGATTACAACTTCGCGGAGATATCTGTTAGCCTATTAAGATCATCAAATTTGAAGCTAAGTTCATCTTTAAGCTTAGCTACTATCTCATCCTTGTTTTCGCTAAATTTTATCTCACAACCCAGCAAAAGACCTTTTATAAAAAGCTTGTGATCAAGCTCATAGGCACTTATACACTCATTTACTACGCTTATTACTTCATTTGCTAAAACTGGCTCTTTAAAGATAGCCTCAGCCCTAAATGCAACGTACGCAGCGCCACCGTCGTAATCGATCTTATAGTAGCTTAGCTCCTCGCCAAGCGCCACGCAAGCAACCAAGCTAATTGTATGACCATTTATCTCTTCATCTAGCTCAAACTGCGCCGTGCTAAACGCTTCAAGCCCAAATTTCTCCCCAAACTCACGCGCCCTGTTTGCAAGAGCAAGTAACCGCTCGTCAAAGCCATTTATATTTTCATATCCCCAAAGCCAAGTGTTTGACGAAAAGCTCTCGGAGCCGATAAACTGCATATCAAACTCCTGCTTGTCAAAGTAAATTTTGCCACTTTCAAAGTCAGCTTGCCACTTGCTAGCCTCAACCACTTGCTTAAAAAGCCGTTTTTGAAGCAGCATCGCTCTGCCAAGACATGCGCTAAAAAGCTCACTCCAGTTACTTTTATCTATGCCAAGCTCGTCTAAAAAATGGCCCTTTTTTCTAAAAATATCAAACATTTCTCGTCCTTAAATTTACGCTGAAGCCGCGAGCTTTTCTATCTCCTCGCCCACATCATCACTTACGATAAACTCAGTCTTATAGATGAAAATTTCGCCAGTTGCTTCATTTTTTATCTTCAAAATTAGCCGTTTTTGATTATTTGGAGCATTTTTGCTAAAAACTAGCGAGTAAATTTGCTCCAGCTTTTGCCTGCTAAGCTCGCTCAGCATCAAAAGCACCTCTAGTTCGGCATACTCTCTTGCTTTTTGAGGAGCGCTCGCCTCTTCATTTTTGCTAAATTTAGAGTTTTGCTTTAGTTTTCTAGTCTTAAAGTCTAAATTTTGCGCATCTTCTAGGCTATAAACCTCGTTTAAATTTGTCCTTACAAATTGATCGTCGCGCGAGATATTTATCCTAAATGCATAAGGTAGATCGCGCTTTGCCTCGTCTTTTACGATATCTTCGATGTTGCCAAGCTCTCTTTCAAAGACGGCGATCTCGATGTTACCGTGAAAGTCAAGCACATTTATAGTGCCCATTTTTTTGCCACTTTTTGTGATCCTTGTGCTAAAGTCCTCGATCTTGCCAACTACCAAAATTTCAGCACTTTGTGGCAAGGTCTCAAACTCCGAGCTTAGCGTGTATTTGATCTTATTTATCTCGTCCTTATAGTCATCAAGCGGGTGACCTGAGAGGTAGATGCCAACGCTCTCTTGCTCAAATTTCAAGATCTGTTTGATGTCAAATTCATCATCTATAGTGACGAAATTTATCTTCACGTCATTCATGCTATCATCTTCGCCAAATAGGCTCTCAGCCGCATTTTTACGTATCTGAGCTGCGTTTTTGCAAGCTTCTACGATATTTTCTACATTTTGCAAAAGCATCTTGCGACTAAAGCCAAACTCATCGAAGCAGCCAGCTTTTATAAGGCTTTCAAAGACCTTTTTATTGACCTTAAATGGATCGATCCTTGAGACAAAGTCGTCCATGCTCTTAAACTCGCCCTTTGCGTCACGCTCAGCGATGATGTTCTCAATAGCCGCTCCACCAACGCCTTTAATCGCTCCAAGCCCAAATATAATGCCATCGTGACCCTCATTTTTAACGACGCTAAATTCTTTGGTTGATTTGTTGATAGATGGTGGCAAAGTATCGATGTTTATGCGTTTTATCTCATCAATGTAGCGAACGATCTTATCGACGTTGCTCTCCTCGCTTGTTAGAAGTGCCGCCATAAATTCAGCCGGATAGTAAGCCTTCAGATAAGCCGTCTGAAATGTGACATAAGCGTAAGCTGCGGAGTGAGACTTGTTAAAACCATATCCTGCAAATTTGACGATCAGCTCGAAAAGATCGTCCGCTTTTTGACCATTTAGCCCCTTGGCTTCAGCACCTTTTACAAACTCGCCCTTTAGCCTGTCCATCTCCTCTTTGATCTTTTTACCCATCGCACGGCGCACAAGGTCCGCACCGCCTAAGCTAAAGCCGCCTATGGCTTGCACGATCTGCATGACCTGTTCTTGATAGACTATGACGCCGTATGTTGGCGCGAGGATCGGCTCAAGCTCCTTAAATGCGTATGTTATCTCCGCCTCGCCATGTTTTCTTTTGACGAAGTCATCAAGCATACCACTCTCCATCGGTCCTGGGCGGTAGAGTGCGAGCATCGCGACGATGTCCTCAAAGCAGTCTGGGCGCAGGCTAGTTCCTAGCTTTCTCATGCCCTCGCCCTCTATCTGAAAGATGCCGATGGCTTGGCCACTTTGTATCATTTTATAAACGCCAGAGTCGTTTTTATCGACCTGCTCCCAGATGATGTCCTTGCCAGTGCGCTGTTTAACGAGCTTTATCGCATTATCGATAACCGTTAGCGTCTTAAGGCCAAGAAAGTCAAATTTTATTAAATCAACGTCTTCAAGGTATTTGAGGCTATACTGCGTGACAAAGCGATCTTCTGGGCTATTTGGCTGGCGAAATAGCGGGGTTTTGTTCCAAAGCTCTTCGTTTGAGATGACAACACCCGCTGCGTGCTGGCCGGCGTTTCTGTTTAGCCCCTCAAGATCAAGCGCAAATTTCCAAATTTTAGCTGCCTTTGGGTTTTGGCTGACGAGCTCAGCTATCTTTGGCTCTTTATCGTAGGCATCTTTTAGCGTGATGTTTAGCTCATCAGGGATAAGCTTTGCCATCGCATCAGCCTCCGCATAAGGCATATCACAAACCCTTGCGACGTCTCTAATTACGCCCTTTGCGAGCAATTTACCAAATGTAATGACGCCAGCAACGTTAAATTTGCCGTATTTTTGCGTGACGTAGTCGATGATCTCGCCGCGTCTGCTTTGACAAAAATCCACGTCGATATCTGGCATGCTAACGCGCTCTGGGTTTAGAAATCTCTCAAAAAGCAGGTTGTATGGGATAGGATCAAGGTCGGTTATCTTTAGCGAGTAAGCGACCAAGCTACCAGCCGCGGAGCCACGTCCTGGGCCAACTGGCACGCCCCTACTTTTGGCCTCGTTGATGAAGTCCCAAACAATCATCATATATCCTGGGAAATTCATCTTATTGATGATACCGATCTCTATCTCAAGGCGTTTTCTATACTCCTCGTGTAAATTTTCTGGGACAAATTTCAGCCTCTCTTCAAGGCCTTTTCTGCACTCGTGCTCGAAAAATACAGCGTCATTTTTGAAACTATATCTGTTTTCTGGCTCTGGGAGGGCCAAATTTCTCTCTTTGGCGCACTCAAGCGTAAATTTAAAATTTGGCGGAGTTGGGTTGCCAAGCTTGATCTCGAGATTGCACTTATCCACGATCTCTTGGGTGTTTTCTATCGCTTCAGGGATGTCTAAAAATAGCTCGTTCATCTGCTCTTTGCTTTTAACAAAAAACTCATGGACGCTGTGGCGAAGTCGGTTTGGATCGTCTAATGTTTTGTTCATCGCGATGCACATGAAAACCTCGTGCGCAGCGGCTCTTTCTTTAAAAGTGTAGTGGGTGTCGTTTGTGGCGATAACCTTGATGCCAGTCTCTTTTGCGATACGCAAGATGTCATCGTCTATGCGCCTTTGATCGCCGATGCCGTGGCGCATGATCTCAAGGTAAAAGTCATCTCCAAAAATTTCTTTATACTCAAGCGCGACCTCTTTTGCCCTCTCGTAGCCTTTAGCGCCAAATTTAACGTTACGCTCGCTTAAATTTAGATGCCAGCTCACCTCGCCCTGCAAGCAAGCAGAGCTGCAAACTAGGCCCTCGCTATGCTCTTTTAAGATTTTTTTATTGATACGAGGATAGTAGTAAAAGCCCTCGATGTAGCTCATGGAGCTAAGATACATCAAATTTTTGTAGCCAGTCTCGTTTTTGGCGATTAGGATGAGGTGAAAGCGCTGTTTGGTGCTCTTGTCGTCGAGCTGCTCGCCGTTATGCACGTAAGCCTCGATGCCAATTAGCGGTTTTATACCATTTTTTTTCATCTTTTTGTAAAAATCAATCGCGCCAAACATGTTGCCGTGATCCGTGATCGCTGCTGCTGTGTCGCCTCTGTCATGAAGCGTATGAGCTAGCTCTTCTATCTTGTTTGCTCCGTCTAGTAGGGAGTATTCGGTGTGTAAATGTAGGTGTGTAAAGCCAGAATTTTCACTCATTTTTTATCCTTTTTAATGAGCGGATTTTACAAAATTTTGGCTAATAAGGCGCTTGATGAAAGCTTAATGGGAGCTTTAAAATTTAGGGATTTTTCAGTCTGTGACAAGAGCAAAGCGCTTGGTTAAGCTGTCACGCTGCCTATTTAGCGTTTGAGAAATTTTAAAATTAGAGCTGGCAAATCACATTGTCAAATTTAACCTCTATAAAATTTTAAACGGCATGCGCTACGCTAGCACAATCGCATGCAGTTAAAAAACTCGAGCAAATTTTAAAATTTCATGAGCGAGTAATTTCGGCTCTAAAATT
>NZ_CABPVA010000001.1:691189-714195 GCF_902460595.1 Campylobacter concisus
CCCCTTATCCCCCTTTTTAAATCCCCCAAACCCCTCGCACGTTCAAGGTGCATGCGATAGTGCTAACGCACTGCATGCGGTTTGCTTCTAAGAAATTTATAACAAATTTTAAAATTTCATGAACGAGTAATTTCGGCTCTGATTTTAGTGACAAGCTTTGCGAGACCTAAAAACAGTAGTCAATTCTTGCGAGTGAATGGAATTTTAAAATTTGCAAAATAGTTTTTTTAAAAATCTAAATTTTTATCAAATTTTAGAGCGCATCAACCTCTCGGCTATATTTTTAAATCTAAATTCATAAAGCAGGTTTGAAATTTTGTCTGCTGAGTTTAAATTTAGCCCAAGATCGTTTGCTAACATTTTGTAATAAAATTGAGGATTTTGGTTTAGATCAATAGGTGGCGACTTGGAGCTTTTAGAAAGCTTTTTAGCTCCGTCTAAAAGTAGCTTGTGGTGGATAAATTTAGCATTTAAAAAGCTAAAATTTAGCCTTTTTGCAAGGTATCTTTGAGCTAGCGTGCAAGGCAGCAAGTCCTCGCCTCTAACGACCAAATTTACCCCCATATCTTCATCATCAATGACGCTTGCAAAGTTATAAGCTGGGGTAAAATCCTTTTTATAAATGACAAAATCGCCCATCTGCGCTGCCACTTGCCTACCAAGCTCGTCATTTTCATCCACGCTTAGTCTAATGGCGGTTTTATCTTTTATAAATTTTAGCTTTTTGTCTTTGCAAATTTTAGTGTAAATGCCGTTTTCATAGGCATCTTTGGTAGCTCTTGTGCATTCACAAATGTAAATTTCATCTAGCTTTTCAAGTGCGTTTTCATATCTTTTAGCTCTTGTTTTGAAGCTAAAATTTTGCTCAAAGTCATCTATACTTTTAGCACCTTTGTCATAGCAAAGTTCTAGAAATTCTAAAACGTCAAAGATATTTTGAACAAATTCGCGCCGGTATCTGCCAAGGTCATAATCATCAATCCTTAAGTGCAAAACGCCGCCCAGTGAGCGCGTCAAAAGGTAAGTCAAGATGAAGTTGTAGGCGTTGCCAGCGTGCAGGTAGCCGCTTGGCGTCGGAGCTATGCGAGAGACTATGCCACCAAATGGTGGCAAATAGTCATTAATCCCTTGGTCTAGCCTCATTTACTCTTAAAGTGCGTCCGCCAAGTTCTTTTTCATTTAGTGCGTCAATCGCCTTTTGGCCCTCGTTTGCGTCGTCCATTTCAACAAAGCCAAAACCTTTTGAGCGGTCTGTCTCTCTATCTTTTACGATTTTTGCGCGCCTTACTTCACCAAATTGTGCAAAAGCTTCCTTCAACTCTGCCTCTGTCGTTCTATACGACAAATTTCCTACATAAATGTTCACAGGATTATTCCTTAAAAAAATTATCGATCTGATCGATTAGAGAAATAATAGCTTATTTCCGTCAAAAAGATGTAAAAACCAAGAAAAATATTACAATTTTTTAAAAAATATCCTTAAATGCAACAAATCGCAACAATACGGCATTATAATATCTATCACTAAACAAAATTTATCCTTAAGTTTAAGTAGAATAATTAAATAAAAAATTACAATTTTTTTATAAACTATTTATAAAGTAAATCATTTTTTACTTTAAGATAGCTCTCTTCGCCAAGCAAATTTTTCACTATAAAAAGTGCAAATTCCATAGAAAAAGCTGGTCCTTTGCCGGTGATGATGTTTTGATCTTTTAGCACGTTTTTATCGCTCAAGCAGCCTCTTTTGTCGCTTCTTACATTTTCTTCAAATCCAGGATAGCAAACAAAATGCTCTTTAAGCACACGAGCTCGCTCAAGCACCATAGGAGCGGCACAAATGGCACAAATTAACTTACCTTTTTTATCAAATTCTTGCAAAATTTCTCTTAGTTTGGCGTCATTTGCAAGATTTTCTGCACCAGGCAGACCTCCTGGAAGCACGATCGCATCATAGCCTAGCTCCTCCACCTCACGAAGTGTGACATCAGCTTTTACACTTATGTTGTGAGCACCCCTGATCTGCGCGTCCTTCAAGCTAGCGATAGATGCTATCGCGCCTGCTCTACGCAAAACATCGACGGAGGTTAGCGCCTCGATCTCCTCAAAACCATCAGCTAGGATTACGGCTACCTTTTTCATAAAATCGTCCTTTCTCGTGTTATCTGTTCGTTAGGATAAATTTTATATAATCAAAGCTTATTTCACAAGAAAGGACAGAGCATGCAAGTAAAAATTATTTACTGCAACTCTTGAAACTATCGTCCGGTAGCTTCTCGTGTAGAAGATGAAATAAAAGCGAACTTTAGTGATGCAAGAGTCGAGTTGGTTGTAGGAGATGGTGGAAATTTCATCGTCGAGGTTGATGGAAACGTTATCTTTTCTAAAAAAGATCGCATCGGAAACGATGAGTCAAGGTTCCCACACGGCGAAGAGATCACAACTCTTATAAACAAATATCTCAAAGAAAAGTCGGCTTAATGCTAACTAGCGGGGCAGGCAACTGCCTCGTTTTGCTCAAAATTTACTCTTTAAATTTTATCTCATCTTTTTTATATTTTCTAAGTAGCTCATTTATCTGGTTATCAAATTTACCCCATCTTGCTTCACTGCCATGCTTTGCGAAGAGCCTTTTGGCATGAGAGATCAAAATTTCACTTTTATCTTTTATCAAAAGATATTCGTAGAGCTGATTTATCGCTGCAAGACCGTTTTGTTCGAGCATTAGCCCTATTAAATTTTCCTCCGAGCTATTTTGCTCAAAAAATTTAAAAACAAAGCCAAGATCGTTTGCCACATTTTCATAAATTTTAGCCACGTCACTATCTAGCTCTAGCTCGTAGTATGCAGTAGCCGTGCGAGTGATTTCATGTACTCTAGCTCTAAAATGGCACTCATACTCTTTTGGCTTGCTAAGCGCTTCTTTGCCAAGAGTAGCCTCTAAAAAAGGGGCGTAAATGCCGCAATTTATATAAAATCTTGTGCGCTCTGAGCCATTACCACTACTTTTTTGAAAATTTATAACGTAGATAAAATTTGGAGTATTTTTGTAGAAATTTAAAGCGCTCTTGCTAAAGCCATTATCCTTAAATAGCGGCTTTAGTAGAGCGATAAGCTCGTCAAATTTCTCTTTCATAAATTTAACGCGCCAGATGTATGGTTATTTATTTGCGCGCTCGATGTACTCACCACGAACTGTATCAACGCGGATGACCTCGCCTTCTAGTACGTGAAATGGTATCTGAACTACCGCGCCGCTCTCAAGAGTAGCTGGCTTTTTGCCACCTTGTGTATCGCCCTTGAAATTTGGTGGAGTTTCAACTATCTTAAGCTCGACCACTTGTGGTACTTCAACGCCGATTGCGTTGCCGTTGTGAAATAAAATTTCAACCATCATGCCATCGATCATCCACTTTTTAACATCACCCACGTCCTCATCGCTGATCGCAACTTGCTCGTAAGTAGTCGTGTCCATAAACTGGCAAAACTCACCATCATCATAGAGATACTGCATCTCTTTCTCTTCAAGATGCGGCTGCTCGCACTTATCACCTGCGTGAAAAGTCTTTTCAAGAACCTTTCCATCGACAAAAGATTTGATCTTTGCACGAACAAAAGCTGCACCCTTGCCCGGTTTAACGTGTTGATATTCTACGATTTTATAAGGAACGCCATCGATCTCGATCTTTAGTCCCTTTTTTAGATCGCCCATTGAATATGAAGCCATTTTTTATCCTTTCAAATTTGTTTATATAACTGCGTATTGAGCCCAAACACAAGCTTCAAGTGCGTTTAATCTCTCTAGCGTTTCTGTTTTTATATGTTCATCAACCAAGATGACCGCAAGCGCCATGCCGTGCTCATCTCTGCCAAGGCGGAAGTCTGCGATGTTTATCTTCTCATCAGCTAAAATTTTACTGATCTGAGCGATAACGCCTGGTACGTCGTGGTTTTTAAAGATGATCATCTTACCTTTTGGTTTAAAGTCAGTCTTAAAGCCATTTACAGTCACGATGCGTTGCTGATTTTCACCAAAGACCGTGCCACCAACGCTTACAATGCCATTTTCAGTAGTAATTCGAACTGTGATCTTGTTTTTAAAGATACTATCTCCACCTGTGCTAGTTTCAGTAGTTATGCCTTTTTCATCGCATAAAAATTTAGCATTTACGTAGTTTATCGCATCGCCAAGACTCTCTTTTAGAGCGCCCACTATGGCAAATGTTAGCAGTGAATTTGCATATTCGCCAATCTGCCCGTGAGTCTCTATGCGGATAGCCTTGATGGCGCTTTTGTTGATCTGAGCTGCCAAGAAAGCCATCTTGCTTGTAAGATCAATATAAGGCTCAACAAACGGCGGTAGATCTTCTGTTTTTATAGGTAAATTTAAAGCGTTTGGATAGCTTATACCACGTGCTGCCAAGATAGCTTGCTCGACTGCCTCTACTGCGATGTTGCGCTGCGACTCAAGGGTATTTGCTCCAAGATGTGGCGTGACGCTTACATTATTTAGATCAAGAAGCGGATGACTTGTTGCTGGCTCTTTTGTAAAAACATCGATGCCAGCAAAAGCCACCTTGCCGCTTTTTAGCCCCTCATAAAGCGCCTCTTCGTTATAAAGGCCGCCCCTAGCGCAGTTTATAAGTCTTACGCCATCTTTCATCTTTGCTATCTCTTTAGCGCCTATCATATCGGTTGTCTCTTTGGTCTTTGGAGTGTGGATCGTGATGAAGTCACATGCTAAGATGTCGTCAAAATTTTTAGTATAAGTGCCGCCCATATCGATGACCTTAGATGGATCGATGTATGGATCGTATGCTATGATATCCATGCCAAAAGCTTTTGCGCGAGTTGCTACTCTTGAGCCGATGTTACCAAAGCCGATCACGCCTAGTTTTTTCTTAAACAGCTCAACCCCGTACCACTTCTCACGCTTCCAAATTCTATCTAGCTTTAGATCGTTATGAGCGTACTCGAGCGATCTTGCGGCCGCTAGCATGTGAGCCATAGTTAGCTCAACTGCTGCGATAGTATTTGCAGTTGGGACGTTCATAGCAATGATGCCTCTTCTTGAACAGCCATCTATATCAACATTATCCACGCCAACACCAGCTCTAACGATAGCTTTTAGTTTTTTACCGGCTTCTAAAAACGCCTCATTTACCTCAGTCGAGCTTCTAGTGATCGCCACATCAGCCTCGCCTAAAATTTTTAAAAGCTCGTCTTTTGGAGTATTAACTGCGTCTATTATATTTATATCTTGCTCTTTTTTTAAAAGCTCAAAACCTACTGGGTGTATCGCGTCGCAAACAATGATAGTTTTCATAATTTTACCTCTCTTACACTTGAGTGGATGTCGTAAACTCTTAGTTGCAGTATGATATTTTGAAGCAACTTTGAGTCTTGAGTATTTAAAAAGATCTGGCTTTTGGCGCCATCCTTTACAACAGTGAAATCAACCTCGCTACTTCGCAAAGTCTGCATCAAACAGAACATAGAGTAGATATCGTTTTTATCTATCAAAAGTTCGTATGCTGTGATCTTTGGCTTTTCTATCTTAGGTCGGTTGTATTCTATAAAAATTTCATTTACTGGCAATACGTAATCTTTTTTCTTAATAGTTGCCAGCTCGTTGATCCAGTTTTCACTGCCGGCTGTGTTTTTGGTTATATTTTGCTCGTTTGTTATATTGTTTTCTGGGATCTGGCTGAAATTTACGCTTGCAAATTTAACAAGATAAATTCCAACCAAACCTAATATCACAAAGAGCAGAACAACTACTAATAAAAGTGTGCGTCTGCCCATTTATACTAGCGTAATTGTTCTTTTATAATGTCGCCAAGTGTTACTTTGTCATCGTTGTCGTTGATCTCATTTAACACTTCACGCTCTTTTTGTTTTGCTAAACGGCGTATGCTTAGGCGAATTCTATTTTTCT
Source organism: Campylobacter concisus (assembly GCF_902460595.1). Classification (GTDB taxonomy): domain Bacteria; phylum Campylobacterota; class Campylobacteria; order Campylobacterales; family Campylobacteraceae; genus Campylobacter_A; species Campylobacter_A concisus_BL. The sequence goes on from NZ_CABPVA010000001.1 coordinate 697,128, forward strand.
TCTCATCGATAAATGCGATAGCAGCCTCGATTTCATCGCCGATATTTAACGTGCTAGCATCTACACTGCCTAGATCTTCTTTGCGGATTAGCGCATCGACGTTATCGCCAAGCTCAACAAATACGCCAAACTCTTTAATGTCACGGATCGTTCCTTTTACGATGTCGCCTACACTAAATTTATTAGCAAATGCTTGAACTGGACTTTGTTTTAGATCTTTTAAGCTTAGAGAAATTTTTTGCTCAGCGCTGTCAATTTTGATGATCTTTACTTCTAGCTCGTCGCCAGCTTTGAACATATCTTTACACTTGTCGTTTCTATCCCAAGAAGCGTCTTCATTGTGTAGCAAGCCCTCAACGCAGCCTACTCTAACAAATGCACCAAAATTTGTGATAGTTGTTACAACGCCTTTTACTACGTCACCCTCTTTAAATTTTGCTTTAAATTCATCAAATGGCTTTGGAAGTAAATTTTTAAGGCTCACTCTTAAGCGGTGTCCTTTTGCGTCTATTTCGATAACCTCAACATCGATCTCTTGGCCTTCGCTGATATGATCTTTTGGATTTTTGATATTTTTGTCCCATGAAATTTCAGATATATGTAAAAATCCTTCAATATCATTTCCAAGATCGACAAATGCGCCATAAGGCTCGATATTGCTAACTGTTACTTTTATAGTGTCGCCAACTTCTAGGCCGTCGCTTATGATCTCTTCCCAAGGATCTGGAGTAGCTGCCTTGATAGATAGAGATAGATGGCGTTTTTCGTTGTCATAGCTGATAACTTTAACTAAAACTTTATCGCCTTCTTTGTATAAAGAGCTAGGATTTACCGGGCCTTTGTAGCTTATCTCGCTGTAGTGAACAAGTCCATCTACACCGCCAACATCAACAAACATACCATAAGTTGTGATTTTCTTAACTATGCCCTCTATAACGCTATCGTTTTCTACTATGCTTGATAGGGCTTCTTTGCGTTTTTTGCGGTCGTCATCTAAAATTTTCTTTCTTGAAACAACGATGCTGTTCTCTTCTTTATCGACTTTTATAACTCTTACTTTGTATGATTTTCCAACTACGCCCTCAGCGTTTTTAAATCCGCTGTGCGTTCTTGGTAAGAAAAATTCTACGCCATTTGCGTCTTGAGTGATAAAACCACCTTTATTTTTTCCAACTACTTTTACGTCGATTTCGCCAGAATTTTCAGGATCGTAAGCTTCAATGAAAGCTTTAACTTTCTCTTTTCTAAGTGCTTTTTTGTGCGACACTATAGGTCTTCCATTTCTTGATCCAGTTATTACAACTTTGATCGTATCGCCAACTTTATGCGTCAGGTTACCGTTTGCGTCAGTAATCTCAGAAACATTTAAAATGCCTTCTGACTTCTTGCCAACGTCGATTAAAACCTCATCGCCATTGATACTGACGATCTTTGCGTCACTATCTTCTTCAGTCTTTTTAAAAGACTCCTCTAACATCGCAGCAAAATCGATATCTTCGATATCTTCGTCTTTTGCTTTTCCTAATTGAACACTTTTGTTCACAGCCATCTTGATCCTTTAAATTTTATTATGCCAATAGAGGCAAATTGGCTTATTATAGTTAATTGTGGCTTTAGCTAGGATAAATTTTATACTTTTTTGATTCTATCAACGACTTTTTGTATGATCCAGTCAGGTGTGCTAGCACCAGCACTTATGCCACACAAATTTTTGCCATCAAACCATGATCCCTCAAGCTCTTCTTCGCTTTCTATTAGGTAGCTATCTTCGCAGAAATTTTTAGATATTAGGTAGAGCTGTTTTGTGTTTGAGCTGTTTTTTCCGCCGATTATTATCATCACGTCAGCTCTTTTTGCCAAATTTTTAGCAGCCTCTTGGTTTTCAAATGTCGCGTTACAGATCGTGTTAAAAACACGCAGCTCTTTTACATGAAGCATGAGATAGTTTGCGATCTGCATAAATTTCTCAACTTTTCTAGTCGTTTGACTAACAAGCGCTACCTTTTGCTTAAATTTAATGCCCTCTAGCTCGCTCTCTTCAAGCACGACATAGACGTTGCCCTTAGCATACGACTTCACCCCTTTTACCTCTGGGTGGTGCATGTCGCCAAAAATCACCACATCATAGCCCTCTTCGCTCATTTTTTCGCAAATTTGTTGTGGCTTTGTCACAAACGGACAAGTTGCATCTATCACTTTTATATCGGTTTTTTTTAGCTCTGCAAGGTCATTTTTTGTGATGCCATGAGTGCGGATGATCGCCTTTTTCTCATCTTTTAGCTCGCTTATGCCTTCAAGCGTCTTTACATTGTAGTTTTTCTCAAGCCTGTTTATCTCTTCATTGTTATGGATGAGCGGACCGATAGTTGCGGCATCTCCAGCATTTTCAGCTATTTTTATAGCCCTTTTTACACCAAAGCAAAAACCATAACTACTAGCAAGCTCGATCTTCAACTCTAGCTCCCATTTTCTTTAAAATTTCAGCAAAATTTGGAAACGAAGTGGCGATAAATTCGCTCTTTTCTATCTGCATGCCACATTTTAGTCCAAGTATGGCAAAGCTCATGGCGATCCTGTGATCTCCGTGGCTATCTATCGTGGCAAATTTAGCCTCAGAGCCATTTATGATAAAGCCATCTTCAAGCTCGCTAGCATCGACACCGCACTGCTTTAGCGCATTTATCGTGACAGCTATCCTGTCGCTCTCTTTTACGCGAAGCTCTTTTGCATTTGTTAGCTTGCTTTGACCCTTTGCGCAGGCAAATGCGATGGCTAAAGCTGGGGCTTCGTCGATGAGCCACGAGATATTTTCGCTAACTTCTACGCCTTTTAAATTTGGCGAGTACTTGACCTCGATATCGCCGATATCTTCGTATTTGCTTGAAGTTTTATGAAATTTTATCTCAGCGCCCATTTTTTCTAAAACTCTGTAAGCTTCGATGCGAGTTTTATTTAGTAAAATATTTTTTAAAATGATATGCGAATTTGGGATGATTAGAGCTGCAACTGCAAAGAAAAATGCCGAACTTGGATCATTTGGCACGTCTATATCAAGTGGCGAAAGTGGCGATGTCATCGGCTCTAGAGTGATCTCTAAGCCGTCACGCTTTATATCAGCTCCCATGCCAGCAAGCATGCGCTCAGTGTGGTCTCTACTTAGCTCTGGCTCGCTAAATTTGCAACCATTTGAGTAAAGAGCTGCTAGCAAAAGCGCGCTTTTTACCTGAGCTGAGGCGATCTTACTATCAAAACTAAATCTTTCAAATTTCGTCCCTCTTATGCAAAGAGGAGCGTTGTTTGCACTGTTTGCGCCATCTATCTTTGCCCCCATCTCATTTAGAGGTTTTGCTATCCTTGCCATCGGACGAGAATTTAAATATTTATCGCCACTTAGCACGAAAAAGCCATCCTGTGCGGCTAGTAACCCCATAAAAAGCCTCATCGCCGTGCCTGAGTTGCCACACTCTAAAATTTCATTTGGCTCTTTTATCTTTTGTGGCGGAGTGATTATTATCTCAGCGCCGTTATCTTCGATCTTTGCACCTAAGAGCTGAACGATCTTTAAGGTATTTAGCGTATCGCCTGCTCTTAGGTAGTTTCTAACACGAGATGGTTTGTCACTTAAAAGCGAAAAGATCACGCATCTATGCGAGATAGACTTATCAGCTGCGATGTCGTCGATAGTTAAATTTAAACTTTTTTCTAGTGGATAAATTCTCATCTTATACCGATATTTAGTTTCTCTTTTAGCTCGCTTAAAATTTTATCCATAAGTGCGTTTATATCGTCATCTTCGAGCGTTTTTTCCATATCTTGGAATGTAAATTTAAGACTAAGGCTGATCGCGCCGTTTAGTTTCGCGTCTTTATAGATATCAACCGGCAAGAACTCTTTTAGCTCTTTTAAATTTAGCCCTCTTATGCACTCATAAATTCGTCCAGCCTCGAAATTTTCAGGCACGATGAGGCTAAGATCTCTTGTCGTGCTTTGAAATTTAGAGTATGGCACTGCTAAGACCGGTTCAAATTTAAGCTTTGCAAAATCAATCTCGCAGACATAAGTTTTTGGCAGATCTCTTTTTGCCTCCACTCTTGCATCGACTCTGCCGATATAGCCGATCTTTTCACCATTTTGATAGAGATGTGCCTGCTCGTATGGGCTAAGATATGTGATCTCACGGCAAGGTTTTAGCTCAAATTTACCTATGACATTTTGCACCATTGCCGCAAATGCGTAGAAATTTGCCTCCTCGCCCTTTGCGCCGTTTATCAGTGTTGACTCTTTTAAGAGACCTGATACGACAAAGCCTAAATTTATACCTTGATTTGCGTTTTCATCAAAAACTTCGCCAAGCTCAAAAAGCCTAACTGAGCGTTTTGAGTTTTTGATATTTTTTTCGCTAGAGCTTAAAAGATGGTTTAAAAGTGCTGGTCTAAGCGTGTTTAGCTCGTTGTTTATAGGATTTAGTATCTTGATCTTGCAAGGTTTGAAATTTAGCTCACTTAGCTCATCAAGGCTGTCAAATACGTAGTGCACGCTTTCAAAAAAGCCGTTGCTAGCTGCGCGGTGTCTTAAATTTAGAGCATTTTTATAGTCAAAATATGTCTTATTTAGCCTATTTTTCTCTGCGAAATTTAGCGGCGTTGAGGCGATATTGTCGATGCCTATTATCCTTACGATCTCCTCGCAAATATCATGCGAATTTACGATGTCGTGGCGAAATAGCGGCACTTTTACGTTAAAGCTCTCTTGCTCAACATTTACCGCGATCTCAAAGCCAAGTTTCTTTAAAATTTTAACAACATCGTTTCTTGCAACCTCTTGACCGATCATATTTTTAAGCTCGCCAAGTGAGATGCTAAGCGTGATAGGCTCGGTGTTTAGAAGTGATTGCTGTGAGCCTGCAAAAAGGCTTAGGCTATCTTTAAAGCCAGCTAGCCTTTTAAAAAGATAGTCCGCCCCGTAAGCTAAATTTGGCTCACTACCACGGCTTGAGCGATAAACCTGATCACCTTTTGGTAAATTTTTATTTTCAAAAATGGCTTTTGAGACAACATCTGGTTTTACGTAGCTAGCCTCTACCAAGATCACCTTTGAACCCTCATCGACCCTAGCCTCATCGCTTTGGTAAATTCCAGCAACGCCTAAATTTTTATCCTCAAAAAAAACCACGCACTCGCCATTTTCGCCATTTTTGATGTCAAAAACAGCTTTTTCACCCTCGCCAACAAGCTTAGCGTGATCATAAGCTCTAAACAAGACGCCCGTGCAAAATGTCGCGTATTCAAGCAGTCTTTCTACTAAATTTGTCTTTTGGCACTCGATAAGAGCTAGCCTCAAGCGAGTTAATAAATTTTCACTTAATGCATTTTTTAGCTCAAATGCTTTATACAAAAATGAGCCATTTACCTTATCTTCGGTTCGCACAGACGCGATCCTGCCGATGCCTAGTAAATTTTCGCTATCTTCATTTTCGTGACTATCTTTCATATTTAGATCAAGTGCGGTGCAAATTTCTCTTGCGATGCCGTGTAAATTTTGGCAGTCGCCCCTATTTGCTGTGACATCAACCTCGATGATCACATCTTTAAACGCTTCAAATTCACCAAGACTTGTGCCAAGTTTTAGCTTACCGATACTCTCATCAAGTGGCAATATACCGTCATTTGTCTTTGGTAGTCCTAGCTCAGTTGAAGAGCAGATCATACCACATGACTCGATGCCTCTTAGCTTTGCCTTTTTGATCTCAAGACCATTTGGCATCGTCGTGCCAATGAGCGCAACTGGCACAAACTGACCAGCCTCGACGTTTTTTGCACCGCATACGATCTGAAGCGTTTCGCTGCCAACATCAACTTGACAAACGCTTAGTTTATCGGCATCTGGGTGTTTTTCTCTACTTTTTACGTAGCCAACTACGACGCTTTTTGGTAAATTTATCTCTTTATAGCTATCAACTTCTAAGCCGATAGAGTTTAATGTCCTTGAAAGTGTCTCGCCGCTAACCTCACTAAGGTCGATCCACTCGTTTAACCAATGCTTTGAAATTATCATTTAAACTGCTCCAACAATCTTAAATCTCCCTCAAAAAGTGACCTTAGATCAGGCACTCTATGAAGCAACATCGCAAATCTCTCAACCCCAAGGCCAAAGGCATATCCACTTACATTTTTATAGCCAACTGCCTTAAATACATTTGGATCGACGACGCCGCATCCAAGCACCTCGAGCCAAGTAGTCTGCTTGCACACCCTGCAGCCCTTGCCGTGGCAGAATATACAACTAATATCAACCTCAGCGCTAGGCTCCGTAAATGGAAAGAAGCTAGGGCGAAAACGCACTTCAACGTCGCCAAACATGTGCTTTAAAAAGCCTTCAAGCATTGATTTTAAATTTGCAAAGCTCACTTTCTCAGCGTCCTCCACCACAAGGCCCTCGACTTGGTGAAACATCGGTGTATGCGTTAGGTCCATATCGCGTCTAAAGACAGTGCCTGGCGCTATCATGCGGATAGGTGGCTTTTGATTTAACATAGTTCGCACCTGAACTGGGCTCGTATGCGTCCTTAAAAGTCTAAAATCATCTAGGTAAAATGTGTCTTGCATATCCCTTGCTGGGTGGTATTTTGGTAAATTTAGCGCCTCAAAGTTATGAAAATCATCTTCTATAAGAGGTCCAGTCTCGAGCGAAAAATTTAGAGCTAAAAAATACTCAATTATCTTATCCATCGTAGCCATCACAGGGTGCAGCGCCCCGCTAGCAACAGGCTCGTTAAAAAGCGTGATATCAGCGGCCTCTTTTTTCATCTTGTTATCTATCTCTTGCTCGCTAAGCTCGGCTTTTTTAGCTTCTATAAGCGCGCTTAGCTCATCTCTTTGCTTGTTTAAATTTGCTGCAAATTCCTTTTTTTCATCCTCGCCAAGCTCTTTTAGTTTTGCAAAACCTTGCGCCAAGATGCCCTTTTTGCCAAAAATTTCTACCCTGACCTTCTCTAAATCATCAAGAGTTGAAATTTCATTTTTGATTTTATTAATGAAATCTTGCAATTTTTTACCTTTATGAATTTTTGCATCGATTTTATAGAAAAAGAGTTAAAATCAAGATAAAAAGCGCGAAATTTAAGCACACTTTGATATAATTTCTCAAACTTTCAAAGGAGCTAAAATGACCATATTTGAAAAGATCGTTACTGGTGAAATTCCTTGTAACAAAGTGCTTGAGAGCGAGAAATTTCTAGCTTTTAACGACATAAATCCAAAAGCGCCGATCCACATCCTTATCATCCCTAAAAAACACTACAAAAACTTCCAAGAGATGGACCCAGTTTTGATGGGTGAGATGACTAAATTTATCCAAGAAGTGGCGAGCTTAATGGGCGTTGATAAGAGCGGATACCGCCTCATAACAAACTGCGGTGAAAACGGCGGTCAAGAGGTCATGCACCTACACTTTCACCTACTTGCTGGTGCAAAACTTGGCTGGAGCGAAGGCGTAGCTGATCCACAAAGCACATTTTAATCCAAATTTAGACTCTTTTTGAGTCTAAATTCCACTTCAAAATTTTACTTTTTAAAACATCTAAATTTAAATAAATTTACTTCCTAGCAGCTTTTACCGCCTCAAGTAACTCTTCAAAGCCAGCTTTGCTTGAGTGCTCGACATCTTTTAGTATCTCGACACCTGCTAAATGTCCCTTATCTTTGTCAGCAAAAATCGCCATAGCCTTATCTAGTCCGTGATGGACATTTTCGTGGTGCGCAGCTATGCTTGAGAGGGTTCTTGGATCTTTTATGATGGTATTTTTCACATCTTTTTCATACCACTTGCCAAATCTACACTCATGCACGTCTTGAATTTTATTTATCTCGCCAAGCAAGACGCCTCGGTAGCCATTTAGCTTCATGTTGATGTGATCTATCTTGCCGTTACTGACATTGACCTCATTTGTTACGTTTAGGGCTTGATTTAGGATGTTTTGCGTATTGGCATTTACGCTTGAGATGTTGCCCTCAAAGCCACCTAAAATTTGCATCGCATTTGCTGAAATTTTAGAGAAATTCTCGCTCATTTCGATCATCGTATTCGCACTTTGCTTAAGGCCATTTATATTTACTTCAACCTCAAGTGTCGCTTTTTGAGTGCGCTCTGCAAGCTTTCTAACCTCATCTGCAACGACCGCAAAGCCACGTCCATGCTCGCCCGCACGAGCCGCCTCGATAGCAGCATTTAGCGCTAGCAAATTTGTCTGATCTGAGATGTCTTTTATGAGATTTATGATCTCAACGATAGAATTTACGCTTCCATCAAGCGAAGAGGCGTCGTTTGAGAGATCGCCGCTCATCTGGCTCACTTGCTCGATCGAGCTTAAAATTTCAGCCGTTTGAGACTTGAGCTCGCCTGTTTTTTTGAAGGTTTTTTCATTTAAATGGTTTATATTTTCAAGCATTTTTAGATTTTCTTCGATGGTTGATTGCAAGAAATTCATACCATCTTGATAGCTAGTAAGCAGCAAATTTACAGCCTCTTGCTTATCCTTAGCTTGCTCTTTTGGCTCGCAAGTTTTGGCATTTTTTAGCTCATTTTTAAGTGCTAAAATTTCAGCCTTTAAAGCTTCATTTTCTCTTTCTAAAGCTTCATTTTTACTACCAAGCTCTTTGCTTTTGCTGTCAAAAAACATTTTTCATCCTTTAAAATTTGTAAATTACGCGTAATTATAACTATTTTTACTTAAGCCAGTCGTCTAAAATTTTAATTTGCTCTTCAACGCTTTTGTTTGCCGTGCCGCCTTTTGAAGTGCGGGCCTCTTTTGAAGCATGCAGATCTAGAAATTTAATGGCATTTTCATCTAAATTTTCATCTACGCTTTTTAGTTGCTCTTTGTTTAGCTCACTTAGATCAAGTCCCAAGCTTTCAGCCTTTGCGACAGCCTTGCCGGTGATAAAGTGCGCCGTTCTAAATGGGATATTTTTCTCACGCACTAGGTAGTCCGCTAGATCAGTGGCACTTAGATGCCCTGTTTTTGTCGCTTTTAGCATATTTTTTTCATTAAATTTAGCCGTTTTTATCATCTCATTTAGGATAGTAGCCGAGCTTAAAATGGTCGCAACGCTATCAAAAACGCCCTCTTTATCTTCTTGCATATCTTTATTGTAAGCAAGTGGCAAGCCCTTCATCGTAGTTAGCAGCGCTACCAAATTTCCATTTACACGCCCAGTTTTACCGCGTATGAGTTCAGCGACGTCTGGGTTTTTCTTTTGAGGCATAATGGAGCTGCCAGTGCTATAAGCGTCACTAATGCTTACAAAGCCAAATTCCTGCGAGCTCCAGAGTATGAGCTCCTCGCAAAGCCTAGAAGCGTGCGTCATAAAAACACTAATGTTAAATAAAATCTCCAGCGCATAGTCGCGGTCGCTCACGCTATCCATCGCATTTTGCGTGCAGCCTGCAAAGCCAAGCTCGCTCGCAACGATGCTCCTATCTATCTTATGTGGCGTGCCTGCAAGGGCTGCTGAGCCAAGCGGACTTAGGTTGTTTCGTTCATACGAGCTAACAAATCGCTCAAAATCCCTCTTAAACATAAACGCGTATGCTAGCAAATGGTAGCTAAGGCTTACTGGCTGGGCATGCTGAAGGTGCGTGTAGCCTGGCATTAGCGTATCTTTGTGGTTTTTGGCTAAATTTGTAAGCGTGGCAATGAGCTCTTTGATGAGAGATGAAATTTCTAAATTTTTCTTCAAAACGTAAAATTTAAAATCAAGTGCGACTTGATCGTTTCTGCTTCTAGCTGTGTGAAGTCTGCCGCCAAGCTCAGCTCCGATGATCTCGCTAAGGCGCTTTTCAACGGCCATGTGGATATCCTCATCCTCTATCTTAAAAGCAAATTTACCAGCTCTTATCTCAGCCAAAACCTCATCAAGCCCTTTTATAATCGCCTCTGACTCGTCTTTTTTTAAAATTCCGCAAATTCCTAGCATTTTAGCGTGTGCCTTACTGCCAGCGACATCCTCTTCAAAAAGATTTTTATCAAAATTTATAGAAGCGTTAAATTCCTCAAGCAACTTCGAGCTAGCCTCGCTAAATCTGCCCTCCCACATCTTTTTATGTGCGTTTTCATCTTTTTTCATAGCTTTGCCTTTGATTAGTTTTGCGTGATTTTAACAAAATGGTGCTTAACTAGGCTTTTACGAGCATTTTAAAAATAATTTTTTTGATCAAAAAAGTGAAATGTAATATAAAAATTATGCTAGAGTGGTAAAAAAGTTATATATATAATTTACATTTAAGGTTATTAAAATATAATTCGCCCAGCAACTTTTTAAAAACTATTTCAAGTTTTTTGATTTATTGCCGATATAGTTTTAAATGAAGAAATAAACTAAAAAGGAAGGACGATATGCAAATAGATGCAAATATGAACTCAAATGTTTTCTATCATAATGGCTACACATCTATATCATCAAGTAGCGCTAAAACCAGCATATTAGTATCTTCTGGCTATGGCACAAAAGATATCGTTAGAAGTAATGATGTGCATGTCGAACAAAGAGAAGAAGTTAGACAAAAACCTACAATTATTAGAAAAGAAGATGTCACAGAGTTACAAAAAAATTTAGAAAAATTACAAGATCAAAGAAGCGATATAGCTGATCAAATTTCAAGCATCCAGCACCTGAAAGATCGTGATTCTATGCAGATGCTTCATCATCTAAATTTAGAACAATCAAGCATTCAGAATAACATTTTAAGTATTAAAACTCAAATGACAGAAATGGTACAGGCTTAAGACTAAGCCTTACCGATAATAGTTTTTAAAACCAAACAAAAATCCTCTAAAAAGTATCCCATTGACTTATAGAAGTTACTGCTAGCATTTTGTTCAAGCTCTTTTGCAAGTTGCTCGGCATAAGGTAAGAAAAACGAGAGGCTAAAAGCAGCAAGAAGCTGCATAGACTCTTTTGTCGCCTCTTTTTTTAAGATATTTGCTATCAAAATGAGCTGATTTGAGATGCTATCAACCTCACCCATTTTTGGCTCAAATTTTATTGCTTTATAAAATTGTGCCAGATCATCTTTTGCGCTTGAGAAATAGTAGCTTGCTTCAAATTTTGCCTTCAAAATGACAAAATCATCACACAAGGCCGCACTACTCTCATCTTTGATAAATTTAGCGTAAAGCTCATTTCCTTTTATGTTTGCATCGCTCTTTGTCTGCGTTATCCACGCATTTGTCTTTTTGATACGCATAAAAGATGAGACACCTAAGATGCCATTAAAATTTGTAGCAAGTGCAGCCGCTACGACGCTATAAAGCTCTCCAAGTCTCAAATTTAATCCTTAAGCTTCAAATATCTAAGTCTAAGCGCATTTAGCACGACAGTGACCGAGCTTAAGCACATCGCCATAGAGCCATAAACTGGGCTTAAAAGCAGTCCAAATACCGGATATAGCACGCCAGCAGCCACTGGTATGCAAATGGCGTTATACATAAATGCCCAAAACAAATTCTCTTTTATGTTAGCAATAGTCGCATTTGCAAGCTTTACAAGCCCACTTACGCCGTGCAGATCGTTTTTTACAAGCACGATATCACCAGCGCCTTTAGCGATGTCTGAGCCTGAGTTCATAGCGATGCCAACACTTGCTTCTTTAAGCGATGGTGAGTCGTTTATGCCGTCCCCTACAAAGATCACGCCACCTCGGCTCATGAGCTCTTTTACCTTATTAAATTTATCCTCAGGCAGCATATTTGCATAATATTCGCTCACATTTAGCTTGCTAGCGATATTTGCCACTACTTTTTTATCATCACCTGAGAGGATTATGCTTTGTAAATTTAGCCTTGAAAGCTCGTTTATAACGTCATTTGCTTCATTTTTTAGCTCATCACTTAACGTTAAAAAGCCACTAAATTTTTGATTTAGCGCACAAAGTATGACGCCGCTTCCATCACTTGTAGCCTCTTTTATTGCCTCACTATCAGCTTCATTTAGCAAGATATTGTTTGCTGCGAGCAGTTTTTCGTTGCCTATTATTATCTTTTCACTCTCATCTTCATAGACGATGCCTTGACCAACTACGTTTTGAAATTTACCATTTAGCTTTTGTAAATTTATGTAATTTTGTTTTGCGTATCTTACGATCGCTTTTGAGATCGGATGCTCGCTTAAATTTTCAGCAGATGCCACTAGCTCTAACTCTTTTTCGCTCAAATTTGAACTTTTGACGCTGATTAGCCCCTTACTTAGCGTGCCAGTTTTGTCAAATGCTACAAATTTAGCATCTTTTATAAGCTCCAAAACCTCTGGATTTTTCACCAAAATCCCAGCTTTTGCACCACGCGAGAGGGAGCTTACGATTGCTATTGGCGTGGCAAGTCCTAGTGCGCATGGGCATGAGATGATAAGCACGCAGATCGCGCTAGAGATCGCATAGGCGAAATTTCCACTAAAAATTATCCATATAAAAAATGTAAGAACTGAGATCGCCACGACGCTTGGCACAAAGATGTTTGCTATCTTGTCAGCCAGCCGTCCGATAGGCATCTTTTTAGAGCTAGCGTCGCTTAGTAGGCTTAAAATTTGAGATAGCAAGCTCTCGTAAGAACTCTTTGTCACCTTGACGCTTATATAGCCATTTGTGTTTAGAGTGCCGGCAAATACGCTATCTCCCGCCTCTTTATAAACTGGCAAGCTCTCTCCTGTAAGCATAGAAGCATCTATCTCGGCGCCGCCTTGGACTATCACGCCATCACTTGGGATGTTGTAGCCATTTTTTACGATGACGATGTCGCCTACTTTTAGCTCATTTACATTTACCTCTTTGCTCTGGCCGTCTGGCATGACCAAAAAGGCGGTCTTTGGTGAAATTTTAAGTAGCGTCTTTAGGTAGTCGCCTGCCTTTGCCTTTGAGCGCTCTTCAAGATACTTGCCAAGCAAAACAAAGGCTATTATCATCGCTGCGCCCGAGACATAGACGTTTTTTAGATCATCTGGGATAAAATTTGAAAAGATCACAACAAAAAGCGAGTATAAAAACGCACTGCCACTTCCAAGAGCTACAAGCACGTTCATATCGTAGTTTTTGTTTTTAACAGCCTCTATGGCGTGAGCAAAGAAGTCTTTGCCACTAAAAGCTAGCACCAAAAACGCTAAAACTAGCATGAGTAAATTTACTAGCAAGTTATGAGGCGCGAACATCTCAAGCGCCATTATCACGATGCTTGTGATAAATGCAAATATAAATTTATTTCTTATCGAGGTTATATGCTCGTCTCTTTTGGCTTCAAATTCATCAATATTTGTCGCCACAAAGTAGCCAAGCTTCTTTATCTTTTGCTCTAAAACTTCACGCACGCTGGCGTCTTTTAGGACAAACTCACCGCTTGCATTTGCAAAATTTACATTTGCTTCAAGCACCCCATCTATCTTTTTAGAAACTTTCTCGATAGCGTTTGAGCAATTTACACAGCTCATTCCCGCTATATTTAGCTTGACTTTTAAAGGCATATCAAAGCTCCTTTATAACGTCAAATCCCAGATCAGCCATTTCTGATTTAAATTTCTCTACATCGCCATCTTTTATATCAACGCTTACTTGTCTTGGCTCTTTGCTAAGATCGACTTTTATCTCGCCAAAGTCATCTTCAAGTGCGTTTTTTATAGTATTTGCGCAGTTTTGGCAATGCACGTTATTTACCTCAAATGTTTTCATATTATCTCCTTTATCATGTGGTCGTATTCGTGTAAATTTATGATCTTTTTGGTGTTAAATTTAAAGCCAAGGCTCTCGTAAAATTTACGAACTTTTGGCTTATTTATATCAACTATCAGCGAGACCTTTTTATGTCCTAGCTCTTTTGCTTTGGCAAATGAGTGCAAGATAAGCTCTTTTGCAAGCCCTTGGCCTCTAAATTTCTCATCCACAGCAATGCTATCTATATAAAACTCATCATCAAAGCACTCTTTTTCTACCTCGGTATCTTTGCCAAGCGCCTTTAGATGCTGAGAAATTTCTCTATCAAACTGCCACGCGTCGCCACCAAAGTAAGCGCACATCGCAGCGATGATCACGTCGTCAAGTTTATAGACATAGACATTTTTATAGCTAAGTCTATTTGTCTCGCTTTTAAAAAATTTCTCTAAAATTTCATCGCTTTTTGCAGGATCGTCGTAGCCACTTAGCTTGTAGGCGATATCCTCCATCGCTAAATTTAGTAGTTTTATGCAGATTTTTGCATCTTGTTTTTGAGCATTTTTTATCATGAGTATGATTATATGCCTTTAGCTTAAATTTTTACCAAATATTATTTTCAAATTTGCAAATTATGCACTTTAGCAGGCAAACTAAAAATGTTTTAAAAAAGTATAAAATTTTTTTAGTTATAATCCGTAAAAAATTTATTTAAGGATATTTATGGGACGAGCATTTGAGTACCGAAGAGCAGCAAAAGAAGCTAGATGGGATAAGATGAGCAAGGTATTTCCAAAACTTGCAAAGGCTATAACAGTAGCGGCAAAAGATGGCGGATGTGATCCAGATATGAACCCAAAACTTCGCGCAGCCATCGCAGCAGCAAAAGCTGAAAATATGCCAAAAGATAACATCGACGCAGCTATAAAAAGAGCAAATGGCAAAGATAGCGCTGATATCAAGACTATCTTTTATGACGGCAAAGCAGCTCACGGCGTGCAAATCATCGTTGAGTGCGCCACTGACAACCCAACAAGAACAGTTGCAAATGTAAAAGCGATATTTAGCAAAAATGGCGGAGAAATTTTGCCAAGTGGCAGCCTTAGTTTTATGTTTACAAGAAAGAGCGTTTTTGAGCTTGAAAAGCCAAGTGCAGATATTGAAGAGATCGAGCTTGAGCTGATTGATTACGGACTAAGTGACATCGAAGAAGATGAAAACGCACTATTTGTTTATGGCGATTACGCAAATTTTGGCACACTTCATGAAGGCATAGAGAAGCTAAATTTAGTAGTTAAAAAAGCTTCACTTCAGTACTTACCAAATCAAACCGTGAGCCTAAATGAAGAGCAAATGCTTGAGGTTGAGAGGCTTCTTGACAAGCTAGAAGACGACGATGACGTCCAAGCAGTTTATACAAATATCGAGTAAAAAGGAGCAACATGCGTTTTGATGAGTTAAAAGTTTATGATATAAATTTAGACGAGCTAAAAAAAGATAAATTTGCAGTTTTAAAGACAGAAAAAGGCGATATCAAACTTGAGCTTTTTGCCGAGGATGCACCGCAAGCTGTTGCAAATTTTGTCCATTTGATAAAAACAGGCTTTTATAATGGCCTAAATTTTCACAGAGTTATACCAAATTTCGTCATCCAAGGCGGCTGCCCAAATGGCACAGGCACAGGCGGTCCTGGCTGGAGGATAAAATGCGAATGCGACAACCAAAAGGTAAAACACGAGCGTGGCAGCCTTAGCATGGCTCATGCAGGCCGTGACACTGGCGGATCGCAGTTTTTCATCTGCCACAGCAAGCAACCTCATCTTGACGGCGTGCATACAGTCTTTGGAAAGTGCGTTGATGACGAGAGTTTAAAGGTGCTTGATGCTATCAGACAAGGCGACAAGATCCTCTCAGCAGAGATCAAAGAGAGCCTATAAAAGGGGAATTTATGGAGAGTGCAAAAACGCAAAAAAGTCTCTTTGTGAGACTATTTACCAATCTCGCCATTTGGGTTGTGATAGGTATAGTTGGCGGTGTTATCGTCGGTATGGTCGCACCTGAGCTTGGCATAGCGAGCAAGCCAGGCATTGATTATTTTATAAAAGCCCTTAAAATTTTAATCGGCCCTATCATCTTTTTAACGATCGTCTCAGGCATCGTCGGACTTGAGAGCTTAAAAGATCTTGGCACCATCGGACTTAAGGCATTTATCTACTTTGAGATAGTTAGCACGCTCGCTCTTGCTGTTGGTATCATCTTTGGCGAGACGCTTCGTCCAGGACACGGCATGAACCTTGACTACACTCAGCTTGACGCCTCAAGCGTGGCTAAATTTACATCTCAAGCTGGCAGCATGGATGCAAATAGCGGCTTTTTAGCGCATACGCTTCATCTTTTAAGAGGCGCTGTGCCAGTAGATGACATCTTCCCTTACGTGCACATACTTGATCCATTTATAAAGTCAAACACACTTCAAGTGCTTTTCATGGCGATAGTCGTTGCCATCGTGCTTTCGCTACTTGCGCATGATAAAAAGCAAGCTTGTCTAAAACCGCTTGAATTTATCCAGCACTACGTCTTAAAGCTACTTACTTGGCTTATGCTATTTAGCCCAGTGGCAGCCTTTTCGGCGATGGCTTATTTGATCGGTAAATTTGGCATCGGAACGCTTCTTGGTATGATGGAGCTTCTTGTTGTTATGGCACTTGCAAGCTGCTTTTTCATCTTTGTCGTGCTTGGCGTCATTTGCTACTTTGCCAAGGTCAATGTCTTTAAATTTATGCGCTTTATCTCAAAAGAGGTCTTGGTCGTTTTTGCGACAAGCTCGAGCGAGACAGCTCTTGCACCACTTATGCAAAAGCTAGAAGCAGCTGGTATAAATAGAGGTGCAGTTGGCCTTATCATCCCGACTGGCTACTCATTTAACCTTGACTGCACCAACATCTATCTAAGCCTAAGCGTTATCTTCCTAGCTCAAGCGTTTAATATCCCGCTAAGTTTTGAACATCTAATAAGCATACTAATCGTGCTAATGATCACAAGTAAAGGCGCAGTTGGCGTTACAGGATCTGGCTTTGTCGTCCTTGCTGGCACACTAAGCGCACTCCCAAGCACTGGCATACCAGTAGTCACCGTGGCTGTGCTACTTGGCGTTGATAAATTTATGTCAGAGATGCGTGCTGTTGGTAACCTTTGCGGTAATGCCGTTGGCTGCATGATCGTTTCTATCTGGGATAAAAAGGTCGATATGGAGAAATTTAGATATGCACTAGATCATCCAGACGAATTTCACTTCCACTCATAATAGAATTTTTAAGGGGCAAATCGCCCCTTTTTATCTTAAAATTTACTTCAAAACTTAAAGTGCTTATCCCCTATT
>NZ_CABPVA010000001.1:714316-748773 GCF_902460595.1 Campylobacter concisus
TATAATTATTGAAAATTTTAATTTGGAGGAGTTATGAAGACATTAGGTATCATAGGCGGTATGGGACCACTTGCCACGGCTGATTTATACAAGAAGATCATCGATATAACCCCAGCAACTTGCGATCAAGAGCACCTACACATCGTTATCGACTCATACGCTCAGATAGAAGATAGGACAAAATTTATCATGGGTGAGGGAGAAAGTCCGCTTCCAAAGCTAATTCAAAGTGCTAAACTTTTAAAAAATGCAGGATGCGAGGCGATGCTAATGGCTTGTAACACAGCTCACTACTTTGCTCCAAGTATCGAAAAAGAGGCTGGAGTGAAAATTTTGCACATTGCAAAAGTTACAGTAGATGCCTTGCAAAAGAAATATCCACACGCTAAAAATATCGCTGTCATCGCAACAAGCGGTACAAAAAAGGCTGGCGTTTATGATCAAATTTTAAAAGAGCGCGGGCTAAAAAGTGTGGATTTTAGCAAAGAGACGCAAGATGTCATCATGGAGTGCATCTACAAAGGTGTCAAAGCTGGCAAGCTAGAAGAGTATGTGCCAGTGTTTTACGAAGTGCTTTCAAACATTGAAGCTGACGTTTATATCGCAGGCTGCACCGAGATACCGATGTTTTTGCCATTTATCAGCAGCGAGTATAAATTTATAGATGCGACATTTGAGCTAGCAAAAGCTGGCGTAGAATTTGGACTAGAAAAGAGAGTATTTTGATTAAATTTAGCCAGATACCTGGCTAAATTTTTGTTTTAACTGCAACTTACACTAAATACAACAGCGACTTTTATAGTAGAAATTTGATATCAAATTTAGCTGGAGTGTTCTGGCTAAATTTTAGTTCTAACTACAAAGATTGCTTATATTAAAAATTTTTGATATCTGATGGGTATTTTTTAATGCTTAATAAGTGTGGTTTTATAGCGAGAAGCTTTAGAAACTCTCGTGAAATAGATTACTTTGCTTTAAATTTAACTGGTGCATTTTGGCTAAATTTTAAATTTTAACTACAAAGATTACTTATATTAAAATTTCTGATGTCAGGCGATTAAATTTTTCAGGTTTATAAAGAGTGGCTTTTGGTGAGAATTTTTAGAAAGTCTCGTTAAATTTGACCAAGCTATTTCGCAAAATATTTTAAATTTTATATTAGAAATTTGAAAAAGAGCTATATTTTATAGCTCTAAAATTTTTACTATTTGATAGTTTAAATTTAAAAGCCTTGTAAGGATTTACCCACAAGGCTATAAATTTAAGCTTTTGGGCCAGCTTTGGCGTACTCAACGCCCTCTTTTACATCTTCATAACGTTTGAAATTTTCAACAAACATTTTAGCAAGCTTGTCGCGTGAAGCGTTGTACTGAGCTGGATTTGCCCATGTGTTTATAGGATTTAGCAGTTTTGTCTCGACACCATCAAGCTCTTTTGGGATAGCGAAGTTAAATTTATCAAAATTTTCAAATTCGCATTTTGTGATGCTACCATCAAGGATCGCATTTATGCAAGCACGTGTTGCTTTTATGCTCATACGCTTGCCAACGCCGTAAGCACCGCCGCTCCAGCCTGTATTTACAAGATAGACATTAACACCGTGCTTATCGATCTTCTCGCCAAGCAGTTTTGCATAGACGGTTGGGTGAAGTGGCATAAATGGCTCGCCAAAGCAAGCACTAAAAGTAGCTACAGGCTCAGTTATACCGCGCTCTGTGCCAGCAACTTTTGCTGTGTAGCCACTTAAGAAATAATACATCGCCTGCTCTTTTGTGAGCTTTGCAACTGGAGGAAGCACGCCAAAAGCGTCAGCGCTTAAAAAGATGATATTTTTTGGATGGCCAGCGCTTGAGCTTGGCTCGTAGTTGTCGATGTGATAGATCGGATAGCTCACACGTGTGTTTTCAGTCTTTGAGCCATCTTTATAATCAACCACGCCGTTTTCGTCAGCCACGACGTTTTCAAGTAGCGCGTCACGCCTGATCGCTGCGTAAATTTCTGGCTCGCTGTTTGGATCAAGGTTGATACATTTTGCATAGCAGCCACCCTCAAAGTTAAACACGCCATCATCGTCCCAGCCGTGCTCGTCATCGCCTATTAGTTTGCGTTTTGGATCGGTTGAAAGTGTCGTTTTACCAGTGCCAGATAGGCCGAAAAATAGCGCCGTATCGCCCTTCTCTCCTACGTTTGCAGAGCAGTGCATACTTAGTTTGCCCTCAAGTGGCAACCAGTAGTTCATCATAGAAAAAATGCCCTTTTTCATCTCGCCGCCATACCATGTGCCACCGATCACTGCGACATTTTCCTCGACGTTAAAGATGACAAAGACTTCTGAATGTAGCCCATCAGCCTTGTAGTCCTCGTTTTTTGTCTTGCAAGCGTTATATACTACAAAATCAGGCTCAAATTTAGCCAGCTCTGCTTCGCTTGGGCGGATGAACATATTTTTTACAAAGTGCGCTTGCCACGCCACTTCAGTGACAAAGCGGACTGATTTTTGGCTCTTTTTGCTAGCTCCACAAAATGCATCTTGGATGAAAATTTCTTTACCACTTAGCTGATCTTTTGCTTTTTTAAGAAGCTTGTCAAAGAGCTCTTTTGTGATAGGCTGATTTATCTTGCCCCAAGCGATGTATTTTTGGCTTGGATCTTGCTTGACAAAATACTTATCTTTTGGGCTTCTGCCTGTAAAAATTCCAGTATCTACCATAAATGTGCCGTTACTTGAGACTCTGCCCTCGTTGTTTGCCTTTTCAAGCTCAAAAAGCTCGTCGTAGCTTAGATTGTGATTTATCTTTTTGATCTCTTTTAGACCTAGCTCGTCTAGCTTATTTATCATGTTGTTTCCTTTTAAATTTTCGTTTCTTTATAAATTTGACCTAAAAGTCATCAAAATGTTAATCAAATTTCGCTTAACACTATCTTTTTAAAAGTGGCAAAATTATTTAAATCTAGCCACCACTTGATTGTTCGCGACACTTTGACCTTTGCTAACCTCGATAGAGCCTATGATGCCGTCTTTTGGGGCTTTGACCTCTATCTCCATCTTCATCGCTTCAAGCACGACTATGGCCTGACCTTTTTTGACATGGTCTCCTGCGCTTATTAAAATTTTATGCACAGCACCTGGCAAGCTTGCGACGATGTCATTTTCTGTTGCGCCTGCTGCTGCGCTTTTGGCACTTTTTACGCTCTTGCCTTCAACTTCAGTAATTGATTTTACTTGGATGCTGTCGTTAAAACCTTCGCTTACTTCTACATTGTAGCGACTACCATTTACGACGACGCTATATCTGCCGCTTTGAGTTTGTCTGCCCTCATTTGCCTTAGCATTTGGATCGATTTTTCTTACATTTACTTTGGCTTCGCCTTTTAAGAACGCGATGCCTTTTTCTTTACAAGCTGCTGCTATAAAGACGTTTTCTTCGGTAACTTTGATCTTATTTTGTTTTAAAATTTCTTTTACATGTGCAAGTGACTTGCTCTCATCTTTATCAGCTATATCGACTGCGTGCTTTGTAGTTGGTTTTAGCCCTAGTTGCTCGCTAGCAAGCTTAATGATCTCTTTATCAGGCGTAACTGGGGTCTTGCCAAAGTAGCCAAGCACCATTTTGCCGTATCCCTCAGCGATCTTTTTCCACTTGCCAAACATTACATTATTAAAGGCTTGTTGGAAGTAAAACTGGCTAACGGGGGTCACTGAGGTGCCGTATCCACCCTTTTGCACCACCTCGCGCATAGCAAGGATGACCTCTGGGAATTTATCTAAGATATTGTTATCTCTCATCATCTGGGTATTTGCAGTGAGCGCGCCACCTGGCATCGGTGAAAATGGTATTAGAGGGCTTACTTGCACAGCTTCAGGCGGCAAAAAATACTCTTTTAAACAATCATTCAAAACGCTTTCATATTTTAAAATTTTCTCTACATCAAGGCCGCCAAGATCGTAGTTTTTGCCTTTTACTGCGTGAAGCATGGTTAGGATATCTGGCTGACTTGTGCCGCCACTTACTGGGCTTGCAGCTAGATCTATGCCATCAACGCCAGCTTCAAGCGCTGCAAGATAGCAAGCGACACTTACGCCTGCTGTTTCATGTGTGTGAAGTCTGATGTGAGTTTTTTCTGGCAACAATTTTCTAGCCATTTTTATGGTTTCATAGACCTTTTGTGGGCTACTTGTGCCGCTTGCGTCTTTAAAACAAACGCTGTGATAAGGGATATTTGCATCTAAAATTTCTCTTAAAATTTTCTCATAAAATTTAACATCATGAGCTCCCACACAGCCACTAGGCAGATCCATCATAGTAACAACGACTTCGTGTTTTAGCCCGTGATGAGCGATCCTCTCGCCTGAATATTTTAAATTTTCAACATCATTTAATGCGTCAAAATTTCTAATAGTAGTGGTTCCATGTTTTTTGAAAAGTTTTGCGTGAAGGTCGATTAGCTCGCGGCTACCGGTGTCAAGTGTGACGGTATTTACGCCCCTGCTTAGGGTTTGAAGGTTTGCTTTTGGTCCTACGATGCTTCTAAATTTATCCATCATCGCAAAAGCGTCTTCATTTAGGTAAAAATAAAGGCTTTGAAATCTCGCTCCTCCGCCAAATTCAAAATGCTCTATGCCAGCCTCTTTGGCTGCTTCAAGCGCGGGCAAAAAGTCGTTCATAAGCACTCTAGCGCCATAAACCGACTGAAAGCCATCTCTAAAGGTCGTATCCATAACATCGATAAATTTCTTTGCCATATTTCACCTCATTAAATTTATAAATTTACTAAAAAGCGGTCATAAAAAATGGCTAAATTTGATAGAAACTCAAATTAGCCATTTTGCTTGTTTTTGGTATTTTACAACCAAAAACTTTTATATCATTTAAAAAGTGAGAGTAAGAAGTTAAATAATCCGCCGTGGCTCGCATCAAGCACCGGCTTTATCTCCATTAAAAATACGCAGAAAAAGATTAAAACTGCTACTTGGATGATGATATAAGGCACTACACCTTTATAAATAGCAGCTGTTTTTATCTCAGCAGGTGCGACTGATCTTAAGAAAAATAGACTAAAACCAAATGGCGGTGTTAAGAATGAAGTTTGTAAATTCATAGCAACTAAGATCGCTAGATAGACTGGGTTTATGCCTAGTTTTGCGGCGATTGGCACCAAGATAGGAAGCACGATATATGAAATTTCAACAAAATCGATAAAAAAGCCAAGCACAAAGATAACAGCCATACTAAAGATGATAAAGCCCCACTTCTCACCTGGTAAATTTGTCATGAAATTTTCAACTATCTCATCGCCTCCAGTGTAGCTAAAGACCATAGAAAAGGCAGTCGCACCAACAAGTATGGCAAAGACTAGAGCTGTAGTTTTTACGCTCTCAGCCAAAGCCTCTTTCATCATAGAAAATGAAAATGTCCTATAAAACATTGCTAGGATGATAGCGCCCACGCAGCCAAATGCTGAACTTTCAGTCGGCGTAGCGATACCTGCAAATATAGAGCCAAGCACACAAATAACTAGTAAAAGTGGAGGGAAGATCGCAGTTAGCGCTCTAATGATCTGCTTAAATTTACTAACGCCACTCTCATCTTTTACGATAGGAGCGACCTCTGGTTTAAGATAAGCAACTATCAAAATATAAACTATATAAACACCAACTAGCGTAAGTCCTGGCACAACAGCTTGGTGAAAAAGCTCGCCAACTGGCACTGAAAAGATATCACCCAAGATGATAAGCACGATAGAAGGTGGGATGATCTGACCAAGCGTACCAGCAGCGCATATCGTGCCACAACCTAGGGATTGGTCGTATTTATACTTTAGCATTACAGGCAAGCTTATAACACCCATAGCAACGACGCTAGCTCCTACGACGCCAGTAGATGCTGCAAGAAGCGCGCCAACCAAGATAGTGCTAATAGCGATACCGCCTCTGATTTCTCCAAATAGCATACCCATGCTCTCAAGTAGTCTCTCAGCTAGCTTTGACTTTTGAAGCACGACGCCCATAAAGACAAAGAGTGGAACTGCTATGAAAATTCTACTCTCCATGATAGAAAAAATTCTATATGGCATGAAGTTAAACATATCTTTAAATACTTCTATACTGCCAAGTAGTCCATCGCCATCACTAAGGCTCTCTACAACGCTGCCAACCATGCCAAATATCATCGCAACAGCACCAAAGGTAAATGCCACTGGGAAGCCAATGCCAAGCATCAATAGTGCGGCTATAAACATTATTAATCCCGCCATATTTTCTCCTTACTAGCTTTCTTATAGCGATTTAAATTTTTTATAAAAAAGCCGATCGCAAAAAATACAAGCACATAAAATGAAAAAGGGATCATCGCTTTTATGATCCATCTATGGGTAAGACCGCCTGGATCTGCGCTGGCCTCTGCCGAGCTGTAAGCATCTCCTACAAATCCAAATGATAAATTTGAAACCAAAAGCGCAAATGGTATGACAAAAAATATAGTGCCAAGCATATTTACAAGGGCTTTATTTCTTTCTGAAAATTTAGCATAAAAGATATCAACTCTGACGTGTGCGTCCTCTTTTAGAGCATAGCTCATGCCAAGTAGAAATATCACAGCAAAAAAGTGCCACTCAAGCTCCTGAAATGCAACGTTGCCGTAAGAGAAAAAGTATCTTGCCACAACGTTAAAAAATACGTCTATTATCATCAAAGCCATAATAAACATACAAATATAGCCGACTATATCGCCGGCTTTGTCAAAAAATCTCTCAATCTTATCCATTAAAAACCTTTAATAGTTCATTTACCATGATGATAAGCACACAAACTGGTGCTACATATCTTAGTAAAAAATACCATGTATTAAATACAAAATCACTCATATATGGGCTAAATAGCACGTATAAAGCATCTTTTTTCATAAAATATCCTACAAATATCGCTCCACCGATACCGCTAATTGGTAGCAAGATATTTGAAGCAGTAAAGTCAAGGAAGTCAAAGAAATTTTTACCAAATATCATAAATTTATCGCCAACATTTTCTATATTTGATAAAAGACATAAAAATCCCACTATGAAAATCCCAGCTCCAACTATGCTAAGAGCCTTTCTTCTACTCATGCCATACTCTCTGATCAAGAAAAATACAAATGGCTCAACGATAGAGATCGCTGATGTGATACCAGCAAAGATAAGCGCAGCAAAAAACGCCACAGCCAAAATTTGACCTATCACACCAAGCTTAGCAAATAGCGTTGGTAGCGAGATAAAGACAAGTCCTGGTCCTTGAGACGGAGTAGCTCCAAATTCAAATATAAAGGTAAAAATAACAAGACCTATCATAATGGCAAGCGCTATGTTTATAAAGACGATACTTAGCGTTGAAGTGGCTAAATTTGTATCATCACTTAAGCTGGCTGAATAGGTAATGATCGCTGCCATACCAAGAGATAGCGTCCAAAATGCAAGCCCAAGAGCTAGCAAGAGTGAGTTAAATGAAATTTTACTAAAGTCAGGGATGAGCAAAAACTCAGCTGATTTAGAAAAGCCATCCATCGTCATAGAAAATATAAGCATAATTAAAACCATGATAAATAGGCTTGGCATCATCCAAACATTTAGCTTCTCTATGCCGCTTTTTACGCCTTTTGAAAGGATGTAAAAGCAAGCTGCAAATGCTATAACAAAATAAAGCGTCTGCTCGCCAAGACCATGCGTCAAAAGATCATTAAATATCACTTTTGAGCTATCTATATCACTTGGCAAGCCAGAAAAAGATAGGACAAAATACTTAAACACCCAGCCTATTATCACGATGTAGTATGACGAGATGATAGCTGCTGTGACCATGGCTAAAATTCCAACCAGCTGCCATAAATTTTTATTTTTAGCTGCTAGCTTTCTAAAAGCATTGACACTATCACTCTCGCTAAGCTTGCCGATACTAAGCTCCGCCATAAAGATAGGCACGCCGACTAGAAAAGTTATCAAAAGATATAGGATAATAAACGCCGAACCGCCGTTTTCACCAACCATGTATGGAAATTTCCACGCATTACCAAGTCCGACAGCCGATCCAGCGACTGCTAGGACATAGCCTATTTTAGAAAATTGTTCTTTTGCCATATTATGAGATCTCCCTTATTAACACCACCAGAACTAAAAGTGGAGCCACAAATCTAATTAAAAAATACCAAATTTTAAATACAACCTTGCCCATATAAGGCACAAATAGCTCTTTTAAAAGCTCAAATTTCATAAAGTAGCCAACAAATATTGCAAGCAAGATGCCACCAAGTGGGAGCATGATGTTTGAGCTAAGGTAATCAAGCAGGTCAAAAAAGCTCTTACCAAAAAATGTAAGCGCATCTTTAAATTCGCTTGTGCCACTTAATGCGCATAAAATTCCTAAAACATAAACCACGCAAGCAACGACTAGGATCGATTTGTTTCTACTAAATTTTAGGCTTTTGCTTAAGAAAAATATAAATGGCTCAACCATCGAGATAACCGAGGTGATGCCAGCAAAAAATAGTGATATAAAAAATGTAAATGCCAAGAAATTTCCAAGCAAGCCAAGCTTAGCAAATAGCGTCGGTAGCGAGATGAAAGCAAGCCCTGCGCCTTTTGATGGCTCTGAGCCAAACTCAAATGTAAATGTAAAGACGATAAGGCCGATGATGACGCTTATTATGATATTTGCAAAGACGACATAGAGCGATGAGGTAAATAAATTTGTATCATCGCTTAGACTTGATGAGTAAGTAAGTATGCAGCCAATGCCAACGCACATCGTAAAAAAAGCAAGTCCAAGAGCGTTTAAAACAGCTGCTTGATCTATCTTTGAAAAGTCAGGCACTAGTAGAAATTTAGCCGCTTTATCAAAGCCCTCCATGCCAAAAGAGTAACCAAGCATAAGCAAAAGCAAGATAAAAAGAGCTGGTATGAGATAGACATTTATGCGCTCGATGCCACTTTTTACACCCTTTGTAAGGATGAAAAAATAGGCAAAAAATGCGATACTAAAGTATAAAATTTGTTCATTTATGCCATTTGAAGTGAAATTTACAAAAAGCGTCTCTGAACTTGCGATATCTTTAGGTAGCTCGCTAAGACTTAAAATGACGTATTTTAAAACCCAGCCAATGATGAGCGTGTAAAAAGAGGCGATAAATAGCCCAGTCACCATGATAATACCGGCAAATTTCCAAGAGCTTGCCCCTTTTGTAGCTAGAGATTTAAACGCTCCAACCGTATCAAGGCGTGAAATTTTACCCATCGCCATCTCAGCAAAAAATATGCTAAGACCAACAGCAAAGGCAAAAAATAGATATATAAGGATAAATGCCGAACCGCCGTTACTGCCAACCATATATGGAAATTTCCACGCATTACCAAGGCCGATAGCCGCTCCAATTATTGATAGGATAAAGCCAATTTTACTAAATCTCTCTGCCATTATTTACCTGCCATCTGGTAGATCATTATCGCACAAATGGCAACTGGCACGACATATCTTAAGAAAAAGTACCAAATTTCAAAAAATGCTCTTCCCATAAAATCACCAAAGAGGAGATACAAACTCTCTTTTTTAAGCTTATAGCCAACAAAAAAGCTAAATACGATAGCGCCTATTGGCATCATGATATTTGATGTGAGAAAGTCAAGCGCGTCAAAAAATGGCTTGCCACAAACGCTAAAAGCACTTGATGTTTCTGAATAATATGAAAGTATGCAAAAGATGCCTAAAATATATACAAAGGCGCCGATGTAAAGAAGTGCCATCTTTCTTGAAATTTCAAATTTTCTAACCAAATAATAAGCAAAAGGCTCGATCATCGAAACCGCGCTCGTGATACCAGCAAACAAAAGTGATACGAAAAATGCGACCGCCATAACGTTGCCAACGATGCCAAGCTTTGCAAAAAGCGTGACAAGCGAGATGAATATAAGGCCTGGACCACTTGCCGTGCTATCAGCCCCATAAGCAAATATAAATGTAAATACGACAAGGCCCATCATAATGCCTATTAAGATGTTTATAAAGATGATAGAGAGAGTTGATTTTATTAAATTTGTCTTCTCAGGTAAATTTGCAGCATATGTCGGTATGACGCCAACGCCCATAGATAGCGAGAAAAACGCAAGGCCTAGAGCCTGCAAGATAACATCTGGCGTGATCGCACTAAAATTTGGTACAAATAAAAATTTAGCCGCCTTGACAAAACCATCTCCCATGCTAAGCGCGTAAAAAAGCATGCAAACAAGCAAGACAAAAAGGCTTGGCATCATCCATATATTTAGCTTTTCGATGCCACTTTTTACACCTTTTGAAACGGCAAAAAATACCATTAAAAAAACTAAGCTAAAACAAAGCACAGCACTGCTTAGGTCATTTGATAAAAGTGTGTTAAACTGCTCGCCTGCCGCTTTTGAGTCTGCTAAAAGCGGCGAAAAACTAAGATAGATATACTTTAATATCCAGCCAATAACAACCATATAAAATGAAGCTATAAGTATCGCGCCGATCATGAAAAAGCCAGAGAGCGACCACGCTTTTTTATTTTTTGGAGCGAGTTTGTAAAGAGAGCTTACGATGTCGCTTTCGCCAAGTTTGCCAATGCTAAGCTCCGCTAAAAACGCGACAAATGCGATAGCAAATGTAAGAAGCAAGTATAAAATTATAAATGCCGAACCGCCGTTATTTCCCACCATCGTAGGAAATTTCCAGGCATTGCCAAGACCCACAGCAGAACCAGCCATCGCAAGAACAAAGCCTATCTTTGAAAATTTTTCGTTCATTGAAAACCTAAGATTAAGAATAAATTAAATTCTTTCAAAGATAGCATAAAAAAACTTTCATTTTTCTAAGCCAAGAATTTTTTATAGGCAATTTAAATTTTTAGTGTTTTTATTTGAAACAAAGTTTTGTTTTTGTAATATTACGGCTCATGAAGTTCAAGTAGGGGACAGATCCGAAAGAGCTTTAAAATTTTAAAGGAGCAACGATGAAAAAGATCGTGTTTTTAATTCTTGGTCTTGCTGCATTCGCATTTGGCGCTGACGGCGAGATGATCAGATCATATTCAGTTATCGCTGGCGGTATCGGCCTTGGCCTTGCAGCTCTTGGCGGTGCTATTGGTATGGGTAACACAGCTGCTGCAACTATCAGCGGAACAGCTAGAAACCCTGGCGTTGGTAGCAAACTTATGACTACAATGTTTATCGCACTTGCGATGATCGAAGCACAAGTTATCTACGCACTTGTTATTACACTTATCGTTCTTTACGCAAACCCAATGCTTGGCTAAGCGTAAAGCTTAAATTTAGCCCCTTTTTTGGGGCTTTTGTTCTTTCTGCGATCATGGTGGAATTGGTAGACACGCTATCTTGAGGGGGTAGTGCCGTTAGGTGTGCGAGTTCGAGTCTCGCTGATCGCACCATCTTATCTCTCTTTCTAAATCAAAATCTTAAATTTCTAAGCTATAAAAAAGGAAAAATTTATGTTAGACAAAAAACGTGCCTTAAAACAATTGCAAAATGAAGCAGACGATGCTGCTATATACTCGCTTCTTGAAGCTAGCGAAAAAGACGATGAGAATAAAAAAATACTTCGAAAATTAATCACAGAAGAGAGACGTCATTATGCTTTTTGCCAAAAGATAACTGGTGAAAGCAGAAGTGCAAATTTATTTAAAGTCATTTTCTATACGATACTTGTTAAAATTTTTGGCACATCTTTTACCCTAAAATTTATGGAGTCACGCGAAGAAAATGCGGAGAAATTTTATCTTGACATCGTAGATGAATATCCTGAAGCTCGTGATATTTATGAAGAGGAGATGAGCCATGAAAATAGTCTAATCTCCATGTTAAAAGACACAAAACTTATAAATGCTGGTGGTATCGTGCTTGGCATGAATGATGCGTTAGTTGAGCTAACAGGCACACTTAGCGGCATCGCGCTTGCATTTTCGAATACAAAATCAGTTGGTGCAACAGGCCTTATCATGGGCGTAGCAGCTGCACTTTCTATGGCTGGCTCAGCATATCTTGAGTCAAAAGAAAATCCAAGTGACGAGATCAAACCGCTTACTTACTCGCTCTACACGGGCGGATCATACATCATAACAACGGCATTTTTGATACTTCCATTTTTCATCTTTTCAAGCAGTTTTTACGCTGTTTTGTCGATGTTTTTCTTTGCGCTAGTTGCCATCATCACTTACAACTTTTATATAAGCGTGGCAAAGGAGCTTAAATTTTTACCAAGAGTGGTTGAAATGTGCGTGATAACTTTTGGCGTTGCGATCATATCTTTTGGCATCGGCTTTTTAGTTAAACACTATTTTGGACTAGATATTTAATCCAAAATTTCATACCAAGTGCAGCTATCATCTCCGAAATTTCCACTAAAAAGCGGTTTTAGATTTAGATCAAGCCTTAAATTTTCGCCATTTTTAAAATTTGAGCTTTGATAGATAAGTAGCCACTTTACATTTGCTAACTTGCCCTTTTTTGCAAATTTTAAAAACTCGCCAGCTCCTTCAAACATGCAAAGTCCTTTTAGATCAAGCTCTTTTTGAATACTGACTTTGCGACCTGGCACGCTAAAAAGTGGTATCGTTTCATCAAATTTATCACTTCTTGAGTAGATTATGATGTCTGGATTTTTACCGCCACTTACTAGCCTGCTATCAAGCTTTGGGCGGTCCGTACGCACTGTGTTACCACCGATCACCAATCTATCTATAACGCTTCTAAGTTTATGCACATGCGTGCGGCTAAGCTCATTTGTGATGATGCCGCCACTTGCCACGCCGTTTTTACTAATGGCGATTTTTAAAAAGCTAAATCCACCATTTTGATATGCCAAAAATGGCTCAAGCAGCTTATCGCAGCGCTCTTTTAAAGTGCCAAATTTAACTCTCACACCAGCACTTTGAAGTAAATTTGCGCCCCCACTTGCTATTTTATTTTCATCATGAGCGCCAATTATGACCTCGCTAAAACCAAGCTCTTTTAGCAAATTTGCACAAGGTGGCGTTTTGCCATGATGCGAGCAAGGCTCAAGTGTGACATAAGCTTTTGCATTTTTTAATAAATTTGAGTGATTATTTAGTATAAATTCATAGGTAAATTTTGGCTCTAAAAGGCCAAATTCGCCCTCTTTTATCTTAGAGCTAAATTTAGCATTATATGCCTTTATAAAATCATCTTTAAATTTTTCACTTTTTTTACAAAGCGCAAAGAGTATCGCTGTCGGTTCAGCGTGTAAATATCCAGCCTTTTCATGAGCCTTGCAAGATAAAATTTGACCATTTTCATCAAGGATAAGGCATCCAACGGCTGGATTTGGATAGGTCAGGATCTGAAATTTCCAAGCCTCGCTTAAAGCAAGGTCCATGTAAAATTCGTCGTTCATCCATGCCTCTTAGTAAAACACACCAGCATTTGCCAGTGTGTTTTCATAAATTTACGACAAGCCGTCGATCTTGCCGTCTGCGTCTATCTTCATATTAACCGCAGCTGGCACTTTTGGAAGTCCAGGCATTAGCATGATCTTACCGCAAACAGCGACGATAAAGCCAGCTCCCGTTCTAATATCAAGGTCCTTTACGCTAAATGTAAAGCCCTTTGCTCTGCCCAAAAGCTTCGCATCGTCGCTAAATGAGTACTGTGTTTTGGCGATACAAACTGGCAAATGGCTCAAATTTAGCTCTTTTATCATCTCAAGCTTTTTAAGAGCGGCCTCTTCAAAGACCACCTCGCCAGCTCCATAAATTTCCTTAGCGACCTTTTCGATTTTAGTTTTTGTATCATCGCTCATCTCGTAGGTGAAATTTATCTTGCTTGGCTTGTCGCACGCTTTTAAAACTAGCTGGGCAAGCTCAAGCGCACCTTTGCCACCTTTTACAAAATTCTCGCAAACTGCCACTTCTACGCCAAGCTTTTGGCAGTACTCTTTTACAAAATTTATCTCTTCGTCAGTGTCAAAGCCAAATTTATTAAGCGCCACAACTACATTTTGACCAAATTTGACTTTTAAATTTTCGATGTGTCCGCCAAGGTTTTCGATACCTTTTTTAAGGGCGTTCATATCTGGTTTTGTGATCTCATCTTTATTTGCTTCGCCGTTATATTTTAGCGATCTAATCGTACTTACAAGCACCACAGCGCTTGGTTTGATGTCAGCGATCCTGCACTTTATATCTAAAAATTTCTCCGCGCCAAGCTCCGAGCCAAAACCAGCTTCAGTGATGACGTAGTCGGCTAAATTTAGAGCTGTCTTTGTTGCGATGACCGAGTTGCAGCCGTGTGCGATGTTTGCAAATGGGCCGCCATGCACGAGCGTAGGTGTGTGTTCAAGTGTTTGAAATAAATTTGGTTTGATCGCATCTTTTAAGAGTATGCAAACAGCATCTTCGCAGCCTAGATCACGCACGTAGATAGGCTTTTTATCGCTATCATAGGCGACCATGATGTTTGCCACGCGCTCTTTTAGATCAGAAAGGCTCGTGGCTAGACAAAGCACAGCCATGATCTCGCTTGCGGCGGTGATGTTAAAGCCATCTTCTCTTGGCACGCCATCAGTCCTGCCGCCCTGACCAACGGTGACAAATCTTAGCGCGCGGTCGTTCATATCCATACAGCGCTTCCATAAAATTTTCTCTATTTTTAGTGGGTTTTCTTGATAGAGGCTATTATCTATCATCGCTGAAATTAGGTTATTTGCCGATGTTATCGCGTGAAAATCGCCAGTGAAGTGTAAATTTAGATCCTCCATCGGCGCAAGCTGCGAGTAACCACCACCTGCTGCTCCGCCCTTTATGCCAAAAACTGGCCCAAGAGATGGCTCGCGAAGTGCCAAGCAAACCTTTTTATTAAGTAAATTTAGTGCGTCAGCTAGACCGATCGACATAGTCGTTTTGCCTTCGCCGTATGGGGTTGGATTAGTCGCGGTGACTAAGATGAGTTTTGAGTTTGATGGCTCAAGCCTAGGGGAAATTTTAGCCTTAAATTTGCCGTAAAGCTCAAGCTCGTCTTCGTTTAAGCCTAGTTTTGCGGCAACTTTACTGATGTGTTCAAGTTTTGTTTGGTGAGTTATCTCGATGTCACTTAGCATTTTACCACTCCAAATATGTTTTTGCTTTTTTTATCTCACTAATGTTGATCTCAAAAATTCCCTCTTCGTTTTCTACTGCAATGCTCTCTTCGTCCGCTTTTACAAGCCTTCCTGCAAATTTCTCAGCCTCGGTTTGAACTTTTACAAGCTCACCGATGCTTGATTTAAAATGAGATAGCTTACTAAGCTTTCTCTCAAGACCGGGCGAGCTAACCTCAAGGTTATAATCCCCGCTAACTGGCGGTGTCACGTCAAAGATAGGCGAGAGCAGACGGCTCACTTTTTCGCAGTCATCAAGGCTCACTCCGCCATCTTTTGTGATATAAACTCTAAAAATAGCCCTGCCATTTTCATTTGCGATCTCGCTGTCATAAAGCTCGACGCCGCATTCGCGTACTAGTTTGTCTAAATTATCCATTTTTGTTTAAATCCTTTGAAATTTTATCAAACAACTTATCCATATGGTTTTGATATTCTAATCTATCGTCAAATTTAAAGTGAAAA
Organism: Campylobacter concisus; assembly: GCF_902460595.1. Classification (GTDB taxonomy): domain Bacteria; phylum Campylobacterota; class Campylobacteria; order Campylobacterales; family Campylobacteraceae; genus Campylobacter_A; species Campylobacter_A concisus_BL. Next base: position 729,930 of record NZ_CABPVA010000001.1, read on the forward strand.
TTTGGACATCTATACCAGCCCTCAGCAGCCATGCAGTGATTTTGCAAATGTCTGCAAACGCGCTTTAAATGCCCCAAAATATACTCTTGCTCGCGCTCGTCAAACATCATCTTGTCAAGATAGACAAAGGCGTCGTATCTGCCCTTTTTGCACTCGACGTCAGTGACGCAAAGCCCCTTTAAAATGCTATCTTCAAGAGTGGCTAAAGCCTCTGGTATGAGCTCTTTTAGCACGCTCTCTGTCCTCATACGCTTTATTTCGTTAGCGTTCATAGAGTAGCTTTCTCCTTGACTTCTTTGAAGCTTTCGATGTAGTCATTTTCTCTGATATCGTTGAAATTCTCGATACCAACGCCACACTCGTAGCCTTTAGCAACCTCTTTAACGTCATCTTTGAAGCGTTTTAGTGAGCTTACCGAGCCCTCATAAACGACCACACCTTCTCTAATAAGACGAATTTTTGCCCCTCTGTTTATCGTGCCCTCAGTGACGATACATCCAGCGATTGCGCCTACTTTTGGCACATGGATCACTTGGCGAACCTGAGCTTGACCAAGCTGCTCTTCTCTGATGATTGGCGACATTAGTCCGCCCAAAATAGCCTTCACATCATCGATTAGATTATAAATAACATTATAAGTTTTTATTTCAACACCGCTCTCTTTTGCCTTCTCTTTTATCTCGCCAGTTGGCCTTATATTAAAGCCAAGGATGATACAGTCATTACTTGCACCCGCGAGCGCAACGTCACTTTGCGTGATACCGCCAACGCCTGAGTGGATGACATTTACTCTGATCTCGTCATTTGCTAGTTTTTCTAGGCTTGCTTTTAACGCTTCAAGTGATCCGCCAACGTCAGCTTTGATGATGACTGGAAGTGTCTTTAGCTCGCCCTCAGCGATCTTAGCGCTAAGCTCATCGATACTAACTTTTGTGCTCTTACTAAGCTCTTTTTGACGGATATATTCAGCCTTTTTCTGTGCGTACTCACGAGCTTCTTTATCGGTTTTGACACCTATTAGCGTCTCGCCAGCCTCCGCTATCTCGCTAAGACCAACTATCACGCCACATTCGCCTGGTTTTATCTCTTTTAGCGGCCTGCCCTGATCATCAAGCAAGCTTCTTATCTTACCGTATGCAACGCCAGCTACAACGGTATCTCCGACATGAAGCGTGCCGTTTTCAACAATAATGGTAGCTACTGGACCACGACCCTTTTGAAGTGAGCTCTCGATGACAGTAGCCTTTGCGTTTGCCTTTGGATTTGCCTTTAGCTCCAAAAGATCAGCTTGCAAAAGCACGATCTCAAGTAGATCATCTATACCCATGCCTGTTTTTGCAGAGATCGGTACAAATTCATACTTTCCGCCCCACTCTGTTGGCATGATGTCAAGCTCAGCAAGGCCTGTTTTTACTAGATCAGGATTTGCTGACTCTTTATCCATTTTATTTATTGCGATGATTATTGGCACGCCAGCAGCTTTTGCGTGACTGACCGCCTCTTTTGTCTGTGGTTTTACGCCGTCATCTGCTGCGACAACGATGATAACTATATCGGTTACACCAGCGCCCCTTGCACGCATAGCCGTAAATGCCTCGTGGCCTGGAGTGTCGATAAATGTGATATTTTTGCCGTTTTTATTTACCATATAAGCGCCCACGTGCTGTGTGATACCACCAGCCTCACCAGCTGCTACGCGAGACTTTCTTATGTAGTCAAGTAGCGAGGTTTTGCCGTGGTCGACGTGACCCATGATGGTTATGACTGGCGCTCTTGGCTGGAGATTTTCATCATCTTTTATCTCCTCTTCATAGGCTGCAACGTAGTCAAATTCTTTTTGATCATCAATGATATTTACCTCGACATTAAACTCATCAGCCAAAATTTCTATCGCATCTTCATCCAAAAAGTCGTTTTTAGTTGTCATCATACCAAGCATAAATAGCTTGCCTATGACCTCGCTAGGCTGTTTGTTTAGCTTTTCAGCAAATTCGTAAACGCGAATTTCTTTTGGGATATTTATCGAAGTTACAGCTTCGCTGTTTTGTTTATTTTCAGGCTTTTTGTGTTTTTTTCTAGCTCTTCTTTGTATGCCACCTTCGCCAAATGAATTTATCGTGTTATTGACGGTTGTTTTCATCGCATTTGGCTGTTTTGTCCTTTGCATAGGAGCTGGTGCTGGTGTTTTGAAGCTAAAATCAGGCAATACAACCACATCTTCATCTTCAAGCACGATGTCGCCAAAGTCGCTTCCACCAAGCAAGTCCATCTTCTCGGCGCTATCTTTTTTGCTTACAACTGTTATCTTTTTCTCTTTTTTCTTTTTTCTAGCCAAATTTTCATCGCTAGCAGAGAACATACTCTTAAAATCGCTAATGTTAGCAACGGCCGCCTCAGCCTTTTTCTCCTCTTTTACTGGAGTTGGCGCCTCGAAATCTTTTTTCTTTTTAACTATCACAAGGCCACGTCTTTTTTGAGTCACATCGGCCAAACTCTCTTTTGGTTTTGGCGCTTCAGCTGGCTTTTGCTCAACCTTTACAGGCTCTTCCTTTTTAGGCTCAGTTTTAGGTTTTTCCTCTGAAATTTGCGCCTCTTTTTTAGGCTCAGTCTTTGCCTTTTCGGGTTTTGGCTCAGCCTTAGCAGCTGCCTTTTTAGGCTCAGTTTTAGGTTTTTCTTCTTTTTTAGCTCGCTCTTTTTCTGCCTCTTTTTTAGGCTCTTTTTTTGCTTTTGGCTCGCTCTTTTTCTTTTTAAATTTCTCTGGTATGACACCAGTTTGAACGTACTCATATATTGCTTCAGCCTCTTCAAGGCTCACAGCATTTGAGTGAGTTTTGACCTTTAGGCCTAGTTCTTGAGCTTTTTCGACTATCTCTTTACTTGGGTAGCCAAGCTCATTTGCGATCTCTGAAATCCTAACATTGCTCATTTAAGAGTATCTCCTTTAACTTCGGTGCGTCAAGTCCGAGGGCACCTTTAGTTTGTTTATCAATTATTTTTTTTAAAATTTTGTCGTCTTTTTGCAAACAGCCATCACACAGATAGAAACTGCGACCATTTCCTTTGCCGCACTCCAAATTCTTGCCTACCAAGCGGTATCTCTTTAGCAAGTTTTGAGAAAATTTGACTTTGCAAGCGACGCATGTCCTTACTGGATTATTTTTATTCATTATACCTTTTTAAACTTGTTTTTAGCTTTGCGTAATTTCGTATCCATCGTTATCAAATGAAAAAATTTCCACTCTAAAATCACCAAATTTACTCTTTAAAACATCTTGTAAATTTTTAGTATCATCTTTATAAGCGATGTTTAAAAAGCTTGAGCCTGAGCCTGAAAGTGTGCTCATTAGCGCTCCATTTTCATAAGCTACCTTTCGCACCTCAAAAAGCTCTTTTAAAGCGCTCATTCTGCGCTCTTCGTGCATCATATCTTCACTTGCTATCTTCAAAAGATCATACCTTTTTTCATAAAAACAAGATGTTAAAAATGCAGCGTGAGAGAGGTTATTTACGCACTCTTTCATGGTGTAGTTTTTGGGCAAAATTTGCCTTGATGATGCCGTGCTCATCGGCTTATTTGGGATGACAACAACTGCTTTTATCTCGTCGCTTAAATTTATTTTATTTGCATAAACATTGCCGTTTTTTACGATAGCACTGATAAATCCGCCGTGAACTGCTGGCGAGATATTATCTGGATGGGTTTCATAGATGATCGCTTTATTTAAAACGACGCTTTTGCTAGCCTTAAACCCAGCCATCTCGTAAGCTGAAGCTATGGCTCCAACGATCACTGCAGAGCTGCTACCAAGCCCTCTTGAAAATGGGATATTGTTTTCAAAAACTACTCTAAAATTTTCATTTTTACCGGTCAGCTCGAGAAAAATTTCATTAAAAATACTTAGAAAAATGTTGTTTCTCTTTAAATTTACACTATCACTTCCCTCGCCATTTATCGAGACCGAGCTAAATTTAGATGGTTCGATCTTTACGCTATTAAAAAGCTTTAAACTAAGCCCCAAAGCGTCAAAACCAGGTCCTAAATTTGCACTTGTAGCAGGGATTAAGATATTCAAATTTTCTCCTAAACAGCTTGGATGATATAATCCGGAAGTGTATCTGAATTTAGTTTTAATTCATCTAAATTTAAAGGCAACACAAATCTCACTGGCTCAACTTTTTCAAGTGAAATTTCGCCCTCTTTTAGCACAAAACTTAAATTTTTATTTGCTCTGATCGCTTGGGCGCCATTTAGACTAAAGCCACTAACTGCGTAAAACTCGCAGCCCTTTGCCAAAGAGAAAGTTTTTAAGATGACGTAGGCCACCTTTAGCCCCATGAAGCTGCCTGGTGTGTTTGCGTAGATGATCTTTGTGATGTTAAATTTAGAGGATAAATTTTCTAGGATTTTTATTAAAGATTCGCTGACATGCTCGTCAGTTGTGATCTCATCAAATTTTACGCCATCTTTATAGACTCCAACTAAAAGTGGAGTCGATAAAGAGACTACTAAAATTTCAATATTTTTTATGCAAATACCTTTTGATACTCTTTTAAAAGCTCGCCACTAAGCGTTGCGATCTCATAATTTTTCTCATCTGCCATTAAAGCAAGTGTTAGTTTGTGGTTTAGATCGTGGCTACCCGCAAATGCTGTGTAGTCACCAAGCAATGGTGCTCCAAGCAAGCTCAAATCGCCAACTGCGTCTAAAATTTTATGTCTTACAAACTCATTTTCAAATCTCAAACCCTCTGGGTTTAAAATATGCGTATCATCGATAGCTACGGCATTATCAAGCGATGCGCCAAGGGCTAAATTTTGAGCTTGCAAGCGTTGCAAATCTTTTAAAAAGCCAAAAGTTCTAGCTCGAGCTATATTTTTTACAAATGAACTCTTGCTAAATTCAAAAAGATATCTTTGTTCGCCGATAACTGGGTGGTCAAATTTGATCGTATAGTCAAATTTTGGATTTCTTGAAGGCGAAGTTCGCACAAATTTTGACCCCTCAACCACCTCGACCTCGCGGCGGACAAGTATCACTTTTTTACCAGCATCAAGATGTCTTATGCCAGCTTCATCAAGTAGCATACAAAAGCTTATCGCACTGCCGTCCATGACAGGAATTTCATTTGCATCAACTGAAATTCTAATATTATCAATGCCGTATCCATTTACAGCTGCCATTAGGTGCTCTATCGTGCTAATAAAGCCCTTTTCGTTGCCAACGACGGTTGCCATTTGCGTATTTATAACGTTTTTAGGCTCAGCTTTAAAACTAATACCAAGATCTTCGCGGTGCAAAATAATACCTGAATTTGCATCAAGAGGTTCTAGCATAAGTCTTATCGGCTCACCCTTATGAAGCCCTATACCAACGGTCTCAACGCGTCTTGCGATAGTAGTTTGTTTCAAAAATTTTCCTTATATTTTTTTGTTCGCTTATGATAGCACTAAAAAATCAAATTTGCAAATTTAATTCTTATCTATCATCGCCTTTGCGGCATCTAAGACACTTGTCACATTGTCTTTTATCCACTTTTTATCCATCCATTGCTGAGGTCTTACCTCTTCGCCTTGGACCAAAATTCCAAAGTGAAGGTGATCTCCAAGTGCAAGGCCGCTCGTTCCAGTTGTGCCTATTTGATCGCCAGCAGCGACCATATCGCCCTCTTTTACCTTCGCACTTGAACAGTGTCCGTAAAGTGAATAAAGTCCAAATCCATGTTCGATCACGATATTTAAGCCATAAATTCCATTTTCAGATGCAAGCACGACGCGGCCTGCGTTGCTAGCTATTATCGGAGCTGCTGCCACGCTTGCAAAATCTATACCCATGTGCCATGACTCACTTACTTGCTCATTATTATATGTATAGAAACGGTGGTCGGCAAAATCAGCTACTTTCTTGCCATTTCTAAGTGGGTAAAATGGAATTATATTAAAGCCATTTGTAATGTCAGTATCGACGTTTGAAGTGAGTGCTGTTATCTTCTCTTCATTTGAGTTTCTTAGTGTTTCATTGACAAATTTCATCTTATCAAGCCTAGAAAGAGCGTTTGGATCTTTGGCGTATTGATCTGTTAGATCAACGATCTTTCCGTCTAAAAATCTATCATTTAAAGCAATGGTTGAAGTTTTATACTTTACATTTTCATAAAAATATCTCACGTGAGATTTGCTCTCATTGCCTGCAAAGTCTCTTGCGATGACCTCTGCGCTAAAGTTTTCAACTTGCACTGGCCAAGCAACAAGTGCTGCATAAAAGCCCTCTTTGTAAAATGGCACAGCCTTAAATTTCTTACCAAAATTTGTCTGGACATAAACCTCTTTTAGCTGATTATCAGTCGCTCTAAAAACGACAACTGCGCTACCGCCTTTTGAGATAGAGTAAGACTGAGAAAGCACGTAAAGATCAGGCTTTGAGGTGTCGAGCACAACCTCAACTTTTTTGCTTGCTTTATTGCCAGTAAAAAAGCCCCATTTGCTAGTATCGACCGCTTCTATGCTCATCTCATAAGTGTCTTTTTGAGCAAAAAATCCAGTCTTTGGGAAGGTTAAATTTACATCAAGCTCGGTGCTTGGGTTTTGTATGATTTGATTTAGTAAATTTAGGTCATTTTTGCCGTCATTTATGCTAATGCGCACAAATTTTATGCCGCTGTCATCTTTAAATTTGATATTCATAGGCGAGCGAAGGTTCCAATAAACCTTATCAGAAACGCCGATGATTGGCTCGTTTCGCTCAAAGTCTTTCGACATCAAAGCATAACCAAAGCCACCAGCCAATATCAAAACAAGTAAAACCACAACAATGCCAAAACCACCTATTCCACGTCTATACATAATATTATTACCTTAAATTTTATTTGCGAAATTTTACATATAATCAATAAATTTTTAGTTAATTACAAAATTTCTCTTACAGCTCTAGCTTCGCTCATCCAGTCAAAAAGCTCATCCCAGCGCTCATCTTTTATGAGATCTTTGCATAAATTTAGCTCTTTTTCAAACATATTTATCGCGGCAACGACATTATTTTTATTTTGCTTAAAGATATCGCTCCACATAAATGGCGAACTCTTTGCAACACGTATCATGCCCTTAAATGTCGGTCCTCCAAGTGCAACGATATGCCTTTTATCCTCTTCTTTTAATATCCCGCTAGCAAGCGAAAATGCAATAGCATGAGGCAGATGCGAGATAAGGCCCACATGATGGTCATGCTCTTTTGCACTCATGAAAATGATCTTCATACCAAGGTGAGAAAATAGCTCAACGCTTCTTTTTACATGTTTTTCTGAGCTCTCAGCAAAGTCACAAACTATGACAGTTGCCCCTGTATAAAGCGACTTAAAGGCAGCTTCTGGGCCAGAGTACTCGGTACCTGCCATAGGGTGAGCTGGGATGAAATTTTTACGAATTTTTTCTGGCACGGCTTCTATTATCTTTTGCTTTGTCGATCCAAAATCAATGATCGTCGTATCTTCGCTAATGTCAGTTAAATTTTGCACGATGCTCACGATAGCTTCGACTGGCACGGCCAAAAAGATGATGTCACACTTCTTTTTCATCTCATCGATGCTTAAAATTTCATGCACCAAGCCAAGTTCGAGCGCTTTTTTGCTGTGATTTTCATCTTTATCATATCCGCTGACACATGAGATCAATTTTTCATCTTTTAACGCAAGACCAAGCGAGCCGCCCATAAGACCAAGTCCGATGATACCTATTTTCATAAAAAACCTTTAAAATTATAAAATTTAAATTTTTTAAAAATAAAATATGATATTATACGCACTTATACTAAAACTCTAGGTTAAATTTAATGAAAAAGAAATTATTTTTACTAGCACTAGCTTTAAGCGGTCTAAATGCACAAACAATTCAGTCAATAAATTTCAAAGGTCTTATCCACCTTTCACCTGATGTAGCCACTCAGATAATGGGGCTAAAAGTCGGTCAAGAGCTAACACCAAAGCTTAGCGACAAGGCTATCACAAATTTATACAAGCAAAATTATTTTGATGATATCTACATAGAAGATACAGGTAATGGCAATCTTTTAGTAAAAGTAAAAGAGAAGCCAAGCGTAGCTAGAGTCGATCTAAAGGGCGTTGTGACAAACGACAAAACTGCGATCGAATCGCTAATCAACATAAAACCTGGCAATATGTATGATGAGCTAACTATCGAAAAAACAAAAGAGAGAATTCGCCAGTACTACGAGTCAAAAGGCTACTTTGACACAGTTGTTGATGTAGAAAAACAGCCAGTTGCAGACAATGACAGCTCACTTTTCATCACTCTAAACATAAACCGTGGTGAAAATATGATAATCAAAAAGGTAAATTTAGTCGGGGCAAAAGAGTTTGACTATGACGATATTGAACCAGTTGTTGCAAACAAAAGTAGAGAATTTATGGGCTGGCTTTGGGGCAGAAACGACGGAAAAGTTAAACTTTTCGAGCTTGAAAACGACCCAGCAAGGATTCAAGATAAATATTTTCAAAAAGGTTATCTAGACGCGACAGTTTCGTCACCTTACCTAAATGCGTCATTTGATAACTACACGGCTGATCTTACATACTACATCCACGAGGGCGAGCCTTATAAGGTTTCAAATGTAAGCATCACAGCACCTGAAGAGCTAGGACTTGATACTAAAAAGATCATAGATGACTTTAGACTAGAAGCTGGCGATACAATGAACTCAGCAAGACTTCGCCAAGATATGAAAAAGCTTGACGATATGGTCGCTGACAAGGGATATGCATTTGTCAAAGTCTATCCAAAGACTGACAAATTTGATGAAAATAAAACAGTTGATATCGACTACGAAGTTGATCCTGGCGAAAAAGTATATATAAGAAACGTTCAAATTTCAGGAAACGATAGAACAGTTGATCGTGTCGTAAGACGTGAGCTATATCTAACTGAGGGAAATTTATATAGTAGAACCGACCTTCAAGACTCAAAAGATGCACTAAAAAGAACAAGCTACTTTGACGATGTCGAGATAGAAGAGGACCCAGTTGATAAAAATACAGTCGATCTAAAAGTAAAGGTAAAAGAGGCCTCAACTGGCTCTATAAGTGGCGGTATCGGATACGGAAGTAGCGATGGCTTGCTACTTAACGCTGCACTTTCTGACACAAACATCTTTGGCTCTGGTCTTCAAGGACAAGTAAGCGTAGATAAGAGTGATAGAGAGCTTTCAGGTCAGATAAGTCTTACAAATCCAAGAATTTTTGACTCAGAGTATAGTCTTGGCGGAACACTCTATGCAAACGACTACGACTGGAGAACATATAAAGAGAGAAGCTATGGCTTTAGCACAACACTAGGTAGAAAATTAACTAGAAATTTAAGCGCATCACTTACTTATAATATCGAGCAAAGTAAAGTTACTCTAAAAGATGACGAACTAAGAAATATAAATAAAGACACAGGAAAAGAAATTTATAGAGAAGGCAAGGCTATAAAAAGTGCTATAACTCCAGCTTTGACATATAACAGCACTGATGATTACTACTTGCCAAGACGCGGTATCATAGCTAGTACATCATTTGAGATAGCAGGACTTGGTGGCGATATGGATTTTGTTAAAAACCGCACAAATTTCAACTACTATCTAGGTCTTAGAGAGTACATCGACTACGATCTTATCTTAAGATATAAAGCAAGTTTTGGCAAAATTTGGGAGAGAGGCTATACTCCGATCAACGAAAGACTTTACCTTGGTGGTATAAGAAGCTTACGTGGTTACGAGAGCAGAACTGTATCTCCGAAAGTAAAATATAATGGCGACTACTATGAATACGGCGGCGAGATTTCATTTAACAACTCAGTTGAGATGAGCTTCCCTATAATAGATCGTGTCAAAATGCGTGGTGTTGTATTCTATGATTATGGCACTGTTGGAAAAGACGAGCAAAACGAAAATAAAATGATAAACAGATCATCAGTTGGCACTGGTATCGAGTGGATAACACCTATCGGACCACTTCAACTAATCTTCGCAAAAGCTCTTAACCCTAAAGAGGGCGATGATACAAATACATTTGAATTTACTATCGGAAGACGCTTCTAATAAGATACTTTTAAGGGGCTAGCTTGCCCCTTAAATCCCCCACAAACAAACAAACTTTAAGTCATATAAGAAAAAGCAAGGCTAACATTAGATATAATCCCACAATTTTTAATATAAGTGGGTAAAAAGATGAATTTCTCAGACATTTTTTCAAAGATAAGAAAAGCTCAACCTCGTCCAGAAGAAGCACCTACACACTGGGTAAAATGCGACAACTGTCACTCACTGATGTATTACAAAGAAGTTGAAGCTTGTTTTAATGTATGCCCAAAATGCGGCTATCACATGAGATTAAAAGCTGATGATCGCATAAATTTGATCTGCGATGAAGGTAGCTTTGTAGAATTTGACGCAAATTTAAAACCAGTAGATCCTTTAAATTTTGTCGATAAAAAATCATACAAAAAAAGAATCACAGAAAATAAAGAAAAAACAGGACGCACAAGCTCAGTGATATGCGGCGAAGGCAAATGCAACGGACAAGAGATCCAGCTAGTTGTTTTTGACTTTGGCTTCATGGGCGGCTCACTAGCTTCTGTCGAGGGCGAAAAGATCGTAAGAGCGATAAAACGCGCGATCGAAAAACGCCAAGCCTTAATCATCGTAAGTGCATCTGGCGGCGCTAGAATGCAAGAGAGCACATTTTCTTTAATGCAGATGTCAAAGACTTCAGCAGCCCTAAAACTTCTTGATGAAGCAAGGCTCCCATACATATCAGTGCTTACAGATCCTACGATGGGCGGCGTTAGTGCATCATTTGCATGGCTTGGAGATCTAATAATCGCTGAACCTGGCGCGTTAATAGGCTTTGCAGGACAAAGGGTCATCAAACAAACCATAGGCGCTGATCTCCCAGAGGGCTTTCAAAGGGCTGAATTTTTGCTTGAGCATGGTCTCATAGATGACATCGTGCCAAGAAGCGAACACAAAAAATATATAAGCGATATGGTTAAATTTCTTACAAACAGCAAAGCTATGATCTCTAAAAGCGAAGTGACTCCTCCGAGCGAAGCTGGCTTTGAGCTAAAGCTAAAAACCAAAGGGTAAGTTTGGAAATTTCGGTTTTTAGCATTCAAAAATCATCGCGTGACAACTTTGAAAACGAGATACAAGAATATATAAAAATGAGTGCAAAATTTGCCAAGATAAACGACAAAATCATATTTAATGAAAAGATAGCAAAGGCTCAAAGTAGTGGCAGAAGCGAAGCGCTAAGAGCTTATGATGAAATTTACGAGCCAAATTTAAAAGGCTTTTGTGTGATGCTTGATGAAAATGGCTCACAGCTTGACAGCCAAGAATTTGCTCAAATTTTAAACTCAAATTCACAGATCAATTTTTTCATAGGTGGAGCTTATGGGCTTAGCCAAAATTTAAAAAACAAGGCACAAAAAGTCGTGAGCTTAAGCAAGATGACTATGGCGCACAAAGTCGCCAAGCTCGTACTTTTTGAGCAAATTTTTAGAGGGCTTTGCATAAATGCAAACCACCCATATCACAAATAAAGGAATATAAAATGACTCAAAACGAGCTAAATTTTTTCAAAAAGCTACTTGAAGAGCGAAAATTACAAATCAAAAAAAATATTTATGACTCATCAGTTGAAGTAAGCGGTTTAAGAGATAGTGGCGTAAGCGATGAATTTGACATCGCTTCAGTAAATACCGACCAGCTTATAGAGCAGTCTATCTCAACCCAACAACGAGCCGAGCTTCACGAGATCGACGAGGCGCTTGAAAAGATAGCAAACAAGACTTATGGAATTTGTGACATGTGCGAAGAGGAGATCGGCATCCCTCGCCTAAAAGTAAAACCGCATGCAAAATACTGCATAGCTTGTCGTGAGATAATAGAAAAAACAGCAAAAAACTAAGGAGAAAATATGAAAACCAGAAAATTTCTCGTCTACTGCATCATCTACACAGCAGTTGTTGCAGGACTTACCTATTCTCTTAATAGTTCAGACTTCACCTTTGAGCTCTTAGGTCAAGCCATAACCTTGCCAGTAGCTGTCTGGGTGGCACTTCCAGTAGCCCTTTTGGCACTCCTTGCCCTACTTCACATCGCATATCATGGATACGCCTTTTATAGATATAAAAAATGGATAAAAAAAGATAGCCAACTCTACAAAGATCTTGCAAAAGAGACGCTTCTTGGCTTTGAGAGCAACAAAGACTTCAAAACCGACACTTACAAGATCGCCTCACAGCTCACTCGCTCTATCTCACCAGTAGGCGAGCTTAAAGATGTTGGCGTTGATGACGGCGAGATAAACAATATCTTACAAACCATAAAAAACATAAAAAACAAAGAGATCGTCGATCTAAAGAAATTTAGGCTAGCAAAAGATAGCAAGCTAAACATCCTAAACGAGCTAAACAAGATCGAGCAGCTACCTACTTACTATCTTGACGTGCTTAAAAACCAAGAACAAAACGAGAGCCTTAAAAAGGCAGCCTTCGATAAGCTCATAAAAACAGCTTCATTTAGTGAGATCAAAAAAATCGATCCTGAGCTTGCAAGCGAAGATATAATGACCATTATCACGCGTTTTGTAAATGATGAGATCGACCTAAGTAGTGATGAAATTTTTGATCTTTTAAACAACGCAAAAGTGACAAAAGCACAATACGACAAAGCAGCCATAATGCTTAAAAATAAACTAAAACCAGATGCGTTTATCGGCATCTTTGAGAAGCTAAAAAGCATCCATGCTGACGCTGATGAAGCCTACGTATATGCGTTATTTGAGCTTCAGATGCTTGATAAAGTAAGAGAAGCCATCGAGGGTAGCGACCCTGATGAGTTTAAAGAGATAAAGGTTTTACTATTTTTACGAGATAACGGTAAAATGGTGCCTAGCTCGCTATTTTTTAAATGATAGACTTTAGTAAAAAGCCACTTTTCTTAGCGCCACTTGCTGGCTTTTCTGACCTGCCGTTACGAAGCGTCGTCAAGAAATTTGGCTGCGATGTCACTGTTAGCGAGATGATCAGTGCAAATGCCCTGGTCTATGAGAGCAGCGACAAAACTCTTGAAATGCTTAAAAAATCCCCAAACGAAGAGCCCTACGTCGTCCAGATAGCTGGCAGTGATATAGAAAATTTAAAAAAAGCCGTGCAGATAATCAATAAATTTGATGGAATTTACGGGCTCGATCTAAACTGCGGCTGCCCCGTGCCAAAGGTCGTTAGACAAGGCGCGGGATCAGCTTTACTAAATGATCTTGACAAACTTCAAAGCATAATCGAAGCCATAAAAAGCGTCTCAAACAAGAAGAGCCTAAGCGTTAAATTTAGACTTGGCTTTAACGACAAAAACGAAGAAAGGATAGCAAAAGCCTGCGAAGAAGCCGGCGCAAACTACATCGCAGTGCATGGGCGCACCAGAGCTGGCGGATACAGCGCAAAGGTTGATTACGAAGCGATCGCTAGAGTAAAAGCGAGCGTGAAAATCCCAGTCGTTGCAAATGGTGATATAAACGCGCAAAATGCAGATGAAATTTTAAATTTCACAAAATGTGACGCCCTAATGATCGGCAGAGCAAGCATCGGCAACCCTTGGATATTTCACGAGATAAAGACCAAAACTAGCGTGGATAAGGCGCTAAAGCAAAAGATCATACTAGCTCACTTTGATGCGATGATCGAGCACTACGGCGAGCACGGACTTTGCATATTTAGAAAGCACCTCCACCAATACAGCAAGGGCATAGACGGCGCAACAACCTTTAGAAACGATGTAAATTTCATCAAAGACGTGACAGCGATGAGAGAGCACATAAGGGAGTTTTTTGCCTAGATGCAAGGCTACATCCTGCGCGTGCAAAAGGTCAGAGATGAGGACCTTTTAGTCTTTGTGCTAACGCCAAATTTGCTCGTAAAGTCATATAGATTTTTTGGCGCACGCCACTCAAACATCATGACTGGCTACAAGATCGACTTTGAGCTCGAGCAAGAGGCGAAATTTCTACCAAAGCTTAGAAGCATACTTCATCTTGGCTTTAAGTGGCTGCTAGAGCGTGACAAGCTCATCATTTGGCAGCAGTTTATGCGCCTACTTTATGATCATCTAAAAGAGGTCGAGCAGCTCGATGAAATTTACTTTAACGAGCTTGATCGCTGTGCCAAACAGATGCAGCTGCAAAATCCAAAACGCCTTATCATCGAAAGCTACGTCAAAATTTTAGAGTTTGAAGGCAGGCTTCACAGCGAGCTTGAGTGCTTTATCTGCGACGAGGAGATAGAAAGCGAGCTATGCCTAACTCGTGGCTTTTTGCCCTCTCACAAGCACTGCCTTGATAGGAGCGAATTTGACGCTAGCAAGATCAAAAATTTATTTGATACAAAAAGCACGATCGAGCTAAATGACGATGAGATAAACCGCCTTTATAAAATTTTACTTGACGGACTTTAGGCTTTTACCTTCGTCCTCTCATCAAATTCTTTTAAAACATCCATTATCTTGCTTGCTAGCCCCTCAAGCGTTTGATCTTTTTTAAGCTCTAAATTTCTAAGCTTTAAAATCCTGGCTAGTATATCTTTTAGATCTTTTTTACCAGATAGTATCTCATCATAATAAGCCTTTGGTATGCCTATCTCGCTTCTATCTTGTTTTGTAAGTATGAGTGTGTCTCTATATACATTAAGAGCCTCGTCAGTTATCCTTGTTGTGCCACCTTGCAGTGCAAGACCTTGCTCATTTTTTAAAAATGCCACAAAGATTTGCTCCTTTGTATAGCCTTGTTCATTGTCATATACAGACATATCAGGCTTGAAGTCATATCCAGCGCTACTAACCCACATATAAGGGATAGTATGCTCAGTTGTCATCACTTCTGGAGAGAAGTCAAGGAAATTTCCATTGACTTCTACATTTATATCGCTTAGATCATCCCATAACCTATGTGCATCTTCTGCGTCTTGGGCTGTCCTAAAGATATGAGTTATCTTTTCATTGCTTCTATCGGTTAGTCCATCTAGCTCATCGCTAGTCATCCTACCCATTAGGTATTCGAAATGATCCATTTTTTTATCTTTTGAAAAGTAGCCCTTTGGCATCTTTGCTAGATCTTCATTTGAGTAAAACTCTTTACCCTTACTAATAACTCCAGCTGAAATTTGATCAAAAATTTTATAGTATTGCTTTATAGTATTTGCTAGATCGATATTTGCAAAGCTATCCTCTCCAAAGAGTTGGTTATCTTTTTTTGTTTCCATTATAGAATTTGTATAGTTTGGATGTTTTTGATTGTGTAGCACTATCGCATCAAGTGTGCTTTTGTGGATTTTAAAGTCCTGTGGCAAGCCTGCAGCTTTGTTAAAGTCAGCTCCCATAAATCCTTTAGCATCTACACTATATCCATAACCCTCTTGTGAAGTAAATTTGGCCTGATAAAGAGAGTCGATACTACTAGATGAAACAAAGTCATTTTTAGGAATAGTGGTTTGGCTGATCGAATTTATATTTGGAGTGTTAGGCAAGAAATTTGCAAAGCCTTCGCTTTTTGTCTGTTTTTGGTAGTGCTGTTTTGTTAAGATGGAGTTATAAGAGACTTTCATAGCTTACTCCTTGAAATTTAGCTTCAAAGAGTAAGCAAAAGTTGTGCCGAAAATTTTATCAATAGGGGAGCATTTTGTGTAGAGAGAAGTCATATATAAACTAAATTATTAAAAGGTCGATTTACAAACTAAGAAATTTTCACTAAAACAAATTTTGAAAAATAGTTGAGTAGTTTAAAACTTACTAAGGATAGTAAAATGCAAATTTCTAGCTCGCCTTATCCTTATCTGTCTAGAGAGCACATAGCTAGTGAGATGGGGTTTAAATTTAACGATATAAACGAAATACTTAGTAACGATATGGGATATGGTATGACATTTTCTAAGTATGCAAGGCTTGATAGAAAAGCTCAAACTGCGTCTTATGATAGACATATATATCCACTATCTGGCTTTACAAAAGGCAATGAAGCAAAAGTCACTATCATAGGAAAGCTCAGAGGCTATGATCCTGATTTTACAAGCGAGCAGTTATCAGATCTTAAAAATTTCATAAATGAAAGTAAGGGTTTGTTTGTAGAGTATATACAAGGTCAGCAAGCAAAACCAGACAATGATAAGCCAAAGCTTTTAAGAGATACCCCATATACTGTAAATGAATTTTTAAATGAATATCGTGGCAATCGCCAGCTGCTATTTATGCAAAACTCAAGGACTGTTGATCTGCTTGATAGCGATATGAGCGTTGATGAGTTTAAAGAGGAGTGGGCTAAATATGCATTAAAAGAGCGGTTTAACATAACTTTATCTGGCGAAGATGCCAAAAATGCTGTCAATATACTAAAAGAGATGAATGAAAAAGGTCTTCAGGATATAGAGAGCGTTGAAGAAGAAAAAGACGACACCAAAGAGAAAAAATTTACTCCCATCCAAGCTGAAAGCAAAAACACTGAAACTTATGACATTACTAAGGATGAGAAATTCTCGTTTTTACTTAAGCTTCAAGAACTTGAGAGAGAACGAGGTATCGACGTGCTTCGTATCATGCAAAAGCTTGAAGAAAATGGTAAAAAGGTTGTCGATAAAAAGGTTTGAATTTATCTTTGTATTTAGCGCAAGCCGCCACTAAGTTACCCCTATGACAAGGTCGTTCTGCTTTACCTATCAAGCCATCTTATTTAAAATTTGCTTCTTATCTATCTTTTGCATAAGTTCTAAGACATCTATGCCTCTTTTTTCTTTGAAATTTAAAAGCTCTCTTGCATAGAGAAATTTTTGATCCTTGTTTATATCATAGGTCTCATACTTCTTCTTAACCTGCATAGGTTTAAATGTCTTATCATCTTGCTCTTTAGCAAAATTTGCATTGTATTCTTGCTCTTCTTTGATTATCTGCTTTCTTTGTTCTTCAACATCCTTTGTAGCTTTCTCTCTTGCTTTGGCAAATAATGTTTTAAATTCATCTATGCTTAGGTCGGTTCTATCTAAAAGACTAAGCGACTCCTTGTTTTCATTTGGATAAAGAGAAGACATGCTATCCATAAAAGCTCTTAGGTCAGCCTCCTCTTCTTTTGTGCCAAGACCTATTAGTTTGCCCATCATGGTTGGCTTGCCATCAACAGAGTTTTCCTTTAATATATCAGAATACATTATAAGGACTTGATCTTTTGCTTCTTCTAAAGTTTTTGGCTGTTTCATCGACATGGCGTTGCGATCTTGTTCGGTATTGTAACGCTTAGAAAGCATATTATCTATTTTGCTTATCGTTTTTGCAACCCAATTATCTTCATTTTCGTCTATGTCAATAATCTCTTTTATGCTCTTTCCAACTGGACCATACCATAAAGCTTCTATTTTGGCCTTTTCATCATCTTTGGTATCTTTAGGTATATTTTCTTTTTGGATAGTGGTTTCTTGTATCGATGTGTTGCTAAGTCCGTTTATGCTAGTTATCATTTTCAATTCCTTTGAAATCAGCAGCCTACAAATTTATATTGCAGGCTGCTTAAATTTTACCAACCGCCTAGGTCGGATTCCATTCTTCTTTTAAAAGCGTCTCGTAGTTGTCTAACAATAGAAAAGAACATCTCATATTAATTAATTTTTAATAGCCTTTTTCGTTTAGCTTTTTGTAATTATCACATCCTGGCTGAAGTCCCAAATCACAAGCCTTGCCAAAATATTGTTTTGCAGTGGAAAAATTTTGTCTTATACCTTGACCGTTTCCGTATAAAACCCCTAAGTTAAAGTAACCCACAGCACTTCCCCCATCACAAGCTTTTTGATAAAGTTGGGCTGCTTTTTGGTAATTCTGCCTTACACCTTGACCGTTTTCGTATAAAACCCCTAAGTTAGAGCAACCCACAGCACTTCCCCCATCACAAGCTTTTTGATAAAGTTGGGCTGCTTTTTGGTAATTCTGCTTTACACCTTGACCGTTTTGGTATAAAAGCCCTAAGTTAGAGCAACCCTCAGCAATTCCACTATCACAAGCTTTTTGATAAAGCTGGACTGCTTTTTGGTAATCTTGATTTACACCTTGACCGTCTTCGTATGAAACCCCTAAATTATAGCAACCCAAAGCATCTCCACTATCACAAGCTTTTTGATAAAGCTGGGCTGCTTTTTGGTAATCTTGATTTACACCTTGACCGTTTTGGTATAAAAGCTCTAAGTTAGAGCAACTCTCAGCAATTCCCCCACCACAAGCTTTTTGATAAAGCTGGGTTGCTTTTTGGTAATCTTGATTTACACCTTGACCGTTTTGGTATAAAAGCCCTAAGTTAGAGCAACCCTCAGCACTTCCCCCATCACAAGCTTTTTGATAAAGCTGGGCTGCTTTTTGGTAATTTTGTTTTACACCTTGACCGGTTTGGTATAAAAGCCCTAAGTTAGAGCAACTCACAACATCTCCCTCATCACAAGCTTTTTGATAAAGCTGGGCTGCTTTTTGGTAATCCTGTTTTACACCTTGACCGTTTTGGTATAAAACCCCTAAGATAGCGCAACCCCAAGCCTCTCCACTATCACAAGCTTTCTGCCATAATTCAGCTGCTTTTTGGTAGTCACCTTTATTGTAAGCTTCGTATCCTAATTCAGTAAGATCTTTGGAAAATCCAATAGAAAATAGAACTACAAGTAAAACTAAAATTCTTTTCATTTTTTTACCTCCTTAATGTAAACTATATAGACGATATTTTGTCTTTCTTAAACTTAAATTATTATTAATTATATATTTACTTTTGTGATAAAATAG
>NZ_CABPVA010000001.1:749042-778239 GCF_902460595.1 Campylobacter concisus
ATATATAAACTTACCTACCATTTCCTATACTTTTTCTAGAAAACAAACTCTGGTTTTAGTTCATATTTGTTGGGTTTATTTAGGAGAAGTGTGTCAAATTTTGTGCAATGTCTTTTGTTTTTTCATTATTTGCAAGAGCGTTTTGAAATTTGACACTTTCAGACTGCTCTTTTTGAAGTTTCCTTGCTTTTGCCTCAGTAGCTACTGAGCTATACTTTTGCGTGCTAACACTAAAAATGCTCATTTTTCATCCTTGCTTATCAAATTTATATTTAATAAGCAAGGAGCGTTCCTGCTTTAAAATGAGTTGTGACTTTTGGGCGGTTGTAAGAAATTTGGTTTTAAATTTATCTTTAAGGGCAAAAATGAAGAGTTAAATTTACTCTTCACTGCCTTCGTTGATACCAAAAAATGTATCTGTGTGGATGTTTTCAAATGCTGCTTTAAGCGATGTAAAGAGCTTTGGATTTTCTTTCTCTAAATTTGCTAGAAGCTGCTTGGTCTCATATCTAGCGTGTGGCATCTTCACGTCAAATCTCATAGCAGGACACGCCTCATCGCCAACAACTCTTAGCTCATTTTTAATCGCATTTTCGCGAAGCTGTCTCTCACGCACAAAGATAAATGGCCTGATCACGACGATGCCATTTTTTGCTTTGTATTTTGGAGCAAGCGTCCTAAGCGCGCCATTGTAGGTGAAATTCATAAAAAAGCTCTCTGCTGCATCGTCCAAGTGGTGAGCGATCGCGAGCTTGTTAAAACCGTGCTTTAGCGCATAGGTGTAAAGATACCCTCTTCTCATGCGCGAGAAAAAGCTACAAAAGCTAGAATTTTTGCGGATCTTCTCTTTTGATATCTCAAATATCGAGCTATCTATCACCTCGTGCTCTATGCCATGCTCGTTGCAGTGCTTGGTAAGATATGCGTAGTCCTCACCCATGCCGTAGCTTAGCGTTACCGCCTTAAACTCAAATTTCTCAGGCGTGACATTTTGGATGTGCTTTAGCACGTGAGCGAGCGCGAGACTATCTTTGCCACCGCTAAGGCCAAGCAATATCTTATCTCCGCCCTCTATCATCTTATATCTAGCGTTTGTCTGACCAACTTGCCTAAGCAGTCTCTTGCTAAGCTCTATCATAAGCTCTCCACCATTTCTAGGATAAATTTAGCGCTGACGTTTGCTGAGTCTTGTAAAAATTTATCAAAGTCAAATTCAGCCTCATTGCCAGCTCCGTCGCTGATGGCTCTAAGGATGAAAAATGGCACGCCAAGCGTCTCGCAAACTAGCGCAACGCTCGCACCCTCCATCTCGGTAGCGCTTGCGTTAAATATCTTTTTGATCCACTCTTTTTTCTCGTTGTCACAGATGAACTGATCGCCAGTTGCGATGATGCCTGAATTTAAACTCATGCCCTTTTTGCTAGCGACATTTTTGGCTAGCTCATTTAGACTTTCATCGCTTTTTACAAAGATGCTAGTCCCTGGCACAAAGCCGTATGGATGACCAAACGCCGTGATGTCAAGGTCGTGCTGCACAAGGCTAGTGGCATATAGCATATCGCCTATCTTTAAGCTCTCATCAAGTGAGCCAGCAACGCCTGTAAAAAGCAGCTTTGAAGCCTTAAATTTCTCTATCATCAAGGTCGCAGTTATCGCCGCATTTACCTTGCCGATCTTCGAGTAGGCGATGACTAGGTCTTTGCCTTTGTAGTTTGCCTCATAAAATTTATTATTTGCATATTCGGTACTTTTATACTCGCCAACCATCTCAAGGATCGGCGTTATCTCCTCTTGCATCGCTCCAAGTATCGCTATCATCTCTCCTCCAAAATCTTCACAACCTCTTCAAGGCTCGCCATGTCAGTGACGCTGTATGTCGGTTTTTCTGTGATCTTTTTGTTTATGCCTTTTAGTGTCGCAGCACCTAGTTCGATAAAGCAATCAACCTCGTTTTCATAGTTTTTGATGCTTTGTTTGTAGCGAACTGGATGCGTTAGCTGCTCTTTTAAAAGCACTAGCGCTTCGTTTTTATCAGTGTAAATTTTTGCATTTACGTTTGAAACGACTGGGGCAAAATTCTCAGCCACAACGCCCTCAAGCTCACTTGCTAGTTTGACGCTAGCAGGCTCAAGCATCGGGCAGTGGCTAGCTACTGACATGTTTAAAAGCATCGCTCTTTTTGCACCTGCTTCTTTAAATTTTGCTTCGTATTTAGCAAGGTCAGCCCTCACGCCAGCTACAACTATCTGACCATCGCAGTTGTAGTTCGCAGCGTAAATTTGCAAGCTCTCATCCTGAGCTTCTTTACAAATTCCCTCAACGAACTCGTCGCTAAGTCCAAGCACTACCATCATGCCAGCATCTTTACCAACGCAGGCTTCTTGCATAAATTTACCACGTAAATTTACAAGTCTAATCGCTTCAACAAAGCTAAATGCGCCACTAACCGCAAGGGCTGTAAATTCTCCTAGAGAGTGACCTAAGCCAAATTCTGGCTTAGCTTTTATGCGCTCACTAAAAGCTAGATAGCTCATAAGCGAGTTTAAAACGATGGCAGGCTGAGTAAATTCTGTCTTATCTAGCTTGTCGTTTTGAGTAAATAAAAGCTCTTCAAAATCAATGCCTGTGTCGTTGCAAGCGTCATTTAATAGAAGTTTTGCCGAAGAGAAATTTTCATAAAAATCTTTCCCCATGCCAACACTTTGCGAGCCTTGACCCGCAAAAATAAAAGCAAATTTCTTCATTTTGACTTCTTAGTGGTGGTGATGTCCATGACCGCCGCAACCGCAACCACCTTCGCCATGTCCGTGACCGCCGCAGCACTCATGCTCGTGATCATGATCATGTCCTCCACAACCGCAAGTGTGAGCGCCTGCTACCATGCCAGTTGCTTTTTCATCTTCAGTTGCGTCTCTAACTTCTAAAATTTCAACATTAAATAGCAAGTCTTTGCCAGCGTATGGGTGGTTAAAATCAACTGTTACTTCATCATCTTTGATCTCTTTAACGATGACGCGAACACTTGAGCCATCTTCGTTTTGACCAAAAAGCTCCATGCCTTCATGTAGGTCTATACCAGCAAATTGCTCTTTTGGAAGTGACTGGATGGCATCTTTATTGTATTCGCCGCAACCCTCAGCTGCTTTGATATTTATAGTAGCTTTGTCGACTGATTTTAGTTTGCTAACTTCTTCTTCAAGCTTTTCTATAATATGGCCATGTCCTGTAATAAAAGAAATTTGACCACCTTCTTGCATATTTGACTCTAAAATTTCGCCAGTATTAGCGTCTTTTAGTTCATAAAACATTGTTATAACTTGATCTTTACTCACAATAATCTCCTTGGAATTTAGTTTTGATTAATGTGAGATTATATCTAAAAAAGAGTAAATTTTAGTTTCTGTTGGGAGCGGCTTTGGCTTCTTTGCTATCTGGATAGCCTACTTTTAAAGCCTTATAAAACCTGTTGGCACTTTGAGTATCACCGATCTTATCAAAGCTTATAGCTGTGTGATACAAAAGTTTTGGAGTGTAATCAGCCTTATCTTCACTTTGTATACTTTTTTTATAGTATTGTATGGCTGTGCTGTATGATTTTTGACTATAAGCAACTTCACCTAGATAATAATTTGAAGCACCAGTTTTATAGCCTTTTTTATTTAAATATTCAAAATATTCAGCTGCTTCTGTGCTATTGCCAGAATTTAAAAGCTTAATGCCATCAGCTAAAATGTCTTTGTCGCTTTTGCCACTAAAATTTGAAGTTGGCTTATTTTGTTGTTTTGCATTTGCATTTTGCTTTGGTTGAGCAGCGTTTTTATCCATTATTGCACCTAATTTATTTAAGGCAGCAGTAATATTTTTATAGTTTTTATCTTGTATATCTCTAGTCTCATCAACATAAGCTTTTAATGATGTCAAACTTACACCAGAATCGCTTATACCGCCATTGACTTTGGTTTCGATATCGTTCATTCTTTGCTCAAGCTTGTTCATCCTAGCACTCATGCTCTCGATCAAGCTTTGCAAACCTTGAAGTTGCTCTGAAACATTATCCATGTTTTCTTCGATATTTTGAACGCTTCTTTTGTTGCTTAGAGTTGCCTTTTCATCATCTGTTAGTCCGTATGGATTTGCGCTATCCATATTACCTGCGTCAAATGCTGAAACTTCTTGAGCTGAGCCTATAGAGAAAGCGGCTCCAAGAAGAGCCGCAATGATTATTTTTTTATTCATTATTACTTACAGATTAAGGAAGTACTTTGAAATCTGCACGTCTATTTTGAGCGTCGCAAGCTTTTGTTTTGTCTGTACAAACTGGGTTGCTTTCGCCAAAGCTTACTACAGCGATTCTATCAGCGCTAACGCCATTTCTTACAAGAGCGTCTTTAGCACTTTTAGCACGTTTTAGACCAAGAGCATAGTTATACTCATCTGTACCCCACTCGTCGCAGTTACCTTCTACTTTTATAGAAAGAGCTTGAGCGTCAGCTTGGTTAAATACTGATGCATTTGAGCTAACAACACCTTGTTGATCAGCTTTGATATTAAATTTATCAAAGTCAAAGTATACACTTTTAACTTGGCTCTCGATGTTAGCGATAAGAGCTGCTAATCTATCAGCATCACTCATGCTACCTGAGTTATCTGCAGATTGATTTGAATTTGCATTCATATCAACTTCAGGGTTTTTAGAGCTACAACCGCTCAACAATAAAGTTGCAACTGCAACACTTGCTAGAACTACTTTTTTCATTCCATATCCTTTTTGAAAAATTTGGTCGAATTATAACATATTTTTTTTAAATATTACCAGAATATTACCAATCAATAGATTGAATTTTACCTACTTTTAGTGGAAATTGGAAACTTCTGTTCTCATTTAATCTAACAACGCCAAGCGAGCTTTGACCGCCAAGTTCTTTGATAAAAACGACACTTTGACCATCACTTGAAAATCTTGGATAGTTATTTTTACCATTTGCTGTAAGCTGACGGATAAAGTCTGTTTGAGTTGAGATTAGATAGATATTAAAGCCACCACTAGCCTCTCTACTTGAATAAACTACATAGTTTTCAAAAGTGCTTACTGAATTATTGTTTTTGCCATGAAATACCATTTGCTCAACACTTCCGCCTGAAGTTGCAGGTGTTGCAAAGATGTTTGGATATCCAAGTCTATCTGAGACAAAAACTATTCTGCTGTCATTATCTACGAAATTTCCATTTACATCAATGCCTGGATAGTTTGTGATCTGAGTTAATTTTTTGCTACCTGTATTATAGATGAAAATATCTGGTTGATCTTTTGGAGCCATAGTTAATAGAATTTTACTTCCATCTTTAC
This sequence comes from Campylobacter concisus, assembly GCF_902460595.1. GTDB lineage: Bacteria > Campylobacterota > Campylobacteria > Campylobacterales > Campylobacteraceae > Campylobacter_A > Campylobacter_A concisus_BL. The sequence goes on from NZ_CABPVA010000001.1 coordinate 754,390, forward strand.
TAACATCAGATGCTATAAGCATACCCATACTATCTATTATCTTTGTTTTTGTACCTGAATTTAGGTCATATCTAAACAAAGTTGGCCTGTTATTTACATAAGATGTATAGTAAAATTTACTCTGATCAGCGCCTGCCCATTTAGGGAAGATATTTAGACCGCCACTTACGATTGTCTTTTGATACGTAAGTGTGTAATCAGCCACTATAATAGAACTTTGGCGAGCTGAAGTGTATTTAGCTAGGATGATAAATTTCTCCATCCAGCCAACTGGTGGTAAATTTAGCTCATTTGTTAGCTCAACTATACTTTTGTGTGCCAAAAATGGGTACTTTGCACCATCAGGCATGTTATATACTCTCTCATACCTTGTAGTTGCAGTCTTTGCATCGATGAGTTTTACTCTTAAAGTAAGAGGTGAGCCCATAGAGCCCTCAAGAGCATATCTAAAGATAAGCTCAACACCTTTGTCGCTCATTGTATTTGTAGCTGCTGTTCCCTCATAGGTTGAAGGCACGTGATCTTCGATAACCTCAAAGTCAGAGCTAACTTTCAAGTCACCTAGCATGATCTTAAAGAATTTATCTTTAAAGCCTGCATCACTAACAGCTGTAGTTGCATCTTGCAAAGCTATCTTTGGCAAAGCAACACCTTGGTTTACAACAGATATGGTCGCATCAGCAGCATAAAGCCCTAGAGCAACGCACAAAAAAAGAAAAATTTTCTTCATCTCTACTCCGTAAATTTATAATTTTTTGTCTATTCTATCTTCTAAACTTAAATCAAAAGTAGTGCTCTTATCTGGATTAAATGGAAATTTCTCTGCAGTAAGCTTTTCCAGGCACTCTCTAACCTTTGCATTAAACTCTTCATTATATGATAGCTCTAAAATTTCATAGCTAAAATTTCCACTCTGATCTATCATAACTTTTACTTTGGCAAGGTTTGCAGAGTCAGCTTTATAGCTTTGCCATCTTCTTTGAATTTGCTTTGTTATGGCCCCCATCAACGGATCATAAGTGCCTGTCATTTGTGACTTTGGAGCTGTTGGATTTTGATCTATCTTTAGGCTTTTGATGATGTCGCTAGCCTCTTTTGCAGCTTTTGAGCTAGAAGCCTCGCTTTTTTTGCGACTTTGTACTTTATTTTCAGCCTTTTTTATACCATCATCTTTTTTAAGCTTAGTCGAGTCTATGTCGCTAAAGAGATCTTTTATATTTGGCTCTTTTGGTTTTGGCTTTTCAACTGGCTTTGGCGTAGGTTTAGGCTCAGGTTTTGGCTCTGGCTTGACATCCTCTTTAGGCTCTTCACTAGGTTTTGGGATTTCAGGCTTTGGTTCTGGTTTTTTAGGCTCAGGTTTTGGCTCTTCTTTTGGAGGAGTTGGCAAGCTTGGGGTTGGCAATGGCTCATCTGGCACAACAGGTTTATTTGTAGTCTCTTGTTTATCTTCTTCTGACTCTTTTTTAGGTTCTGGTTTTGTCTCTTTTACGACCTCTTTTGCTTGTTTTGGCGCTTTTATGGTTTGATCAACTTCTCTATCAACCATAACTACATCCATAATAGCATCTTTGTCATCAGTATATTTTTTAGGAGGTTCGCTAAAAAAAGTAAGCTTTATAAACAAAGCAAGCACAATGATAATGTAAATGCAAAACGCCACAAAAAACGAACTAAGCGTTGGAAATTTAACTTTATTAGGCATCTTAACCGTTTGTCTCTAAAGCTACTTTATTAAAACCAGCACCTTTTAAAGTCTTTAATACAAACATAACATCATCGTATTTTAAATTTTTATCAGCCTTTATGTATATAGGCGAGGTTTTGTCATATTTTGCACTCATTAGTGCAATGTTATCTGGAAGTTCAGCAAGACTCATTGTACTTTGATCTATTCTAACTTGTCCTTGTGCATTTATAGACACTATAAGATCTTTTTGTTTAGACGTAGATGTTTTTGCCTTTGAGCCATCTGGCAATGTTATATCTTCTTGATATGTTATAGTTGGCATTGTAACCATTAAAATAGCCAACAAAACAAGCATGATATCAACAAGAGGCGTTATGTTTAACTCTGGTGTTTCGTCGTCAAATTTAAGAGCCATCTATAACGTCTCGTCATCTTTTTTAAGTGCTATCATAACGTCAGCTTGACGCTCGATAACGCTCATTAATTCGTAAGCTTTTCTTTTTATAAGCAAGTTAAATGTATATGCTGGTATGGCAACAAAAATTCCGCATCCAGTAGCGACAAGCGCTTCTGAAATAGCTGGGGCTATAACTCCAAGAGATGAGCCTGCACCATTTCCTAGCTGCGAAAATGTCTCCAAGATAGATACGACTGTTCCAAAAAGACCGATAAATGGAGAAGTAGAAGCTATTACGCTAAGCCATGTAAGCCCACTTGTAGCATTTTTTTCGGCAATGCTTATGCAAACATTTAGCTTTTCTTTTGAAATTCTACCACTTGCACACTTCTTTAAAGATGAGTCATTTGGTATATTTTTAGCGCCCATAAGTAGTGCTTCAAGCGCATTTTGCTCGCGTTTTTGCCAAGCTCCTATGCCAGCCATTCTTGAAAAAAGAATTGTAAAACTAACTATAAAATATATTGACAACCAAGTTAAAACTATAATTGTAATAAAACTACTTCTTTGAATGTAATTTAAAAATATATCTATTCCGCCCACTTATCTTGCTCTCACTACATTTTCCATTTTTGATATAGTTGCTGCAAAAGCATTTGTATCACTGCTCATACTCTCTATCAAATTTCTAGCAGCTTCTAATGAATTTGCAAGCTCACTTTCGCTGTTGCCAGAGACATAGACCGCACCGTCAGCTAATATAACTACTTTGCCCTCATCGATCTTTGCATAGCCCCAGTTAATAGCAACTACATCATGCTTTTTATGCTTATCTTCTATATCTATAATACCTGCTTTTAAAAGAGATATTAATGAGGCGTGGTTTGGCAAAACACCAAACTCACCCTCGCTACCTGGAAGCACTACACTACTCACGTCATCATTAAATATCTGACCTTGAGGAGTTACGATCTCTAAATGTAATTTATCCATTACGCTTCCTTTTTAAATTTAAGCCTTAAGTTTTTCAGCTTTAGCTAAAGCCTCATCTATATTTCCAACCATATAAAATGCTGCTTCTGGTAGATGATCATATTTACCTTCTAAAATTCCCTTAAAGCCAGCGATATTTTCGTCAAGACTTACGTATTTGCCAGGGCTACCTGTAAATACTTCAGCAACGAAGAATGGCTGAGACAAGAATCTTTCTATCTTTCTTGCTCTATCAACTGTTAGCTTATCTTCTTCGCTAAGCTCGTCCATACCAAGGATAGCGATGATATCTTGAAGGTCTTTATATTTTTGAAGCACAGCTTGAACGCCGCGAGCTACTTTATAGTGATCTGCTCCTAAAATTTGAGGATCGAGCATTCTTGATGTTGAATCAAGTGGATCAACAGCTGGATAGATACCTTTTTCTGCGATCGATCTGTTAAGAACTGTTGTAGCGTCAAGGTGAGCAAAAACAGTTGCAGGAGCCGGGTCTGTAAGGTCGTCAGCTGGAACATAAACAGCTTGAACAGAGGTAATCGAACCTTTTTTAGTTGATGTAATCCTCTCTTGGAATTTACCCATTTCACTTGCAAGAGTTGGTTGATAACCAACAGCTGACGGGATACGCCCAAGTAGAGCTGACATCTCTGCACCTGATTGAGAGAAACGGAAGATGTTATCGATAAACATCAAAACGTCAAGTCCCATCTCATCACGGAAGTACTCAGCCATTGTAAGACCAGTTAGCGCGATACGGTTTCTTGCTCCTGGTGGCTCGTTCATTTGGCCATAGCACAAGGCAACTTTATCCAAAACGTTACTTTCTTTCATTTCGTGATAAAGGTCGTTTCCTTCACGAGTTCTCTCACCAACGCCTGCAAATACAGAGTAACCGCTATGTTTAAATGCAACGTTGTGGATAAGCTCCATAATAATAACTGTTTTACCAACACCAGCACCACCAAATAGACCAACTTTACCACCCTTTGCATAAGGAGCTAGAAGATCAACTACCTTGATACCAGTTTCGAAAATTTCACTCTTTGTACTTTGTTCTTCAAATGGAGGAGGATCGCGGTGGATAGACCAGTGCTTATCAAAATTTATACCCTCGCCCTCGTCGATTAAATCGCCAACTACGTTAAAAATTCTACCCAAAACTTTTTCGCCAACTGGCACACTTATAGGTGCACCAAGCGCTTTAGCCTCTAAGCCACGAGTCAGACCCTCGCTCATATCCATAGCGATCGTTCTAACTCTATTATCACCTAGGTGAGCAGCAACTTCTAATATTAGTTTATGTTTCTTGCCCTCAACCTCAAAGAAAACTTCGATAGCTTCATTGATCTTCGGCAAGTAGTCATTAAAGTCAACATCGACCACAGGGCCCATAACTTGACTAATAACACCCTTCATTCATACTCCTTTTATTTCATTGATTCAACACCACTGATGATCTCGATAAGCTCAGTGGTAATAGACTCTTGTCTTGCTTTGTTGTAAGCAAGATTTAACTGTTTGACACGTTGTTTAGCATTGTTTGTTGCATTATCCATAGCTTGCATTCTAGCGCTGTGCTCAGCCGCTAAAGAGTCAACTAAAGCATAATACATACTATACTCAAAATATTTATTGAGCAATTCATCCATAATTTTAGTATAGTTGTCCTCTGGCTCAAATTCCATCAAAGAATTTGTCTCAACCGCAACTATCTTAGACGGCTCAATAGGCACAATATCATTTACTCTAATCTCTTGAGAAATCATATTTTTATAGCCATTGTGTATTAGCACAACCTTATCTGTTATGCCGTTTGTAAAGTCATCAATAGCGTCTTTTATGATCTTTTGAGCTTTTTCATATGTAGGAGAAGAGCTAGCTCCGACATAAGTCTCAAGTAGTTCAACGCCTTGGAAATTGAAAAATTCAATGCCTTTTTTACCAACAGCTCTTAGTCTAACTTTGATCTTTTTAGCTTTTAGCTCATCGATCATGCGCCTAACTGTCTTTATAGTCTGGACATTAAAGCCACCGCAAAGCCCTTTATCAGCGGTAACGAATATAATATCAACCTTTTCTACACTCTTTGTTGTGTTAAAAAATTTACTCTCAGTCATAACTGAAGCGTATTGATTGATCTTATAAGCTATCTCCGATAAAACCTCATTGATCTTAAGTGCGTAAACTCTAGAGTAGCGTGCAGCCTCTTCAGCTTTGCGAAGCTTTGCTGTTGAAACAAGTTTCATCGCACGCGTCGTCTTTTGAGTATTCTGGACGCTCTTGATCTTTCGTTTTATATCTTTTAAATTTGACATATCTTAGCCCTAGTTAGCGGCAAAAGTCGCTTTAAAATCTTTCAACGCTTTATGTAAAATTTCTTCTACTTCTTTATCAAGAACTTTTTTAGTTCTGATCTGCTCAAAAATTTCAGGGTATTTTGCCTCGATATATGGATATAGCTCTGCTTCAAATTTTGTTACATTTGCAGTTGCAACATCATCTAAATATCCCTTAGCACCAGCAAATATTATAACTACTTGATTCTCAACTGGAAGCGGAGAATATGGAGGTTGTTTTAGTACTTCAACCATCTTTTGACCACGCTCTAGTTGCTTTCTTGAGCTCTCATCAAGGTCACTTGCAAACTGAGCAAAGGCTTGTAGTTCGCGGTACTGAGCAAGGTCTAGTCTTAACGTACCAGAAACTTGCTTGATAGCTTTGATCTGAGCTGCACCACCGACACGAGATACAGAAAGACCAACGTTGATCGCTGGGCGGATACCTGAGTTAAATAGGTCGCTCTCAAGGAAAATTTGACCATCTGTAATAGAAATAACGTTTGTTGGAATATAAGCTGAAACGTCGCCCGCTTGTGTCTCGATGATAGGCAAAGCTGTTAAAGATCCAGCACCTAGTGCGTCATTTAGCTTACTTGCTCTTTCTAGAAGTCTTGAGTGAAGGTAGAAAACGTCACCTGGGTAAGCTTCACGACCTGGTGGTCTTCTTAAGATCAAAGACATCTCACGGTAAGCAACCGCGTGTTTTGACAAGTCATCATAGATGATTAACGCGTGGCGAGAGTTATCTCTAAAGTATTCACCCATTGTTACGCCAGCGTATGGTGCAAGGTATTGAAGCGCAGCTGCGTCACTAGCACCAGCATTTACAACTATCGTGTAGTCCATAGCGCCATATTCTTCAAGTTTTTTAACGACTTGAGCAACGGTTGATTGTTTTTGACCGATAGCTACATAGATACAAATGACATCTTGACCTTTTTGGTTGATGATAGTATCGATAGCAACTGTTGTTTTACCAGTTTGGCGGTCGCCGATGATTAGCTCTCTTTGACCTCTACCGATTGGCACAAGTGCGTCGATAGCTTTGATACCTGTTTGAAGTGGCTCATGAACGCTTTTTCTTGCCATGATACCTTTTGCTTTTTCTTCGACGAAGCGAGATTCAGTAGCTTCGATTGGACCTTTTGCGTCGATTGGCTCACCGAGTGAATTTACAACACGCCCGATCAATGCGTCGCCAACTGGCACACGTAGAAGTTTTTTAAGTCTTTTTACAGAGCTTCCTTCTGTAATGCCGCTAGTTTTTCCAAGGATAACTATACCAACACTGCTCTCTTCAAGGTTAAGAGCCATACCCTTTTCGCCGCTTTCAAATTCAACCATCTCGCCAGCCATAACGTTTTTCAAACCATAAACGTTAGCAACGCCATCAGCGACTGAGATGACTTTACCGGTCTCTTCTACATCAACACTTAAATCAAAATTTTCAATACGCTCTTTGATTATCGTGCTAATTTCGTCAGCTTTAATTTTTGCACTCACGCTTTCACTCCTTTTTAAATTGCTTTTAATATATATTCGCTCATTTGACTTTTTAGTCTGTCGATAGAGAAATTTACCTCGACACCTAAATCATCTAACTCAACTTTTACACCGTTGTAATCGCTCTTTGAGCCATCAAGTTTGATCTTAGAGTCAAATTTCTTAGAGAAATTCTCTTCCAAAGCTTTTAGCTGCTCAGCGCTTAGATCAAAATTTCCAATGACCTCGCCGCGATATGTATTTTCAAGCAAAGATTGCTCTATCTTCATCTCGTCTAGTATCGCAGGTATAAGCTCTAGCCTTTTGTTCGCACCAAGAAGCTTTATAAAATTTGCAAATTTGGCGTCTGAATTTTTTACTAGGGAAAGTATAAATTCTACCTTTTTTGCAGCTTTTAGAGTTGGCAAGCTTATGATGCTCTTAAATTTATCGCTTCCAAAAGCGGCAGCTAGCTCAACTAAATTTTCGATAAATGCGTTTAGTTCACCCGGCTTTGCATCACTTAGGATCGCTTTAACATATTTTTTGGCTACTACTTCATTCATTAGCTAACCTTTTTAAGTATGATATTTACAAGCTCTTTTTGATCGACTTTTAGGCTATCGCTTGAGAAAATGTCGCTCAAAATTTCATTTACAACGCCTTTTGTCATCTTGCGTTCTTCAAATTCTTTTTGCTCTTTATAGCCTTTTTCGATATTTGCGATATCGTTTTGAGCCTCTTTTTTAACTTTAGCAGCTAAATTTACAGCCTCTTTTTTCGCAGTTTCTATTAGGGCATTTGCATTTTGCTTAGCCTCTTCTACACGCTTTAGAGCGTCATCTTTTTTAGCTTTAGAGTCGCGAAGCTTCTCTTGGATGCTCTCAAGCTTATTTGCGATCCTATCGATCCTACTTTGATAAAGAGCTTTTAGTGGCTTAGCAGCAAAATAGACCAAAATAGCAAAGAAAAGTAAGAAGTTTAGCGTTCTCTCGACTATGTCGTAGTTTGTTCCACCATGCTCGCTAGCGTATGCTAGAAATGGAAGTGCTAGAAAAAATAAAATTTTTATCTTCATAAATTTCCTTTAAATTTTAGAGAGCTTAGCATTTAAAGCTGCTCTAAGCTCAGGTAGTTTAGCTGATAGATCTGCCTTTAGGCTATCTTTTTGAGAGCTTAAAGCGTTTAAAAACTCATTATAATCAGCCTCTAAACTACTTTTTACCGCATTTATCTCTTTTAAAGACTCTTCTTTTGCCAAATTTAAGGCCTCTTGTCTTATTTTGTTAGCCTCAGATCTTGCATTTTGTATGATCTCTTCGATCTCTTTTTCATGAACGCTTAAGTCGCTTGCATTTTTGCTAGTGCTCTCTTCGTCATTTTTTATAGAGGCATTTCTGTCATCTATAAATTTAAGCATTGGCTTGTATAGCAAAGGATTTAAAATGGCGATCAAGACAAAGAAAACGATAGCCGTTAAAAGCATCAATGGCACATCTATTTCTAACATCCACTCTCCTTATTTTGTTATTAAGTTTTATTTAATATTCAAATCAAAGTCTGATTTTACAATAAATTACTAAAAATAAAAATAAATTTGTAATTCTATTTTAGCTTAGCGATAAATTCTTCTACCTGTGAAATATCGCTAAATTCTAATATTAAATTTTTAGATTTTACTTTCGTCTTTATCTTTAAATTTTTAAAAATTTCTTGTAAATTTGATAATTTTTTGCTCATTTCCTCTGAAATTTGAGGCTTTGACTCTTTTACTTCTTCTTTATTCTTTATCTTTTTTACTAAGATTTCTGTATCTCTAACACTTAGCTTTTGCCCGATGATCGTATCGACGACCATTCTTTCTTCTTCACTACTAAGTCCTACGATGACTTTAGCGTGACCTTGCGTGAGCTTGTCTTCTTGCAAAAGTCTTTGTGTGTAATCGCTAAGCAGCAAGAGCCTCATCGTATTTGTTATCTGGGTTCTACTCTTATGGATGATGTTTGCTAAGCCATCTTGCGTGATCTTATACTCATTTATGAGCTCTTTATATGACTTTGCAAGTTCGATTGGATTTAAATTTTCACGTTGTATGTTTTCGATAAGCGCAAGCTCTCTTAAATTTTGAGACTTAATATCAGCGATGATCGCCTTTATCTTGCTTGCTCCGAGCATCTTTGTAGCACGGTATCTACGCTCACCAGCTATTAGCATATAGCCGTCATCTTTTTTGATGACGATTATTGGTTGTATGAGACCATGCCTTTTGATGCTGGCACTTAGCTCTTTTAAAGCCTCTTCGTCAAAATGCGTCCTTGGCTGGTAAGGGTTTGGTAAAATTTCATCTATATTTATCTCTTCGACTATCTCAGAGTCGTTTAAATTTGCGATCTCTTTGCTGTAGGCCTGCTCTACATCTTCAAGTATCGCGCTAAGTCCGCGCCCTAATCCACCTTTTTTCGCCATTTTTTTCCTTATTTTTTAGTTTAAAATACAATATGCCAAATTTTGATATGCGATTGAGCCTGGTGATTTTATATCATAAAGTATCACCGGCTTGCCAAAACTTGGGCTTTCAGCAAGTTTTACGTTTCTTGGGACGACTACAAATTCCTCTTTGCCGTCTTTGCTCTTAAAGAGCTTATTTTCAAAATGCTGCTTTAAATTTGCAATAGTCTCTTTTGAGAGATTGTTTTGCGAGCTAAACATAGTCGGTAAAAAGCCCTTTATATTTAGCTTTGGATTTATCGTTTTTTTGATGATCTTGACTGTGTTTAGTATCTGCGCCAAGCCCTCAAGTGCGTAAAATTCGCACTGGATCGGGATGATCACACTATCGCTTGCACTAAGAGCATTTATCGTGATGCTGCCAAGTGCCGGAGGACTATCGATGATGATAAAATCATAGTCATCTACAACTTCTGAAATTTTATTTTTAAGGATTAGTTTATAGTCTTTGCTCTGGTCGTTAAATTCTTGCTCGATGCCGACAAGTCCGATATTTGACGGAGCTAGAAAAAGCGTTGGGATCTCAGTTTTTAGCACGATTTGTGAGAGTTTTTTCCTATCTGTTAAGACGTGATAGATGTTAAACTCATAATCGCTTCTGCTAAAACCAAGTCCAGTCGTCGCGTTTGCCTGTGGATCGATGTCTATTAATAATACTTTTTTCTCAGCAACCGCCAGTGATGCGGCTAAATTTACGGCCGTTGTGGTCTTGCCAACGCCGCCTTTTTGGTTAGCTATTGTTATTATCTCGCTCATCTTAACGAATATACCTTTTCCCCATTTAATAATATCGCTCCATCCTCGCAAATTTCAGCATCTTGAAGCGAAATAGCTCTATTTGCAATATGCGTAATAAAACTTTTTGACTTGCAAAAGTCTATCCTAAATTTGCTAAAAATTGGCTTCCATAAAATCTTTTTATCAAGCATGCTAACAAAGCCCCAAACTAGCTCATCTACGCTAGCTTTTATATCCAAAATGCCCGCATTTTCGGGTGCGCTAGCTAAATTTATCCCCATGCCGCAAATGTAAATTTCATCCACTTTATTTGTCAAAGTGCCGCCTATTTTACGCTCGTCCACGTAAAAATCATTTGGCCATTTTAGCCAGCACTTTGAGCCAAGTTCGCTCAAGACTTCACGCATCAGCATAGAAAAATATATCGAGATCGAGGGCGGAGGTATATCGCTTGGCAGCTCATCTTCGCCTATGCAAAATGACATAAACAAATTTCCACCAAGCCCCTCCCAGCTGTTGCCGCGGCTGCCGACCCCTTTTGTTTGATTGTACGCCACGACCATGTGCGGAGGCTTTATCTCGCCGTTTTTTAGGGCTTCTATCAAAAATTCCTGCGTCGAAGGCAAGCTTTGAAAAAACTCTACTTTCAAATCACACCTTAAATTTATAGAAGTGATTTACCGGATTTTGTCCGCCGCCGATGATGACCGCGTTTTTGATAGCGTTAAAGATATAATCATGCGCGTTTTTCACGCTCTCTTTTAGACTAAGCCCATTTGCTAAATTTGAGGCGATCGCGCTTGATAGCGAGCAGCCTGAGCCATGCGTCGCAGTCGTTTTTATGCGCTCGTCGCTAAAAATTTCATACTCTTTGCCATCATAAAATATATCAAGCGACTTGCCTTCTATCTCGCCACACTTTAGATAGACGCTTTTTGTGCCAAATTTCAAAAGATCCTTGCAAGCCTCTTTTAGCTCGCCCTCGCCCTTTAGCTCACGCTTTAAAATTTCGCGCGCTTCAAAGATATTTGGCGTGATCACGCTCGCAAGTGGGAAAAGCTCCTCCACGATCGCGTCTTTTGCAGTGCCCTCTAGCCAGATGTCGCCATTTTTACAGCTCATGACAGGATCAAGCACGACTGGTGGTAAATTTTTGATCTCTCTTAGCGTTTTTGCGACGCTTTTGATGATCTCAACGCTTGGGACAACGCCTATTTTTATCACATCAACTCTTATATCATCAAATATCGCTTTGATCTGATCCTCGATGAGCTTTGGCTCAACTAACTGCATGCCAAATATGCCCTTTGTATTTTGAGCAGTGACCGCCGTGATCGCTCCCATCGCATATACGCCGTGTGCTATAAATACCTTTATATCAGCTAAAACTCCAGCTCCGCCACTTGGATCAACCCCTGCTATACTTAACGCATTTTTCATAACCTCTCCTTTAAATTTATTTTAATTCATCGCCGACGCTAAGGCGCTTACCATTTATATATGCTTTTGCGTTTGTTGGCTTTTTGCTTGGCTCTTGAAGCTCGTAAATTTTGACCGCCCCACCCTTGCAAGCAACCACGACGTGGTCCTTTTCTATGCTTAAAATTTCTCCGCTTTTGCCACTTTTTTCGCTTAGCTCAAGCGATAAAATTTTTAGCCCACTTGCCAGATAAAGCCCTGGCCAAGGTGTGAGCGCACGAAATTTATTATAAATTTGCACCGCCTCTTCATCAAAGCTAAAAAGTCCGTCGCTCTTGCTTATCTTTTTGCAGTGCGAGGACTCTGCGTCATCTTGCTTTTGTGGCTTTAAATTTTCAAAATTTCTTAGCACTTTTACGATTAGCTCACCGCCAAGCTCGCCTAGCTCACTAAAAAGCTCGCTTGACATCTTACTCTCGCAAGGCGTGTAGATGAAATCCAGCATATCGCCAGTATCAAGGCCAGCGTCCATTAGCATTGCAGTCACGCCAGTTTGCTTCTCACCCGCTAGGATCGCGCTTTGTATGGGGCTAGCACCTCTATATTTTGGCAAGATCGAGGCGTGTAAATTTATACAAGTCGCCACGTCAAGCACACTCCCAGGCAAAATTTTGCCATAAGCTGCTACTACAATAAATTTAGGCTCAAATGCCTTTAGCTCGGCAACCACCGCCTCATCTTTTAGCGTATTTGGCGTAAAGACTGGCACGCCTACTAGCTCATTTTGCGCGTAAATTTTAACCTCGCTTGGGGTTAAAATTTGCTTTCTGCCAACTGGCTTATCAGGCTGGGTAAAGACTGCTTTTATGTTAAAGCCAGCCTCTTTTAGGTGCCTAAGTATCCTGACAGCATAATCAGGCGTCCCCATAAAAACTACATTCATCACTTTCCTTTAAATTTCAACGACTTTTATTTTGATCTGCGTTTTGCCTACTTGGAGGCCAGAAGGCGCATGGATCTTTCTGCCAGCTAATCTTTTGCAATACTAAATTTCTTAGCTCATTAACGCTAACTTTGCCACTACGATCAAGATCCAGCCTTTTAAATTCATCACTAGTGCATAGATCTGGCGCTATTTTTAGCGCTGGTGGCGCCTTACATGCTCTCCACTCATCTAAATTTAGCGTGCCATCGCGATCTATGTCATTAAAATCCAAAAACATATATATTGGATCCGCTGGATCACAGCTATATGCACCAAGACAAAATAGCATAATGCAAAAAATTTTCTTCATTTTATCTTCTTAATTTTTTAAGTTTAAAGCTCTTTTTTTAGTAGCTCAAGCAGTGCAAATTTAAGCTCGTCGATATTCTCGTTTGTCGCTGATGAGACCCGCAAAACAAAGTATGGTTTTTTGGCGTCAAAGCTGTATAGGTCTTGCTTATAGACAAATTTACCAACTTGATTTGGCTCTAAATTTATGCTTTTCATAAATTCTTTTATATTTTCATCTAAATTTTCTGCCGCATCGACTCTGGTGATAGCGATCGCATAGTCCCTGCTGGCAAGCACACTTGAAAATTTAGCGACCTCCTCTTTTAGCACGCTAAACTGCTCGCTCATGCTTCTGTAGTTCGCACTATCTATCATAAAAAGTAAAATTTTATTTCTCTCGATATGCTTTAGAAACTGCACGCCAAGGCCGCGTCCATCACTTGCTCCCTCGATGATGCCAGGAATGTCAGCCATGACAAAGCCGCTAAACTCATCGACTTCAACAAGTCCGAGCTTTGGCGTAAGCGTGGTAAATTCGTAGTTTGCGATCTGTGGCTTGGCGTTTGAGACGGCTGAGATAAGGGTTGATTTACCGACATTTGGAAAGCCAACAAGGCCCACGTCAGCTATCAGTTTTAGCTCGAGCCTGACCTCTACGCTCTCTTCTGGCATGCCCTTTTGAGCGTATTCTGGAGCTTGGTTGATAGAGTTTTTAAAGTGAAAATTTCCAAGTCCGCCCTTGCCACCTTTTAAAAATAGCGTCCTTTGCCCCTCATTTACCATATCGCAAAGCAGCTCGTTTGTCTGCGCGTCATAGACCGCCGTTCCTGGTGGCACGATAAGCTCTAGGCTCTCACCCTTTTTGCCAGTCATTCTTTTGCCCATGCCAGCTTCGCCGTCGCTTGCTCTCATCGCCTTTTTGCCCTTGTAGTTTGCTAGTGTGTGAGTGTTGTTGTCGCAGACAAAATAGACATCTCCGCCGTCACCGCCGTCACCGCCGTCTGGGCCGCCTAAAATGACGTGCTTTTCGCGGCGAAAGCTTACTGCACCAGCACCGCCATGCCCTGAGCTTAGGGTTAATTTCACGCTATCTATAAACATTTTTTACCTTAAATTTATCTATTTTTTAGTTTGAATTTTAGGCGAGATTATATCTTTTAAATGATTAAAATTTGTTTTGCGTTTAAAATCTCACTTTGCTTTTAGCATCTGATAAATTTATAAAATCAGCCAAATTTTTGCCTAAATTTCATAAAATGGCACAAAAGGATAGAGAATGAAAACACTTACGATTATTGATACTTTTGGCTTCTTTTTTAGGCTTTACTACGCTATGAGCGGGCTTAAAAACAGAGATGGCAAACCAAGTGGCATGATAAGTGGCTTTGCAAATTTCATAGCGAGCCTAAAAGATGAGTACCAAAGCGACTACCTCATCTTCGCACTTGATAGCAAGGGCAAGACCCTGCGCCATGAAATTTTGGGCGAATACAAGGCAAACAGGAGCGAGCCGCCAGCTCAGCTAAAAGAGCAGCTGCCAGTTTGTATAGATATGATAGAAAAAATGGGACTTTACAGCCTTAGCCGCGAGGGCTACGAGGCCGATGATATCATCGCAAGTGCGGTTAAATTTTGCAAAGATAAAGATATATTTGTGCGAATAGTCACGCATGATAAGGACCTTTACCAGCTCATAGAAGACGGCAAAGTGAGCATCTACAGCCCACAAAGCAGGATCGACCACGATAGTGCGAGCTGCTTTGAAAAGTACGGCGTCTATCCAGCTCAGGTGAGGGACTTTCTAGCCATCGCTGGCGACAGCTCAGACAACATCCCAGGCGTCAAAGGTATTGGCGCAGTGGGAGCTAAGAAGCTTTTAGCCGAGTATGGCAGCTTAGAGGGAATTTATGAAAATTTAGCCCTTATTAGAAACGAGCGCACCAAAAATATGCTAGCAGCCGCAAGGGACGAGGCCTTTTTGAGCAAAAAGCTAGCCACGCTCTTTGATGACGCTATCACTTCACTTGATCTTGAGCACTCTAAATTTCCGGAGCAAAATCCTCTGATAAACATCTCAGAAATTTTAAAAGAGTATGATTTAAACAGGCTTCTTAAGAGCTTGCAAAAAGAGGAAAATGCTGAATTTAAGCTCGGCTTTAGAGCAAATTTACTACTTGATGAAGAGAGTGTTGAGAAACTGCTTGCCGACATAACCCCAGAGACCATCGTCGCCTTTGACACCGAGACCACGGGCGTTGATAGCAAGAGCGCAAAGATCGTTGGTTTTAGCTTTTGCTTTAATGACGAGGACGCCTACTACGTGCCAGTGGCTCACAACTACCTAGGCGCGCCAAAGCAAATAGGCCTAAAATTTGCCACTTGGGCGGTAGGGCAAATTTATAAAGGCTGCGTAATCGGACAAAATTTAAAATATGACTTTGAGATCGTGAAAAATAACCTTGGGCTAAACCCTCCTGCAAATTTCAAAGACACGATGATACTTGCGTGGCTTAGCGATCCAAACTCGAGCGTTGGCATGGATGCGCTGGCAAAGAGGCTCTATGACTACGACACGATCAAATTTGAAGATGTGGTCAAAAAGGGGCAAACTTTTGGCGATGTGCCGCTAGAAAATGCCGCTAAATACGCCGCTGAGGACGCTTGGATAACGCTTAAATTTTATAAAACTTTTCAAAACACGCTTGATAAAAATTTACTCACCCTTGCCGATACGCACGAGTTTCCTTTTATCCTCACGCTCTTTGACATGGAGCAAAACGGCATCAAGATAAACGAAGCTAAGATGCAAAAGCTCATCCTTGAAAACGACACCAAACTAAAGGCGCTAACAAGTGAAATTTACGAGCTAAGTGGCGAGAATTTTAATATAAACTCAGTAAAACAGCTTGGCGTTATACTTTTTGAGCATCTAAAGCTTCCTACCAAAAAGAAGACAAAAACAGGATATAGCACCGATGAGAGCGTGCTAGCTGAGCTCATAGACGCTCATCCGGTGATTGAAAAAATTTTAGCTTACCGCGAGCTATATAAACTGCAAAGCACCTACTGCGAGCCACTTTTAGCACTTGCAAAAAAGGATGAGGGTTCGCGAATTTACACGAGCTTTTTGCAAACTGGCACGAGCACTGGCAGGCTTTCAAGTAAAAATCCAAATTTACAAAATATCCCGGCTCGTGGCAACCTCGCAAAGGATGTCAGAGAGTGCTTTGAGGCGCGCGCGGGGTATAGTTTTGTAGGGCTTGACTACAGCCAGATCGAGCTTAGGCTGCTAGCTCACTTTAGCCGTGACCCTGCGCTTCTTGAGGCGTTTAAAAATGACGAGGATATCCACGCAAGGACGGCTATTAGCATATTTGGTAGCAGTGACGGGCAAAATAGAGCCGTGGCAAAGAGTATAAATTTTGGCCTCATTTACGGCATGGGCTCAAGCAAGCTCGCTAATCAAGTAAATATCACAAGAGCCGAGGCAAAAGAGTATATAGAGCGCTATTTTAAGGCGTTTGAGACGATCAAAGAGTTTTTGGAGAGCATAAAAATTTCAGCCAAAAACGACGGCTTTGTGCAGACGCTACTTGGCAGAAAGCGCTACTTTGACTTTAAAAGTGCCACACCTATGCAAATAGCTATGTTTGAGCGCGAGGCGGTAAATACGGTCTTTCAAGGCTCAGCAGCAGATCTAGTTAAGATGGCTATGGTAAAAGTTAGAGCAAATTTAGATGAGAACGCAAAAATGTTGCTTCAGATACATGACGAGCTGATCTTTGAAGTAAAAGACGAATTTGCGCAGGAATTTGGCAGGGCGACACAAAAGACGATGGAGGAAATTTACACCTTAAATGTGCCACTTAAAACATCACTAAATATCGCCAAAAACTGGGGCGAGTTAAAGTAGGGTAAATTTTGGTTAGCAAGAGGGACAGTAAGTCTTTAGCACCAAACACACAGCAAAAACTAGAGAGATTTTAGAAGCTGCGATAAACAATGCGCTTTAAATTAACGTAAATTTTAAAGCGCATTTATAAGCTATCAAGCCTAAATTTACCTACTTTATAAAACCAACCTGCGGTAAAATTTCAGCCAAAGCCTCGTCTTTTTTCTCGTTAAATTTAACCTTATTTTGCTCAAAAAGGTTGTTTCCGTGCGCATCTATCGAGACTATTAACGGGCCAAACTCTTTTACACGGCACTTCCAAAGAGTCTCAGGCATACCAAGCTCCGTCCAGTCCGCACTCTCGATCTCTTCAACCTGCGTTGCGACCACCACTGCACAGCCTGCTGGGAATACGCAGTGAATAGCGCCAAACTCCTTGCAACCGCTCATCGTGCCTTCCCCCATGCCGCCTTTGCCCACAATGAGACGCACGCCAGTTTTTGCGATAAATTCTCGTTCAAATTTCTCCATCCTCATGCTAGTCGTAGGCCCAACCGAGACCATTTCAAAGCCCTCCTTACCGCCATCTTCTGTTTTTCTGATGATCGGCCCTGCGTGCAAGATCGCACCACCTTTGATATCTAGTGGCAGCTCCCTACCCTCCTCCACTACGCGTCTATGCGGCACGTCGCGGCAGGTGACGATGTGTCCCGTCAGATAGATCACGTCGCCGATTTTGATGTTTGAAAGATCCTCGGCGCTTATTGGCGTGGTTAAAATTTTCTTACTCATAGCGCGAACTCCTTGTGCGATTTTATGTCGAAGTTTAGATCTGCATCCCAGACGATGTGCCCTTTACGGTGCGACCAACAGCCCACATTTACGGCGACAGCTATGACGCTTGGGTGGCGAGCGCAGTTTTCTATATGCACGCCCATGACAGAGCTTGCACCGCTCATGCCTTGAGGACCAAGACCGATTTTATTTATGCCATCTTCAAGCAACTTTTCGGTTAGTGCGGCTCGTTCGTTTGGATTTTTAGAGCCCAAAGGCCTCATCAGCGCCTTTTTAGATAGCAAGGACGCTACCTCGATCGAAGTGCCCACACCAACACCCACTAGTAGCGGCGGACAAGCGTTTATGCCGTAGCTCGTCATTATATCCATGACAAATTTAACAACGCCCTCATAGCCCATGCCAGGCATCAGCACGGTCGCTTTGCCAGGCAGACTACAGCCGCCACCAGCCATATATGTGTGGATCTCGCACTCGCTGCTATTTGGCACGATCTCCCAAAACACGCTCGGCGTGCCCTTGCCGACGTTTTTGCCGGTATTATACTCATCAAATGTCTCCACGCTGTTATGACGAAGCGGAGCTTCACGAGTAGCTTGCAGAACAGCCTCTCGCAGCAGCTCTTCAAGCTCACCGATCAGCGGGAAATTTGCGCCACATCTTACAAAAAACTGGATCACTCCAGTATCCTGACAGGACGGGCGGTTTAGCTCCTTTGCAAGGCGCTGATTTTCAAACATCGTTTTATAGATCTCCTTTGCCAGCGGCTGCGTCTCGCGCTCGCTAAGCTCAAGTAGCTTCGCAGTCACGTCATCAGGCAGCACTTTGCCCGTGTAGCCGACAAATTTTGCCATGACCCCAGTCATCTTTTTTATGGATTTTTCTTTATCCATCGCTTCTCCTTTTAAATTTCGTCCTCGAAAAACGGCTCGGGATTTTTAAGCAACCAAAGCACGAATAGGTATCTAAGCTTACCTACATCTTCAGCATGCCAACTTGTCCTTAAATTATAAAACATCTCATCAAGCGCGTCGTCATTTAGCTCTTCGAGCCTATTGCCTAGCTTAAAATATTTTTTAATTTCGGCGGCGGCTTTATCTGTATATTCACCATCCCATAAAATCCAACTTCCATATTCCCCGTTGTAGTCCCAGTACCAGTATAAATTAGTAGCCGCATGTATCATTTTATACTGCACACTATCTTTTTGTCTTAAGAATTTCATCCAAAAATCATAGGTAAATTCGCTGTATTCTTGCGGATCGTATTTTTCCATATCCGTTGGATACTCGGGTACATATAGGTATTCCAACCTTTTGCCAAAGCGACGCCAAATATAAATTTGCGATTTTTCAGGTAGAAGATTATATATATAATTATACATTATTCCAAAATCGATATTAACGACTTCACCCGCCTGTTTTATATATTCCCGAGAGGCATAGTCCTGCTTGCCTACGATTACTAACTTTTGATGCGGTTTTAAATTTTTATATACATACCGCATAAAATTTCTAAGTGGCGTCTCGCCCTTTTTATTTTTAGCGTTTATGTCGCCGCCTTGCATAATAATCCATTCGATTAAATTTGCGTCCGCATACGCATAGGGCGAGTTTGGACCTTTTTTCTTGATATCTTTGTTTACATGTAGCATATGCAGTATCGTGTTGCCGTCTTTGTCGGTCGCATTTATATCGTAAATTTCAAATACCGCCTTAATCTTCTCATTGTCGCCGCTTTGCAAAATTTCATTAAAATTTTTGGGTAATCTTTTACGCCTAAAAATTCGTATCTCGTTATAGATCGCATGCTCACTACCGATGAAATTTTCAGATGCGTAAGCTAAAACGCAGCCTATCGCATAGCAGATAATGTCCATCCAATCAAATGTTCCACCAAAAATTATCCATAGTGCGTAATTTTGAACGCCTAAAATTTCAAGTACCTTAAAATATTGTGTGATTTCAATAACTAGCGAGAAAGTGAAGGCCGCGAGCGCTAAAATTTTAGGCGGTAGCCTGAACGCGGCTCGCCCAAATGCATAAAGCATCGCTGCGGCTAGCGCATCGCCTAGATAGTAGCGTATGAAGCCGTCTTTGGCGTAAATTGCGATAAAAATTTCAAATGCTAAAATAGCAATACCCGTCATCGCCCAGTTCATTCTAGCATCCCAACAATACTCACTTCTAGATGCGTCCGTAGGCGAAAGTATTGCTTTTTTCGTATCCTCTCTCAATTTTACCCTTACAAATTCTATTTAAAATTTAGAGATGATTTATCAGGCTCGCGTTATATGCAGCGCCGTATCCGTTGTCGATATTTACGACACTTATGCCATTTGCACAGCTATTTAGCATAGCTAGCAGCGCCGCGACTCCGCCAAAATTTGCCCCATATCCCACGCTAGTAGGCACTGCGATCACTGGAGAGCTTACAAGTCCAGCCAACACGCTAGCAAGTGCGCCCTCCATGCCAGCAACGGCTATCACGACCTTTGCACCTCGTATCTCATCAAGCTTTGCGACCAGCCTATGTAGTCCTGCCACGCCGACATCGGTAAATTTTTTCACGTCATTGCCTAAAAATTTTGCTGTCTCGTAGGCCTCCTCCACGACTGAGCCATCGGCAGTGCCAGCAGAGACGATAGCTATGTAGCTTTTTGTAGGCGCAGGCTCTTTAAATTTGACGCTGATCGCCCTGCCACGAGCGTTAAAATTTGCCTGCGGAAAGATCTCACGCATGCGTTTAAAAACGCTCTCTTTTGTTCTTGTGATCAGGATATTTTCATTTTTTTCGCCGATCGCACTAGCGATTTGCAAAATTTCATCATCTGTTTTATTTGCCCCGTATATCACCTCACCAGTGCCATTTCGCAAAGCGCGCTGAGTGTCGATCTTGGCGCATCCGATGTCGTTAAATGGGTAGTTTTTTAGATACTTTAGCGCATCTTGCTCGCTCATCTTGCCGTTTTTTATACCAGCGATAAATTCTAAAATTTCAGCCTCACTCATGCCAAAACATCCTCTCTAAACCCCTTTAGATCAAGCGTCACCTCTGTCGCTCCTAGTACGACTAGCTCTTTAACGATGGCTTTAAATTTCACGTCGCTCAAAAAGCTTTGCATGCTAGAAAATGGCATTTGCAGCTTCATTTTTCTACCATCAAGCCTTGCTCGCACATTTGCGTAGCCGCTTTTTATCAGTAAATTTTCAGCCGCCTCTACTAAATTTAGATCGCTCACGCTTATCTCTTTTTCATGTGGCAAACGAGTTAGCAAACATGCGTAGCTTGGCTTGTCTGCTGTTGCTAAATTTAGCTCGCACGAGAGCTCGCGGATCTCAAATTTGCGTAAATTTATTAGAGGCGAAAGCACACCAAGCTCTTCTTTTGCTTTTAAACCAGGGCGATATTCGCCAAGATCGTCCTTGTTTGTGCCGTCAGCCAAATTTGTAAATCCAAGCTCTTTTGCACGAGCAAGTAGCCTTGAAAAAACTACTTTTTTGCAAAGATAGCAGCGATTTTGCGGATTGAGCTTTATCTCATCAACAATGCCCACTTCAAATATCTCATGCCTGATGCCATAAAATTTAGCAAATTCTACCGCCTCATCTATCTCGCGCAAAGACATATAGGGCGATTTTACCGTGAGTGCTAGTGCATTTTCGCCAAGCACGTCCGCAGCGACCTTTAGTAGCAACGAGCTATCCACGCCACCGCTAAATGCAACGGCTAAATTTCCTAGCTTTTTTATATCATTTTTTAGAATTTCTAATTTCGTCATACTTTTTAAAAATTTCTTTTTTTACCTGAAATATCGATGTTTTATGCGCAAGTGCTGCGCTTTTGCACTCGTCAAATTCAGGCTTTACCCTTTCATCATCGCCTGAAATTTTTAGTCTTATATCGCCAAATTTTGTGCGAACACTTACAAATTTTCGTTTTAGCTCGGTTTTTACGACATCTATCTCACGAACGCCAATGGCCGTCGTGTGCGTAAATATAAGCTCTTTTAGCTTTTTCGCATCTTCGCTTTTACACAAGACGTTTAGCTCAAAACCGATGCGCCCTTTTTTCATATAGATAGAGTGACTAAAGACGTCTAGAGCGCCGTTTTCACGTAAAATTTCACATGAAAAGGCAAAGCTTTCTGCGTCCATATCGTCTATGTTTGTAGATATCATTTTTTGCACCAAATTTTGGCTCTCATCTACCTCGCAGATCATCGCGCGAAGGGCATTTGCAAAATTTGGCGCATTTTTTTCGCCAGCTCCGTAAGCTACTTTTTCTATTTTGAAATTTATCTCACTCACAAACTCATCTGTGCAGGCTTTTAGTATCGCAGCACCTGTTGGCGTAGTCATCTCAAAATTTGCTCGCCCAAGACTAACTGGCACATCTTTTAAAATTTCACAAACTGCTGGCGCTGGGACATTAAGATAGCCGTGGTCGCAATTTACTACGCCGCCACCAAGCTCAATCTTTGAGCTAACAATCCTAGAAATGCCAAAATTTTTAGATAAATACTCAAAGCAGATCGCGGCCCCTACGACATCTACTATGCTATCAACCGCTCCAACCTCGTGAAAATGCACCTCATCGATGCTAACTGCATGCACCTTTGCCTCAGCTTGCGCGATCACGTGAAATATCGCTGCAGCATTTTTCTTGCAAATCTCGCTTAAATTTGAGCTAGCCAAAATTTGCTTGATATCAGCGTAACTCCTAGCGTGAGGCTGCGATTTTAGTAGAACGACGACGTCTATTTTGGTCGTAGCGATGCCATTTTTTACTACGTTTTTTTGCTCTAAGCGAAATTCTCCGCTCAAATTTAGCTTCTCTAGCTCAGAGCAAAGATAGTTAAAATCCACCCCAAGCCCGACAAGAGCGGCTAAATTCATATCGCCACTAATGCCAGAGCTTGCGTCATAGTATAAAATTTTAGCCAAACTCACACCTTAGGCACGGTCATAGAGCCAAACGGCAATATGATTATTTTTGCATCCTTGCCTTTTTGCGCTAGCGCCTCATCTACGGCCTTTTGTAGGTCGTGATACGGCTTTAGATGCACAGCTTTCATCTCATCATCGCTTAGATCAGTCACTGCCCAAGTCTGCGCCCAAAGCGAAATTTCAGCCATTTTTGCAGCCTTATGATAGCCAAGTTTAAAACCAGAATTTATCTTTTCTAGCACTTTTTTTGGCGTATCGGCCGATGCCATAAGGTCAAAAAAAGGTTTTGGACCGATGCCTGTGCGGCATTTTGCGACCATTATTAAAATTCCATTCTGCGCAAGCGCTAATTTGCCGTTATCTAGGGCTTTTTGCGCCTGATAAAGATCGACATCCATAGGATATGGTGCCACCGAGATCACGATGTCAGCCTTTTGTGGGATATTTACGCAAAATACCTCATCAGCCTTTTTCACACAGTCATAAAAGCTATCGTTTAGATCGCCAGCACTCGCGTAATAGACGCCATGCTCGCTATCAAGCACCGTCTGTATAGAAAAGACATCGATATTTGAAAGAACTTTCATCGCGTCGATCATATCTTCATGCACAGGGTTGCCCTCAAGGCGAAGTGCCTGAGCATCAGGACTAAGCGCTAGCTTGTGGTTTTGCGTGATGCTCTCATACGACGCGGTGCCAGGCAAAAAGGCCTTTCTACCACCAGTGTAGCCTGCGAAATAGTGGGGTTCGACCGAACCTACAACGATCACTTTTTTAGCTTCAGCTACGATCTTGTTTAGATACATCTGCGTGCCGTTTTTGCTCTCTCCTAAAAAGACCATCTCGTCGTGCTTTGAGTCGTGGTCATGAACCTCGTTTTTAGCTCTAATCTCTGGGTAAATTTCTTTAGAAAATATCATATTGTATTCATCTAGCGTGCCCTCTCTGTGACAGCCAGTGGCGATGATGAAAATTTTATTTTTATCGCGAAGCTTTGGATAAATTTGCTTTAAAATTTTAGCCGTTGGCGTAGGTCTTGTGCCGTCATTTACGATGATAACGATCTTTTCATCGCCAGCGATAAACTCATCAAAGCTCTTTTGGTTTATCGGATTTGCTAAAGCCTTTGCGATAAGCGCTGCTTCGTCAAATTTAGCGACTTTGTTTGGGTCAAAAACACCAAGTAGATTTTTTTCGTCTATTTTTAAATTTATATGGTCATCTTTGCCATAAGCGATAGGGATTTGCATGCTTCTCTCCTTAAATTTAACTATTAGTTATTTACTTTTAGGATTTTATCTCAATCTTTCTTTTAAATATATTTAATTTTTTCACAAAAATATAGATAAGATAACAAGAATTAAATGTAATATTA
>NZ_CABPVA010000001.1:778673-786321 GCF_902460595.1 Campylobacter concisus
CTACACATCTTTTTTAATTAGTATTTAATTTTAATATTTATATACTCATTGCGTAATTTTTGAAAAGGGAGAAATCATGGAATTTCTTACAAGTTTGTCTGAGAGTACGCAGTTTTTCTTACAATTGATTGTCGTGCTCGGCTGTTTGTTCTACGGAGCAAAAAAAGGTGGTATGGCACTTGGTGTCCTTGGCGGCATCGGTCTTGTTATTTTGGTATTTGCATTTAATTTAAAACCAGGTAAGCCTGCTATTGATGTTATATTAACTATTCTTGCAGTTGTTGTAGCAAGCGCTACACTTCAAGCAGCTGGTGGTCTTGATGTTATGCTTCAGATAGCTGAAAAAGCGCTCAGAAAACATCCAAAAACAGTTTGCTATCTTGCGCCGATTTGCGGCTGGACACTAACAGTGCTATGCGGTACAGGTCACACAGTTTATACACTTTTACCGATCATATATGACGTATCAATGAAAAGTGGCATCCGTCCAGAACGTCCGATGGCAGCTACTACGATCTCTTCACAACTTGCTATTATCGCAAGCCCAGTTTCAGTTGCTGGTGTGTCTATGGTTGCTGTTCTTCTTGGTACTGGCACAGTTCATATTGAGGGCTTTACAAGCTATGTTGATCTATTAAAAGTTACCATTCCTTCTACATTTTTGGGCGTGCTTTGTATAGGAACTTACTCAGTATTTAGAGGTAAAGATCTTGATAAAGATCCAGAATTCCAAGCAAAAATAGCTGATCCAGAGCAAAGAAAATATATATATGGTTCTGATGAGGCACATTCATTGATCGGTGTGCATTTACCAAAAAAACAATGGAATGTTATGTGGATATTCCTTGCTACAATCGCTGTCGTTGCGGTTTTGGGCTATTACAAACAACTTCGCCCAAGCTGGACAAGTAACGTTCCTGGTAAATCAATAGAAATAATCGTAGATAAAAAAACGGTTAAAAATATCACTGTTAAAGACGGACAAGTTGTTTCTATGGTTGGCGATAGCAAAATCGTTTCAAACGTAAAAGACAATAAAGTAAAAGACGCTACTAAATTTACAAGCGTTCAAGTGCTAGACAAAGACAATAAAGTAACACAAAGTATTGTTTCAAACGGCGCTGATGTTGTTATCACTGCAGGCGATAAAAGCGAAACTATCGCAAACGCTAGCATCGTAGTAAAAGATACCATGAAAAAGACTGCACCACTTGGCATGGTTGATACGATCCAAATTTTCATGCTTTTAGCAGCATCTATCATGATGATCTACTCAGGTATCAAAGCAGCCAAAATCGGTCAAAATGAAATTTTCCACAGCGGTATGGTTGCGCTTGTTGCGATTTACGGCATTAGCTGGATGGCTGAGACAATGTTCCACTCTCACATTGATATGCTTAAAGGCTCACTTGGTGAGGTTATGAAAGCATATCCTTGGATGTATATCATAGTTGGTATGCTTATATCAAAATTCCTAAACTCTCAAGCTGCTGCAGCTGCTACTTTCGTGCCACTCGCTGTTCAAATAGGCGTTCATCCAGGCGTTATTGTTGCGTTTGCTACTGCTTGCTATGGATACTTCATCCTTCCAACATATCCAAGCGACCTTGCAGCCGTGCAGTTTGACCGCTCAGGCACAACGCACATTGGCAAATATGTAATCAACCACAGCTTTATCATACCTGGTTTCATAGGTGTATTTAGCTCTTGTGCCGTTGGTTGGGTGCTAGCAAATATCTACGGATATCTTAACTAAGATTTTATTTCTGACAAGCTGTTTTAAAGGCAGCTTGTCTTTTTTCTACAAAATTTACTACTATTTTTATAAAATTTTTTGGCTTAACACTATCAAAGCTTATCTTGAAATTTCTGCTTATTGCTCATATAAACAAAGCTTAGTACTTCAGCCACTGCTCTAAAAAGGTGCGCTGGTATCGTATCATCGACCTCACAAACTCTATAAAGCTCCCTTGCAAGTGGTGGATTTTCATAAATTTGCACTCCGTTTTCAACAGCCACTTTCTTTATCTGAAGCGCTAAGAAATCAACCCCTTTAGCAAGTATTATCGGAGCTTCATCGCGGCTTTTATCGTATCTGATCGCCACGGCGTAGTGAGTTGGGTTTGTTATGACGACGTCAGCTTGTGGGATATTTTGCATCATTCGCCGCTTAGCTGCACGCATTTGTGCTTGGCGGATCCTGCCTTTTACCTGTGGGTCGCCCTCCATCTGCTTATACTCGTCCTTGATCTCTTGCTTGCTCATGCGAAGGTCTTTAAAATACTGAAAACGCACGATAAGCAGGTCAGCAAGGCCGATCACAAAAAGTATAAAAAGCATGACGCTAACTAGGATTATGAGCTTCTCTTTTAGCCACGCGAGCTGGTCAAACATAGAAAAAAATAGCGTGTGCGGAAGCTCTTTGATAAACTGCAAGAAAAAGTAAAATCCAACGCCAAAGACAATGCTTACTTTAACGACGATCTTGACACTCTCGATCGCCTTTTTCATAGAAAATAAATTTTTTAGCCCTTTTAGTGGATTTATCTTGCCAAAATTTGGCGTTATAGGCTTTGTGGTAAATATAAAACCAAACTGCATTACATTTGCGATTATGCCAGCGACCGCGACGCAGATACAAACTGGCAATATCATCAGAAGTGCCCTACCAAAGGTATTTACAACGATCATTTTTACCGTTTGCAAGGTCAGTGGCTGACCGATAAATTTAGAGTAGTAGATATAAAGCGAGATGACCTGATCTTTCATGAAATTTAGCATCGCAAGCAACACGCCAATAGCGATGACTAGGGTCACGAAGCCTGATAGGTCCTGACTTTTAGGGACGTTGCCGTCCTTTTTGGCGTCTTCTATCTTTTTGGGGGTCGCTTCTTCGGTTTTTTCCTGATCTTCGCCTGCCATTTTTGTCCTAGAGTTGCTTAAATTTGGGCGATTATAGCCAAAATGCGGTTAAAATATCCGCTAAATTTAACTTTTTGTGAGCCAAAAAACTAAGCCATTTTAGGCGTTTTTGGCTAAAATTAGCAAAAATAAGGAGACACAAAATGTCATTTTTAGAAAGCTTATTTAACATTTTCAAAGCCAAAAAACAACCAAAAAGCGATGAAGAGCTACTTTTAGACGAGTATGCAAGCATTTACGCCGAGATAAAAGAGAAAAATTTAGACGATTACGACTTTTTATGTGAGCTCATACGATTACTCTCTTTTTCAAGAGCTAGACGCTACGACTTTTGCCTTGAAAAGTGCCTAGCTGAGGGCGACACCGAGGCACTAAATGATCTCATCTTTCAATACGCTAAGCTAAATTTACTCCCAGGCTGCAGCGGTGGATATGACCAGTGTGAGAAGCTGATCCCAGCATTTTTTGCTATCGCTTGCGGTGACACAGATAGTATGGCAAGGATCTTTCCAAAAGGCCTGCCACCTAGCAAAAACGGCTATAAATTTCTATGTGTGATGCACGATCTGCTCACAGCGATACTTTGGCAAGATGAAAATTTACTTGATCCTGCCCTAGAAAAGGCTCACGCCTTTGCAGAGTCCAAAAAGCCAGCAAACGAAAGAGAGGTAGTTAAATTTGTGCTTGCTCTACACGAAAAAGATACGGCTGCCATGAGTGAGCATTTGCAGAAATTTTGCTCCACTTTTGGCAGGACAGATGCGCCTAAATTTGAAAAGCGGCTCTACATCTTTGCGCACGGACTTCACGCACTAGCGCGCTACTTTTTACCGCTTGAACTCTTTAAAGAGATAAAGCTACCAAAAAATGAAAATTTCAGTAAATTTTACGCACAAAGGCTCTTTCAAAATGAAATTCCCAAGCCAAAACTTTATTTTGTCTTGCCGCCTGAATTTAAACTGATAAATGTGATCTTAAGCGCACCAGTAGCCAAAACGCTGATATATCAGCCACATTTGCCAAATGACAAAACATTTTTTCTAGATCATAGCTCTATGATAAGAAATTTAGCCGACGAGATCATAAGATCAGGGGCATTAAAGTAGAATTTATAAACTTTTAGATAATATTCACACCTTACAACCAACAAAGCTCCATAAATCTTTTGTAAAAAAGTGCTTTTTGGTCTTACCAAATTTTAGAAAGGTAGAGTATGTCAAAATACGCTATATTTAAGCATGGCGGCAAGCAATATCGTGTTAGCGAGGGCGAGTTCCTTAAGCTAGATCACTTTAGCGCTGAAGCTAAATCAACCGTTGAGATTACAGAAGTTTTAGCTGTAAATGACGGCGAAGTAAAGGTAGGTGCGCCATTTGTTAAGGGTGCAAAAGTTGTTCTTGAGGTCGTTAATGAAGGTAAAGACAAAAAAGTAGTTATCTACAAAAAACGCAGACGTAAAGACTCAAAACTAAAACGCGG
Source organism: Campylobacter concisus (assembly GCF_902460595.1). Taxonomy (GTDB): domain Bacteria; phylum Campylobacterota; class Campylobacteria; order Campylobacterales; family Campylobacteraceae; genus Campylobacter_A; species Campylobacter_A concisus_BL. The sequence goes on from NZ_CABPVA010000001.1 coordinate 783,075, forward strand.
CTTTAGAAGACAATTTACACGTGTAAAAGTCGTAAGTATCGCAGCTTAAGGAGATAAGATATGGCACACAAAAAAGGTCAAGGTTCAACCCAGAATAACCGTGATAGTATCGGACGCCGATTAGGTGTTAAGAAATTTGGTGGCGAGTTCGTTCGTGCTGGAAATATAATCATCCGCCAAAGAGGAACAGCAACTCACGCTGGAAATAACGTAGGTCTTGGCAAAGATCACACTATTTTTGCATTAGTTGATGGCTTTGTAAAATTTGAAAGACTAGATAAAAACAGAAAAAAAGTATCTGTTTATCCAGCTGCATAACCCCAGGGGCGTTCGCCCCTTTTTCTTTTTAAATCCACTAAAAATTTAACAAATTTAATTTATCTTACTTATTATATATAGCTTGGCATTTTAGACAAACACCAAACTACTAAATTTATTTTATTTCGCTTTTAACAAAGCAAGCTCTTGTGCTAGAAATTCCCCTGTGTAGCTGCCACTTTTTTTGTAGTTTTTAGCTACCTCTTTGACATTTCCGCACGCTATCACTTTACCGCCTTTTGCGCCACCTTCTGGTCCCATATCTAAGATGTAGTCGCAGTTTTTGATGACATCCATATTATGCTCGATCACAAAGACAGAATTTCCAAGATCAACTAGGTGATTTAGCACCTTTACCAGCCTATCAACATCGGCAAAATGAAGTCCTGTCGTTGGCTCATCAAGGATATAAAGCGTATTTCCAGTGTCGCTTCTACTAAGCTCTTTTGCTAGCTTTACGCGCTGCGCCTCACCGCCACTAAGTGTGACCGCATTTTGTCCAAGTGTGATGTAGCCAAGCCCCACGTCTTGCAGTGTCGTGAGCTTTGAAGCGATCTTTGGCACAGCCTTAAAGAACTCAACCGCCTCATCTATGCTCATATTTAGCACCTCGGCGATGTTTTTGCCTTTGTATAAAATTTCCAAAGTCTGAGCGTTATACCTAGCGCCATCACAAACGTCACAAACCACGTTGATATCAGGCAAAAAGTGCATCTCGATCGTGATCTCGCCCTCGCCTTGACACTTCTCGCAGCGCCCTCCTTTGACGTTGAAGCTAAAGCGCCCTATTTTATAACCCCTAAGCTTTGCCTCTTTGGTCTGCGCAAACAAATTTCTTATCTCATCCATTACGCCAGTATAAGTCGCTGGATTTGAGCGTGGAGTGCGGCCGATCGGGCTTTGATCAAGATAAATAACCTTGTCTAAATTCTCAAGTCCGCTTAAATTTACCCCAGCTATCTTTTTCACCTTTTTGACTCTGTTTAACTGCTCCTGCGCCTCTGGAAGCAAGGTCTGAAGTACTAGCGAGCTCTTACCAGATCCTGAGACACCGGTGATGCCAACTAAATTTCTAAGCGGAAATTTAGCGGTTAAATTTGAGATATTGTTGATATTTACATTTGAAATTTCGAGCCACTTCTCAGCTTTCCTATTTTTTTGATAGTCGATCTTTTTCTTACCATTTATGTATTGTGCAGTCTGAGTGGCTGAGCTTAAAAGCTCTTTTGCCGTGCCTGCAAAGACCACGCTACCGCCAAATTTACCAGCTCCAGGGCCGATATCTACGATATAGTCAGCCTCATCTATCGTCTTTTTATCATGCTCGACGACGATCACGGAGTTGCCTTTAGCTTGTAAATTTCTAAGTGTTTTTATAAGTTTTAGAGTATCTCGCTCATGAAGGCCGATACTTGGCTCATCAAGCACATACATGACACCACTTAGCCCACTTCCTATCTGGCTTGCGATCCTGATGCGCTGCGCCTCGCCACCACTGATCGTCCTAGCATCACGCCCAAGCGACAAGTAGCCAAGCCCCACGTCATACAAAAAGAAAAGTCTTTCGTTGATCTCTTTTAAGATAGGCTTTGCGATCGCCTTGTCGTAGTCGCTAAGATAGGTAAAATTTTTCTCGTTTGAGAAAAATGCGGTGCAGTTTTCTATACTCATATCCAAAATTTCGCCAAGTCCAAGGCCAGCGACCTTGACCGCTAGACTTTGAGGCTTTAGTCTGTGTCCGTTACAAGCGTCACAAATTTTCTCGCTCATATACTCGTCAAAGTCCTTATAGTCCTTCAAGAGCCCGTGTGAAATTTTAACCACACCATCAAATTTTCTAAGTAGTTTGTTCCGCTTCCAAAAAAACTCAACATCCTTGACGTTGCCGTATAAAACGAGCCTTTTTTCATCTTCACTAAGCTCGTAATATGGCTTTTTAATGTAGATCTCATTTTGCTCACAAAACGCAAGTAAAAATTTATAGTAATAGCTCATATTGTAGCCGTAAAGTAGCTTGATAGCGCCATTTTCTATCGACTTTTCCTCGTCGATGATCTTGCTCATATCTAGGCTATACCTTATACCAAGTCCGTCACAGTGCTCGCAAGCGCCCTTTGGCGAGTTAAAGCTAAAACTTAGCGGCTCAAGCGGCGTAAATGAAATTTTGCAGTCAAAACAAGCCATGTGCTCGCTGTAATGTATAAAGCTATCTTTTAAACCCAGCTCGTTGGCATTTGCGATCTCGACCTCGACCTCGCCAAAGCTCTCATTTAGCGCCTTTTCCACGTCGCTTGCAAGACGCTCGTGATTTTGCTCATCGATGGCGATCCTATCAACGATGACCTTTATCGTATGTTTTTTCGTTTTTGCAAGCTCGATCTCCTCATCAAGCCTCACCACTACGCCATCTATCTGTGCTCTAACAAAGCCTTTTTGGCGTAAATTTTCTATCAAGTCCGCCCATGTGCCCTTTTTCTCACGAACTAGCGGCGCATAGATGATCACTTTTGCGCCAAGCGGGAGCTTTGAAATTTCATTTATGATGTCGCTCGCACTCATTTTTGAGATAGGTTTTCCGCATTTATGGCAGTGCTGCACGCCAACCCTTGCATATAAAAGCCTTAGATAATCATAAATTTCAGTGATCGTGCCTACCGTTGAGCGAGGGTTTTTAGAGGTGGTCTTTTGATCTATTGCAATTGCAGGCGTTAAACCCTCGATCTTATCGACATCAGGCTTTCCCACGCGGTCTAAAAACTGCCTAGCGTAGCTGCTAAGACTCTCCATGTATCTACGCTGCCCCTCGGCATAGAGCGTGTCAAAGGCTAGTGTGCTCTTACCACTGCCGCTAAGACCGGTAAAAACTACTAATTTATTTTTAGGAATTTCAAGGTTTAAATTTTTAAGATTGTGCTCTCTTGCACCAGTT
>NZ_CABPVA010000001.1:786684-790259 GCF_902460595.1 Campylobacter concisus
TAAGAGTATATTTATATCATTTTCAGTTTTTTTTTGATATTCTACGCCAAAATTTTATTTAAGGAGAAAAAATGTCTGTAAAAATAACCGATATATGCATAAGCTGTGGTTCATGCATCGATGAGTGCCCAGTTTCAGCTATTGTAGATGATAGCGACAACCCAACTGGAGCAGATACATACTATGTTTATTCAAACAAATGCGTTGAGTGCGTAGGCTATAACGATGAGCCAGCCTGTGCATCTGCCTGTCCAACTGATGGATGCATCGTTTGGGATGCTGTAGTAGCAGGACAACCTTCACGTGATCAAATCGGTGCTGACGCTCGCACTGGCAGCACTCCAGTTATCCAATAAATTTACAAAATTTAGGCTCAAATTTGAGCCTATTTTATTTTTAAGCTTTATTTGATATAATTGCCAACTTCATTTAAATAACCTAAATTTTAAGGAAAATTTATGCAAAGAACACTTTCTATTATTAAGCCTGACGCTGTTAAGAAAAATGTTGTTGGAAAGATTATAGATAGATTTGAAAGCAACGGCTTAAGAATCGCAGCTGCAAAGAAAATCAAACTTAGCAAATGCGATGCAAAAGCATTTTATGCAGTTCATAAAGATAGACCTTTCTTCAACGATTTAGTTGATTTTATGGTAAGCGGACCAGTCGTAGTTATGGTTTTAGAGGGCGAAAATGCAGTTGCTAAAAACCGCGAGCTAATGGGCGCAACTAACCCAAAAGAAGCAGCTCCTGGCACTATCAGAGCTGATTTTGCTGATAGCATTGACGCAAATGCAGTTCACGGAAGCGACAGCCTAGAAAACGCTGTAAATGAGATAAATTTCTTCTTTGCTTCAAGAGAAATTTGCTAATTTTGGACTAAAATTTGATTATTCCGTTTTCTAAAATAGCAAACAAAGAGATAAACTTTGAGCTAGTAAGAAACAATGATCTAATTTTTAGTGGAATTTTAAAAAGAAAAGACCCTTTTTTGGTAAAATGTCAAGGCACCATAAAGGGCGAGATAAAATATATTTGCGATCGATGCGGTGATGAATTTATGTTGCCAGTCGATCAAGACGTAGAGCTAAATTTAAGCGATGGTGTCTATAAAGACAGAGAAAACGAGCTTAGCGATACGGTTGAATTTTTTGATGGCAATATTGATTTAAAAGAAGTTTTTGAAAGTGAGCTAGAAGCTTTTAAGAGCGATTATTTTTATTGTGAAAAATGTAAAAATTTATAAAGGAGAGTAAAATGGCAGTACCAAAGCGTAGAGTGAGTCATTCTCGTGCAGCAAAACGTAGAACACATTACAAAGTTACACTTCCAGTGCCTGTAAAAGACAAAGATGGTTCTTGGAAAATGCCTCACCGCATAAACAAAACAACAGGTGAATACTAAAATATGATTCGCATTGCTATTGATGCTATGGGTGGTGATTTTGGTGCAGATCCTATAATATCTGGCGTTATTGAAGCACTAAAAGAGACAGAATTTAAAGCTGTATTAGTTGGCGATAGCAATGCCATAAAACCACTCATCCCACAACCCTATTTAAAAAATATAGAATTTATAGAAGCTACTGAAGTCATCTCTATGGCTGACGGAGCGACAGACGCACTAAAAAGAAAAGATAGCACGATCTACAAAGCTGTTGAGCTTTTAAAAGAAAAAGAAGTCGATGCTGTCGTTTCTGCTGGTCACAGCGGTGCTACTATGAGTTTAGCTACGTTAAGAGTTGGTAGATTAAAAAATGTATCTCGTCCAGCGATCGCAACACTTATGCCTAATTCAAAAGAGACAGCTACTTTGGTTTTGGATGTTGGTGCAAATGTTGATTGCAGAAGCGAACACTTATTTCAATTTGCCATAATGGGCGAAGCCTATGCAAAAGAAATTTTAGGCAGAAAAGAGCCAAAAGTAGGTCTTTTGTCAAATGGCGAAGAAGAGAGTAAGGGCAATGAAGTCAGCAAAGAGGCCTTTAAACTAGTTTCTAGGCTTGATAGCTTTGTTGGCAATGCAGAGGGCAATCAAATTTTTGATGGTAGCATTGATGTCATGGTCTGCGACGGTTTTATGGGAAATATCCTACTAAAAACTAGCGAAGGCGTTGCTGATGCCATAGGCAAAATCATCAAAAAGCAAGTCAAAAAATCACCTCTTGCCATGGCTGGATCAGTGCTTATGAGAAAAGTTTTCAAAACTCTAAAAAAACAGGTTAGCTACGATGAGTATGGCGGTGCTCCGCTTCTTGGCGTAAATGGCTGCGTCATCATAAGTCACGGCAAAAGCAACTCAAAAGCTATAAAAAATGCAATCTTTCAAGCAATTAAATTTGCTAATTCGAATATAAATAAAGTTATAGAAGAAGAACTTTCACACTTTGCAAGGTAAAATATGCCAAAAGCTTCATTGATCTCCATTGCGTCATATGTCCCAGAAAAAATTTTAACAAATTTTGATTTTGAAAAAATGGTCGATACGAGCGATGAGTGGATAGTAAAGCGAACTGGCATAGAGCAAAGACACATTGCAACGACTGAGATAACAAGCGACCTTGGCACAAAAGCTGCCGAGCTAGCTATAAAACGCTCAGGTCTTGAAAAATCACAAATCGATGCAGTGATATGCGCTACGATATCTCCAGATCATCTTTGCATGCCTTCAACCGCTTGTAAGATAGCTGCAAATTTGGATTTAAATTTTGGCATCACAGCTTTTGATATAAGCGCGGCTTGCACGGGTTTTATCTATCTTTTAGAGCTTGCAAATTCCCTTGTTACAAGTGGTGCTAAGAAAAATGTTTTGATCATAGGAGCTGAAAAACTAAGCTCGATAATCGACTACACAGATAGAAGCACATGCATACTTTTTGGTGACGGAGCAGGAGCAGCAGTGATAAGTGCGAGCAAAGAAAACGAGATCATTGACATCCACACCGCAAGCGACGGCAGACAGGCTGAGCTTTTGATAACTCCAGGATGTGGCAGTGCTTTTCCAGCTAGCGATGAGACGCTAAAAAATAGACTAAATTTCATCCACATGAGCGGAAATGAGGTCTTTAAGATAGCGGTTCAAACGCTTAGCAAAAGTGTGATAGAAATTTTACACGCAAACAAAATGCAAAGCGAAGATATCGACTTTTTCATACCTCATCAAGCAAATATCAGGATAATAGATGCTGTAAAAAACAGGCTAAATTTCACTGACGAGCAGTGCGTTTTGACGGTTGCAAAATACGGCAACACAAGCTCTGCTTCGATCCCGATGGCGATAAATGATGCTTACGAGGACGGGCGTATAAAAAATGGCTCTGTTTTGCTTCTTGATGCATTTGGTGGCGGCTTTACTTGGGGTTCAGCGATACTAAAATTTGGCGGAAAAAATTTTAGCGATCTGTAATTAGCCGCTTTTGCACCCAAAACTCTAAATTTAATAAAATTTCTACAACACCCTCTATAAATTTTTAAAAATTTCCATTCATTTTCAAATGCATATTAAAATTACAATGTTTTAAATTTCCAGATCTATTTAATTAGAATTTAAATTTTTATGGCTATAATTTCGCAATC
>NZ_CABPVA010000001.1:790304-796593 GCF_902460595.1 Campylobacter concisus
ATCAATAAAATTTATTATTAAGGAGAAAAAATGTTAGTAACAAAAAAAGCACCTGACTTTACAGCTGCAGCAGTTTTAGGAAACAATCAAATTGTAAATGATTTCAACCTTTACAAAAACATCGGCGAAAAGGGCGCTGTTGTGTTCTTCTACCCAATGGACTTTACATTTGTTTGCCCAAGCGAGATCATCGCGTTTGATAAAAGATACGACGAGTTCAAGTCACGCGGTATCGAAGTTATCGCAGTCTCTTGCGACAACCAGTTCTCACACTTTGCATGGAAAGAGACTCCAGTAAATAAAGGCGGTATCGGCAAAGTTCGCTTCCCAATCGTAGCTGACATGACAAAATCAATCGCTCGTGGCTTTGACGTACTTCTAGAAGACGCTGGCGTAGCACTTCGCGGTTCATTCCTACTTGACAAAGATGGCACAGTTCGCCACGCAGTTATAAATGACCTACCACTTGGCAGAAACATCGACGAGATGATCAGAATGGTAGATACTATGCTATTTACAAATGAGCACGGCGAAGTTTGCCCAGCTGGCTGGCACAAAGGTGACTCTGGTATGAAACCAAGCACTGAAGGTGTTGCTGACTACCTTTCACGCAACGAAAGCAAACTATAATTATTCAAATTTCTAGGCAGCTTTGCCTAGAAATTTCCTCTCTACACAAATTTAAATATTTTTTTAATATAACTTTATATATGATAGCAATGTTTTAATAAATAACCTTTTTTGGAGACCCCATGGAGTTTAAGGGCAGGCAAGAACTTGTCGAAAATTGCGAGGATTGCATACTTGGTTTAAGAGCTAAATTTATAGATGAGGGCATCAAATTTTGCAGACAATTAACCCTTGTGGTGCCACACGAGCAGATGAAAATTTGCCTTGAGAGCATCTTTGACGCGCTACTCATCCAAAAACCAAATGCCACACAAATTCGCGACGACTTAAACAGCCTAATACCAAAACTAAACGCAAAAGACGAGCTGATAAATTTCTTGCTCTTAAATTTGACACTAAATTTTAGTCACGCCTGCGACGATGCAGTCTATGTGGGCTACTTTGTAAATGCCGTCTCAAGGTTGAAAGAAATTTTATATAACGCCGAAAATCATCAAGAGACCACAGTAAAAGAGATGATCGATACTGGCTCATTTTTCTACGAAGATCCGATCAACACATTTACACGCATGAAAAACGCCAAGGTCCGCCCTGAATTTTTAAATTTATACGACGGACTAAATATAAAATACGAAGCCGAAATTTTAGAGGTTAAAGAAGATAGCGTCGTTTTTCGCGTAGATATGATGCAAATTTTAGCCATGAAGCAAGATGGCAAGGGCTTCATCCTACCAAATAGCTTCTTCTCAAAGCAACTTCGCGCCGACATCATTGACTACAATATCGCCGATAAAAGCGTCACTCTTTCAAATTTCTCGCGCACAGCGACCATGCACGCAAACAAGAGAAAATTCCAGCGCGTCTTACCAAACCGCTTTACCAAAATTTCTCTAAAAGGAGAGCAAGGCGAGCTTGTTGGCAGCCTTTACGACATCTCAGAGGGCGGCATAAGTATATTGAGCTCACAAGCTACAAATTTTAAAGACGGCGAAGAGTTAGAGGCAAATTTTGACATCTTGCTCTCACCAGATGAAGTAAAAAACGTCTCCTTAAAGCTAAAGCTAGTTACTGAGCTAGCATACAAGGGCTACATCAGATACTGCATGCAGCTAGTTGATGATGATAAAACTATAAAAGACTTCACGCAAAAGCGCGTCAAAGAGACGCTTGACGAGCTTCGCTCACGCATAAATTTATACGAATAAGGCAATTAGTGAAAACCATACAAGAGAATTTAAAACTTTTTTACATCGGACTAAAAGATAAAGAGCCATTTTTTTATAAAAATAAGGACCTAACCACTCACGCAGCCATCATCGGCATGACTGGTAGCGGCAAAACAGGCCTTGGTATCACGCTTTTAGAAGAAGCCTGCATAGACAACATCCCATCTATCATTATCGACCCAAAGGGCGACATCACAAATTTAGCCCTCACTTTTCCGCAGATGAGAGCGGAGGATTTTTTACCTTATGTCGATGAAGCAGAGGCTGCAAATAAAGGTCAAAGCGTAGAGGAATTTGCCGCCGCTCAGGCTGAGCAGTGGAAAAACGGCATAGAGTCTAGTTTTCAAGACCTCGAGCGCGTAAAAATTTTAAAAGATAGCGCTAGCTTTAACATCTACACGCCAAAAAGCTCAGCTGGTATAGGCGTGGCGCTACTTAGCGACTTTGCTTGCCCAAATATCAATGACGAAGAAATTTTTAGCAACTATATAAACTCACTTGCAGCGTCAGTGCTATCGCTTATTGGCATGAGTTCTGAGGATATGAGCTCAAAAGAGCAGCTGCTTATCTCAACCATTTTTGAGAGCAAATTTAAAGAGCAAAAAGACGTCAGCATCGAAGAGCTCATAAATTTCATAGCAAATCCGCCATTTAAAAAGATAGGCGTTTTTGACGTAGACACCTTTTATCCAAGCAGTGAGCGCCTAAAGCTTGCCATGAAGATAAACGCACTCATCGCAAGCCCAAGCTTTAAAGGCTGGACGCAGGGCGTTAGACTAGAAATTTCAAAGATGCTTTTTGACGAAAAGGGCAAAGCAAAGTGCAATATCTTTACGATCTCACACCTAAATGACGCTGAGAGGATGTTTTTTGTCACCCTTTTACTAAACGAGATCATCGCGTGGATGCGCGGCACAGAGGGCACTAGCTCACTTAGAGCGATCCTATATATGGATGAAATTTTTGGCTTCTTCCCGCCAAATGCGAATCCGCCGTCAAAAATGCCTATGCTCACTCTCTTAAAACAAGCTCGTGCATTTGGTCTTGGCTGCGTCTTAAGCACGCAAAACCCAGTCGATCTTGACTACAAGGGCCTTAGCAATATCGGCACTTGGTTCATCGGCCGCCTCCAAACAGCGCAGGACAAAGCCCGCGTGATCGACGGCCTAAGCGGCATCGCAGGCTCAAGCTTAGATAAAGCCTCACTTGAAAATCTCATATCAAATTTAGCCAAAAGAAATTTCTTGCTCAAAAATATAAACGAGGACGGCTTAAGCGTCATCTCCACGCGCTGGGCACTTAGCTATCTAAAAGGCCCGCTAAGCCGCGAGCAAATTTCAAATTTGATGAAAGATAAAAAAGAAAATTTAAGAAGCCAAAGTGTAGATAAAAGCGAGATGAAATTTAGCGCAAAACCTATCATCTCAAGTGCGATCACACAGCTCTACACCAACTCAAAAAGCCTCACACCAAATTTACTTGCAAGCGCAAAGGTGAGAATTTATGATGCTAAAAAGGGCATAGATAGCATTTGCGAGGTGAGCTACCTTTATGAGCTTAGCGAAAACGACAAAGAGCCAAACTGGAGCGAGGCTAGCGAAGGCATGCGCGTTGATGCAAGCGAAAATGAGCCAAGCGGTGCAAGCTTTGCAGCTGTGCCAAATTTCGTAACGAGCGCTAAAAATTTTGACGCTTTAGAGAAAGAGTTTAAAGAGTTTTTATATAGAAATTTCAAATTTAACACCTTTGAGGCGATGGGAATTTACTCAAAAGAAAACGAGTCAAAAGAGGAGTTTTTCATAAGGCTTCAGGATAAGTGCAACGAAATTTTAGAGGAGCAAACCGCAAAACTCACGGCTAAATTTGAAAAAGAGCAAAAGAGCTTGCAAGATAAGCTAAACAAAGCCCTTGCAAAGCTTGATAAAGAGCAAAAAGATATGACAGCAAGCGGCCTTGACGCAGCTATAAATATAGGCGCAAGCATATTTGGAGCGATATTTGGCAACAAGCTCTTATCTCGCCAAAATGCTGGTAAGATCGCATCAAGTGCAAGAAGTGCAAACAAGGTCTTAAAAGAGCGAAGCGACGTCAAGCTTAGCGAGCAAAGCGTAAATGATATAAATTTGGCCATAAGCGAGCTTGAAGAGAAATTTGCACAAGAGTGCGACGCGCTAAAAGAGGCAAATGATGTTAAAAACATCACGATAAATGAAACGCAAATTTCGCCAAAGAAAAGCGACATCTACGACGAAAAAGTCGTTCTTTTGTGGAGATGATTTATAAAAAAATTAGTATTTTTTTAATATCATTTCTCTTTAAATTCAAAAGGTAAAATATGCAAAATTTAATACTTTATGCCGTTAGCTACCTGCTTGGTAGCATCCCATCAGGGCTCATACTAGCAAAAATTTTTGGACATGTTGATATAAAAAAAGAGGGCAGCAAAAGCATAGGTGCGACAAATGTTTTAAGGGTTTTAAAACAAACTAACCCAAAACTCGCCAAAAAACTAGCCATTTTAACCGTAGTTTGTGACGTGTTAAAGGGCGTTTTGCCACTCATCGTAGCCTCTTCTCTTGGAGCTAGCCAAAGCGTGCTTTGGACGATGGCGGTTTTAAGTGTTGCGGGGCATTGTTTTTCTATATTTTTGGGCTTTCAAGGCGGCAAAGGCGTGGCAACCGGAGCTGGCGTGCTCGCATTTTTCTTACCAGTTGAAATCATCATCGCTCTTGTCGTTTGGTTTTTGGTCGGTAAATTTTTAAAGATAAGCTCTCTAGCCTCGCTATGCGCGCTGATAGCTCTCATTGCATCAAGCTTTATCATCCACCCAGAGCTTGACGAAATTTACACTCACGCACCGATACTTATCATTGCATTTTTGGTGGTTTATAAGCACATACCAAATATCGTTCGCCTGCTTTCAGGCAAGGAGCAAAAAGTCGTATGAAAAGTGAAATAACAACGATCATTAAGGATTATAAATTTCAAACCGTTATCGGGATGTTTGACTTTGAGCGAGTTGCAAAGCAAGAGGTAAAAGTAAGCTTAGAATTTCGCTCGACCAGCTTGATTGATTATGTTTTAGTGGCGGATTTTATAAAAGACTTTTACAATGAGATGAAATTTCAAAGCGTAGAAGAGTCGCTAGAAGCAACCTGCAAAGCGCTAAAAGAGAGGTTTAGCTCGCTTACTAGCTTAGATATGGAGATTTTAAAAACCGAGATTTTACCAAATGCAATCGTCGGTGCAAAAATCAGCACTGTTTTTTAAAAATTTATTAAAGTATCTTGAAATATTTCTTAATTTATGATACAATCGACCATAAATTTTAGTTTAAGGAAAAGAAATGCGTATTTTAATAGTAGAAGACGAAGTAACGCTAAATAAGACGATTGCTGAGGGGTTGCAAGAGTTTGGTTATCAGACAGATAGCTCTGAAAATTTCAAAGACGCTGAGTACTACATCGGCATCAGAAACTACGACTTAGTTTTAACTGACTGGATGCTTCAAGATGGTGACGGCGTCGATCTTATAAACATCATAAAACATAAATCTCCACGCACTTCAGTTGTAGTTCTTTCTGCAAAAGACGACAAAGAGAGCGAGATAAAAGCACTTAGAGCTGGCGCTGATGACTACATTAAAAAACCATTTGATTTTGACATTTTAGTAGCTAGACTAGAAGCTAGACTACGCTTTGGTGGCACAAATATCATCAAGATAGACGAGCTTATCATCAACCCTGACGAAGAGAAGATCACATATCTTGGCCGCGACATCGAGCTAAAAGGTAAGCCATTTGAGGTGCTTACTCACCTTGCAAGACACTCAGATCAAATCGTATCTAAAGAGCAACTACTTGACGCTATCTGGGAAGAGCCAGAGCTCGTAACTCCAAACGTTATCGAGGTTGCTATCAATCAAATCCGCCAAAAAATGGACAAACCGCTAAATATTTCGACAATAGAAACTGTTAGAAGACGCGGATATAGATTTTGCTTTCCCAAAAAAGCTTAAGAAATAGATTTATACTGCAATTAGCATCTGGTGCGATGATGCTAATTGCCGTTGTTTCGGTGATGCTCTATCACTACATAAGAGTTACCGTTTTTCAAAGCGTAGTTAGTGAGCTAAACCAGCAAGCCACAGCTTACAAAAACAATCCACAAAATTTCAATCCTAACAATCTAAAAACTTTTACTATAGAAATCCCAAACAAAACTCTAGCCACCGTAAAAGCGGGCGAGCTTAAAGGCGAAAAGCCCTACCTTGTGATGCAAAAGATAAAAGATAAGAGCATAACCACTCTAACAACAAGGCTAGATGAGAGTAGCTACTTAGTCCTAGAAAAAGAGACGATGCTTCAAAGCCAGATAGTCGAAGAAATTTTTATAGATATTATAATTGTAAATGTCACAGCGATACTTTTGGT
>NZ_CABPVA010000001.1:796653-807779 GCF_902460595.1 Campylobacter concisus
TGGTGCTATTTATGCACTATTTTTATCAAGAATGCTTTTAATACCTATAAAAATTTTAAGTCACAAGCTTACAAATTTAGATGAGAAATTTCTAAAAGAGATCGATATCAAAAGCTTGCCAGACGAGTTTTTGCCACTTGGTAATAGCATAAATAGACTAATTTCTCGCATACAAACCTTTGTCTTATACCAAAAAGAACTCTTTGTAGGCGTTGCACACGAGCTAAAGACGCCGCTTGCCGTTATGAAAACTAAAAACGAAGTTACGCTTTTAAAACCACGCGAGAGCGAAAAATACATAGAAGCGCTAAAATCAAACAACGAAGCGATCAACGGCATGAACGCTATGATAGGCTCTGTCCTTGAGATAGGTCGTCAAGAGGGCGCGCAGTTTGAAGAGCCAGTAAATACCGATGTGATCGCGTTTTTGAAAAAACTTGGCAAAAACTACGAGGTACTCGCAAAAGGTGAAGAAAAAAATCTCGCACTCGATCTAAAACCTGAAATTTTTAACCTAAATATCCAAACCAGCCTACTAACTCACATCGTGCAAAATTTCGTCCAAAATGCTATTAAATTTTCTCCAAAAAATAGCACGATTACGATTAGCTCAAGGGTTGAAAAGAGCAAATTTATCATCGAGGTTGCCGACGAAGGCGTGGGCATAGACGAGAGCAAGGATCTGTTTGCTCCATTTAAAAGATACGGCAACAAAGGTGGTGCTGGACTTGGACTATTTCTCGCAAAGGGCGCAGCACAGGCACTTGGGGCTGAGATATCTATCAAAAATAGAGAGAATACAAACGGAGCAGTTGCAAGCCTCGTTTTAAATTTAAAAGGATAAAAAATGGCAAAGAGAACCGCAGTGATCGATCTTGGCTCAAATTCTATGCGTATGGCGATATTTGAGCGCACGTCACGCTTAGCATTTTTTATACTAGCTGAATACAAAACCAAAGTGCGACTAGGTGAAGGTGGATACGGCTCAAATAACGAAATTTCAGAAGCTTCAATGCAAAAAGCGATCAAAGCTTTTGGCGAATTTGATAACATCATAAAAAGCTACAAATGCTCTAAAGTCCTATGTGTCGGCACCTCAGCACTTAGAGATGCTCCAAACTCAGGTGTTTTGATCTCTCTTTTAAGAAAAAAACTTGGCATAAATTTAAAAGTCATTGACGGCAAAGAAGAGGCTACTTTTGGAGCGATAGCGGCTAAAAATTTACTTCACAATCTAGCCGAGTGCGTCACTATCGACATCGGCGGAGGCTCGACCGAGCTTGCTAGGATAAGTAACGGCAAGATAGTCGATGTCCTCTCGCTTGATATAGGCACAGTAAGGCTAAAAGAGCTATTTTTTGATAAGAAAAATTTAAACAAGCTACCCAAATTTCTATCGCAGATCACGGCGCAGATAGATAAGCGATTTAAGTGTCCAAATTTAATAGCGATCGGCGGCTCTTTAAGAGCGATCTCATCGGCCATAATGAGCAAAAATTTATATCCGCTCTCATCGCTGCATGGCTTTTGCTACAAGCTTAGCGACGAGCAAGCCTACATCGAGAGCATCGCAAACGTTAGCGTGCTTGAACTAAATAAATTCCCTATAAAAAAAGATAGATATGACACTATTAGAGAGGGCGCACATATATTTTTAGCCCTTGCCAAGGCGCTAAATGCCAAAAATGTCATCACAAGTGGCGTTGGCGTAAGAGAGGGCGTCTTTTTAAAAGACTTTTTGCGTCCAAGTCTTAAATTTCCAGAAAATTTTAACCCAAGCGTCAAAAGCCTACAAGACCGCTTCATCCTCTCTTGCAACAAAGCCGTGGCAAGATACGCAAAGGATATTTTTGTGGCGCTTAAAAAGCTTCATGGGCTAAATGAGAGCTATCTTGAGACGCTGCTAATTGCTGCAAAGCTCCACAACGTCGGTCAAGAGATAGGCTTTTACGGCGATCACAAAAACTCAGCCTATATCATACTAAATGCCCTAAACTACGGCTTTTCACATGAGCAAAAGGCACTAATAGCCGCAGTCATCGGCACAAATGGCAAGAAAAATATTTATGAGTTTGAAAAGTATAAAAATTTATTGCCAAAGGCTGAGTGCGTAAGGTGGCTAAGCTTCATCCTTGCGCTAGCCAAGGCACTTGATATAACCTGTGAGAAGATAAATTTAAGCTTTGAGTTTAGCGGCCACACACTAAAAATAGAGGGCGCAAAAGAATTTGCCATGGCAAAAGAAGAGATAAAAAAGATCGCAAAACCTGAAATTTTTGCCATTTCGTTTGTATAGGACAAAAGTAGCTGATAATTTTAAAAAACGCTAGTGTATTTGGGCAAATTTTAAAATTTCATGAGCGAGTAATTTCGGCTCTAAAAGTTAAGCAAAGAGATAAGCGAAGTCAAAATTTTAGTAGTCAATTCTTGCGAGTGAGTGGGATTTTAAAATTTGTAGGCTCGCAACTACGTGGCAGACACGAGAAAACCGTCCCCTTATCCCCCTTTTTAATCCTCCAATCCCCTCGCTCATTAGAAGTGCATGCTTCAGTGCTTCGCACTACATGAGTTTTATATGAGAGAATTTATTGCAAATTTTAAAATTTATGAAAATGCTCTTCTAAATTTTTAAATTTAGTAGCGAAGCGGGGCTAAAATTCCCCGCTCATTTTGTCTTTGTAGTTATTTAGGCTATTTTGGCGCTCTTGCAAAAATGAGCCGAGCTTTTTCTTGTTTTCTTCAAAAAAGACTGCGAAGTCCTGCTCATTTTGGATCTTATCCTCGCCAAAGCTATCAAGCATGACATTTGAGCTGCCAACTATCACTAAATAGCGCCTATTTTCGTAGCTTAGAAGCATTAGCTTGTTTGTGCGGTCAAGATATTTTTCATATATGATATTGACGCCGCTATTTTGATTTTTAAGCAGCCAGTTCATCGACTTTGTGTCGTTTTGTGGTTGATTTTGCGGTGTTTTAAATCCACTGAAGTCACTACTTTTTGAAGTGATATATCTTTTAAAAACATATAAAAATATAAGAAGCGCAATGAGCACACTTAGGACGATGAAGTATCTCGAATCAATATTAACCATAGGTTCATTTTCTGTCTTTGGCGTGCTAGTAGTTTCTATCTTTGCGCTTGCTTGAGGCATATTTTGCACCTGCGTTTTTGTGTTTTTTAGCGTTACGCGGATGCGAAGTCCGAAGCTGTCAGTTGTCTTTGAAGCATTTACGATGATCGCATCGTTTGAGCGCAAATTTAAAACTAAAGAGTTTTGCTTTGGCTCTATCTCAAGCTCTTGAATAATCTTTGAGTTTATGTCCTTGCTCGCGCTTTGATCGTAGCTTAGAGAATTTAGTATCAAAGAGGTCGTATCTTTTTCACGCTTTTGAAAGATATTACCCTCGTAAGGCGCATCAAAGCTAAGCATGATGTCGACCCTGTCGGTACGCTCATAGATATTGTATGTTAGCAAGTTTGAGGCAAATATCTGCGTAGCAAAAAGCACAAAAAATAGTATAAATTTCATAAAAGTTCTTTTTTGAAGTACTGAATAACTGACTTTGAGTCCAAAATTTCATTTATCCTGATGGCTAAATTTTTCTCATAAACCATTACTTCGCCTTTTCCAAAAATTCTATTATTTATATATAGCTCCACACTCTCGCCAGCTGGTTTTTCGAGGTCTATGACCGAGCCAGCTTCAAATTTCAAAAGCTCATTTATGCTAACTGTGGTAGTTCCTAGCTCAGCTATAAAATCAACACTTATATCCATAAGCTCGTCATAGCTCTTAAAAAGCCCTAGCTGTTCTAGTGTCTCTATCGCACCTTCGTCGTTCATTGTATCTTGTAGCCTATTTGAAATGTTCTATTTTTTATCTTATATATAAATTTCTCTTTTAGCTTTATGCCAAAATTCTCAACCTCGCCCAAAAACTCAGGCGTTCCAAGCTTATAAGCATTTGGCTCTTTTTCATTTAGTAGATTTTTAGCCTTGCCGATGATCTGATTGGCTATCTCTTTGCAAAGATCGTCCAGATCGCCACCATCAACATCTTCGTGACCAAAAAAGGCATTCATGAAAATTTTTAAAGTATCTTTTTTAAAAAATAGATAAAACTGATACTCACTTTTGCCCTTATAAACTGGTATGCTAGCCCCGTAAAATCCTTTACCAAGGCTCTTGCCAAACTCTAAATCCAACCCCAAAGTATCCTTGCAAAGATAGCTCGTGGCTTCATCTATAACTTTTCTCATATCTCTTCCTTAAGACTTGAAATGCGCGTTAATTATACTTTGGCTTTACTAAATTAGCTATAAATTTATTAAGCATTTTAAAAGAGTTTATCGACCTCTTTAACTAGCTCTTTTGCGCTAAATTTGGCGCAAAGCTTGACTATTTGCGTGCCTATGATCGCAGCATCAGCATATTTTTTCACTTCACTAACGTCATCTTTGTTTTTGATGCCAAAGCCCACAGCCACTGGCAGATCGCTCTTTTTCTTAAGCTCTAGGACTAAATTTTTTATCCTATCTTCATCAGCTCTTTTTGAACCGCTAACGCCGATAGCACCTAGTACGTAGATAAATCCTGAGCCAAATTTTAATATCTCATCCGCCCTGCCCCCAGAAGTGACGCTGATAAGTGGTACAAGGCATAAATTTAGCTCCTTGCACTTTAGAGCAAATTCCTCGCACTCCTCACAAGGCAGATCTGGCACGATAAAGCCGCTAACTCCCGCCTCACGTGATCTTTTTAGAAATTTATCAACGCCGTAAGCAAAGATAATGTTGTAATAAACTAAAAAAACAAGTGGCTTTGTCACTTTTGCCTTGCAGTCTTCAAGCATATCAAAGACAACGTCGGTATTTACGCCACTTTGAGCTGTCTCAAAGCTAGCTTGCGCGATGAGCTTGCCATCAGCCAGCGGGTCAGAGTATGGGATACCGATCTCTAGCAGATCAAGCGTGCTCTCATCTAAATTTTCTAAAAATTCCTTCGTTTTTTCTAAGCTTGGATATCCAGCCACGATGTAGCCGATGTTTGCCTTTTTGCCGTTAAATGCGCTTTTTACCTTATCCATAAATTTTTCCTTTTTCGTAGCCGATGACTGTGTTTATGTCCTTATCGCCCCTGCCTGAGATATTTACGACGATGACGCTTTTTTTATCAAGTTTTGGGCAAAGCTTCTCCAGATACGCCACCGCATGCGCGCTCTCGATGGCTGGGATGATGCCCTCCATCTTGCTTAGAAAATACAAGGCATTTATGCACTCATCGTCGGTCACGGCCTCGTATCTTACCCTTTTGATGTCGTTTAGGTGGGCGTGCTCTGGGCCGATGCCTGGGTAGTCAAGACCAGCTGAGATGCTATGTACTGGCGAGATCATACCGTATTCATCTTGCAAAACAGTCGTTTTCATGCCGTGGATGATGCCGGTTTTGCCTTTGCTAAGCGTAGCTGCGTGATAAGGGGTATCTATGCCAAGGCCGCCAGCTTCTATACCTACTAAATTTACGCTCTTATCGTCCAAAAACGCACTAAAAATGCCAATAGCATTACTACCGCCACCAACGCAAGCGATGACGTAATCGGCCTTTTTGCCGTAGTCTGCAAGCTGAGCTTTTGCCTCTGTGCCGATCACGCTTTGAAAATCACGCACGATCTTTGGATATGGGTGTGGGCCAACGGCTGAGCCGATGACGTAAAATGCACTTTCTATCTCATTTACCCACGCTTGTATGGCCGCCGTAGTCGCCTCTTTTAGCGTTTTTAAGCCATCTTCTACACTCACCACCTTTGCGCCAAGAAGCTGCATACGAAAGGCATTTAGCTGCTGCCTAGCCACGTCTGTTGCGCCCATATAGACATCACACTCTAAGCCCAAAAGTGCCGCTGCAGTTGCTGTTGCCACGCCGTGCTGACCAGCTCCAGTCTCAGCTAAAATTTTCTTTTTACCCATTTTTTTAGCAAGCAGCGCTTGAGCTAGGGCGTTATTTATCTTATGCGCGCCCGTGTGGTTTAGATCCTCACGCTTGAGGTAAATTTCATGTCCATAGTGCTCGCTTAAGCGCTTTGCAAAAAAGAGCGGACTAGGCCTGCCAACGTAGTTTTTCAAAAGATCATCAAGCTCGTCTTTAAACTCTTTTGTCTTTGCGATGCTCTCATAAGCATTTTCTAGCTCATCAAGGGCAAACATCACTGTCTCAGGCACGAACTGCCCGCCAAATTTTCCAAAATACGCCTTACTATTCATCTTCTACCTCACCTATGATCTTTAAAATTCTCTCTATCTTTTTCGCATCTTTTATGCCATTTTCGTCCTCGACTTTTGAGTTGATATCGACTAGATATGACTTAAATTTGAGCGCCTCTTTTATGTTGTGCTCGCCTATGCCTCCAGCCATGCCAAATTTAAACTTAACCTCTTTTAAAATTTCCCACTCAAAGCTAGTGCCATTTCCGCCAGCATTTTCGCCCTTACAGTCAAAAAGCGCCATATCAAAATGCTTAAAATCAACCTCTGGCAAGCTATCTTTCACGCTAAAAACCTGCCAAATCTCAAGCCCCATATCTTTTAAATTTGCCTCTAAATTTTCACTGATCGCTCCATGCACCTGAGCCACGTCAAGACCAGCAAACTGGCAAATTTCCATTATCTCACAATCACTTTGCTCCGCAAAAACACCAACCACTTTTTTGCCCTTGCTATGAGCAAATTTGGCTATCTGCCTAGCTAAATTTAGCTCGACCTTTCTTTTGCTTTTGGCAAATATTAACCCGATAAAATCAACATCCAAAGCGCAAACCGCATTTGCCTCATCTAGCGTTTTGATGCCACAAATTTTAACTAGCGCCATTAGCCCCAGCCTTTATAAACTCTTCATAAAATTTATACGCTTTGCCTGAATTTATCGCTTCAAGTACCATTTTTTTGGCCTCGTCTGGGCTCTTTGCGCCATCAGCCGCGTAGAGTGCAAACATCGCATTAAAGACCACGATGTCAAATTTCGCCCCCTGCTCCTCGCCTTTTAGCGTGCGGATCAAGGTTTTGGCGTTTTCTTCAGGTGTGCCACCCTCGATATCGCTGTGAAGCGCTCTTTTAAAGCCAAACTGCTCTGGCGTGATGCTGTACTCAAAAATTTCGCCATTTTTTAGCTCCACAACGCTCGTTTCACTGCAAAGCGTGATCTCATCAAGTCCGTCATCGCCGCGAACGACTAGAGCGTGCTTTCTACCAAGGATCTTAAGCGTCTGGGCATAGAGTTTTAAAACAGGTTTATGATAGACGCCAACTAGCTGATTTGTAAGGTTTAAATTTGGATTTAAAAGCGGTCCAAGCACGTTAAATACGGTCCTTATACCAAGTCTTTGACGCACTTCTCTCACCTCACCAACTAGCGGATGGAAAAATGGTGCGTGGAAAAAGGCTAAATTTTTACTAGCTAAATTTTCGCGCTGTTTTGCCAGTGATTTTTCACTTTTTACGCCTAAAATTTCAAGCACATCAGAGCTGCCAGACTTGCTTGAAACTGCTTTATTGCCGTGTTTTGCGACCTTTATGCTAAGGCTTGCGAGGATAAATGCCACTGTGGTTGAAATATTTATCGTCTTAAAGCCATCGCCGCCAGTACCGCAAAGATCGATCATAGGCGTATCATCGCGGTAAGTTTGCGAGTATTTTAGGATATTTTTTGCAAGCGCAGCGAGGCTTTTTGGATAGAGGCTCTTTTCGCTAATTAGCACCAAAAGGGCTGAAAGCTGCACGATCTCGTACTCTTTGCTAGCTATTATCTCGCAAATTTGCTCAAAGTCACTATCATCAAGCGGAATATTTTCTTGAAGCTTGATAAGATATGGCTTGAGTGAGCGGATTTTAGGCTCTTTTACCTCATCTTTTGCCTTGTAATTTACAAAATTTTCAACGATCTTTTTGCCGTATTGCGTGAAGTAGCTCTCTGGGTGAAACTGGATGCCAAATATCGGCTTATCTTTAACGCTAAGTGCCATAACTACGCCATCATCGCTCACCGCATCAGCGCTTAAGCTAGCTGGGAGCTCATCGACATAGAGCGAGTGGTAGCGCATAACTTCAAAGCGCTCAGGCAGTCCAGCAAAGAGCGGCTCTTTATTTTTCACGTCGATAAATGAGGTCTTGCCGTGAAGCGGGTCGTCTAGCCTTTTTATCTTTGCGCCAAAACTAAGCCCTATGGCTTGGTGTCCAAGGCAGATGCCAAGCACCGGCACGCCAAGGTTGGCCTGCAAAATTTCTAAGCAAACTCCGCTATCTTTTGGGTGCTTTGGTCCTGGGCTTAGGATGATCTTACTTGGGTTTAGTTTTTTGATCTCTTCAAGCGTTATCTTGTCGTTTCTAACGCATCTAACCTCTTCGTTTGTGAGCTCTTTTACGTACTGCTCAACGTTGAAGACAAAACTATCGTAGTTATCTATAAGTAAAATCAATCTCTATCCTTTTAAATTTAGCGGCGGCTACGCGGACTAAATATTATAAATTTAGGTGAGATTATAACTAAAAGAAATTTTAATTAGGCTTTTGTGCGGCTCTCGTAGGCTTTTAAGAGTGAGAGCATATCGACGTTTTCTAAATTTACCCCAGTTGGCACGCCTTGAGCGATCTTGCTAAATGAAATTTCACTCATGCCAAGCTTATCCTCGACATAAAGCATGAGAGCGTCTGAATTTAGCCCCGGTGTAAAGGCGAAAACGACCTCTTTTGAGCCATTTTGCTTGATAGCGCTTCGCAGCCTCTCTATGGCGTCCTCGTCAATATCGTCAAGCACGAAGTAAAGGCCGTTGTAGATGCCATTTTGCTCAAAAACCAAGATATCTTTTGGGCTCTCAACCAGCAAGATGACCTCGCTGTCCCTGCTCTCGTCGCTGCAAATGTCGCAAATTTCATTTTCGCTTAGCCCACCACAACGCTCACAGCGCTTGATAAACCTTACCGCGTCTTCGATATTTTGCGCCAGCCTTAGCCCTGCAAAGCTATCTTGCATGCAGACAAAGTAGGCAAATCTCGCGGCTGATTTTTTACCGACACCTGGTAGCTTAGCAAATGACTCAGTTAGCTCGTTAAATTTCTCTAAGCCCCTTTTCATGCGCGTTTTGCCTTTGCTCGAAGTAAAATTTTAAAGACGTGATAGCCGTCCTCGTAGTCATATACAAGCTCAAATTTTTGCATCTGGCAAATTTGCTCGATGATGTAAAGTCCAAGCCCCATACCGCTTCCCGCACTCACTTTATCGCCTCTCACAAAAGCTTGTTTGTAGTAATCAATCGGGTGATTTAGCTTTTTGCCTAAATTTTTAACCGCTATAAATTCGCTATCGCAGATCAAAATGGCTTTCTTATCCTCTGCGTATTTTAGGGCATTGTCTATCAAATTTTTAATCGCCAAACTAAAAAGCTGAAAATCAACTCTTAATAAGACGTCATCTCTGATGTCACAGCTCACTCGCTCTTCAAATTTATCAAGCATGAGCATATCTTGCACCTGCTCTAAAATGAGCGAGAAATGGCACTCTTGATAGTTTAGTGCGTAGCTTTTTGAAAGAAGCTGCTCGACCTTGCTAAATTCATTTATAAGCATCTCGAGGCGCTCAAAAACGTTTATGAGCCTCATCTTTTGAGTGTCGTTTGCGACCATCTCAGAGACGATCCTACCCTTGCCAATAGGCGTCTTTAGCTCATGCATGATCGCACGTAAAAATAGCTGCCTTGAGCGAATTAACTCTCTGATCTTGCAAACGGCGTTGTCAAATTCAACCGCGACCTGCCCGATCTCGTCTTGCTCGTTTTCATTTAGCCTAGCAGTCATCGCCATCTCCATGTTTCCGCTGGCAAATTTTCTGATATCTTTGCTCAGTCTTCTAAGCGGCAAAAGGCTTCTAAGCACCGAGACATAAAGCGAGATAAGTAGAGCTGAGATGATCAAAAATGCCACCCAAAGCGGGTCATTTACGTGCCTTGCGTCGTTACTTTCAAGTATCAGCTGAAAAGATGGATTTTTGATAAGTAGATACAAATCGCCTTTGTAATTAACCGACTGCATCATGCCAAGAGGCGTGTGTTGCGTAAAAATAGCGTTTCCACTTGTAGTAACTGAGGTGGCTAAATTTTTGTTGCCGACATATTCTAGGTTGAAATTTTTAAAGTAGTGCTCCAAATCTCTTGGAGGATTGCCACGCTCGTAAAGCGCCACAAGATAGTTCATGGCGCTTATTTGTTTGTCTTTTAGCTTCTCAAGGGCACTTTCTTGCTGAATGTTTGCAAATGTTACAAAGAGCAAGCACATCAGCGAGAAAGCGATGGCAAAGATGATAGTTATCTTGGTGGTTATGGAGTATTTCATCCGATAAGCTTATATCCTATGCCTCTAACTGAAAAAATATGTTTTGGCGCTTTTGAGCTGTCGCCTATCTTTGTTCTAAGGCGTCCGATGATAACATCTAGGCTCTTTGAGTCCTTGTCTTTTAGGCTCTTGCAGTTATAAACTAGCTGCTCGCGAGATACTGAAAAGCTGTGCTGTTTGATGAGATAGGTTAAAATTTCATACTCAGCTGGCGTAAGAGCAAGAGCTTCATTATTAAAGTAAATTTCATGACGCTTGTCGTCTATCCTAAATGCGCTATCAACGACCTCTTCTTGCACTTCATTTGTCTTTTTATATCTTCTAATAAGGCTTGTGATACGAGCATACATCTCTTTTGGATCGTATGGCTTTGGCAGGTAGTCGTCCGCTCCAAGCTGAAGGCCAACTACCTTGTCACTGATGTCACTGCGAGCTGAGCTTATGATAATAGGTATGTCGTATTTTTGGCGAATTTCTTTGCAAACTTCAAGGCCGTCTATACCTGGCAAAGTAAGGTCAAGTATGAGCAGGTCATAGTTTTTTATCCCTGCGCTTAGGCCTAGATATGGGTCTTCAAAGTTAGTCACTTTTATATTAAAGCTATCAAGATATTCAGATAAAATTTGAGCAAATTCTGGATCGTCTTCTATCATTAAAACGTTAATCATAAATCATCCTTTTCATTAAAAAATAGTAGAGATTATACGGCAAAAATGTAAATTTTTTTTTAAATTTAAACTTTTTTGGAT
>NZ_CABPVA010000001.1:807838-812947 GCF_902460595.1 Campylobacter concisus
TTTAAAATAAGCTTAATAAACAAGGAAAAATGTGGAGTTTGATTATTACGAGATCCTTGAAATTTCAAGAAATGCAAGTGGTGACGAGATAAAAAAAGCCTTTAGAAAGCTCGCTTTAAAATACCATCCAGACAGAAACGCTGGCGACAAAGAGGCTGAGCAGAAATTTAAACAGATAAACGAAGCCTATCAGGTCTTAAGCGATGAGCAAAAGCGCTCTATCTACGATAGATACGGCAAAGAAGGGCTTGAGGGTAGATTTGGCAGTGGCGGTGGTTTTAGCGCTGATTTTGACCTCTCAGACATTTTTGACTCGTTTTTTGGAGGCGGTTTTGGCAGTGGCTCTAGACAGAGAAAACGACGAAGCGAAAAATACTCAGCCGACCTTGAAATTCCTATAAATTTAGAGTTTAACGAAGCTGTTTTTGGCTGCGAAAAAGAGATCAAATTTGATCAAAAAGTGCCTTGCCCAACATGCAACGCAACAGGCAGTAAAGATGGCAAAAACAAAACTTGCCAACACTGCGGCGGAAGCGGCAGGATCACACGTGGAAATGGCTTTATGAATATCGTTCAAGAGTGCCCATACTGCCACGGATCTGGCGAAGTGATAAGCGAGCCATGTCCTGATTGCAACGCAAAAGCCTATAAAATCCAGCAACAAAGTGTCAAAATCACGATCCCGGAGGGCGTTGATAGTGGCATGAGGATGAGGGTCGCTGGCAAAGGCAATATCGGTGCAAACGGCGTTCAAGGCGATCTTTACGTGAGCATAAACGTAAAAGAGGACAAGCACTTCATCCGCCACAATGACGATGTTTATATAGAAATTCCAGTCTTTTTTACCCAAGCTGTTCTTGGCGAGAGCATAAAAATCCCAACACTTCGCGGTGAAGCCGAGCTAAAACTGCCAGTTGGCGCGAAAGATAAACAGCAATTTATCTTTGAAAATGAGGGCATCAAGGGCGTAAATTCACGCAAAAAAGGCAGACTTGTAGCTCAAATTTCTATCCAAACACCTGACAAACTAAGCGACGAGCAAAAAGAGCTTTTAAACAAGCTTCAAGCTAGTTTTGGCATAGTTTCAGGCAAGTCAAGCACCGATGAGAGCGTCTTTGATAAGATAAAAAGCTGGTTTAAAGGCGACGAGCCAAAAGGCAAAAAGAAAAAATAAATTTAGATTTGTGACGCTAAATTTGGCGTCACAAAATCTTTAAAATAAATTTTATATCCTAATTTTTACAAGTAAATTTCACACAAATTTTAAAATTTATTAGTGAGCATATCACGTTTCTAAATTTAGTGGCGAGCTTTGCAAGATCTAAATTTAGTAGTCTGCTAAGGCGAGTGAGTAAGATTTTAAAATTTGCAAAATAGCTTTAATTTCTTTTTATTCAAAAAGGGAGACAAGGGGACTCGAGTTACGAGGCCGTCCCCTTATCCCCCTTTTTAAATCCCCTAAACCCCTCGCACGTTAGAAGTGCATGCGATAGCACTATCGTGCCGCATGCGTTTTGCTATCAAGTAAGTTTTCGCAAATTTTAAAATTTCTTGAACGAGTAATTTCGGCTCTGATTTTAGTGGCAAGCTTTACGAGGCCTAAAATCAGTAGTCAACTCTTGCGAGTGAATGAAGTTTTAAAATTTACGAAAAAGTAGTAGTTTTATTTTAAAGCACATAGTTTAAATTTCAAATTTAGATCCAGCATATCACACTTCAAAATTTGGTGGCAAAAACGTAGAAATATAAATTAAGGCAAGTGCATAAAAGCGTATAAATTTAAAAGAAATTTTAGTGCCAAAATATCAGGCACTAAAATCCATAAATTTACTCGGTTGCAAGGTCTAGGTAATAATCAAGCTGGTCGCGTCTGATGATACGTATGAGATTTGTGCTACCCTCTACGCCTGTTGGGTGGCCAGCTGTGACGAGATAGGTCTTGTCATGCTCGACGTATCCAGCGTCGTAAGCCTTTTTGATGACATTTGCAAGTAGGACATTTAGCTTTGTCTTTTCAAGCACAAGCGCTGGCGTCACGCCCCAAGCAAGAGTCAGCATGTGAGCCGTCTGCTCGTCGTGCGCGATAGCTATGATGTCGATGTTTGTGCGGTTTCTAGCTAGTTTTATGGCCGATTTGCCAGAGCCTGTGATAGAGAGTATCGCATTGGCCTTGAT
Organism: Campylobacter concisus; assembly: GCF_902460595.1. Lineage (GTDB taxonomy): Bacteria > Campylobacterota > Campylobacteria > Campylobacterales > Campylobacteraceae > Campylobacter_A > Campylobacter_A concisus_BL. The sequence continues at coordinate 810,014 of NZ_CABPVA010000001.1, forward strand.
GCGAACAGCTAGCGAAGCTGCGCTATTTGCGACCATGTCAGTCTCGTCAAAAAAGTCAAATTCGTCAAATTTATTGTATGGATAGATGCTTTGCGTCTGGATGATCGTTTTGCTCATCGCCTCAACGACTGCGACTGGGTTTTTGCCGATCGCGCTCTCCTCGCTTAGCATAACCGCATCAGTGCCGTCTAGCACGGCGTTTGCCACGTCACTGATCTCCGCTCTTGTGGCAGTTTCATGCTCTGCCATGCTTAGCATCATCTGAGTTGCTGTGATGACTGGCTTGCTGGCTGCATTTGCCTTTTTGATGATGAGCTTTTGTATGGTTGGCACCTTGTAAAATGGCACTTCTATGCCAAGATCGCCACGAGCTACCATGATACCGTCGCTCTTTGCGATGATGTCGTCTATGTTTTCGACCGCGTCAAATTTCTCGATCTTAGATAAGATAGCCGCTTTGGAGCCAAATTCTTTTAAGATATTTCTTGCTTTTATCACGTCATTTGCGTCTTGTACGAAGCTAATGGCGACAAAATTTACGCCCTGCTTTGCGCCAAATTCCATATCTTCTTTATCTTTTGGCGTGATGATGTCGATACCAAGGGTGGTATTTGGGAAATTTACGCCTTTGTTTGAGTTTAAAATTCCGTCATTTTCGATAATGGTTTTTACCACATCTTTGCCCTCGCCTGTAACTCTTGCTCTGATCGAGCCATCGTAGAGATAGACGTACTCGCCAGCCTTTAGCATAGGTAAAATTTGAGGCTGATTTAGGCTCACTCTATAAACGCCCTTTTCGATCTTCTCGCCCACGATATCCTCGGCATAAATGCTAAGCTCGTCGCCAGCTTTTAAGTAAAATGGCTCGCAAAGCTTGCCAACTCTGATCTTTGGACCGCAGATATCTTGCAAGATACCTATGCGTTTGTTTAGTCTTTTTTCGATGTTTCTTATCTTATCGATGTTTGATTTGTGGTATTCGTGTGTTCCGTGGCTAAAATTTAAACGAAAAACATTAACCCCTGCTTTAACCATCGCTTCCATCGTCTCTTCGTTGTCACTTGCTGGCCCTAAAGTCGCTACTATTTTCGTCTTTTTTATCATTTTTATGCCCTGTAATTTGATTTTTGCGATTATAACACAATTTAATAATGTAAATTTTTTGTATAATATGCAAAATTTTTAAAGGAGAGAGTATGAATAAATTTTTATTAGCATCTCTTGGCCTAGCAGCTCTTGCTTGCGCTGCCATGGGAGATGACAAAGTCTATAAGCTCAAGCTTGCAAGCTCATGGGAGAGCACTATGCCAGTGCTTGGTGACGTTCCAAAAGAGCTAAAAGAGAAGGTCGAAAAGATGAGTAACGGCCGCATTGAGATCAGGATCGACTACCCGTCAAAGCACAAGTCACCTTTTGCGATGCTTGACTTTGCAAAGAGCGGTCAATACGACATCGGCTACACAGCTAGCTACTACTACAAGGGCAAAGACCCTAAGACAATGTTTTTTACAGCGACACCATTTATGATGAATACCGACGAGCAAACAGCTTGGTATGAATTTGGCGGCGGCAAAGAGCTAGAGGCGAAAGTTTTTGATCCATATAACATCAAAATTTTTAGAGCTGGTAACACTGGCATGCAAATGGGCGGCTGGTTTAAAAAAGAGATCAAGTCAGTTGATGATATCAAAGGCTTAAAGATCAGAATTCCAGGCTTTGGCGGTGAAATTTACGCTAAACTTGGCGCAAACATCAACACTATCCCAACTGGAGAGCTTTACATGGCTCTTGAGATGGGCACTATCGATGCAGTCGAGTGGGTTAGCCCAGCTTATGACATGGCACTTGGCTTTCACAAAGTGGCAAAATACTATTACACAGGCTGGCAAGAGCCAGATGGCGAAACTCAGTTTTTCTTCAACAAAAATGCGTATGAAAAACTTCCAGATGATCTAAAAGCGATCTTTGAAGCGGCTGCTGCTGAAGTAGCAAGAGATGTAAATACTAAGGTATTTTACGCAAACGTAGAGTACTGGGACAAGATGAAGGCTGAGTACCCAGACATCCAAGTAAAATCTTTCCCACCAGAGGTCATCGCAGCTCTTAAAAAGGCTACAAACGAGCTACTTGATGAAGAGAGCGCAAAAGATCCACTATTTAAAGAGATCGTCGAGTCTCAAAGAGCTTTCCTCAAAAAAGCAAGAGAATGGACTAAAATTTCTGACTACGCTTACATCAAAACAAACGAAGAGAAATAACCACAGCAGGGAGCTCTCCCTGCTTTTTAAAATTTAAAACCACCACAAAAACTAATCACAATAAGACTTTAAAGCAAAAAATAAGACAATAGTGAAAATTTCATAGGAAAAAGAGATGAAAAAAGTCAAATTTATAGTTTTTATCTGCTTGTTTATACTGCTACCACTTGCTTATTTTAATGGCCTTATAAGAATTTCTGATCTAACTAGCGAACAAGAGAGCATTGCTAAAAAGTATGGTGGTGTTTATGTATTTGATGAGAAGTTAGAGAAGGAGATAGATAAGAGAGAAGAAGAGAGGGATAAGTATCTTGATGATTTCTTTAAAAACAATAATAGAGATTTTGACTTAAATGATCAAGCTATTATGAATGAAAAATTACCTAGAGTTTTATCTAATGGTAAAAAATATTACCTCAGATGGATTGATTATGAAAATGAGACTAGAAAAAAGATAAAAACTCCACAAATTTACAAAGATAAAATAAAAGAATTTATTGGCAGTGAAGATTATGAAAAATTTAAACCATCTTATGACTTGGGCTATTTTTATATCGATGATAATGATGAAGTAAGAGTAATCGATCTAAGTTTAGACTACTACGTTGTCGAAATAACATATACACTTTCAGGTGATGAAGCAAGTGGGATAAAATTTACCAAAAACAGATATATA
>NZ_CABPVA010000001.1:814899-821145 GCF_902460595.1 Campylobacter concisus
AAAGAAAAATTTAGGCAAAGATATAATACTGAGAGCGATAGTGAAGCACAAGATAAATTTATAAAAGATACTGCAAATCAACAATCAACACCTATTCAGACATTATCTAATGGTAAAAAGTATTATGTAACCACAAGAGATTATGGAAATGATTTTAAGAAACAAGCTTGGATGCCTAGAGAATACTCTGAAAAAATAAATGAATTTATTGGAAAAGAAAATTTAGAAAAGATTAGACCAAGTAAGCTCTTGTCTTATTTTTATGCAGAAAATGATAATGGCGATATAGTGCCTATTGTTGTATCTGTATATTACAATGTGCCAACAATAGTATTTGGACTATATGGGGACGAGGCAAGTGGGATAAAATTTTCTAAAACAATAATAAATGATATAGGTGGAGATGATTACTTTTATCTAATAGACAATAAATTTCAAAAAATCAGCAATAAAAACAAGGACAAATAAATGAATACTATTAAAAATTTAAAAAATAAAGAGATGGTAAATAAGATAAAAGACTATGCTGATATAGCTGATGTGAGTTATGCTTTTTTTGAATACATAGATGAGAATGAAATTTGGAGTTTTTCGGATAAATTTCATAATGAGAGAATTTTAAAAAAGCCAAATCCTAGATGGGATTATGCAGACTATACTTATTATGGTCATACTTTAGAGAAAATAAGCCAAAAAGCAAAAGAAAATGGTCGTCAAATAGGACAACCTACTGCCTATGCTCTTTGCGTTGAAGCTAGGTTTATGCAGGATTTGACAATAGAAAAACCAAAAGAAGATGATGAATTAGAAGAAGAAAAAGTACAAATTTCTAATCAAATAAAAAATTTTATAAAAGTCCCTCGAAATAAAAAGCAGTATTTATTTTACACAATAGACAATCTCTCCAAACGTACCAAAAATTTTACATCAAGATTTAGGCTTCTAAAACATCAAAAAAATAATGGACTAGGTTTTAGTGCCACGCTCTTTGAAGATACAAAGGATAACAGCAAAAAAATATTAACCTTTAGAGGTACTGAGATCACTCCAGGAGACTTAATTGCAGATATAGAGCTAACAATTAATGAGATACCAATACAGGTAAATTCTTTAATAAATTTCTTTTTAGATAATGTTATACCTATATTAAAAGAAGGCGAAAAGATAAACATCTGCGGTCACTCACTTGGTGGATATCTAACTCAGATATGTGCTTTTACCTTTGCTGAATATATAGATGAAATTTATACATTTAACTCACCTGGGATATTAACAGATTATATGAAAACTAGAATAGGCATCCCATCTATTGATCTCATGCCAAGGTTCATTAGAAATAAGATCATATATTTCTTTAATAAAAGAAATGTCCCTTACTATGAAAAGCTTAAAGAAAATTTGTTCTTAGCAGATAAGGACCACACCTACCTACCAGCACCTTTAAATGTTAATAATATATATCACATGAAAACAGACAACGATAGCCTAGCCTTTAATAATAAACTCTATGAAAACGCTATACAAGACCTTGGAGTAGATATAAATGGCAATGAGGTGCTTATAAATATAGGCAACGTAGATGCGGTACTAAATACAAATGTGAGTATAAGCTCGCACTTTCTTACCTATACGGCTGCTACACTATACTTTTTCTCATATCTTTTAGAAGAAAAAAATAATGATGAAAAGACAAAAAATGTTAGCCTAAAAGGCACGCTTTTATATCTAAATGAATTTATGGAGCAAAACTATAAGCTTATATTTGATCTTGACACAAATTTATCTTTAGCATATAAAAATGAGACATCCTATATAGATAACAAAGCTACACTTCCACCTCTTTTATATAACAAAAACAAAAACTGGATGTTGCTTATACTATTAAATAATATAAAACACGACTTCAAGATATTTAATCACAATTTAGAAGACGAGCAAGAAGCCTTGATAATAGAAGATATATTTAAGCTTAGTGACGAGAAGCGATATACAAAGATAATAAACAAAGAGGAAGTAGAGAAATTTAAAGAAAGCGGATGTGAAAACATAGAAGATAAAAGGGCTATGCACAAGTGCAGGACGTACAAGGTGGTAGATGAGAGCTCTAGTGATGTCACTACCACCAAAGCTGATGCTAGCAAGCTCTACACCTATACGTCAAATTTCACAAGGTCGCTTTCATCACAAGATGAGAAGGCATACTTTATGAAAAAATCAGAGCAGACCTACTCTCTTTTATTTGACAACAGCACGCAGAATGGCTCTATAAATTTATACGACGTAAAAGATAGGGGCGAGATAAAATTTGGCTTTTTATCAGCTAGCTCTAGCGTATATGTGGATAAGGATAAAGAGAGTTTAGCCATATTTACAAAAGATAAAGACATAGTGGATATTGAAAGGTTATATGACAAGATAAGAGATAAATTTGGCGTGGAAAACCCAGAAAACTACAAGGTCGATCTCTTTTTAAACGCTACACTTCTAAAAGGTGCAAACGAAGCTAAAGACTATAAATTTGGCTTTACAAATTTCAAAGATGAAAAAGAGCATGATCTCTTTGAGAACAAAGAAGAGCAAAAGCCATTTTACTACTTTAGCCCAAGGGGTGATGAAAGCTCTAAAGGCTCACTTGATATCACAAATAAAAACACTAGCATAAGAGTGCTTGGCTATGATATAGATAGGGGTAGCTTAGATGTAAAGCTAAAAAGAGCTAACAATGATGAGAAAAAAGAGAAGCAAGCACAAGATAGAGAGGCGGTAAATCATCAAAGCATGCCTCTTGGTGCGGTAGCTACAAATTTCACCGCTCACCCAGTCATAGAAGACGACATCATCACTTGCCCGCATGGTGGCCAAGTGGTGCTAAAAAGCAAAGCTGGCAGGAGTATCACATCTAATGGCATACCGCTCATACTAGGTCAAGACTTCTTAGGCTCGCCGATAGTTGGCTGCTCGGCAAATTCGCCATGCACCTGCGTAGCACACGTGCCAAAGAGCGCACTAAGTGCTAAAAGAGTAAATGACAACCATGCTCTTATGCAAGACCTAGTTCATCACTGCTTAAGTGATAAAGGCTGCGTGCTATCCATAGCTAAAAAGTCAAATTTGCTAAATTTTGAAGGGATAAAATACGTTGATAGCAGCGGCAACGAGATAACTCCAAAAGATGTACAGATCACGCAAAATCCAAGGCTAAGGTTTTTCATGAAAAGTGCCGCATCGCAAAGAGATAACATGCACGTCGCCATATACTCCATAAACGGCACCGAGCACAAAGAGCCAAACGGAGCTGACGAGATCGTGCTAAAAGAGAGCGACGCAAAAGATGTTAGCGACAAGGCGCTTTTAAAGCTATTTAATGAAAATTTTAAGACTACCAGTCAAAGAAAATATGAATTTAAAGAGTACTCACTAAAGTATGGCGCAGATGTTTTCAGGCTAAATTTCATAAAGCCAGAGTATAAGAGCAAGCACGGCATAAACGGCTACTACGAAAGACTTAGCGAATACGAAAACGACGTTAGAAATTTGATCTTTCTAACGCCAAATCAAACAAAAGATATCACTATAAAAATAGCCAAAGGGCTAGACGCTAAGATAGAAAAAGACGCCGAGATAACCGACGTCGTAGTGCTTCAAGGGCTATAAATTTACCCTTAGCAAGGCATCTTTAAAACTTCTACCACTTCACCTTTTGCGATAAATTCTGTCTCTTTTGGGATGATAAGCAGTGCAGCTTCGTTTGTTAGGTTATTTACGATCGCTGAGCTACCAAGCTTTTTGCCGTTTAAATTTACAAAGATCTTGCCATCTCTGTTTTCTAAATTTACTGCTGTAAATTCCAAAAATGGCGAGCGTTTTTTGTAGTCTTCGTCCATTATCGCCGTGATCTTTGGCTCTTCTTGGCTAAACCAAGTGTTTATAAGCACTCTTACATATAGCACGCACATAACCATCGCCGAGTAAGGGAATCCCGGCAGCGCAAAGATGTATTTATCGCCTGATTTTGCCACTCTGATGTGGCGGCCTGGTTTTATCGCAGCGCCCTCGATGATGAGCTTAAAGTTTTCATTTAAAGCGCCCTTTACAAAGTCATAGTCTCCCATGCTGATGCCACCAGTCGTTACCAAGATATCGGCTGATTTTAGTGCATTTATGATCGCTTTTTCGACAAGCTCGGCCTTATCTCTTACGATCTCACAAAGGATCGGCTCCGCGCCCATTTTGCGTATCTGCATAGCGATGCCTACATGGTTTGAGCTGTGAATTTGCGCTGGACTATCAAGAGGCTCGCCAAGGTCTTTTATCTCGCTACCAGTTGCAAGTATCGCCACTCTTGGACGGATGAAGACACTTACGTGAAAGACGCCAAGCTCGGCAAGAAGCGCAATCTCAGCGTAAGTTAGACGTGTGCCTTTTTTTATTAAAATTTCGCCTTTTTTGTAGCTCTCGCCGACTGCTCGCACGGCAAAGCCCTTTGGCACGCTCTTTTTGATGATTATTTTTGAGCCGATGACCTCGACATTTTCAACCGGCACAAGAGTGTCGGTACCTTCGCTCATTAGCGAGCCGGTGAAGGTTTTGACGCATTTACTGCCCTCTACATGCAGCCCTTTGTCACTACCTGCTGGAAGGTCTGTGATGAGCTCAAGCTCGCTTAGGCCATCTTTAAAGGCAAAAGCGTAGCCGTCCATCGCCGAAACTGGCTTTGCTGGGTAGTTTTCAGTAGCTTTCACATCATAGGCGATATTTCTATCAAGCGCATCCGTGATAGCCACTTTTTCGACCTTTTCCCACGCATTTATCGTATCTTTTAGAATTTTCAGGCTATCCGCATAGCTCATAAAATCTTTCATTTTTTGTCCTTTTTATGAAATTTTTGCATATTTTAGCCACTTCTGTTTTACAAAAAATTAATCTTTGTTTTATTTAATGATTATTAAAATGTCGTTTAAGAAACCAGTCTGGTTTTACCCTTACACAGGAATTTACATGAACAAAACACTACTTTACATCATCGCAGGTGCGAGCCTTGGCATACTTGGTCCAGTGCTCGTTCATTTTGGCAACCCAGCAAACATGGGCGTTTGCGCGGCTTGCTTTTTACGAGATAGCATGGGGGCGCTTGGTTTTCATCAGGCCAAAGTCGTGCAGTATCTAAGACCTGAAATTTTAGGGCTTATCATCGGAGGCTTTCTAGCTAGCATGCTTTGGAGTAGAAATTTCACTCCAGTATCTGGTAGTGCGGCATTTTCTAGGTTTTTCTTAGGCGTGTTTGCGATGATAGGCTGCCTCATATTTTTAGGCTGCCCTTGGAGGGCGTTTTTGCGTCTTGGAGGCGGAGATATGACCGCCATAGCTGGCGTTGTTGGCCTATTTGCTGGTGTCTTTGTGGGACGAGCTTTTAAGAAAAATGGCTACATTTTACCTGAGAGCGAAACCACTGCAAAGGCGATAGGGTTTTTGCCACTAATTATTGCCATTTTACTTTTACTGGCACTTATCTTTGGTCTAAAACTTGGCGAAAATGGCGCATTATTTAGCTCAGAAAAAGGTCCAGGCTCACAGCATGCAAATTTATTTATCTCACTTATTTGTGCCATCATCATCGGCGCATTTATGCAAAAAAGTAAATTTTGCTCAGTAGGAGCTATCAGCAAAATTTTTGAGCGTGACTTCTCGATGTTTTATGGCGTCATCTCTATCATCGTCTGCGCAAGTATCACAAATTTAGTGCTAAATCAATACAAATTTGGCTTTGAAGGACAACCTATCGCTCACAATGATATGCTTTGGAATTTCTTAGGTATGACGCTCGCTGGCCTTTGCTTTAGTCTAAGCTACGGCTGCCCTGGCAAACATTTAGTGCAAATGGGAGCTGGAAATTTAAGCTCAGCCGTATTTGTTTTAGGCATGGGCGCAGGTGCTGCTATAAGTCACAACTTCGTGCTTGCAAGCTCAGGAGCTGGCATCACACCTTTTGCCCCGTATGCCGTAGTGATCGGCTTTATCTACGCTATTTACGTTGGATTTTTCACTAAAAAAGCTTAACTAAATTTGGCTGCTCTTGCAGTCAAATTTACTTTTTTATCTATAAAATTTGAGTGAGATAAATTTTAGCTAAAAATAAGTTCTTAGGTTGTATAATCCAAAACTTGTTTTAAGTTGTCACGGTAGCTCAGCTGGTTAGAGCGCTGGTCTCATAAGCCGGAGGTCGGGAGTTCAAGTCTCCCCCGTGAC
>NZ_CABPVA010000001.1:821755-852167 GCF_902460595.1 Campylobacter concisus
TTTCACTATTCTTAATTTATTCTTTTTCTAATTATGAATTTTTTTACAAAAATTTGCATTTCTAGCGCAGATTTTTTTCAAAATTGGTGTAATTACTATAAATATCTTTTCAAAAGGAAGAAAATGAAAAAAATTTCATTTATAGTAACTAGCACCGCTAGCACGAAAGAAAGTTTATGTAGTGAGGTGATTTGCCATGGCTAATGCATATATAGTAAATGATCACAACCTAGTTTTAAACGTGAGGTCAGGTTTTTTAACATATGGTAGAGCTATAGGCAGGTTTGCACATGCGTGCCGTGAGAAAAATCAAACCAAGCATATAAAGTATCTTAACAAGAATCCAACCACTATTAATCGTTACAAGCTCCTAAGCGAGTTTAATGGCAATGGCAATATGAGAGATGCTAACAGCAAAGATGATGAACTACATAATATGGCTTTTGTAAAGAAATTACTTAAAGGCTTTCAGGATAGCTTTAAAGAAGACTATGGCAAGCAATCCTACACACAAAAACGACAAGGTAAAGATATAGTTATACGTAGAACTTGGCGCAAAGATATGGCTAGTTTTTGTGAAGTCATCATCACGTTTGGTACAGATAGGGAGAAAGAGTCAAAAGAAGGACTAAACGACGAAGAGTCAAAATTTATAAATGAAAACATACATATGGATAGAGTAATGAGATTTGTAAACGCATACTGCGCGAAGTATGGCGCAAAGTGTCTGCTTGTGGCTGAGCATAATGACGAAAAGACTAAACACTATCACATCATCTTTACAAACTACAACTTTGAGAAGCATGCAAATTTGAGATTTAGCGGCAGGTCAAAAACGGCAAAATTTGGCCAAGATCTACAAGATATGGGTGCAGAGGCATTTGAAGGTCAGGTACTTCGTGGTAAGCCAAGTAAAAATAGACATAAGAATTTAACCCAAATGCACCAAATAGCAAGTGAATATAAGAGCGAGAAAGAGTTAAAGAGTAAGATTAGAGAGCAGATAATTAGTATAGCAAAAGAATATATAAAGCCAGAATAAAAGTTTTTAAGCAAAAAGATCAACTATTTTAAAATGGAAGCTAGTAGCGAAAAAGCCTTTTTAGCAGAATTTACAAATTTAGTTTATGAACAAATGCAAGAAAGCATAACCATCACATCTGATGAACAGCTAAAAGAAAAGGTAGAACTTCTTGCTGAGCAAGTAACAGAACAAAGCAAGATCATAGAGGAAGATAAAAAGAAAAGCTTAGAAGTCTTAAAAGAAAAAGAACAGCTAGAAAAAGAGCTAAATGATTTAAAAGAGACCAAAGATGAGCAAGAAAAAGAGATAACACATCTTAAAAATAGAGTAAAAGCACATACTAATCAGCAAACAAAGATAGATGAACAAAATGCATTGTTAAAGAGCAAGGATAGAGAAAACCAATCTCTAACACGTAAAACCGAAAGTTTGCAAAGTGAAAATACTGAGATAAGAAATTTGAATGACAAAAGCTTAGGTCTTTTGCTAGAAATAGCAAATAGTAACCCAGAGCTAAAAGAGATGATAGTAAATGAGATGCCAGAGCTAATGGGTAAATTTATAAAAGATGATGCTGGGATGGAGATGGGGTAGCTAGCATCCTTTAAATTTTACAATGCGTAATCTATAAAATTAAGTCACCAAAGTAAGCTAGCCGTGTAAATTTTACCAAGTAAATTTACACGGGCTTGCTTACAAACTTGCGATATATCCTACGCAACACTCCTATATCTCATATAGACATACTCGTAAATTTTCTCTCTGCACGCCGAGATACTCATATCATCATAGCACTCAGGTAACTCTCCCTAGTGAGTAGCGCAAAAAGATAAGACCAAGTACCGGCATGCAGTATTGATATGATGTGAGGTTTGAGCCTGAGCGTAAAAGATCCGCCGACTCCCAAAGGTCGCTCTCTAGCATTTGTAAATTTAGCCATTTATATTTTGTTTATTTTTAGCATTTTATGGATAGGGATTGTTGTTTTAGGAGAAAGAGATTTTATGAGTAAAATTTTGAGAGAGGTTTTTGCATATCTTAAAGTAGTATTTATCTTAAATAAAACTTAGACATTTTATCGACAAAGGTCATCTTGAATGGATAAAGTTTTGTTTAGGTTGTATCTTAGTAAATAAAAATTTTGCCCGTCTGGCTAAGACCTTACAGCAAGCTCAGGTTGAGCTTGCTAAGTAAGTTTATCAACATACTAAAAATGTTGATAAATATGCTAGAAACTGGCATTAAATTTTCTTGGATTATAACAAATAAATTCATAATGTAACATACTGCATGTGATGTAATGTGCAGTACTTGATGTCACGTCAAGTATGTGATGTCACATGCAGTACATGATGTAACATGCAGTAGGTGACGTCATGTATAGTATGTGATGTTATGTATATTTTCGCAGATGAGAGAGTATTAAGATGGGTGGATATTTCTCTAGAAAGATATTATTAAAGTTATATGTCTAAAAAGCACTTGGTGTATATCTAACAGTGATGATTATAACGGCCTTATTTTTTTCATCTACCCTATAAATCACTGTGTAGTTTTTAACAAATAGCTGTCTATAGCCCATATTAGCATATCTGCCAACTTTTCTAATAGCACCACGATTTGGCATCTCATCTAGGCTAAGAATAGCGTTTTTGATAGCCTCTATTGTAGAGTTTACAGCACCTGATGAGAGCAAAGATAGTGCGATATATTTATAAATCGCCTCAAGCTCTTCATAAGCTTGTGGTGAGATAAGAACTTTATACTTACTCAAGATACTTATCTTTTAAACTAGCAAAAACATCTTTTGCTTCTAGCATCTTTGTATCTGCTGTTATCTTAGCTTCAGATGATGCGATGGCGCTATCTATATCGGCTGTGGCTACTAGCTTATCATATGTCTTTATACTCATCACAACCAAGTCGCCATAGCCATTTTTAGTTACAAATATTGGTTCATCCTTGCTATTGCATAGCTGTGAAATTTCATTTGTATTTCTAAGCTCTTTTATAGGTACTATTTGAGGCATATGCTATTTCCTTTTGATAATATGACATGATTATAGCATAATTGTGTTAGTAATTTAGATGGCTTTATCTAACTAACTTGGCAAACTAAAAAATATAAGCCAAAGCATCAAACATTTCCTACTTTTCCTTAAGCCATAATAAATTAATAATATTATAAATACAATCACAATAAAATATCAAAAACAGTAGTGGTGGCTTAATATGCAAAACAACGAAATAAAAATAACCTACTCTTGTGAAGAGACATTAAAAAAGATAAAAGAGTATATGGCTGATGCGAAATGCGTAACTCTTTATACGTCTAGTTTGAATTCCCTTGAGTCAAACTACTTTGACAGCATGACAGTCTTAATAAGAGATGAACTATCGACATTTCTAAATCTTCGTTCTTGGAAAGAAATTTTTTCTAAAGAAGATAGGACAATATCTATCGTGACTGACTTTTATATAGATAAAGAGAGCTTTAAAGATAGAAACATAAGTAGAACAAGAGAATTTAAATATAGAGGCATACCAGTAAAAGTAGTTCATAAAAAGAGTGCAGTTGATAAATTCTTTGTAAATTTAAAGGAGAAGATCGATCCAGTAAAGATTAGAATAGAAGAGGAAGAGTATGAAAAATCAGCAAATACATTATCAGTGCATTTGGATAGACCAGCTCAAACATTTCAGCAAATGTTTTCATTTATGATATCGCATTATGATGAGTCTAAAGATATTTTAAGAGAGTGTTTAAGTACTTTAAAAGACGATCTAATAAATGATGCCAAGCCTTTAATGTCTAACGAGGAGTTAAACGAAGCTAAATTTGAAAGAAGTGTCAAAGAGTGTTTTGATGAGCTAGATAAAAATTTAAGAGATCTAAACAAGGATAAAGGAGAATTTATTATAAAGCAGTTTGTACTTTTTATATTAGACCTTGTTGATTTGTCAGGCGCAAAAGCGGTAGGGAAAAAATTAATAGGATGGGGCACTGTTGCTTGGGAACTTATTAGTCTTTCCAATGAAGTATATAAATATTATGACAATAAAGCGTTTTATGGAGTATCTTTGCCTATACTAAGATTTTTTACATCTAGGTTTGCTTCTATTATAAATACCTTAAATATAAACTCAAATTGCAATGTCTTGGTATTTAAGAATGATAAAAATTCTAAGTCTGGATTTTTTATAGACTTTACACATTTAAATTTAGACTACGTTCCTTTTCAACACAATGCAGGTACAAAGGAGATAAACTGCAATACAGATGAAGGATATAGCGTATATGGATATTTAGATGATGTATCAGTGTTTGAATATACTAAAGATGCCTGCTCTTACGATATCATAAATAAAAACTTAGGATTTGGCTCAAGTGAAGACACGCTCTTTAACAGACTAAAAGAAGAGATAAAAGGACTAAATGCAAATCTAAATTTCATCTGCGCTTCAAATTTCAACTCTGTAAAACTAGCCAATCTAATATCAGATAAGTCTAACAAAAACGGCAAATCTACAAATGATGAGATGAATAGCAAGGATTTCTCAAATTTAAATAAAAACTACATCGTCCTTTCAAACTCACCTTTTAGATCAAGTGCGGGACTAAGAGAAGAGGTCGTAAGCAAAAGCTTAGATCAAGAGATAAAAGACGAAATAAATAGATCAAACAATAGCAGTGTAGTAAAACAAAAATTTGATGATATAAAGACCTTAGAACCTGTTAAAGACTATAGTCAATATAGTATAGATATCAATAAAGGCAACAATAAATCAACTCTTGTCTTAAATTTATCTCCATTTGCAAGGATAGATAAGAGTTATATAGACAATATCGTGGAAAAAAAAGAAGCATTTAATCAAAAAAACAATAATGGAAATTTTTTCTCATCTTCAAATAACCAAGATGGAATCAATGAGCTTTATAATGTAAATTTTGTACATGTAAATGCTTATGCCAAACAGCCAAATGATATGGAGAAGATCAAAGAAAATGAAAAAGCATATATGGATAAGGTCACTTTAACTTTTAAAGATATTTTTGAAAAGATAAATAAAAACGTTTTTGAAAGAAGTCTTGACCCAGACTATCCTAGTGTAGATGATATAGTTAATATGAAAAAATACGAAGATGAAATGAATATAGAAGATGCTAAAGAACTTGCAACTAAAATAATCGATCGTATGCCAAGCAATCACTACTCTTTAACAGAAGTACTCTCTATTGCTGTTGCTTACTTTATAATAACTAAAAGCTACCCAGGAGACCTGGTAAAGAAATCCATTAGTAACGATGGGGAATATATAGAAATAGCAGAAAAAAAGATAAAGGTTATCCATAAAAACGCAACAATAAAACTTGGCGAAAAAGAGCAAGCTTTGTTTTTTTACAAAGATAGTATAAATGCAAAGGTTGGTGAATATATTTGCATAGAAGAGCTAAGAGACTATATGGAGCACTCAAAAAAAGGTAACGTAACAAGTGTGGAAGAGCTTTTAAAAGCAAATAGTGACAATAAGTATGAAGTAATAGACACTTCTATCTTAGGGCTAAAGGAGCAAAAGCAGATAGAAGAGCTACTTGATAAACAAGCAAAAGAGATAGAGGATTGTTGGAAAAAGGACGATGCTATCTTGAAAAAAACTTTAAAAATGCAAGATATCCCCTATGAAACCATAGAAAAAGATATGAAAAAGGAAGCTCCAACACTTATAGTAAAAACTGCTATAGAGGGGCTATTCCCTTTTGCAGAGTACTTTAGTGAGGATGGTCAATCAAAAATTTATAATTCCATTGGTTCATTTGTATTTGACCCCAATAAAAAAGAGGCAACAGATGAGCTTCTTGATGAGCTTGGTGTATTAAATATAGTAAAACAGCTATTTACTATGAATAATACTGAAAATGTGGATAAATTTATAAAGCATGTAACAAATTCTAAAACAAATGTTGAAATCCTAAGGAAATCAAAAGGAAATCTACTTAAACAGGCTATTAACTCTGTAAAACTACGTCTCCTAATAGGTCGTTATAACATAAGTATCATCTGGAATAGCATGAGAAGCTTTGCTTTTATGAAACAAACTTATATGTTTGACCTAAAAGATGTCGAAGCTATTAGAAATATGCTAAAAGGATATGGCAAATCACTAGGCAAAGATGTAGGAGTAGCTTTTCTTAAAGGTATCGTAGAACTTTGGAAAACCTCATACGAAAAGCTAGAAGAAAACTACAAAGAGATAATGCATACAAGATATACATATAAATTTAATGAAGCATATGCGCTAAATAATATCTCATATAAACCTATGTCTATAAAAGAAGCCTACAATAAAGATAGTACAAATACCTATTGCTACTATCCAGTAATGATCTATCAAAACTATATAAGCCTAAATTTAAATAGGCTATTTTTGGGAGCCAATATAAGTAGTGGGGGACTAGACTATAACTCATTTATGTACTATGACATAGACCATAAGAAAAACAAACTATCTTTTAACCTAGCTTCTAAACTAGCACTAAATAACCTTAGTGCTTATCTATGCTTAGATGAGCTAAGAGGAGCTGGTAATGAGATAGATGCAAACTACTTTAAATATGCTAGAAGTAGATACACTGAATCTGATGTGGAGATAAGAGGACTAGATACAGATGTTAAGGAAGAAGAAGAGGTGTATGATGTCTATATGCAAAGCAATAAGGATAAGTATGGCTACTATTACCCAATAGAAGCCTACCAAAAAGCCACAGAGATAATAAACAAATTTAAAAAAGGCATATTTAACACAGAAGATAACGATAACTCTCACTCTAATCTCTCAAGAGATCTAGTGGAAGCTCTTGATACTATTGGAAACAATAACATAAAGGGTATATATGTGGGGTGTAAAGTAGATTTAAAAGATAGAGCTAAAGAGAATATCCCACCACGCCTAGTAGGTCGTCTAGCTACCACCATAGTAATGGAAGATGGTCTATATATAGGATAAGAGATGAAAAAGATCATATTTATCATCATAGCTATTTTAGCATTCACAGCAGTAGTGGTAATAAGCAAAGGAAAAACAATGAATAAAGGAAATTTAATGGATAATAGTAATACATATACGGTTATAGCTCCAAATGGCATGGAAATACCATTTGATAAAAAGACAAATTTATCAGTTTCACCACTTGATTATGGGAGTGAGACTATAGGTGTAAAAGAGCACTCTCAAATGCTCCTAGAAGCTCGCTCCATCCTAGACTCATCCCCATATAAAAACTATAAACCCCTATACTATAACCCTAAACCAAATTCTCTAGGTCAAACAGACTATCTATCATTTAAACCATGGCTAGACATTAGCTATAAACCAAGCTCTACTAAACTATCACCTTGGACTAAATCAGAAAAAGCATACTATGAAAGTTTAAAAGATAAGAGAGATAGATATATCTATCTAGTAAAAAGAAGCAATCTAAAATGCACCATGATAGATATACCAGATGATGCCATAGGTAGAGTAGATAGTAATGGCAAACTAACAAAGCCAGAGTATGCTGAAATTTATGATGAAGTAAATGCTCATAAAGGGACATTAAAGTCAATGCTATTCGCGGGAGAGTGGGCTGTATGTGCTGGAATACTAGGAAACCCTATGGGATTTGCAAATGGTAATCAAGCAGGATTTAAAGCAAGAGAATTTCAAATAGTCTTTCTGTCTGCTCAGCTAGGAGAAGTAAAGGCTTTAAATTTCCTATCTAATTTATTTAAATACTCTACATATGAAGTAGGTCTTAATAAAAATTTACAAATGGCTGAAGAATTTAGGAAACTAGCTAAAAATCCCCCACTAGATGAATATGGAATGATGCCTTATCTAGATGAGATAGTAGGGAACTATTTCGTGATGGATTTTAATAGGGGTGGGGTAGCATTTGATCCAGAAGGAACAACACATAAATTTTTAAGAGAACTTGTAGAAGACGAAGGAAAACTACTAGACCCTAGAGACCTTGATGCAAACGAGACTACAAGGGAAGAATTTATGTCTTACTTAAAAGCTGAAATGCCTCATTTTACAACTAGATTTGATAAAAAAGGTTTTCCAAACAAAATGACAGATAGAGACATTGATCTCTACATCGACTCCACCCTCCTAGAAGCTAAAATAATGTCTCTAACCCCACCAGAGGGATATCCAAATGCACCATACTACAACACACCAGAAGAGCTGACAAGACTATATGAAGCTGGTAAATTAGATAAAAAGCTAAACCCTTTAACACCAGTGATGTATAGAGATAGCTTTCCTGAAGATCTTAGGCAAAAGATATTAAGCTATGCTAAAGAGCATAATATAAAGGATTAGCGATTTAACATCAAGCAAGTAGATTATGGTTTATAGAAGGAAGCATACATTCATATAAACCATATGTCTAATAGCACACCATTTCTACTTTTGCCTTTAATACACTAGCATTTATATTTGTAGCATATGTTCCAAGTAAAATTTTATACTGCTTCTCATGCCCTACTATTTGAGCTATGATATTTGGCTCTACTTCTTGTTGGACAAGCGTATCTATAAAATAGTGCCTAAACGAGTAAAAAGTCTTTTGTTTATCGCTGCTTATTAGCTTTCGTTGTATTTGTGATCTAAAAATTTCTGAAAAGTCTTTGTTACTTACTTTGAAGATGCTTTTATTTGCACTAGCTCTTTGTTTTACAAACTCCATTAGTCCAAGCTCTATTAGCTTACTATGCACTGGCACAAGCCTTATGGAATTTATATTTTTGGTGCTCTTGCCATCATCTCTATTTATACTAAAGCAAAGCACATTATTGTGCTGCACTATGTCACGTGCTCTTAGCTGAACTATCTCGTTTATCCTCATGCCACTATATGCTGCTATCATGGTTATATAGTATAGATCATTTACGCTTATGCGATTGCTTGGCGACTTGTTAGTCTCTTTAAAATTTTGGACTATTTTAAAGATAGCATTAGCCTCTTCTTTGCTATAAGGCAGCACCTTACGCTCCATTGGATTTATCTCTACTTTTACGCTTAGGTCATTTACGATGCTCTTACTTATGTAGTCGCTGTTATAGCAATACTTAAAGAACTGCACTACTCTTATCATATATTTTTGTATGGTTACTTGTGATAGCTTGGCATCATTTTTGCCTATGTGTATGATTTGCTCTAAGCTTTTGTCTTTATATTTGGCTTTTTGGTTTAGCTTGGTTGGTATGAGAGCTAAAGTATTTCTAAATTTAAGTAGATCATCTCGTGATATGGTTGTGATGTCCTTATTCTGATGAAAAAATTTAAATAATATATTGCCTACAATATTTACCAGATCCATAGTGCTACTTGACCACTTTTGACTAACGCTAGTGTTAGCTGTAAAATTTTCAAATGCTGTTTTTAGTGTGATGATCTCCCTGCTCTCTACCTTTCTTTGATTAGTAGAGCATGGCACTATCTCGTATTCTTGTATTGCCTCATCTTTTAAACTACCCATGCCAAAGCAACTATCTCCTACTTTTATGCGTTTGCCTATTAGATGGCTATTAGCAGATAGTATCTGCTCTGCGTCCCTCTCATCACCTTTTGTTTTTACTAGCTTAAAAGGAGTGTTAAGTCCGTATTGTTGCTCGGCAGTTGCCATTATGGCATGTGAGAAATTTTTAGCTAGACTTTTGATATCTTCTTTTTTAAGAGGTAGCCCATTTGCTTCATCTAGAGCATTGATGTTATCTTGGAAGCTATCTATACCAGTTGGCTCAAATTTATAACTTTCATCTTGTTTGCTTAAAAATTTAAGTCTTTTAGACACAAGGTTTGCGCTCTTATCAAGCTTTGATATTAGGTAGTTTAGGGACAATATATGTTTCTCAAGCAGGGTTTGAGCTATGCTTGCTTTATCATCTTGGTCTATGGCTTTATCTAGACTATTAGATAAAATTTTAGCCATGCCATTTAAAGTCTCATTACTTTTATTAAGTAAATCAGGAAAGGTATTATCTTTTAAAGCCTCTTTAAAATGCTTATTTAGTGCATCTGCAAAGTCAATATCTATCTTTTTATCATAAAGCGAATGCTCTTTTATGCTCTTATCGGTCTTTGCCTGCATAAAACTATCAACTAATGAATCTATAATTCCTTGATTTAGCTTCATATCAACTGCCTTTGTTATGAGATAGATATATCTATCATAAATTCTAGCAGATTTTCTGGCTTTTAATATGGAACAAGTCCCCAAGGAGAAAGATAGCTCTCTTGAGCACTTTAAGACTTTTCTTGCATTTGGTGCGATGACGCTTCGGTAGTAATAAATTCCATTGCGGTTTTTTAGGTGTACCATGGATTTGTAGTGGAACAAAAGTGGGACACTTAACTAGTGCTTATGACAAAAAGTTGTTTGTAATGGCGACGTAGCAAGGCCTTAAGCGATATTTAAAAATTTATCTCATAAGCCGGAGGTCGGGAGTTCAAGTCTCCCCCGTGACACCATAAATACCTAAACTACGATGTTTCTACAATATTATATTGCAGTCACCTTTCATAAAATATGGCTTAAAGTTTGTAGCAAATTTAAAATTTATGTAGCAAAAATTTAAGCTGACTATAATTTTAGCATGTTTTTTCATAGATAAGAATTGTCTGAGACGAGAAAAGATTATTCCACGGTACGTATTTTAATGCTAAGACATCAGAATACCTATGATTGTGGAATATTGATTTGTTTATTTATACTTTATTATTTATTTAATAAATCAAGAGCAATTTTTAGATCCTCTTTGAATTTATCCCTTAGGCTTTTTGGCTCTAATATCTCGATATCTGGGAGCCATCGTTTTATAAAAGGTAAAATTTCTATATCCTGAGTAAAATCTATACTAAACGCAACACTGCCATCCTCTAAAGCCTTTTCAAATCTTTGAGATGGGAAAAAACTCTTCATGCCTTTACGAAAATATATAGCTACCTTGGGGGAGGCTTTAAGTAGGGCTCTTTGTGGCGTATTTGATGGCAAGCTCATGGCATTTTGTATTTTATTAAAACACGTTTTGTACTTTGACAAAATCTTTTTTTGATAGTTTTTTGAACTTTTGGTTAAAGATACTATAAAAGCCACCCTTAAAAGCCTAAAATTTTCGTTAGCATCCTCTATAGCCAAATACCAATTTCCATCAGTAAAGACTATTTTTAGGCATTTTGCATCGGTTAAATTCTCGACTTCGCCGATATATTTATACTTAATGTCTCGGTATTCTCTGTTTGCAACTGCATTACGAAGCTCGCTCAAATACCTTTTGCTAGGCTCATCTTGTAAATTTTCTAAAGGATTTGTCTTAAATAAAAATATATCAGAATCTTCTTGTAGCTGCCTAGATACCTCTTTTTCATATTTATCTAAATCATTCAATAAGCTAGGGTCGTTTTCGTTTAGTAAAGTGATTAGCCAGCCTAGATTATCGCTATTTTTTAAAAGGTACTCTAAAACGATGACTATGTCTTTATTCTTATCAGCTACTCTTAATACACCCATAGGTCTTTTGGCATTTTTCACAAGCTTATTTTCTATTATAAATGAATTTGGGAATAAAATTTTGATCTCTTCTATATATCTTCTTAGCGTTCTTTCTTGTATGCCAAATTCATCTAAAAGCTCTGTGTCTGATGGATAAATTTCTCTTTTTTTTACTAGCTTTTTTAAAATTTCAAAAATAATTAATGTTTTATTGTTTAACTCTGCCATTATAAATCCTCATATTCTCTAAATCTTGCATGTTTAAATTCTCGTTTTGTTACGACTTTTCCGTTTTCTATATATTCGCTTACTATACGCTTTGTAGTAGCATATACGACGGTTAAGCCCATATTTTTTGCGAATTTTATCATATTATATGTTGCTCCAAAGTCACCCTGTACTAGCAAATATCACCAGCTTCAGCTTCAAGCATTAACTCCTTTTTGTATGCGTTTAAAGCATATAATATATTTTCATCGCTGGGTCGATATTTGACCACATATCGTCGGTAATGTTTATTATATAGTCGATATCAAATGATTTTATAGCTTGATCTTTTTGCTCTTGTGTTAAATTATGGTTTATTAGAACGAACATTTTTTTCATTATTATTCCTTTTTAAATAAACAAGATGGGATAGTATCTAGCAAGTTGGACACATTGTGGCAAAAAAGGAGCAAAATAGAAAAATTGCTTAGTTTTTAATTTTTATGACACATGCTGTCGTTTTTGGGCTTTATAATTGCTGTACTTCTATAAAATAAGGATAAAAATGAAAACAAAAGCAAGAGACGCGGCTATAGTAGCGTCTATCAAAGGAAGCATCAGCCTGCATGTAAGAGTCGTGAGATCTAAAAAGACCTACACAAGAAAGCAAAAGCACCCAAAGGATGTTAGAAGGTCAACATAGTAGATTTATATAAATGCAAATCGCTCAAAAACTATTGCACAAAATTTACATCTAGCCTATATCCAGCAGCATTTGCATAGGCATTTAAAGTGGAGCCGGCTTTCCCTAGTTAAATCATTTTTTAAAATCTTTTGAAATTATAGACACTATTTCCGATTTTGTGTTGTATATTCTAAAAAATATAATCCCCGCCATTTAGGCAACTCTTGTTCTATTTGGTTTATTTTACTCATATATAAATCCTAATACAAAAACCCAAACAGCCAAAGTGGAATTTTATTTCCAACCCCTACTTCAATATCATCTGCTGCTATATATGAATCTGGCATATCTTTTATCTGCTCAAAGCCTTTTTTAGCTCCACCTATTTCAAAGATAAATTTATTACCAACCATAAAGTCACCATTTTTGCCTGAGTAAATTTCAGTGATATTCCCAAGCTGATTGGCAAAAAATGTCTCTCTCACATTTCCTATATCAGGGCTATTTATATACATTAAATTTGTATTTTCAAGGTAAATTTTGTCTGCCTTATCCATATTTTTTATAGCTAACTCATTTTTCATTAAAAGCCTTATAAGCCCAGCACTATCAAGCATAGCAAGATACTCTTTTAGTGTTCTATCGTCTCTTATATCAACAAGTGATTTTAGACTTGAGTAGTTTGGTTGATATGGGACGTTTGTGCTTATGGCATGAGTTAAGATCTTTAGCTTTCTTGCCGTGTTACCGTTTAAATTTGGATATATACTTAAAAGATCGCTATCTATCGTAGCTTCTATACTTTGTTTAAGAGTCTGATAAAAGGCGGTATCATTTGGCATATCATTATAGTATGGGTAGTAACCTACCTTTAGATACTCTCTAAAAAGTTTAATAACTGCTAGATCTTTTAGCTTTAAGACGTTATTGATATTAACAGCTATTTCCTGATGGTTTTCAAGTAAATTTTCAAGCTCAATAGCTTCTAAATTTATACCATACCTTAGCCCTAGATACTCCCTAAAGCTCATTCCACTCATCTTATATACTATCGCTCTTCTGCTTAGATCATGAGAGCTTTTTAGCACTTCAAGAGCAGATGAACCAGTAGCTACTATATTTAACTCTTTAAAGTTATCATAGGCAAATTTTAATACAGCAGATATATCTTTACTCTTATGAATTTCATCTAGGTATAGGTATTTGCCACCATTTAGCACAAATTCTCTTATGATAGAGGTTATATCATTTGATATCTCTATGTCATCTAGGCTTAGGTAAAGACTATCTTTGTTTTTACTAGCTAGCTGAGCTAGAGTGGTTGTTTTACCTATCCCTCTTTGCCCTAGGATAACGATAAGTCTATGAGATAAGTCCTTGGAGTCTATAAAATATCTTTTAAATTTATGGTTGTTTAACCTTATAAGGTCGTTACTCTTTAAAAAAAGTTGATCTAGCATGGCTTACCCTTTAAATATGTAATGCAATACAATTATATCATAAAAATATATGGGATAGACTACAAATATGGTTGATCTTAAAAGCATAAACCCTTCTTTATTGTAAATGGCTATATACATTTACAATAAAAAGCACTCACCCTTCCCTCCTTGATTAAATTTTACCTCTTCAACTAGATCCTTGAGAATTTTTGGAGTTACTGGCTCGCCATAAGTATTCATAGTGATCTTGTATTGTTGTTCATGCCCTACCAGAGCAGCTATATGCTCAACTCTTTGGCCACTTTGAATGAGCTTGTTTATGAAAGTGTGCCTAAATGAGTGAAATGTCCTTGTCTTATCACTATCTTTTATAACTTTAGTGTTTATCTTCTTTCTAAAATATTCAGAGAAGTCTTTATTGTCGCAATTAAATAGCCTAACTGCTTTGCCACATTTCCTTGCTAGCTTCTTTTTTACTCTCTATAAATTCAAACAGCCCAATGCTATTTAGCTTAGAGTGTATAGGAACAATCCTTACAGAGTTTCTAGTCTTTAAAGTCTTGCTCTTACCAGTTTTTACATCTACTTTTGTATTTAAACTAAAGCATACTATGTTATATTTTTCAACTATGTCATCTGTGTTTAACTGGATTATCTCATTTAGTCTCATGCCAGAATAAGCTGCTATATGAGTAACGAAAAATAGCTCATCTTTGCTAACTCTTTGACTTTTAGTATCACCACTTGATCTAATCTTACTAACAATATCCAAAATGCGTTTACGTCACTATCTTCATAAGGATTTTTATTTGTAACGTCATCTTGGTTTAAATTTATTTGTAGATTTATAGCCGGGTTCTTATCTATATAGTCACTATCGTAGCAGTATTTAAAAAACTCACTAACTCTAACAATATACTTCTTGATGGTTGATTTAGAAATTTTTGGTCTATCTTTTGCTAAAGCCATGATCTCATCTAAGCTTTTATCTTTATAGAGACTATTTTGAGAGAGTTTGGTTGGTAGTTGTAGCAAGATATTTCTAAAATTTAGCAAGTCATCTCTTTTTATCTTTTTGATGTCTAGCTCATCGCCAAATTTCATAGACATTAACCGTCCTACATGTCTAACAAGACCAAATGTGCTATCACTCCAGTTGTTTGAAATGCTTGTGTTTGATATATAGTTTTTAAAAGCACTCTTTAGCGTGACCAAGTTAGCTTTACTCTCATTTTTAGTAGAAGAGTCTAGTTTATATCTAAGACTTTTAGCTCTATTTGAGAAGAGCTTTTGAAAGAAATTTATAGCTTCATTGAAAGTCATGCCACTAGCATCACTTGTATCATCTATCGCAAGGTCTTTAGCCTCAATGTCACTTAAAACTATACCCTTATCTTCATATTTATCTGCCTTATATAGCTTTACCTGACCACCAAAGGTAGGATCATTTAAATTCCCATATCCAAATTTTAGATCATCACTTAGTTCATTGTCTCCATCTGGTAATAACTCACAACCAAATATTCTTAGGATATCGTTTTGTGTGAGTGCGCCCTTTTGTTTAGCTAGCTCATTTATAGCATCTCTTAGCTCACTAGCAGAGTGCTTTAAGGACTTTTTAGTAAAAGGGAGTGCCAAATTCTGCTTTTTTAAAGTCTCTATGTAGTCTTGATAGCTATGCAAGTTACTATCTTTAACGCATTTTGCTATCTCGTCTTTAGTGCCATTATCTAAATTTGTGCTCTTATGTTTTTTACCAAGTGGCACAAATGCTTGTTGCTTATCATTTAGTAGCTTTTGATTTTTGCACATCTTATATGATATGTGATTTATGTTATCTATCGTTGCCTCAAGCACTCTTTTACCAAGAAGCTTTTTGGTGTGAGGATCAGTGCAAGATAACTTTTTACAGATCTCATCAACCTCT
Source organism: Campylobacter concisus (assembly GCF_902460595.1). Classification (GTDB taxonomy): domain Bacteria; phylum Campylobacterota; class Campylobacteria; order Campylobacterales; family Campylobacteraceae; genus Campylobacter_A; species Campylobacter_A concisus_BL. Next base: position 837,584 of record NZ_CABPVA010000001.1, read on the forward strand.
TTTGATATGACACTGGGCAAGCTATCTTCTTTTAAACTCTGTTTTAAAAACAAATTTAGTGATAGTAGTCCATCTAAATTTATATATCTGCCAAGCATATCATGCTCTTTGATACTTTTGGCCTCCTTGGCTTTTAAAAGCATAAGCACCAAGTGCTCTATAAGCTCGCTGCTCAAATTTATCTTCCATGCCTTTTTGATCGCGTTAAAAATTATAGAGTAGATCTTAGCACGATTTTTTGCTGTATCAAAGCGTTTTGTGAGGAAGGAGGTTATATATTCGGTTTTATTACCAAAATAAGGCCTCAGATATAGTGGGATGGCTACTCTAAAGTAGTATATGCCATTTCGTTTGACTAGATATTGCATCTTTGTTACCTATGCAATATAACTTTGTAGCAAAATGTAGCAGATACTTAGTGTGAAACTGGCTGTGTGCCGTCTTTTTGGTGCTTACACAAGGTTTATTTTTAAACCCTCATAAGCCGGAGGTCGGGAGTTCAAGTCTCCCCCGTGACACCAAAACACACTATTTTAGGCACTAGCAGTGATGCTTTTGTTCTTTCCCTTTCTTTAAAATTTCCTAAAAGTATGGTACAGTTTTTATAAAAAGCGGTACATTTTTTCAGGATAGATTTATTTTACAAGATGCTTTCTATAAATTTGCTTTTATTTTTATTGATAGGCAATATCTTATCTCAAGCAGACATCTTCATAGCCTAGTAGCTTGTCCTTGGCAACCTTTGGGTTTTCTAGACGCTCACTTAGCTTCTTTTTAAACTGCACCTTTATGCTATTGTCTAGCTTTTGCCACTCTTTTAAAGCACTTGGTAAGAACTCTAACTCATAGCTCATCTAGACTTACTTTTACTGGTTTTTCACCACTTGCTAGAGCAGCGTCTACTGCTTTGCTTAGATGATACTCTTCTATTATCTCTGCCATTTTTCATAGTTGAAAAATTTACTTGTATGGTTTGCATTTTTGTCCTTTATTTAATACACAAAATAATGCTAAATAAAATACAAGAATAGTCTTAAGCCCATACCCTGAAATTTACTCTTGCTCATTTTCGCACTCTACCATCTCTACTTTAGCCTTTAGCGTGTTAGCGTTAATAGGCTTGGCATAAATGTTTAGCAAATTTTATATTGCAAACTTACTATAATAAGGCAATTAAATACAAGTTTTGTGTTGTATAAAGAAAGAAAATCGGAGCAGAAAATTCCTCTCCGATTTATGATTGAAGTTTTAAGCTACTTTGATCTCTTGCAGTCTATACCATGCGATGATTTGTAAAACAAACGCCACAATCAACAAGATATAACCAATAAATATGAATACAGTAATGGTTCCAACAACCGAACCTATAAAATAGTATAGGAAAAATTTATCACCAGATATGTTTGAAAGCTCGTTATAGACTTGAAATTCTTTGAAAAATGCATAAATCATACCTACAACGCCCGCTAAACCTAAAATGACGCCAAAAATAGCACCTGTTCCACCAGCATTCGCATAGCCAGAGCCCATACCAGCAAAGCCTAATGCTCCAGTTATCGCGCCGATTGAGATCAGGATAGTCGATGCTACCGCGACAACTAGATATAAGATATAGTTTTTCTTTAGTGTAGGACTACCAACCTTATCTGATAGCTTAAATATAGCAAACAACATACATAAAAATCCGGCGATAAAAAAGATAAATCCGATGAATGGGATAATGCCCAAAATAGGTAAAGCAGAGCCTGCTAATCCCAGCGTTCTAATGGTAGATAAATCATTGCTTTTAATATCAAAATTTATGTTATCTAAATTTAGATTCATAGATTTTGCTTTTGTGAGATAGATTTGTTTTGCAGTTTGTCCATCCGCGATAAAATCAACCTCGTCACCTTGTTTTAAAACTATGGCGGCTCCGTCTTTTGTCACCGATGCTACATCTTCTTGTAGATAAGTAAAACGCTAGTCATCAGCATCTAATATTATGCCAGGAGCTAATACGGTTCCTTTCATGTCTATTCCTTTAAGATTAAGATAAAAAAGGCTTATTATAAATTTGTTAAACAAAGTGTTGGCTTAAGTTTATAAAGTAAAATATGCAAACAAATAATACGAATGTAATTTTTCACCACTTGCTAGAGCAGTATCTACTGCTTTACTTAGATGATACTCTTCTATTATCTCTGCCATCTTTTCATAGACAGCACTAGGCACTAGATAGGCGCTAGGGACATTGTGATTTAGTATAGCTACGACATTATCTCCGGCTTGTTTTAAAATTTGAGCTGGAGACTTTTTGAGCTCGCTTATGCTAGCAGTGAAATTTGCTTGTATGGTTTGCATTTTTATCCTTTATTTAATACCTAAGATAATACTAAAAATTATAAAAACAGCCCAAAATTTTATAAATTCTATTTACCCTCTGGATCTAAGCCATTTAAGATGCAGCCAACCTCTTTGTCACTTAGGTCGTAGTGTAAAAATTCTTTATAAAATTTCTTTGTCTCAGCTTCTATTGAATAAATTCTTGCCATCAGCTATGTGAAGCACTTTTGGTCTATCTGACGCAGCGATTTTTTAGTTTTGCTTAGCCTAATACCAATTTTAAAAAGAAAATGGTGTTTTAAGTGTATAAATTTACTTCACAAAAAACTCTTGTGCTAGCTTTTTATCTTCAGGTTTGATGATAAATTTATCATTAGCGATGCTAACTTCAAATTCATCTTCTTTGCTAGCTTTTGTATAAGCTAGTGCGAGCCTTGCAGCAAGCTCTTTGTCGGCTTTACTAGCGTTTTTGCTTATGAAGCTAACAGCTCCCACGATGTCATCGCTCTCTTTAAATTTAACCTGCTCAAATTTATCATTTGGATGAGCCAAAAGTGCGTTATTGTCGCTCTCGTCACGACCTATTATCATTTTAGCACCATCTACCAAGCGCAGATGCCTACCAAGTTTTAGCCACGTAACGTCGATATCTCGCATCTCTTTGTCAAATTTCAAGTAGTCTTTTATCTTTACAGCAAAGCTCTCGATCGTAAGCAAACACCCACCTCCTGGCGTTGCAAAGTCCTCAAAGCCAAATTTCTTCGCCAAAGCAAGCTGCGGCTTTCTATCGCGTCCGCTTATGTCAAGTAGCTTCTCTCTATCGACCCAGCCCTCGCGCTCTGGCTTAGTTGGCGGCAAGAGCTTAGCACACATCGGACGAAGCACTAGATCATCCTCATCATCAGCTAGGCGCTTAACCTGAAAGAGTGCGTCTCTGCGCTGGCTCATCGGTCTTTGACCCACGACTTCGCCAGTGATTATGAAATTTGCATTTTCGCTTTTTAGCATATTAAGAGCGGTTTTAAACATATATCCGTGGCAGTCGATGCAAGGGTTAAACTGCCTGCCGTAGCCGTATTTTGGGTTAAAAAGCACGTCACGAAGATACTCGTTTCTCATATCAACCACCTTTAGGCTAGCCCCAGCCAAGGCTGCACGGCGCCTTAAAACTTCGTGCTTCTCCTCATCCACGCCAAATCCAGTATCCATATAAAGTGCGACCACTTCGATACCCTGATCGCTTATTATTTTCATAGAGAGCATGCTATCAAGCCCTCCGCTAAACAAAGCTAAAGCCTTCATTTTTGTCCTGAAAGTAAAATTTAAAGCCTAAATTTACTAAATCTAGGCTTTTACGAAGTTTATTTAGCAGCGTTAATTACGATTTTTTTAATCACTTCGCTTGCGGCTTTTAGGCTGCTAACTGGCAAGTACTCGTAGATAGAGTGAAAGTTGTTTCCGCCTGTGAATAAATTTAGCGTTGGCACGCCCTTTGCAGAGATCGCAGCGCCGTCGTATCCGCCTCGCATCGGCTTTATGTTTGGTGTGATATTTAGTTCGCTAAAGGCATCTTTTGCCAGTTTTATAGGCAGTGAGTTTTCATCTTTTAAGAACTTAAAGACGTTTTCATAGCGTGTTTTTAGCGTGATATCGCAACGATCTCCATAAATTTTGTTAAAAGAATTTGCCATGTCGCTTAAAAACTCAAGCCTTTTTTGAAATTTCACCTCGTCAAATTCTCTAATGTCTATCTTGAGCGTCGTTTTTGCGCTGTTTCCGCTAAGCTCTTTTACCCAAAAGTAGCCCTCTTTGCCCTCGGTGCACTCTGGCACTTCGCCGCCTGGCAAAAGCGAGATGAATTTATGCGCAAGAAGTAGTGAATTTACTAGCTTGCCCTTTGCGTTCATCGGGTGAGCCGAAACGCCTTTAAAGACCATCGTGCAGTCAGCTGCATTCCAGTTTTCATATATTAGCTCGCCTATCTCGCAGCAGTCTAAGCAGTAGCCAAAGTCAGCTCCTAGCAAATTTACATCAAGTGCCTTTGCGCCAAGCAAGCCCTGCTCCTCATCAGGCACGAAGCAGATCACGATCTTGCCGTGCTTGATCTCAGGATTTTGCATGAAAAAGCTAGCCATATTTACGATACTAGCGATCGCAGCTTTATCGTCAGCGCCAAGCAAGCTAGTGCCGTCAGTCACGACTATGTCGTCACCAACGTATTTCTTAAGCTCTGGATTGTCGCTAAATTTAAGATAAATTCCCTGCTCTTCGTTTAGGCAGATGTCGCCGCCTGTGTATTTTACTATCTTAGCTTTTGTGTCGTTTTTTTGCTCACTACTTGTATCTAAGTGCGCAAAAAAGGCAATACTTGGCGCGTTTTCGCAGTTTGCAGGAATTTTTGCTATCAAGATAGCATTATCTTGCAAGATGATATCTTTTATGCCAAGCGAGCTAAGCTCATCTTTTATAAAAAGAGCCAGCTCATACTCGGTTGGATTAGAAGGCATGATACCTTTTAATCCATTCTCTTTATTTGTCGTGGTGTTAAATTTCGTATAGTTTATAAATCTCTCTACGATATCCATCTTTCATCCTTAGATGACAAAAAATGCGATCGCCACTACAGAGAGAAACATGCCTAAAAATGTCCTTTTTGCAAGCTCGACTGGGCTAACCATAGCGATACCAGCACAAACGATAGCTGCACCAGCGATCGGAGAAGCTGAACGTCCAAGTGAGCCAGCGATGGCTGCAGCCATACCAAGCTTATCTTGCTCAAAGCCAAGAGCGGCGGCGTTTGTTGTGACAGCTTCGTTAAACGCAAATGTAGCAGCGTCGCCTGAGCCTGTGACTATACCCATGATAAATGGCACAAATGTTCCGCCAAATTTAACGTAGCTTTGATCTGTTTTAAGCCACGCTATGACCACATCGACAGCTCCACACGCCTTTAGACCTGCGACAAAGACGCCAGCTGCGATGATGATACCGATAACATCAGCGTAGGCGTGACCCATGCCGTTAAAGAACTCTTTTGTGATCTTTTGTGGGTTGGTAAGCGTAGCAAAGATAGCTATGATAGCACCAAGTATCATCGCCTCAGCAACGCCCATCTTTGTCCATGCCAAAAAGCTGTAGTCTTTTGCGAGGCTAGTTCCGCCAATAACCAAGATCACAAGTGGGACAAGTGGCATAAGAGCGTAGATCAAATTTACTTTAAACGCTGACTTCTCCTCGCTAGCTGCGCCATTTTCAAGAGTGAAATTTGTACCTTTTTGATAGTCTTTAAAGAGCAAGGCAACGATAGTTAGCATGATAACTACGATAACAAGAGCTGTAAATGCGCTAGGAATTTGCACTTTTATGACGTCTTGGACTGTGTAGTTTGCAACTGTCTTTTTAACAAGGTCAGCCACATATACGTTGTGCGCAGAGCCTGGGCTTAGGACTGAGCCAAATGTACCAGCAAAAACAGCCGCACCAGCCATCGCAGGGCGAACGCCTGATGCCATTAGAAGCGGTATAAGCGTCGCACCAACAGCAGCCGAGCAGCCAGCAGCTGAAGGGATAGCGATATTTATAAAGTAAGTTAGCACGGTTGTTGCAGGGATCAAGATAAAGCCCACGTTTTTAAGTGGCTTTGTAAGAAGCGCAACAAGGTGCTTATCACACATTGTATATTTCATAACGAAAGCAAAACCCATACTAGCACATATAGCCTTTATAAGACCAGCTTTTGTCATATAGTCAGTAAAAGCACTTAGTGCGCCCATCGGTTTTAGTGCGATTATACAAAGCACCAAACCAACACCTATTAGCACCGTTCTCGTCTCTTTTTTTAAGACTAGAAGTGCTACAACTGCAACGATGCCAAGAATGGCAGCAATTAGCTTGAATGATTCCATACCTCTCTCCTTGTTTAGATTTTAAATTTAGTTCCAACTTCTATTTTTTCTATCTCTTTTTGATACTCAAATTTTAAAATTTCGCTGTGTCCTATGACCTCAGCTTCGCTACCCTCTATGAGCAAAGCCGTGCCCTCAGGCAACGCGTAGATAGTATCTTTTGGATTTGCTATTAAAAACTCCTCTAGCCTCTCCTCCCTGCTCTCGCCGTTGTGACCTGCTAATTTGCCACTTATAAAGTGCGGATTGATCTGATATGGGAAGATATTTAGGCTCTCAAATGACTTTGGCATGATGATAGGCATATCATTTGTCGTCATCATCGTCTTGCCAGCGATGTTTGCGCCAGCTGACCAGCCAAAGTATTTTGCGCCGTTTGCCACAGCTTCTTTTATAGGCTCAACTAAATTTAGCTTATAAAGCGTGTAAAGCAGCATAAAGGTATTGCCTCCGCCAACAGCGATACTACTTGCATTTTTGATAGCTGAAATTTTATCCTCGTAGTGGTGGATCGACTTTATATTTTTATTTTTTAGGCGGTCTATAACCTTTTGCTCATATTCGTCATTACTTCGTCTAACTCCAGCGTAAGGGATAAATAAAATCTCCTCCTTACCGCTCTCACCCAAGAAGTCCTTAACCCAGTTTTTGCAGTGTCTCAAGTAGCCAGTATCTTGGTAGCTTGAAGCGCTGATTAGTAAAGCATTTTTCATTTTTTAGCTCCATTTAGTTTGTAAGCAGCCCTTAGATAGATATCAACCCCAGCGACCAAACACTCCTCGTCAAAGTCAAATTTACTGTTGTGATGTCCTGCTTTTAGGTTTGTTCCTATCATCATATATCCACTCTTTGCGCCCCTATCTTGCAAAGCTCTCATAAAGTGAGCAAAGTCCTCGCAAGCGCCAAAGTCAAGCTCTTTAACGATCTTATCATCATCTATAAATGGGCTCTCTTTTGCCGCTTCATAGAAAATTTCAGTCACCTCCTTGTCGCTATTTGCTCCGCTTGTGCCCCCTGTCATCACGACCTTGCTCTCAACACCATAAATTTCACTGACACCTTTTACGATATCCATACATTTTTTATACATAAATTCATTTAAATTTGTATCCTCGCCCCTTGTTTCGCAGGCTAGATAGCCGTTTGGTGCTATGACATTTCTGCCCTCGCCTGCTCTTAAAACGCCTACATTTATCCTAGTCACGCCCTTTGCGTGTCTTGTGATGCCGTGCATATTTAGAGCCATTTGAGCAGCGGCTAAAAGGGCGTTTGCTCCCTCCTGCGGCGCTCCTGCTGCGTGAGCTGAGCGGCCAGTGATATGCACGTCAAATTTAGAAGTTGCAAGCAGTTTATTTGTGCCACAAACTATGCCCCCATTTGTTTCTGCTTGAAAGCCGATGTGTCCGCCAAGTAGATACTCGATGCCCTCAAGCACGCCAGCAGCCTCCATAGCCACAGCGCCCCTTGTGCCCTCTTCTGCTGTTTGAAATATAAATTTAAATTTGCCGTTAAAATCGTCTAAATTTTTAGCGATTAGCTTTGCAAGCGCTAGACCCATCGCCATGTGTCCATCGTGCCCACAAGCGTGCGTGATACCAGCGATATCTGAGCCAAAGCCCTCCTTGCAAGGTCTATGAGCAGCCTCTTCGCTCTCTGTCACATCAACGCTATCAATGTCAAATCTAAATGCGCTAAATTTACCAGGTCTTTTTGTGTCGATGAAAGCTGTTAGGCCAGTTAGGCCATCTTTCATGTATTCAAGGTATTTTGCTTCATCAGGATTTAAAAGACTTCTGGCTCGCTCAACCGCTTTTTGGCACTGCTCTTTGCTGCCAACTCCAAGCCTTGCATCGCTCTTTACAACCTCTTCGCCAAGCTTCACCTCATATCCTAGCTCACTAAGCCTTTTTGCCAAAACCGCAGTCGTAAAAAAGGTAAACCAGCCAGTTTCTGGGTGTGAGTGAAAGTATCTGCGATCTTTGATCATATCCTCTTTTAAAGATAGTGCTAATTTTGCTATTTTGTCCATGACTACTCCTCGTTTGAAAGTCTAATTAGTGCGTTTGTTAAAATTTTTGTTGCAGAAACGGCGTCTTTAAAATTTATCGCCTCTTTGGTGTTGTGGCTGATACCATCAACACAAGGGATAAAGAGCATGCCAACACTGCTTGCAAGCTTTGTTAAATTCATCGCATCATGCCCTGCCCCACTTGGCAAAGTAAGTGTTTTTACACCAAGTTTTTTGGCTTCATCTTCAAGTAAATTTATAGCGTGCTCGCTTAGTTTTACTGGCTCGTCGCTACTTAGCTCTCTTATCTCGTAGCTAAATTTTAGCTCACAGCTTAGCTCGTCCACGAAATTTCTAAGCTCTAAATTTAGCTCTTCAAGGCTAACTTTGTCGATATCTCTTAGATCAACGCCTAGCCTAGCCTCGCCTGGCACGACGTTTAAAACGCCTGGCTTTGCATGCACGTAGCCAACGGTCGCGACGGCTGTTTTTTTATTTTTAGCAAATTCATTTGCAGCGATTATGATGTGTGAGGCGGCAAGCAGGGCGTCACTGCGCATATTCATCGGAGTTGCACCGCTGTGATCAGCTTTGCCACGTATAGTGATCTCAAATCTAATAGGCGCAGCGATACCACTTACCACGCCAACGCTTATAGCACTTCGCTCAAGCACTGGGCCTTGCTCGATGTGAAGCTCTAAGTATGCGTGTAGGGAGTTTTCTTTTAGGATGGCTTCATCTAAATTTTGTGGTTTAAACCCAGCTGCACTCATCGCCTCAAAAAGTGAAATTCCATCTTCATCTTTTAGCTCATGAAGCCTTTGCTGGCTTAGTTTGCCGCTTATTATCTTGCTGCCGATAGTGGCCGTCTTAAAGCGGCTTGACTCCTCACAGCTAAAATTTATGAGCCAAAGTGGGCGCTTTAGCTTGATGCCAGCCTCTTTTATCGCCATTAGCGCTTCAAGCCCAGCCATGACTCCAAGTGTGCCGTCATAAAAGCCGCCATTTGGCACGCTATCTATGTGAGAGCCCACGCAAACTGGCTTCGCGCCTAGCTCACAACCCTCATCATAGATGGCATAGATGTTGCCAACATTGTCAATTTTAAGTTTAAAGCCATTTTTTTCTATCAAATTTATAAGAAATTCTCTTGCTTCAAGGTCCTCTTTGCTAAAGGCTAGCCTTGTTAGCCCACCACCTTTTAGCGCTCCAAACTCGCTTATAGCGTTAAAATTTCTCTCAAATCTTTTAGCGTCTATCATCATAAATCCTTAAAATATAAAGCCAATCTTAAAAAGATTTATTACTTTAAGCATTTTACATTTTATTTTATGATTTGAAGCTGAAAAAGTGTGAGTTTTTAAATTTTATAAAGCTGAGTCTTGAGATCTTTGATGATAAATAGCAGTTTTTCTAAAATTTCTATCTTATTTGGGTTGTCAGAGCCTTTTAAAATTTGCTGTTCATTCTCATAAAAGGCGATTTGCATATTTAAAATAGCCTTTTGCAAAGTAGTTGGGTCGGTGATTTCATGGATCTTTTCGTCCATTAAAATTTCTCTAACCATCTCCTCATCGCTCACGTCGTATCTATAAAGGATGGCGTTTAGATACTCAGGATGCTTTATAAAGTATCTAGCCCCAAGCTTTGAGAGTATCTCATCTCTGTAGTTTGGGTTATTTAGCATGGTTTTAAAAAGCGCAAACTCAAGTGGATCTTTGTTCATCACAGCTGGCACCTCATCTACCATGACAGAGTTGCTAAATTCATCTTTATCTTTTTTTCTAAACTCTCTTTTAAATTTAGCTTCATTTTTTGGCTTCTGCTTTAGCCCAAACCTATCTGCCACGCTTTGTGGAGTTAGGTTAAATCTTGCCGCTACCTCTGTTACATACGAGCTTGCTATCTCCTCTCCAAGCTCGTCCATATAGGCTTTTATCTCGCTTAGGCAGTTATCTCTTTGCATTGAGCGAGTGATGTCATACTTTTGCATGATCTTTTCTATGTAAAATTTCACCGCATCCTCGCCAGAGCCAAAGAGCTCTTTTAGCTCCTTTATCTTACCTGCAAAGACCATATCAGCAGGATCTGCGCCGTTACTTATGATGACTACTTTTGTATCTATCTTATTTATGCTTAGCAGGTGAGCCGACTTTATGGCTGCATTTATACCAGCGCCATCTCCGTCAAAGCAAAGCACCACGCTTATCTCGCCTCTTTTTAAAAGTGGCAAGTGGCTTGTAGTAAGTGCTGTGCCAAGCACGGCAACAGCGTTTGTAAAGCCAGCGTAGTGAAGCATGATGACGTCTAGATAGCCCTCAGTTATTATTATCTGATTTTTCTCAAATATGCTTTGTCTAGCAAGGTAGTAGCCATAGAGTAGCTTTGACTTATCAAATACCGCACTTTGAGGCGAATTTACATATTTTGCAGGGTGATCTGAGATCGTCCTACCGCCAAAGCCAACTAGCCTTGTGGTGTGCGAGTAGATAGGAAATGTTATGCGCTCGATGAAACTAGCGTAAATTCCCTTCTCATTTTGCTTTACGATGCCAACTTCAAGTGCCTCTTTGGGCTCTATGTTTTCATTTTGCAAAAGTCTAATGGTACTTTTACTATCCCCAGCCCAGCCAAGCTCAAATTTCTCGATCATAGCGTCATTTATACCGCGCGACTTGATATATCTAAGCGCTGCTTCGTTTTTGTAAAACTCACTTCTGTAAAAGGCATTTACCTTTTCTAAAATGTGCTTATTTTCTTTTTGCGTTGGCACCTTGTCGTTTGTGTATTCAAGGCTGAAATTTGAAATTTGAGCGATCTTTTCTATCGCCTCTGGGTAGGTTAGCTTTTCATAATCCATCACAAATTTAACCGCATCTCCGCCAGCCTTGCAGGCAAAGCAGTGATACATCTGCTTGTTTTGATTTATGCTCATGCTCGGGTTTTTGTCGTCGTGAAACGGACATACACACTTATAGCTTGAGCCCATCTTTTTAACAGGGATATACTGCTCGATGATATTAACAATGTCTATTTGGTTTTTTAATTTTTCAATGGATTTTGGATCTATCATAAGCAAAATTATACAACTGCTTTGTTATAATTAAAGTAAAATTTTATTACAAAGTGCTAGCGTGGATATTTTTTTCATTGGACACAGAGATCCGATATTTAGCCTTATTATTCTATTTAGTATCATCTTGATGATCGCCGCTTTAAGCTATGCTTGGGGCATATTTTCTAGCAAAGATGAAAAAAAACGCATCGAGAAATTTATAAAGAAATTTGACAGCAAAGATGGCATAAGCAACGAGCACAAGCAGATGCTAAAAAGCCCAGAAGTAGATATACCAAGCCTTAGCATGCTAGGTCAGACCTTTGCTAAAAACGGTGACTTTGAAAAATCGATCGGCGTCTATCTAATCGCACTTGAAAAGGTAAAAGATAAAAACGAGAAGGAATTTATCCTAAACGAGCTTGGAGAGGTATATTTTAAGGCTGGATTTTTAAAAAAAGCTAGCGAAATCTTTGAAAAAGCGCTCGAGCTAAGCCCTAGAAACGTCCTCGCACTGCGCTTTTTAACGATGATAGATGAGAAGCTTAAAAACTATAAAGAAGCGCTTTATGCACTAAATTCTCTTGAAGAGCTTGGGGCAAATGTAAAAGATCAAAAGGCCTATATAAAGGCGATTAGCACGCTTGATGATAGAAATTTAAGCTTTAGCGAAAAGGTGGAAATTCTCTCGCACCTCAGCCAAAATTTTGAGCTTTTAAAGCGCATGATCTTAGCACTTTTCATAAGACACAATGAAAATTTAGAAAATTTAAAAGATTTTGCCAAATTTGAAGATGTGCTAGACCTGCTTTACAACCTAAAAACGCCTATAAATTTAAGCGATCCAAAATATAAATCCCTCTTTTACGCAAAGGGCGAAATAGACGAGCCATGTGAAATTTACGGCTTTGAGCTAAATGCCATAAAAAGGCTAAAAGATGCTAAATTTGACGCGGCTGGGCTAAGCTTTAACTACGTTTGCAAAAACTGCAAAAACTCATTTCCTATGCACTTTTACCGCTGTCCGGTCTGTCACGAGCTAGGAAGTGTGAAAATTTTATCCCACATCACAGAAAAATCAAGTGAAGATAGTAACACTTTTTAGCGACGGCTCGTGCCTTGGAAACCCTGGAGCTGGCGGCTGGGCATACATTTTGAGATATAACGAAGCGCAGAAAAAAGCAAGTGGTGGCGAGGCATATACGACAAATAACCAAATGGAGCTAAAAGCTGCGATAATGGGGCTAAAAGCGCTAAAAGAGCCTTGCGAGGTAAGGCTAATAACCGATAGCTCATACGTGGCAAATAGCATAAATGAGTGGCTTGCAAACTGGCAAAAGAGAAATTTCAAAAATGTAAAAAATGTCGAACTTTGGCAGGAGTATTTAGAGATTTCGAAGCCACATAAAGTCGTAGCTAGCTGGGTTAAGGGGCATGCTGGGCACCCTGAAAATGAGGAGTGCGACCAGATGGCAAGAAACGAGGCATTAAGAATAAAAGATGAGAATAAAATATGAAAAATTTAGAAGAATTTGAACGTAATCTTGGCTATAAATTTAAAAAATCTGAGCTTTTAGAAGAGGCGCTAACGCACAAGAGTACCAAGCAGGCGTTAAATAACGAGAGGCTCGAGTTTTTGGGTGATGCGGTGATGGATCTACTCGTGGCTGAGTATCTTTTTAAGAAATTTAGCAAGATCGCAGAGGGCGACATGAGCAAACTTCGTGCCGCACTTGTCAATGAAAAAAGCTTTGCAAATATGGCTAGACGGCTAAATATGGGCGAGTTTTTAAGACTTAGCCAAGCTGAGGAAAACAACGGCGGCAGAGAGAAAGATAGCATTTTAAGCGACGCATTTGAGGCGGTGATGGGGGCTATCTACCTAGAGGCTGGACTTGATAAAGTGCGAGAAATTTCGATCACTCTGCTTGAGCTTTGCTATCCGCAGATCGACTTTGCGCACCTTGAAAAGGACTACAAAACAGCCCTTCAAGAGGTCACTCAAGCAACCCTTGGTGTCATACCAACATACGAGCTCATCGGCTCATTTGGACCTGATCACAAGAAAGAATTTGAGATAGCTCTGCTACTAAATGGCAAGGAAATTTCACGTGCTGTTGGAAGCTCCAAAAAGCAAGCCCAGCAGCTCGCAGCAAAGATAGCGCTAGAAAAAATCAAAAAATAGGATAAATTTTGAATACATTTGGCAAAAAACTAACCTTAACTAGCTTTGGCGAGAGCCATGGAGTGGCCATTGGCGGTGTGATAGACAGCCTGCCAGCTGGGCTAAAGATCGATGCAGACTTCATCCAAAGTGAGCTTGACAAACGTCGCCCTGGGCAAAGTAGCTTCACAACGGCAAGAGACGAGGCTGATAAGATAGAAATTTTTAGCGGCGTTTTTGATGGCATGAGCACCGGAGCGCCGATAGGTTTTGCCATTTTTAACAACAACCAAAAGTCAAATGACTATGAAAATTTACGTGAGATTTTCCGTCCTGGACATGCTGACCTTACCTATTTTAAAAAATATGGCATTAGAGATCATAGAGGTGGCGGGCGTGCAAGTGCCAGAGAGACTGCAGTAAGGGTCGCTGGCGGGGCATTTGCGCAGCTACTTTTAAATGAGCTTAAGATAGAAGTTTTAAGCGGCGTGCTTGGCATCGGCAGGGTCATTAGTGACAAGGCTGATTTTACTTTTGCACAAAATTCGCAAATTTACGCCCTTGGCAACGAAGAGGCGATGAAAGAGGCGGTTAGTAAGGCTAGAAGCGAGCACGATAGCGTAGGGGCCGTGGTTTTAAGCGTGGCTAAAGGCGTGCCAGCTGGTCTTGGCGAGCCACTTTATGATAGGCTAGATAGCGCTCTAGCGGCGGCCTTAATGGGCATAAACGGCGTAAAAGCCGTAGAGATCGGCGCTGGCGTAAATGTAAGCTCTATGCTTGGCTCAGCAAACAACGACGAGATGGACGAGCTTGGCTTTTTAAGTAACAACGCTGGGGGCATACTTGGTGGCATAAGTAGCGGTGCTGAAATCGTGCTAAAGAGCCATTTTAAGCCAACACCTTCGATATTTAAAGAGCAAAAGACGCTAAATTTAGCTGGCGAGGCGGTGGATTTTGAGCTAAGAGGCAGGCATGATCCTTGCATAGGCATACGTGGCAGTGTCGTCGCAACCGCGATGATAAGGCTAGTTATCGCTGATATGCTCCTACTAAATGCAAGCACGAAGCTTGAAAATTTAAAGAAAATTTACTAATAAAACTGATGCTTGTTTGTTTGGTGCTTATGA
>NZ_CABPVA010000001.1:854091-891749 GCF_902460595.1 Campylobacter concisus
ATCTTATAGGCTTCATATAATTTTGATATAGACTGTTTAAATTGTCTATGAAAAAAGTTGATTAGTATTTCACCATCTTTTTGAGTCTTAATAAAAAATGGCTCTAATTTATTTGACAAACTTGACCATAAAGATGCCGGCAAAACAAGCTCATCTCTATCATTTCTCAGTGGATTAGGGGCTTTTATGGGTTCATGAAAATCATTTAAAATAGCTTTTTGAAATTCTACTTCATCTTGTAAATCTTCTGAAAGTATGCCAAATATCTCATTTTCACTAATTCCATATTTACTAAAAACTATAAGACTTAAAATTTTTCTAACAAATATCTCGTTATGATGGTATATCTTTATTAAATTATCAACAAATTCATTTATGGCACCAGATATATCATCTGCGATATCTATGCTTTGTTGTGATCTTATATTTCGCAACTCTTGTGATATTATATAGGCATATAATGGAGAGCAATTTGCATTATAAAATTTATCCTTAACTAAGTTCATTTGTGTTTGTGTTAAAGTACGGTTGTATTTTGCTAAAATGGCCCCAAAAATTTCATCAGCATTATTTCTTAAACTATCTCTATTTAGATCAAGGCTGTTTATAGTACCATATCTGTCAATTAATATATCATAATAGATACTATCCTCTTTAAAATTTTCGTCTTTTAATACAGAAAGAACAACCTTTAAATTTTTACCTAAAACTTGCGGTAACCACTTAAGATCGTCATTGATTTTTATTTGATCAAGAGCATCTATAAATATAATGGTTTCACGTTCCTGATTTTGTTCTAAAATTCTTCTTATCTGCTCATCAAATTCATATTCTTGATCTTCATAAATGTAATTTTGTTCTGTAACCTCATCTATTATACCAACTAGTAAATCTCTTTTATAAAATGAATCTGCACTAGCACCAACGAATCTATAAATAATTTTTGATTGATTGTTTTGTTTTTCTTGGTTGCTTATTGCCATTGCCATAAGTGCAGACTTGCCCATGCCAGAATCAGAGTATATATAAAAAGGAGTTTGTTCTTCACTGTTAATATAGTTGTTAATCATATCCAGCGAGTTCTTTCTGCCAAAAAATATATCAATCTTACTATTTTTAAAATTTTCATGATCTATATTTTTGTTGTCCTGTTTTATATACGATATTCCTTTATCAATATTTTTTACAAGTGCTGTCTTGATATCTTGCACAAATTTTTCTTTATCTATTATTTCATATGCAATACTGCCGTCTTTTTGCTTAACCTCTTTTACTTGATGTGTTATTTGATTGTATTTTGCTACTTTATTTTTAACTTCATTTCTAAAATTTATAACATCTTTTTCATTTATGCCCTTGTCTTTAATATCCCTTATAATGGATATTATATATTGGTTATTATCATCACCTTTTAATATCTCCTCAAATTCACAATGTGTTGCTGATGTAATATACTTTTTATTTTTATCATCGGTCAGATTTTTGCTAGCATTTTGTAATATCTCGCGTAACTCATTCTCCTTGTTTTCCCAAATTTCAAAATCTTCAAATTTACCAGTGCGTGATTTCAATATATACGAGCTTGGAATTTGATTTTCGTCTAAAAAATACCACTCATTAAGCTCTTTAGCTTTGTCTGTATTTTTTAAAATTTCTTCAAATTCCAATTTTTCTATCATATATGGAAGTGGTATCCAGCCATATCTACTCCCCAAAAATATAATAAAATTTGGATGTGGGTATGCTTTGCAGTTTGCAACCTCTGCCAAACACATAGGAAGTGTCTTTTGATCCTTTTGAGCTTCATTATTTATGCCCCACCTTAGATCTATGGCTTGCAAAGTAAAACCTTTAGCTCTACAATACTTCTTTACTTCAGACAATATTTCTTTATGAAGTATATTACGCTCTGTTTTAAAGTCGTTGAAGGTTGATGAGATAAATATACGAAAAGTCTTTTGCATCTCTTTTATCCTATTAAAAAGTTTTTATAAAAAATCATACTATAAATTTATGTAAAAATATTAAAAGATAAAGACATTAAAATTCTATAACTTAATTTCATCTATAATCCCCTTATGAAAAACCAAAATTTGCAAGAGAAAATTTACGCCGTTATCGACCTAAAATCCTTTTACGCCTCGGTTGAGTGCGTAGAGCGTGGGCTTGATCCATTTAAGGCTGATCTGGTCGTGGCTGATGCTAGTCGTGGTAGTGGCGGCATCTGCTTAGCTGTCAGCCCTGCGCTTCGTGTAAAAGGGGTGAAAAACCGCTGCAGACTCTTTGAGATACCAAGAGATATCAAATTTATCATCGCGCCACCTAGGATGCAGTTTTACATCGATTACGCCGCAAGGATCTATGAAATTTATCTAAAATATGTCTCCAAAGAGGACATCTACGTCTATTCGATAGATGAGTGCTTCATAGACCTCACTTCTTACTTGAAATTTTATGCTCTTGGCGCAAAAGAGATGGCAAAGATGATGATGGATGAGATATTAAAAACGACTGGCGTGACGGCGACTTGTGGCATGGGGACAAATTTATACCTCGCAAAGATCGCGCTTGATATATTAGCAAAGCACCAAGATGACGGCATCGCCTATCTTGACGAAGAGCTTTACAAAAAGCAGCTTTGGACGCATCAGCCGCTAAGTGACTTTTGGCGTATCGGTAAGCAAACTAGGCTAAAGCTCGAAAAATGCGGCATCTTTTGCATGAAAGATATCGCAAATGCACCAAAAAGTCTGCTTGAAAAAATTTTTGGCGTCGATGCCTACATCACGATAGATCACGCAAACGGCATAGAGCCAACAACGATAGCCGATATAAAGGCCTATAAACCAAGCACGAAGTCCTACTTTAGCTCGGAAATTTTACCAAGAGACTACGAGCGCTGCGAGGCGGTGATCGTGCTAAAAGAGATGGCTGACAGGCTCGCTCTTAGGCTCATAAACAAAGATGTAAGAGCAAGTGGGCTAACGATAAATGTGAGATTTGCCGATAAGCTCGAGCCGCAGCAACGTGCGAGCGTGAGGTTTAAAACGCCAACAAACATCTCAAGCGTGCTGATGAGTGCGGCTGAGGAGCTGCTTTTAAACAAGATAAAAAATGCTGGGCTAATCAGGCAAATAGGCATATCTGCAAACGATGTGGTGAAAGAAAATTTGGTTGAGTTTAGCCTATTTGAAGATGACGCCAAAGAAAAAGCGGTGCTAAAGTCGCTAAATTTGATAAAAGAGAAATTTGGTAAAAACTCGATCCTGCGCGCGATCGACCTGCTGCCAGAGGCGACTGGGCAAGATAGAAACAATAAGATCGGAGGGCACAAGAGTGGTGAGTAAAGATAGGGCGAAAATTTTTAGCTCGTTTAATCCTCTTTCTACCTTAGAGCGAGCCTTGCGTCAAAAAGAGCGAGAAAAATGCGAAAAACTAGAGCTTGATGAGAGCAAGATCGATGAAATTTTAAAAAAATTAAGCGAGATAAAAATAGCTGACGAAGTGCGTGTGAGCTACCACGACGGCTTTACTTACGTAAAAACTGGCGGCCTAGTCTCAGATGTAAATTTCAAAGATAAAATCCTCATGATCGTAAAAACTAAGATCAAATTTAAAGATATAAATGAGGTGGAGATAGTTAGAAGATGGGCGATTGCTCGCCCTTTTAGTTAGTTTTACGTTATCTAAAGCCTTTTATATGGCTCTAGTTATATCTTTGAGATTTTAACTGATTCAAATAGTAGCATCCCCATTCATATCCGCTATCGCAAACTTTTTCAAATAGTTTTGTTGCTTCTGAAACGCTTTTTATACCACATGTTCCATGTTTATATGCGATCCCTAATTTAACGCAACCTGCCATATTGCCTCCATTGCAGGCTTTTTCATATAGGCGCATAGCCTCTAGAGTATCTTTTTTTATCCCTTTGCCATGTTCAAATTCATCTGCTAAAACGACGCATCCACTCATTTCACCTTTTTCGCAAGCTTTCTTAAAAAGATCTATCGCTTTTTTGATATCCTTTTCTACACCCTTGCCATACATATAAGCAAAACCAACATCAACACAGCCACTCATATTTCCACCATCACAAGCTTTTTGATATAGCTCATCTGCCTTTTTATAGTCTTTTTGTTCATTTTTATCACTATAATAGTTCATCCCCAAAACAATACAAGCCCCTAAATCCCCATATTGGCATTTTGCTTCATTTTTTTCTAGTGGCGACATATCGGTAAGTTTGTCTGCTTTTATTTTTATATTGATTTGTTCATTATCTGATACGGTGACGTTTTGCTCACCGCATATTTTATGTGTTGTGCTTTTCCCATCTGGAAAGCATACTTTTATCTCATGATTGCCATTTTCGGCTAAAATGGACGCTGGCTCTTTTAAAGATGTCACTCCTCTTTTTTCGTTATCTACATAGATAGTGCCACCATCTTTTAAGTTCATAAAAAGCAATTTTTTTGTGTAGCCATCTACTAGTATTGTAGCTTTTGCATATAAGAAATTTAAAGAAAAAGCGACAAAAACTACTATTTTAAAAAGATCTTTCATAACTAGTTCCATGTTTGAAATTTATTTACTAAGCGAAAAATAATATAAGAATTATTCTTACTGAATACTTAAATTGTATAAGTATATGTTTTATTTTTATCTCTCTTTATAGATCACTTGATAACACAAATTTTAAACTCTATTGTAAATACATATGCACTCTCTCTTTTTGTTAGTAAATTTTATGATTTTAGTGAAAATGACCATGCTCTACTTAAAAAGGTATTCGATAAAAAAGAGATAAGCAGACTGAAAAATTTATGGATGAAGTTAGTAGGGTTTGTGGTAAATAGGAAGGTCTAATGGTAGATAAAGAGCTCTGGCAGGTTTTATAAGATGTAAATTTACTCATGGGAGAGCTTCCCATGAGTGTTTAGTTGCTAAAATATTGATTAAGTATATCTAGTGCTTTTTTGTCGCCTAGTTTATAGTATGCTTTATTTAGCGCGTCTTTTGCCTCTTGTTTTGCATTGGTATAATTGCCATATTTGCATAATATTTCGCCTAAATTTGTGCATCCTCTAGCATAGTTGTAGTCATAACAAGATTTTTTAAAGTAAGAGTATGCGTTTTGCATATTTTTTTCAAAGCCAGCGCCATCTCTATAATTTACACCAAGATAGCTACAACTCTACCACTAATTATATTTCAAAGTAGGTATTTTAAACTAGTAAATAATAGTCATCAAGCCCCTTTAATGCCTCTTTTTTAGCCTTCAAGGACACTCCTTTTGCATATGTGTCGGTTGCTAGGTCTGTGCTATGACCCAAAAGAACGGAAGTAAGATCTGCTAGAGAATTTTCCAAACAATAGTCTTTAATGGCTTTTGCGAAATTGCCACGTAGTCTGTGAAAACTAACATTTGCACTTGGGATAGATTTGTGGATATGTCTATTTAGGCGCTTTCCAAAATAATCACTACTCTCTTTTCCTTTCTTGATTTGCTCTAGCCACTTCAAATCAGCCAAATGCTCAATATTCTTATGTAGTGGAATTTGCCTATATTTGCTAACGCCTCCTTTTTGCTTGACTGTCTTAACATTTATAAATTTTATGCCATCTTCTTCGCCTACACTTTTGCTATCAAGTTGCCAAATTTCATTAAGCCTTAGCCCAGTATGAAGAGCAAACATCATATAGTTTCGTAGATCAAGCCTTTTTGTAGCAAAAACTATTTTTAATTCATCTAGGCTAAAGTTGTCTTTTGGCGACTTCTCATCGGCTGGAATTTTAAAGGATGTAAGCATTTTAAATGGATTGGTCGTGAGCTTGCCCATCTTTACGGCATAGTCAAAGAGCCTTTTTGAGTAAGATGTGTAGTTGTTGATGGTCTTTTTGTTGAGTTTTTTGCTTGCTAGAGTTGTTTGAAAATTTTCAGCATCGCTGTAGCTAAACTCTTTACCTTGATGATCTTTAAAAAACTCATCCAAGAGCTTGCCAGTTTTAACATAATAGCCCTTGGTCTTATCGCTGGATTTTAGCTTTAAACACTCTGTTTGCACATATCTTTTAGCTACTGCTTCAAAAGATAGCGGTGTGGCTTCTTTTGGACTTAAAGATACATCCAATAATGTTTTGAGCTCTTTTTCAAGCTTTTCTTCCGGCGCTATTAGATTATAAAATTTAGCTATCACCTCTTTTGAGAGCTCTTTATATTCGCTAACGTCTAAAAATAGGCCATTTTGTTTAATGCACCGCTCATTTTGCCTTTTAATGTTTATTAAGGCTCTTAGACTTTTAGAGTTCGCGTGTGTCGTGGTTATCTTTTTAGCAAGAGCTTCGTTGGCTGCGGCTTTTATAGAATTTGCCAGTCTTACTGCCTCATCTATATCTTTTGTGAAAAGGCAAAATTTAACAGTTAGCTTTTTGTCATCTTTAAGAGCAGTATCAAAAAAGTAAAAATTTGGTCTGTTGGGAACCTTTGTGATCAATCTAGAGCTCATAGAATGATCCAAATAGTTTCTGTAACAAAAGTGCAAATTTTCTGTAACAAAGCTGATTTGTCTGAAATTTAGGACAAAAATATCTGCTAATAAACGTAGCTAAAACGCCTAAATTTAGGGAAGTTGTAAAGAAAAATATTGTGTTGGTGGCGGACAGAGAGGGATTTGAACCCTCGAGCCCCGATTAAGAGCTGCACCCTTAGCAGGGGTGTGGTTTCAGCCGCTCACCCATCTGTCCAAGTATTAGAAAAGTGGATTATATTTAAATACTCCTGATAGAGTGCTTAAAATTAAGTCAAAATACACTTTTGCTAAATTTTAATGATTTATAGGTGCAAAAAGCACCTATAAATTTATGCTTTTAGTTTTAGTCTGTCGCCAGCGTAGTAAGCGATCTTCCAAACAGTAGTTTGTTTTAGGTCTTTTTCGCCATAACCTCTTGCAGCAACTCTGTCATTGTAGATTTTTTCGATCACATCTGACTCGCCAACTAATAAAGCCTTTGTAGAGCACATCGCAGCACAAACTGGCACTTTGCCCTCAGAAATTCTATCTTGTCCATATACTTCGCGCTCTTCTTCGCTATTAGTTGGTAGCGGACCGCCTGCGCACATAGTGCATTTATCCATTACGCCTCTTGCGCCAAAAGCACCATCCTTAGGGAATTGTGGTGCACCAAATGGGCAAGCATACAAGCAGTATCCACAACCTATGCAGATATCTTTATCGTGAAGCACGATGCCATCAGCTCTGATGTAGAAACAATCAACTGGGCAAACAAGCGAACAAGGTGCATCTTCGCAGTGCATACATGCGATTGATGTTGAAATTTCTTTACCTGGCACACCTTCATTTAGTGTGACGACGCGGCGTCTTCTAACACCGATAGGCAACTCATGAGCTTCATCACATGCTACTGCGCAACCGTTGCAATCAATGCATCTATCTGTGTCGCAGTAAAATTTAAGTCTATTGTTATCGTTAAATGCGCTCATATTATGCCCTTTCTATGCGGCAAAGACCGCCTTTTGTTTCTGGAATTTGAGTGACTATGTCATATCCGTAGTTTGTTACGGTATTTGCACTCTCACCAACCGCAAATGGCAAAGTTCCTTCTGGGAAATTTCCAGTCATATCAACACCTTGCATATATCCAGCCCAGTGGAATGGTAAGAAGATCATATTAGGCTTGACTGATGGCACTATCCTTGCACGAACCTTGATCTTGGTACCCTCAGGTGAATGAACCCAAACAAAATCCCAATTTTTAATGCCATGTTTAGCTGCTAGCTCTGGGTGGATGTCAGCAAACATCTCAGGCGTAATGCGTGATAGATACTTACTAGCACGCGTCTCCATACCAGCACCACTGAAATTTACAAGACGAGCTGTAATAAGGTTGATAGGGAATTCTTTTGAGAAGTCCTTACTTTGTTGCAAGCTTTCAAATTTAGTATCAACGCGGTATTGTTTTGCTTTATCTTTAAAGCTTGGATACTTCTTGACTAGATCTGGTCTTGGTGAGTGGATCGGCTCTCTGTGTTGAGGGATCTGATCGGCAAATGTCCAAACGATAGTTCTAGCACGTGCATTGCCATACGGAGCGATGTTTTTCTCCAAGCATTTTGTTGCTATGATATTACTATCATCAGTTGACCAGCTGGCTCCGATCCTTGCTTTTTCATCATCAGTTAGTGTGATGCCTAAAATTTTCTCGATATTGTCTTTTTTGATCTCAGGATATCCGCCATTTATAGATGAACCAACTGGCGCTGAGCCCTCAGCTGCTAGCTGACTAACACCGTTGTGCTCTAAACCAAAGCGGTTTCTAAAGCCCATTCCGCCTTCGCGAACTGATTTATGTGTATCATAAAGTATTGGGCTACCTGGGTGATTTTCTGTCCAGCATGGCCATGGAAGTCCGTAGTATTCGCCCTCAACAGGAGTGCCAGGCTTGCCAAGAGATGTTACTTCATCAAATTTATCCCAGTTCTCTTGGTGGCGTTTTAAGCGCTCAGGTGTCCAGCCAGTCATACCGATAGTTTTTATAATATTTGCTATCTCGTGAGTAGCAGCTTCTGGCCACTCTATCTTGCCGTCAGCATCCCTTATAGTGCGAGTTAGCTCGTCATAAAAGCCTATGCGTTTAGCTAGTTCAAATAACAATTCATGATCAGGTATGCTCTCATAAAGTGGTTTGCATACTTGGCTTCTCCATTGACCACTTCTGTTTGTAGCTACGACTGTACCGCTAGTTTCATACTGAGTTGAAGCAGGTATGATATATACATTATCTTTTTTATTTGTTATAACGGCAGCGTCATTTACAAACGGATCTACACAAACAAGTAACTCAAGTGCATCAAGACCCTCTTGAACCTTTGCTTGCTGTGCAGTAGATGTGATACCATTTCCTATAACCACAAGAGCTTTTAGGCTATCTCCTGCATTATCGATCGCATCATTGCCATCTTTACCATTGAGCGTACCAGCCCACCAGCGTGCAAGTGAAAATCCTGGCTTAAACATCCACTCAGGCTTGATAAAATTCTTTTGCAGCCACTCGAAATCAACCTTCCACATTTTTGCAAAATATTTCCAGCTTCCTTCATTTTTAGGGTAATAACCAGGTAGGTTATCTGGTAAATTTGCCATATCAGTTGCACCTTGAACGTTATCGTGGCCTCTTAGGATGTTACATCCGCCACCACTTACGCCCATGTTGCCAAGCACTAGTTGCAAGATCGGAGCTATACGAGTGTTTGAGCTACCTATTGTGTGCTGAGTTAGACCCATCGCCCAAACGACTGAGCCAGGGCGGTTTTTAGCATAGACTTCTGTGATCTCTTTAAGAGTTGCAGCGCTCACTCCAGTCACATCTTCAACGACTTCTGGTGTCCATTTTGCAGCCTCTTCACGAATCAGATCCATACCATAAACACGGTCATCAATAAATTTCTTATCCTCCCAGCCATTTTCAAAGATGAGATTCATCATGCCATATACAAAAGGTATATCCGTTCCTGGGCGAATTTGTGCGAAATAATCAGCCTTTGCAGCTGTTCTTGTATATCTTGGATCGATTACTATTAGCTTAGCACCCTTTTCTTTTGCTTTTAAAAAGTGTCTAAAGCCAACTGGGTGATTGACCGCTGGGTTTGATCCGATTATAAAAATAGACTTCGCGTTTTGGATATCTCCAAGGTGATTTGTCATAGCTCCATAACCCCAAGTATTCGCCACACCGGCGACTGTAGAGCTGTGTCAAAGACGTGCTTGGTGATCTAGGTTGTTTGTCCCAAACATCGCAACGAATTTGCTTATATAGTAGCTTTGCTCGTTGCAGTCTTTTGCTGATCCTAAAAACATTACTTGCTCTGGATTTTTCTCGCGGTAAGCTTTTAGTTTTGCGCCGATCTCGTCAAGTGCTTGCGTCATAGAGATGCGTTGCCACTTGCCACCAACTTTTTTCATTGGATATTTTACACGGCAGTGTGAGCGCACCATATCGATAACGTCTGCACCTTTACAGCAGTGACCACCAGCACTTACTGGGTGATCTTGTGCTACTTCTTGACGTACCCATACACCATTTTCTACCTCTGCTAGCACTCCGCATCCTACAGAGCAAACTGTGCAGACAGTTTTTACTATTTTTGAGTCTGGAAATGGGTTTGCCATCTCTTGAGCTGTTGCTTCTCTTGTGACATTGCTTGCTGCAAAGCCGGCCGCTCCACAAGTACTTGCTAATGCAGCCATTTTTAAAAACGATCTACGGCCGATGTTGTTTGGCGTAGCGTTTAATCTAGCTTCAGACATTTTCATCCTTTCTTAAATTTCTATCAAATTTTATTTTGCTTGTTTGTAGTAAAGTTCCCAGTATTTGCTTCTTTTGTAAAGCACTTCGGTCTTTTTACTCTTTCCTGATTTTAAATTTTCATTAGCATTTGCTGCTACAGCACCGCTTGCTGCTACAGCGCCAACTAGACCGACTTTTTTTAGAAATTCGCGTCTATTTTGCATATGTACCCTCCGTTCTTAGTTTTCTTATCCTGTTTTTTTCTCTTCTTATGCTTTCAGATCTTGAAAGACCATCGCTCTTTTTGTGGTCTATCTTGACTGGTTTTGGTGAGTTTAGTGCCACGCGCTCAAACGCGATAAATTCGTTTAGTAAAACGGCCACATCCTTGTAAATTTCACTATTTTTATGCTCATATAAATTCTCTATAAACTCATCAATGTTTGGATTTATAATATTTTTAAAAAGCTCTTCCTCGCACTCGTCAAATTTACCGATAAACTCGTTCATAAGCGTAAAGACAAAGCCCACGTTATCTTCATTCTCTTTAAATTTACTCTCATCTCTTCTGATGTTTGTCTTAGCTAAAATTTTACGCACATTAGCGCAAGCATGACCCACTTCATATCCCTCATCGTAAAAAGAGAGCGAGTTTCGAAGCGGACTTGGCGGAGTGTGAAAAATGTCATCAAATTCGGTGATCAAATTCTCTGGATTTTTTTCATTAAATTTACTTTTTATATTAGTAGCAGCTTGCGAGACTTCATCGTTTAGGCTATATTCTTTGATAAGATCAAGCATTTTACTAAGACCATCAAATCTCTTTTCATCTTCACTAAATACGAAGAATTTAGAGAAAGTAGCGTAGTAAAGTTTTCTGCCAGCTGCAAATTCCTCTTTTGTGCTCACCTTTTTCCTTAAATAGTTTTTTAACGACACCGAAACTATACAATTAATTGCCTTATTAATGTGGCTTAAAATAAAATAAATTAGAAAAGTTAAAAAAAGCTTAAATATGCCTTGATTGCATATTTAAAAATGCTATTTTTAGGGAGTTATATAAGATATGATTTTTTAGCATGATTATTAAAATTTAGCTCTTTTTTGATATCCATTTTTATTTTTGGGCTAAATTTAAAAAGTGGAAGTAAATTTTACTCTAAAGCTAGCATCGAGCCATCTTCAAATTTTAAAAATACTCGCTCGCCGATCTTTGTAATTTCATCATCGTGGCTAAAAATTTTGATCAAAAAGTCGCCAACTTTGACCTTCAAAAGCTTTTCATTGCCCATGTAGAGCGAGGCCGAGTGCAAAATCCCTGAAATTTGACCCTCTCCACCTGTTTTAGAAATTTTTATCTTGCTTGGGTTGATCGTGATCTTGCTTTTACCTTTAAAATTTGAAGGTAAATTTAGCTTCAAATCATCGCCAAAGCTTAGCACGCCACCTTCTATCTCAAAGATATTTTTGTATTCAAACTCGCAGACTCTGCCTTTGTGCAAAAACACGCACTCGTTTGCTAGCATACTAAGCCACTTCTCGTCGTGACTAGCGATGACAAAGCCGCAGCCATATTTCTCGTGCATTAAATTTATAGCCTTGCTAAAGAGCTTTGAAGTGGCGATATCAACGCTATTTGTCGGCTCATCAAGCAGATAAAATGGCGCTCTTAAAGAAAGTGCCAAAGCAAATGCGATGCGCTGCGTCTGCCCTGAGCTTAGCTCAAAGTGGCGCTTGTTTAAAAACTTCTCATCAAGTCCTACAAGTGTCAGAGCTTCGCTAGTTCGCTCCTCAAATTTGCTTAGTAAATTTCTACTTTTTAAGATGGCTTTGAAATTTTCTCTCACACTTCTTTTTAAAAGGGCTGGCTCAGGCAGTAAAACTGAAATTTTACGCAACATTTCAAGGCTTGGTTTGCTCTCTCCCCAGAGTGAAATTTCGCCGCTATTTGGGCTTTGTAGGCGTGAGAGCACTCGTATGAGCGTGCTTTTGCCGCTGCCGTTGCTGCCCATTAGAGCAGTTATTTTTTTAGTATTTATATCAAGGCTTGGGATATTTAGGATCTCGCTTTTGCCATAGCTTAGGTGTAAATTTCTTATCTTTATCAAAATTTGCTCCTATTTGTCTAGTTTTCTTAGCGCAAAGATCGCCAAATTTACTAAAAATGCAATAAATATCAAAACCATCGCGAGCGCTATACCCATGGCAAATTCACCCTTGTTTGTTTCAAGCGAAACGGCTGTGGTGATCGTTCTGGTAAAGTACTTGATGTTGCCGCCTATCATCATCGCAACGCCCACTTCAGCGACGATCCTGCCGTAAGCAGTGGCGATGACGACCATGAGGGCGTAGCGTAGCTCGTAAAGCACGCAGCAAACTAGCTTTGCTGGCGCGAGGCGTAAATTTAGGATAGTTAGATAGTGCTTTTTCTCCATATTTTCAACCACGCTTGCAGTAAGCGAGATGATGATAGGAAGGGCTAGCACAAACTGGCCTAGCATGACCGCTTTTAGCGTAAAGAGTAAATTTAGGCTGCCAAGCGGGCCATTTCTCGTGATAAATGCGTATAAAATAAGACCGATCGCAACCGTTGGCATGGCAAGAGCTGTGTCACTTAGAAGGCGTAAAATTTTGCGACCTTTAAAGTCATAAAAGCCAAGTATAAAACCAAGTGGGAAGCCCACAATAACAGCAAAAAGTATCGACACGCTTGATGTGTAAAGGGTAGCCTTGATGGCTGAATATGTTTCAAGATTGCCGTTTAAAAGTAGATTAAAGGCTTCTGTAAAGCCATTAAGTAAAAAATCCAAATATTATTCCTATTTTTTTATTCATATTATTTTAATATGCTATAATACCACATTTTCTAAAAAGGAGAAAAATGAAAAAGATTATTTTAGGCTCACTAGCAGCCGCAGTTTTGGCGTTTGGCGCTGACAATGAACTAATCATGGCGACTACAACAAGTACAGATAACACTGGCTTGCTTGACGCGATCTATCCAGTTTATAAGGCTAAAACAGGTGTTGATATAAAATGGACAGCTGTTGGTACAGGTGCAGCTCTAAAGCTTGGCGAAGACTGCAACGCTGACGTACTTTTCGTTCACTCACCAAAAGTTGAGAAAGAATTTGTAGAAAAAGGCTTTGGCTTAAAAAGAAATGCCGTAATGTACAATGACTTTGTCGTTATCGCTGATAAATCAATCGCTGATAAATTTAAAGGTAAAGATATCAAACAAAGCTTTGAGCTTATCAAAAAAGATGGTATCAAATTCTTCTCACGTGGCGACAAATCAGGCACAGACAATAAAGAAAAAGGCATCTGGAAAAAGATCGCTGGCGAAGTCCCTGAAAAAGATAGCTGGTATATGCAAACAGGTCAAGGCATGCTAGCTACGATAAATGCTGCTGCTGAGCAAAAAGGCGTTACATTTACTGACCGCGGTACTTACATTAAATATGAAGCAAACCAAAAAGGTCATCCTGAGATGGTTATCATCAACGAGGGCGACAACGATCTTAAAAACTTCTACTCTCTAATCGCAGTAAATCCAAAACACTGCCCTAAAACTGACATCGAAAATGCAGAGAAATTTATAAAATGGGCAACAAGTGAAGAGGGTCAGAAATTTATAGGCGACTTCAAGCTTCTTGATAAGCCACTTTTCACTCCAGACGCAAACACACGCAAGAACTAATACAACGGGCGAGCAATCGCCCATTTTTTATAAATTTTCATAATCTTTAAATTTATTTTTAATCACTTAAGCTAAAAACCAAATTTAAAATAAGACAAAAAATGGTAAAAAGCTCCGTAAATTCAGCGTCAAAGTAATATGCAAATTTTGCATATTACTTAAATTTTTTTTAAATAAAATAATTAATTTTAAAACTACTTTTATTTTATAAGGTATATAATAACCGAACTATTAGAAATATTACTTGAAAGGAAATCTATGCAAAAGATTGTTCAAACAACCTGTCCGTATTGCGGAACTGGTTGCGGCATAGACCTTATCGTAGAAAACGGTAGGATAGTCGATGCAAAGCCGACTGATAACCACCATGTAAATGATGGCGAGTTGTGCTTAAAAGGTATGTTTGGTTGGGAATTTGTAAATTCTCCAAAACGTTTAACTAAACCAATGATGAGAAAACTAAACGGAGAGTTTAACAAAGAGGGCAAACTCGAAGAGGTTAGCTTTGAAGAGGTTTATGAATTTTTAGGAAAGACTTTTAAAAATAGCGTAGAAAAATATGGTCCAAGCTCTATTATGGGCTTTAGTTCAGCTCGTTCAAACAACGAAGACAACTATGTATTTCAAAAATTCTTTCGTGCTTTAGGAAGTAACAACGTAGATCACTGCGCTCGTCTTTGACACGCTCCAACAGTGGCAGGTCTTGCCAGCACCCTTGGAAACGGAACAATGACAAACGATCTTGTTGAATTTGCGACTGATACAGATGTATTTTTACTAATAGGCACAAACACAAGCGAATGCCACCCTATCATCGCTATGCAGATGCAAAGAGGCTTAGAGCGCGGTGCAAAAATGATCGTTGTGGATCCAAAACGCACTGATATGGCTAAAAAAGCCGATATATTCTTGCAAATTCCAGTTGGCTCAAACATCAAAACACTAAACACAATGATGAACGTCATCATCTCTGAAAATTTACAAGATACAGAATTTATCGAAAAATATGCAGAGGGTTTTGAGTATCTAAAAGAAGCGGTAAAAGACTTCACTCCTGAGAGATTTGAGCGTGAGACTGGCGTCAAAAAAGAGCTTATCACTGAGGCTGCTAGGATGTATGCAAAAGCTGGCAGTGCTGCTATTTGCTACACTATGGGTATCACTCAGTTTAGTGATGGCACATCAAATGTATTCTCGCTTTCAAATTTAGCGATCCTAACAGGAAATTTAGGTAAAAAAGGCGCTGGAGTAAATCCACTTCGTGGACAAAACAACGTTCAAGGCTCATGCGATATGGGTGCGCTACCTAACGTCATCCCAGCAGGTGCAGTAAATAGCGCTTACGCACAAGAGCAAGCTCGCAAAGTTTGGCACTTCGAGCTTAATCCAGTGCCTGGCTTTAAACTAACATACGCACCTGATAAGATGGATAGCGGCGAGCTAAAAGTGCTTTACGTTTACGGCGAAAACCCTGTTATGAGTGACCCTTGGACAGAGCACTTTGTGCATGCTACGCACCACCTAGACTGCTTTATCGTACAAGATCTATTCTTCACGGAGAGTGCTCAAAAGGCCGATGTTGTCTTACCTGCAGCTGGTTGGGGCGAGAAAGATGGAACATTTATCAACACATCTCGCCGCGTTCAAAGAACTAGAAAAGCAAGCGAACCAGTAGCTGGCGTAGAGCCTGACTGGAAAGTAGTTTGCAACATCGCAAAAGCTATGGGACTTGAGGGATTTGACTTCTTAAGTGCAGAAGAGGTTTGGGATGAGCTTAGAAAACTAATGCCTAAATTCTTTGGTGGTATCAGCTACTATAGACTTGAAAAACTAGGTGGCATCAGCTGGCCATGCCCTGATGAAGATCACCCAGGCACACCTGATCTTTATACCGATCACAAATCAATGCTACCTGATGGTAAATTCCGCCTAGCTCCAGTACTTTACGCAGACGATAAAGATAAGCGTGCGGGCATGGAGGCTGAATTTAAAGCCAAAATGCATATACCTGATGGCTATCCAGTAGGCTCAGGTGCGATGAGCGAAGTACCTGATGAGGTCTATCCTTGCTTATTTACAACAGGTAGAAAAGTATATCACTACCATACTGGTACGATGACTAGAGAGTGCCCACCACTAGAGTATGGTGCTGGTATCGAAGGTCCGCTAATCGAAGTAAGCCCTGATATCGCAAGAGAAAGAGAGCTAGAAGATGGCTGCTACGCAATGGTAGAGAATAAACGTGGTAGGATCGCAGCTAAACTCCGCGTAAATCCTGACCTTAGAGAAAGTACGATATTTACGACTTTCCACTATAGTGAGGCTGACGGTAACGAGCTTGCAAACGCACAAGACCACGACCCACTATCAGGTATCACACCTCTTAAGATCACTATAGCTAACATAAAAAGGTTAAGTGAAGAGGAGTATATAGCATTTAGACAACAAAACGAGATGTCTATGCACTCTGAAAAACCTTATCTTTCACCTGTTAGATCATAATTTCAAGGGCGCAATGCCCTTGAATCATACAATTTTATAGGAATATTTTCTCTTATCGTCTGCATTTAAGCTCCACTATAAAAGCTCTAATCTTTGATCAAAAATTTACTTATAATGTGTATATATTTTGTATTTCTAACACTAATAAATTTGACGAAGATCCACTTTTATGAAAAAAGAAAAAGAATTAAAAAATCATGAAATTTCAAAACAACTACAAATTTGTTTATAAGATCAAAGCCCCTCATAAGCAAATAAATTTTTCAAACTAAAGCACAAAAACGACTAGAAAAATTTTAAATAAAGAAAGCATGTCTAAGCCTATATTTTAAATTTAAAAAACCGATTTTTTAGCTCCGTTTTTTAGCGGCAAAAAGTGTACTTGTGTTCTGCAAAGACTTGCACTATTTAAATTTAATAGGTCAAATTTAAAAACTAGCGCTAGAAATTTAAAAATTTAATCCTTCCAAAGCCACCATTTTAACTTGGCTTTGTCTGGGTGTGGAGTGTTTGCGTAGTAGCAAACCATGCGGTAAACATAGAGGATACACCTATCACTGCCTCGTCCAAACGCCTTTGTGCGTTCAAACATCTCGTCAGCATCTGCGCCATTTAATGAAGCGATGTCGGTGTAGCCAAGTGCCAGTAGATCCGCCTGCGTCGCCTCACCGACATATGGGATTTTCTTAAAATCGCTCAAATTTACCTCAAATTTCTTTTAAGCTCCGCCAAACTCGCCGCAATAAAATTTTAAATTTAATTCCAGCGCGTTGTAAAGCTCGCTAAATTTTATCTTGCTACTGCGCTAAGTCGTTATCCAAGCTACGCACGAGGTGGTTTAATTTAAAAATTTATTACACGCAAAACCACCCTTAAAATGATTTCCCGTCAAATTTCGCGCAAACGCAGACGTTAAATTTGCTCCAAAATGCGTTCGCAAATTTCTCTTGGATTTGCGTTTTCGTAGATCGGTCTGCCAACGACGATAAAGTCGCTGCCCTCTTGCTTTGCGCTAACCAAATTTGCAACCCTCTTTTGATCGCCCGCACTCTCGCCAAAAGGCCTAACTCCAGGGCAAAGCGTTATGAAATTTTGATTTGTCACGTCTTTTATGAGTTTGCTTTCAAAGACCGAGCAGACCATGCCGTCAAGCCCCGCTTCAAAGCTCATCTGGCTAAATTTCCTAACCGAGCGCGAAAGCGTATCGTTGTAAACCGCTTCAAATTCGCTCCCATTAAAGCTAGTAAGTGCCGATACGGCAAGCACCAAAGGGCGATTTTGCAGCGCATTAAGACGCTCCATTACAGTTTTCATTGCACGTACGCCAGCGCTTGCGTGCACGTTTATCATATCCACGCCTATCTTTGAGACGACCTCAGCCGCGTCTGCCATCGTGTTTGGGATGTCATAGAGCTTTAGATCAAGAAAGATTTTAAACTCCCCTGCCCCTTTTAGCTCCTCTATAAATTTAGCTCCGTCTCTAAGGTAGCTTCTAAGCCCCACTTTTAGCCAAAGATCAAGCCCTTTTAGCTCATGCACAAGGGCTAAATTTTCATCCTTGCTCGCCATATCAAGAGCGACGCAGAGCTTCATAGAGCGGCCTTTATCTTATCTAGCACGCCGTTTATAAATTTTGGCGCCTGATCACTTCCAAGCTCTTTTGCAAGCTCGATCGCCTCATTTATGATGACGGCTTTATCTGTCTGGCTAAATTTCATCTCATAAAGCCCAAGTCTAAGGATAGCAAGCTCTGTTGCGCCAACCTTGCTAAAGTCGCCATCTTTTAGGTGTGGCTTTAAAATTTCATCTAGCTTTTCTTTGTTTGCTAACACCTCTTTAAAGGTCTGCTGCGCCTCGTTTTTGCGCTCATTTCTTATCTTTTTCTCTTCTAAAAATTCCTCTTCAAACTCCGCAGTTACGGGATTTATCTCATTTGAGTAAAGTAGCGAAACGATGGCTTGTCTCACTTGATGACGTGTGGCCATTTTACTCTCCTAGCTTTTTGTATAAATTTAGCATCTCTATAACGCCCGTCATCGCTTCAAAACCCTTATTTCCAGCCTTGCTGCCAGCTCGCTCGATCGCTTGCTCGATGTTATCTACCGTTAGCACGCCAAAAGTGACTGGTTTTGCGTATTTTAGCGTGACGTTTGCGATGCCTTTGGTTGTCTCAGCACTTACGTAGTCAAAGTGCGGCGTTGAGCCTCTTATCACCGCCCCCACACAGCAAACCGCGTCAAATTTACCGCTTGCAAGCACTTTTTCAAGCGCCATAGGTATCTCAAATGCGCCAGGGACTAGCACTAAAGTTAAATTTTTCTCGTCGCCGCCGTGACGTAAAAATGCATCTTTTGCACCCTCTACCAAGCGGTCTGTGATGATGTGGTTAAACCTTGCGTTGATGATCGCTATCTTTTCGTTGCCTTTTAGGGCTAAATTTCCCTCGATTATTTTCATATTTGCTCCTTTATTTTTTATGCAAGTTTAGCAAAAGCTTGTTTAAAAATAGACCCTTCGTCAAACTATCTTTAGCATGATGACGCTAAAGATGATGAGCGCTAAAAACAAGGCTTTTTTAAAATTTATCTTCTCACCTTCAAAAACTACACCAACCACTACTGCTCCGATCGCTCCGATGCCTGTCCAGATCGCATACGCCACCGACATAGCGATAGTTTGCATCGCATAGCTAAGTAGCGTTAAAGAAAGGGCGAAATTTCCAAGCAAAAGGATGAAATTTGCCCACTTTTTTACGCCTGTGCTTTTTGAAAATTTGGTGATAAAAAAGACGCCAGAGACCTCACAACATCCAGCTAGCAAGAGCGCTAAAAAGTGGATCATTCTTTTATGCCTTTTAGCCCAAGCACGCCTAAAATGAGCGTCGCTATGAAAAATAGCCTAATAAAATTTGGCATGATCCCGCTTGCTACGTAGTCGCTAACGATCTCGGCTATAACGATAAAAACCGTTCCAAAGCCCACAAATACAGCATAAGATATGCTTACGGGCAGATACTTTAAAGCCTTCATAAACGAGACAAAACTTATGCTTACTAGCAATGTCGTAAGCAAAAACTCACTTAAATTTGAAGCGTGCTTTAGCCCATACGCCCAACCGCACTCGGCCACCGCGCCAAGCAATATCCACAAAAAGCCTCTATTTGACATAAATTTACTTCATGCCTTTTATGGTGCTAACGATCTCTTTTACATTTGCGCTAATCGCCTTATTTTCAAAGCTATCATCGTTATTTTGTCCAACTAGCCCCTTTAAATTTCCAAAAACTCCAGGGTCAAACCTTAGCTCGCTAGAGCCATAATGCCTCAAAACTTCGCCATTTCTAACGACTTCTACCTCGTAAGTAAGGTAGATATTGCCCATCCTATCGCTCTTAGCAAAGGTCGCTTCGCCTATAAATTCCCTGCGGTGAGTGATCTTGATCTTTAGCTCATCGCTAGAATTTGGATCTAGCAAATTTTCTTTTGTAAGCGCCTCAGTGATTTGCTTGTTATACTTTTTCTCGATCATTTTTGGGCTTTGATAGAAAAATTTTGTCGGCTCGTGGTGCTGCACATGAGTGTAGCTAATGCCCTCAAATTTATACTTGCCAGCAAGTGGCACCTTTGGCTGAGATGAGCCACAACCTACTAAAAATAACACTCCTAAAAGTAGCGCTAAAATCCTTTTCATCCCTCTCTCCTTAGTTTAAAAATTTAAAATTTCCTCTATCTTTAGCGTGTCACTTACGACCTTTTCAAGCTCGTCTAAATTTAGCATATTTGGCCCGTCACAAAGCGCTTCGCAAGGGTTTATGTGCGTCTCATAGAAAAATCCATCCACCCCAACGCTAGCTGCTGCTCTTGCAAGATAAGGCACAAACCTAGCGTCACCGCCGCTTTTTTCGCCAAGTGCGCTTGGCATCTGCACGCTGTGAGTCGCGTCAAAAATGACTGGCGCAAATTCTCTCATCATCACTAAATTTCTCATATCAACGACTAAATTTCCATATCCAAAGGTGCTTCCACGCTCCGTTAGCCAGACGCCATTTGCCTTTGCGACCTCGTATCCATCGCCGCTAACTCCTCTTGTTTCAAGTACTTTTTTAACAGAGTGTTTCATCGCTGAAGCTGCTAAAAACTGCCCTTTTTTTATATTTACGACCGCTTTTGTCTTTGCAGCTGCCACGAGCAAATCAGTTTGACGGCACAAAAATGCAGGGATCTGCAGCACATCAGCCACTTCGCCAACTGGCTGAGCTTGATAGCTCTCGTGGATATCGGTTAAAATTTTAAAGCCAAATTCTTTTTTCACCTCAGCTAAAATTTCACAACCCTTCTCTAGCCCAGGGCCACGAAACGAGCTAATGCTCGTGCGATTTGCCTTGTCAAAGCTAGACTTAAAGTAAAAATCAAGCTTTGGATTTTCGTTAAATTTAACTAGCCTTTTTGCCACTTCAAAAACAAGCTCCTTGCTCTCTATAACGCAAGGTCCAGCGATTAAGATCATTTTTTCTCCTTTATTTTTCTTTAACAACTAAAATTCCACTCACCACAACAAGCACGATACCTGCGAGCGCTAGGTGATTTGGCAACGCATCGCCCATAAAATAGCCAATAATAAGCGTAAAAATGACGTCTGCATAGCTAACCGCAGCGATTACACCAGCTTTTTTGCCAACTGCAAATGCCTTTGTCATAAACGCCTGAAAATAGTAGCCACTAAGCCCCATTAGCAAGATAAAAACGACGTTGTGCCAGCTTGGCATGGTAAATTTAGAAAATAAAAAATCAAGAGGCTCGTATGTAAAAAACTCAGCCAGCCCCATGCAAATAAGCGGCAAAAATGAGCCCCAAAGCATGAAGCTTAGCACGATAATATTTGTGCCGTAGCTCTTGTTTAGCTCCTTGACACTCGTATAGGCAATAGCCGCTCCAAGGCCACTCCAAATGCCGATTATGTCGGTTTTATTGATACCTAAATTTGGCTGGATAACAAGCAAAATCCCACCAAATCCCAAAAAGACAGCAAACCAGCCAAGCGAGCTTAGCCGCTCCTTAAACACGATAGCTGCGAGAATGGCTGTAAATATCGGGTTTGTCTTTTGAAATGTAAAGGCTGTGGCTAAATTTACGTGCGCGACGTTATAAAAAAAGGCAAAAAGCGCCACCGTGCCCACAAAACCGCGAAACATCAGCAAGAAAAAGTGTCCGCCAGTTTGTTTAAATGGAAATTTATAGATGGCGTAGATGACGATGAAAAGTCCGATCAAATTTCTAAAAAAAACAACTTCGATAGAAGGCATATCTTTGCTCAGATACTTTGCAAATGCGCCAGTCACGGCAAACATAAAGCAAGCAAAGAGCATATAAAAAATGCCAAGATGTGAAATATAAAACCTTTTTAACATCGCAAAACCTCTAAATTTGAAGCACTCATTTTAATAAAAAATGGCTTAAATTTTGGTTGATTTTTTCTTTTATTTCGGCGCTTTTAAGCATAATTTTATACTTTATATAAGAGAAAAATTTGTATAATCAGCCATCATAAAAAGGACAAAATTTGCAAAAAGTAATATTAGTAGGCAAGCCAAATGTCGGCAAAAGCTCACTTTTTAACCGCTTAGCAAGAAGACGTATCGCCATAACAAGCGACGTTAGCGGCACTACAAGAGATACAAATAAAGCTAAGATCGAAGTTGAGGGCAAAGAGTGTATATTAATTGACAGCGGCGGGCTTGATGATAGCAGCGAGCTTTTTAAAAACGTAAAAGCAAAGACCTTAGCAGAGGCTAGAAACTCAGACGTTATCCTATACATGGTCGATGGCAAAATGATGCCAGATGACGAGGATAGAGCCATTTTTTACGAGCTTAGCAAGCTAAATTTACCAATCGCTCTAGTCATAAATAAAATCGACAGCAAAAAAGACGAGCAAAGAGAGTGGGAATTTGTAAGTTTTGGCGCGAAAAACTCATTTGGCATTTCAGTAAGCCACAACACTGGCGTAGATGAGCTTAGCATCTGGCTGGCAAAACACCTAGAAGCGAAAGTGCAGATAAAGGCCGATACGAGCGATGATTTTGATGATTTTTTAGAAAACTATAACGACGATGGCGAGCTAAGCGACGAGATAGACTATGAGAGCAAAAACATAAGAGTTGGCATCATAGGCCGCGTAAATGTCGGCAAAAGCTCACTTCTAAATGCCCTTGTAAAAGAGAGCCGTGCCGTTGTTAGCGACGTAGCTGGCACTACGATCGACCCAGTAAATGAAATTTACGAACATGATGGCAGAGTTTTTGAGTTTGTCGATACTGCTGGTATCAGAAAGCGCGGCAAGATCGAGGGTATCGAGAGATACGCGCTAAATAGAACTGAGAAAATTTTAGAAGAGACAGACGTGGCGCTACTTGTGCTTGATAGCTCTGAGCCACTAACTGAACTTGATGAGCGCATCGCTGGCATCGCCTCGAAATTTGAGCTTGGCGTCATCATCGTGCTAAACAAATGGGACAAAAGCAGCGAAGAATTTGACGAGCTTTGCAAAGAGATAAAAGATAGGTTTAAATTTCTCTCATATGCGCCAATCATCAGTGTTTCGGCACTTGGCGGCAAGAGAGTGCATAAAATTTACCCGCTCATAGTTGAAATTTACAAAAACTACACCCAAAAAATCCAAACTTCAAAGCTAAATGAAGTGATCGGCGAAGCGACCAAGGCGCACCCACTGCCACGAGATAAAGGCAGGGTTGTAAAAATTTACTACGCAGTGCAGTTTAAAACCGCACCTATCATGATAGCGCTCATAATGAACCGCCCAAAATGCCTGCACTTTAGCTACAAACGCTACCTTACAAACAAGCTTAGAGAGAGCTTTAATCTAGCTGGCGTGCCTATCGTGCTAATCCCTAAAAAACGTGGAGAGAGTGATGAAGACAAAGAACAATAATATCGTTTTGATAGGGTTTATGGGCGTTGGCAAGGGCACCACTGCAAGGGCACTAAGTAAGGCACTAAAGACGATGAACCTTGACTGCGACGACTTGCTAGAGAGCTCACAAAATATGAAGATAAAGGCTATCTTTGATGAATTTGGCGAAGAGCATTTTAGGCAGCTTGAAAAGGATCTAGCTAAATTTCTAGCCACAAGTGTCAAAAATGCGATCATCTCGACAGGTGGGGGCTTTGCAAAGGTTAAAAATTTAAACAAAATTGGCACTGTGATCTATCTAAAAGCAAGCTTTGATGCGATCATGCAAAGGCTAAAAAATAGCAAAAATAGCGAGAAAAAACTCGCCAAACGCCCGCTTTTAAGCGACCTAAAAAAGGCCGAGGCACTGCATCTGGAGCGAGAAAAGCTCTATGAGAAAAAGGCTGATTATATCGTTGAAGTGGAGGGCAAAACTCCAAAGCAGATCGTAAAAGAGATAAGGATACTTTTAAAAGTTTAGTTGCAAAGTGGCGTGGGCTGCTTGCAACGATAAATTTCAAGATCAGGCTAGATGGCTATCTGGCGTGGTGTTGGAATTTGTAATATTTGAGCCAAATTTAACGTTTTGTAGTGAGAAATTTTGGCGAAATTTTGAGATGAATTTTGCTTCACTTGTTCGCAACGCTAAAGCGACAAATGTTGTGCGGTCAAATTTTAATCAAGACTAAGCATTTAGTCTGTGAGATAAATTTTAAGATCAAGCTAGACGCACAAAGTCTAACGTGATGTTAAAATTTAAAAGCTTTTGGCGAAGTGTTTTGAGATGAATTTAAATGTTGTGCAGTCAAATTTTAATCAAGACTAGGCATTTAGCCTGTCGATGATTAAAATTTACAAACTCATTTAAAGGCGCTCAAAAAACGAAGCCAAAATTTGAAAGGATAAGATGAGAGTATTAACCGGCCTCCAACCCTCCGGCAAACTACACCTTGGCAACTATTTTGCCTCGATAAAGCAGATGGTTGATATGCAAGAAAAAAACGAGATGTTTATGTTTATAGCAAACTACCATGCGATGACCAGCCTTAACGACGGCAAAGCGCTAAAGCAAAACACATTTGACGCTGCGTGTGCCTTTTTGGCGCTTGGGATCGACCCAGACAAGAGCATTTTCTGGGTGCAAAGTGACGTAAAAGACGTGCTTGAGCTTTACTGGGTGCTAAGTCAGTACACACCTATGGGGCTACTTGAGCGCGCGCACAGCTACAAAGACAAGGTCGCAAAGGGCATTAGCTCGCACCACGGACTCTTTAGCTATCCGGTTTTGATGGCGGCTGATATCTTGCTTTATAACGCGCAGGTCGTGCCTGTGGGCAAAGATCAGATCCAGCACGTAGAGATCGCGCGTGATATTGCGATCAAATTTAACAACGAACATGGCGAGATTTTCACTCTACCTGAAGCAAAGATCGATGAAAATGTCGCTACCGTGCCTGGTACAAACGGCGAAAAGATGAGTAAAAGCTACGGCAACACGATCGATATCTTCGCGGACGCCAAGACGCTTAAAAAGCAAATTTCAAGCATCGTGACTGATGGCACACCACTTGAAGGGCCAAAGCAGTGGCAAAACTGCAACGTCTATAACATCGCAAAGCTTTTCTTAGACGAGAGCGGACAGCGCGACTTGCAGGCTAGATATGAGCGCGGCGGCGAGGGTCACGGACACTTTAAAGCCTATCTAAACGAGCTTGTTTGGGAATATTTCAAAGAGGCAAGAGAGAAATTTGAGCACTATCAAAACAACCCTGACGAGGTGGCTAAAATTTTAGATCTAGGCGCTAAAAAAGCTCAAAATGTAGCTCACACAACGATAAAAAAAGTGCGTGAAGCAGTTGGAATTTACAGATAAGGAAAAAAATGCAAAATTTATACCCATACGCACAGATAGTCCATCTTTTTTGTGCGATCATATTTGTTGGCTACCTATTTTTTGATGTGATCATATTAAGAGCGGCGAGCAAAAAGCTGCCACCAGAGCTTGCGCAAAAGGCAAAGCAAGTCATCGGCTCCTCGGCTATCAAGATCATGCCTATTTGTCTGCTACTTTTAGTTCTAACTGGTGGCATAATGATGAGCAACTGGGTTGGCAGCAAGGCTGGAGGCTACTTTGAGACAAATTTACAGATCACTTTTATGATCAAATTTTTCTTAGCGATGGTGATCGTGGCTGCGGTAATAGTAAATTTAAGCTGCAAATTTATATTTAAGCGCCCTAGCCCACTTGGCGACATCCACCCTATCGCACTTACGCTTGCGGTGCTAATCGTCCTGCTTGCAAAAGTTATGTTTATGGTTTAAGGAGAGGATAATGATAAATTTAAAACTACTTGAGACAAACTACGATGAATTCGTAAAAAAACTAGAGGGCAAAAACGTTAAAGCTAGCTTGCTAGACGAGCTTTTGCACACTTTTAACGAGCTAAAGCAAAAGCGCAAAGCGCTTGAAAATTTCCAAGCGATCCAAAACGCAAAGAGCAAAGAGCTTGGCGTAAAAGCAAGAGCCGGCGAGGATGTGAGCGAGCTAAAAAGTGAGCTAAATTTAAACAAAGCTGCCCTTGCTGACGCTGATGAGATCGTTAAACAATATGAAGAAAAGCTTGAGCAAATTTCATTTAGCGTGCCAAATATCACCGACGATGACGTGCCATTTGGCAAGGACGAGGACGATAATGTCTGCATAAAAACGGTGCTTGAGCCAACTAAATTTGACTTTACGCCAAAGGAGCACTGGGAGCTAGGTGAGAGCCTTGGTTGGCTTGACTTTGAAAGGGGTGCAAAGCTCTCAGGATCGCGCTTTACCGTGCTTCGAGGCATGGGAGCAAGGCTTAGTAGAGCGCTTGTTAATTACATGATCGACTTTAACAGCGCGCGTGGCTTTGAGCTTGTAAATGTCCCTTATCTAGTAAGCTCAAACACGCTTTTCGGCACTGGTCAGCTGCCTAAATTTGAAGAGGATCTTTACAAGGTGCGCGACGAGGATCTCTACCTCATCCCAACTAGCGAAGTGCCTGTGACAAATTTATACAATGACACGATCATTGAAGCTGAGCAGCTACCTATAAAGATGACTTGCTACTCAGCATGCTTCCGCCAAGAGGCAGGCTCGGCAGGACGTGACACTAGGGGCATGATCCGCCAGCACCAGTTTGAAAAGGTCGAGCTTGTAAGCATCACAAAACCTGATCAAAGCGAGGGCGTGCTTGCTGAGATGATATCTTGTGCTAGCGACTTGCTAACTAGCCTTGGGCTGCCTCACCGCCACATGCTTCTTTGTAGCGGCGATCTAGGCTTTAGCGCGGCAAAGACAGTAGATCTTGAGGTTTGGCTACCAGGTCAGGGCAAATACCGCGAGATAAGCTCCATCTCTAATACTCGTGATTTTCAAGCAAGAAGAGCGAAAATTCGCTTTAAAGATGGCAAGAAAAATATGCTTGTAAATACCCTAAATGGCTCAAGTCTGGCAGTTGGCAGGACGCTAATAGCGATAATGGAAAACTACCAAAAGGCTGATGACACTATCGAAATCCCAGAAGTTCTTAAAAGGTATATGTAGTGGCTGATGACGAGGTTGTAGTTCTAAAACCACCTGGCGAGCAAGCAGAGCAAGCGCCTGAAGAGGCAAAAACCGAGGCGCCTGAAGAGATCGTCTCGCTTGAGAGCATCGCAAGTGATGGCGTGCTGCAAGATGAGAGCATCCCAGAGCCAATACCAGTAAAAAAGAGCAAGAAAAAGCTCTTTATCATCATCGGTGCGGCTGCTTTGGTGCTTGTCATCTTGATAGCTGTTTTGTTAATCGTCTTGCTAAAAAAAGATAAAAAAGAGGAGATAGACACTACAGCTATCGTAAAAAATATAGAAAACAACTACCAAACGCAAAATTTTGGCGCTTCAAAGATCGATGAGATGATAAACAAGGCAAACCAGCTTTATGAGCGTGGCAATAAATTTGAAGCGTTAAAAATTTATGAAAACATAGCTGTTTATAACCAGTCACTTTCAAACTACAACCTCGGCGTTTCGCAGATGAAACAAGAAAAATGTGACGAGGCGATCATCTCGTTTAACAAGGCGATAACTGACCGAGAAAACACCGCAGTGAGCGCCATAAACGCCGCTGTTTGCTCGCTTGAGCTAAATAACACCAAAAATTTCAACTACTACATAGGGCTTGCGGACTCCTTTTTGCAGTATGAAAACAGCTCGCCACTTTACAGCTACTACTATGCGCTGGTTAATTATTACAAGGGTAATTATTATGAGGCGCTGCAGGCACTCTCGCACCCTAGCACAGAGGACTATAACGGCGAATATGCCTACTTGAGCGCCAAAATTTTATCGCTTCTTGGAGATGACGAGAGAGCCATAGCTAAGCTTGAAGGGCAAAAGGCGTTTAAGGCTGATTTTACACTAGCGCAGCTCTATGCAAGGCTTGGCAAATACGACAAGGCAAGGGACCATCTAACAAAGGCTTCTAAAAATACGCCAAATATCGACCTTATCAAGATGACTGAGGCGCTAATCGATCTAAAGACTGCTGATTATGGCGACGCAGCGGCATTTATCAAAGACGTTTATGACTACAACGCCTCGATGCCAAGTAAAATTTACAAGATAAAGACCATACTAAAGCCAGATCTCTTTGACGTCAGCCTAGCTCAGGCGCACTTTAGTGACGATATGTTTTTTGATAGAACAAGGCG
The DNA here is from genome assembly GCF_902460595.1 of Campylobacter concisus. Taxonomy (GTDB): domain Bacteria; phylum Campylobacterota; class Campylobacteria; order Campylobacterales; family Campylobacteraceae; genus Campylobacter_A; species Campylobacter_A concisus_BL. The sequence goes on from NZ_CABPVA010000001.1 coordinate 882,293, forward strand.
CTACGAGACGCTATTTTACTTTGCGCCTTACAAGGTTTTTGACGCGAAACAGAGCATCGAGCAGATAAGAAAGGGCGGAGTTAGCGTCTTTTTAGACGATACCTCAGCGGCAAATGACTACCTTAGCCAAAGCGCCGCCGCCTCAAAGGTCAATGCCAAACTTAGCGAGGCCATCGCAAAGGCACTTAACTACCGCTTAAAAGAGGCAAATAAGGACTTTGAGGAGCTTGCCAAGACCTATCCAAACCACTCGATCTTGCAGTACAACCTGGCTCTAAGCTACGCTCAGCTTGGGAATTTTAGCCTTGCAGCAAAGCACTTTATAGCAAGCTATCATCAAGATGTAAATAACCATCTTTCAGGCATCTTTGGCGCGATCTGTATGGATATAAATAGAAATTTAAATCCAAAACTAGTTGAGGAGATCGGCGAAAATTTAGAAAACGACAAAAGCCTAAAGCCTGTAAATTTATATGCCTCACTTTTAAGCCTAGTTAGTGGCAACCAAAGTGCGATGATAAGGTGGCTTGAAGAGCCAAAAGAGCCTACGACGCTAAATTTAGCCTTTGATATCATCACCGCTAAAATTTCAAACAACGATGAGCTAATGTCAAAAAAAGCTGATGAGCTCATGAAAATCTTGCCAAATGATATCATCGCAAATATCTTAAATTTCATCTCTAAAAACAAAGATCAAAACATCAAAGAGTACGCAAAAGCGATACAAATTTACTTTAATGATAAAAATCTCGACTCAAATGCCTTTTATCACGGCGCTGACATCATCAAAAAGCAATACATCAAGCTACTTCAGATCTCAGGCTTGCTAACAAGGGAGCGCGATAGGCTAAGAGCCCAGCTAAAGAGCGCACCAAAAAATATAAATTTGATCCAAACTCTAGCCTATGTGGATATCTTTACAAATGACTTTGACGAGAGCTATAAGCTTTATAACGAAGTCATAGACGAGTTTAAGATAAATGACGCTGGAACGCTCTTTTTGGCCTCTGTGGCTGCAACTGGAGCGAACAAAATAACAAATGCGATCGCACTTTTGGAACTAACAAAGCTAAATGACCCAAGCGCTGTTGAAAACAGAGCCGCCCTTGGCTTTATGTATCAGCAAATTGATAACATAAAAGCAGCACTTATACAATACAGCAAGGTAGGAAACGTAGGATATAACAACGAATTTTATGATTTTATGATAGACAACTAAAAATTTGAAGCTAGGAGCTTAAATTTAGCCTCTAGCTTTAGATAAATTTCTCTACCTTTGTGAGACGTTATAAAAAAAGCTAACGATCTGTTTTGCTAGGCGCTCTTTGAAAAATGGCCAGATATAGCTTGGCGAATAGACATTGCCAGCTTGCATAAGCGAGATATTTGTCGCTTTCTCGCCACCATCTTTTGGGCGTACTAGCACGCTTACTTGCATGTAGTAAGCATAGCTGTTTGTGCTAAAGTCGTCATCATAATCATCATAACCAAATGGGAAAAACATCGAGTAACCAAAGCCAAAACTTGGTCTGCCAAAGCCATATCCCATACCCATTGAAAATCTAGGATCTCTTTTGGTTGTCCTAGAAAAGCTTTGCACGTCGCCAAGGATGATGAAGTCGGCATTTTTGATGTTTGGCTCATTTCTAAAGCCAGCCTTTGCAAATTCGCTTAAAATTTCAGCATTTACATCTTGTCCAGTCGCGCTATTTTTAAAATTTACATAGACGCTTTTGTTTGCTTCACCAAGTGTAAAAAAGATCGGATCGCTCGTTTTTACCGAGATATTTGGTGTGCTGTTAGCACATCCGACAAAAAATAACGCCAGGACAAATAAAACTAAATTTCTCATCTTTCACTCCTATAAGAGCGATCTTATAGCACCTTCAAGCACACTTTTTGGTGTAAGACCTATAAATTTTGATCGCATCTTACCATCTTTATCAAAAAAATAGATAACCGGCACGCCCATAACGCCACCAACTGCCTTACTGAAGTAATCCACCGAAACCTTATCGCTTGTGGTTTTAAAAGTGATGTTGTGCTCTTTTAAAAGCTCAATGTCTTTATCAAAGCCCTTGCTAGGTCCTAAAATGCCAATAAACTGCACCTCTTTACCATACTCTTTTTCAAGTGCGTTTAGATCAGGGATCGCAGCCTTGCACACTCCGCAGTCCGTGCCAAAGAAAAAGAGCATATATGGCTTGTCGCCTATCTTTAGGCGCTTCTCAGTGGGGAAAAACTGCGTATCGATGCCACTTGAGTCATTTAGCGTGATGTGGTGCTTCTCATACTGCTTGACGCAGCCCATAACCAGAGCTGCGACAAGGCACAAAAATAGAAATTTAAATTTCATTTGGTACCTTTGGATTTTCGATAGTGCGAATTTTCTCTAGTTTGCCGTGTCTTAGATATACGATCTTATCGCCATACTCGCCTAGATCTGGATTGTGCGTGACTAGAAGTATCGTCTTGCCATCTTTTCTTAGCTTGCAAAATAGATCAAGTATGATCCTCTCATTTGCCTCATCAAGGTTACCAGTTGGCTCATCTGCTATTAAAATTTCAGGGTCATTTATGAGCGAGCGCGCGATACAAAGGCGTTGTTGCTCGCCACCACTTAGTTGGCTTGGTCTGTGTGTGAGTCTGTGAGATAGTCCAACTGCCTCAAGGGCTTTTTTAGCGTCCTCTTCATCAACTGAGCTATGATAATACTGCGCTATCATCACGTTTTCAAGCGCGCTAAGATATGGCACGAGATGAAACTGCTGAAAGACAAGTCCGATCTTTTCACGTCTAAATTTAAGTGTATCATCGGCATTTAGGTTGCTCGCATCATCGCCGCCAAGCATATATACGCCGCTACTTGGTGTATCCATTAGAGAAAGGATATTTACAAGTGTACTCTTACCACTACCACTTGGCCCCATGACGCTGACCCACTCGCCCTTTTTAACCTCAAAACTTATATCATCAAGTGCTTTTACATCGCCAAAAATTTTACAAATATTTTTAAGTTCTAGTGCATTTTGCATATCATTCTCCTCTTAGTGTATCTGCCATTTTGTTATTAAGTGCCCGCTTAATCGGGTAAAATGCTGCGATCGCTGCAAAAAGAAGTGATATGACCACAGCTACTGGGATGCTTAGAATTCTAAAATCAATACTAGAATCAAATATCGCATAACCTAAAATTTGAGCTAGTAGATAACCTAAAAACGCTCCAACTAACGCTGAGATGAGCGCTGTCACAAATGTTTCAAAGCCAAATAGCCTTAGCACGTCTTTTTTGCTCGCGCCTATGGCTCTAAGAAGTGCGATCTCACGTGATCGAGAGAGCAAGATAGCACTAAGCGTTGTATTTACGCACATTGAAGTAATGAGCAAGATGACAAGGCTGACAAGCGCCATTAGAAGCTTGATCTTTTCTAAGATGTAGCCCTCAGACTTTGAGACCTTTGCCACTGGTTTCGCGACTATTTCATCGTTGCTTATAGTTTTTGCAAGCGATGTTATCTCGTCAAAATTTCCAAGCACAACAGCTTCAGCATAGTTTATCTTGCCAACTTTGTTTGAAATTTTTTGAGCCAAAGATAGTGACGTGATCAAAAGGGCGTCCTCTTTGTCGCCACTTGCCACTACGCCTTTTATCTTTACATTTATGCTCTCGTTTGAACCAATGGCACGAATTTCTATATCATCGCCTGCTTTAAAGCCAGCTTGACGAGCAAGATCGACGCCTATTAGCACGTTTTTATCGTCAAAATCGACATTTATCATAGTTCCATCTCTAACATCTAAAAACGGCTTTACCTTTTTTAGATTGCTAAATTTTGTCCCCATGACGATGGCATTAGTTGGGCCGATATTTGCCTGAGCAAAGAGATATCCACTCTCGCCAAGAAGCTTATCTTTTGGCACTTTAGCGATCATTTCGTTATAGGTTTTTTCGCTCATATCATCACTTGTCGCCATATCTTTTGGAGCAAAGATCATATTTGCACCATAAGTTTTTAGCTCACGTGAGACCTTTGAGTCGATATCCAGATAGACATTGACAAATGCCGCACACACGCACGCTCCAAGCAAGATCGAGATCACGATGACCATAACCCTTGATGAGCCATTTTTTAGGCTTTTGTAGATCAGGTTGTAAAAGAATTTGCTATTTGCGGTCATATAGCACCTCCGCAGGTAGTAAATTTATGACGTTTCTCATTGGCATTAGTGAGCCAACGACTGAGATAAGCAAGGCAAATGCCACGCTTATTGGCAGCACGATCCATGCTATGCCTATGCCGTGAGAAAAGATAATGTAAGACATCACGTAGCTTAGCACGTATCCTAAAAATGCTCCCGTGATACCTGCAAAAAAGGCAACCACAAGGCTCTCGCTAGCAAAAAGGGCGTAAATTTCAAAGTTGCTTGCACCAATGGCTTTTAAAAGGCCGATCTCTTTTTTACGGCGGTAAATTTCACTTGTCATTAGCGACGTTATGCCAATAGCTGAGACCACAAGGGCGATGATACTAACGATACCCATTAGGCTTTGAATTTTCTTTACGATATTACTCTCAGCGTCGCTTACTTGAAGGCTTGCTTTTGCGCTAACGTTTGGTAAATTTTCTTCTATCTGAAATGCGATAGATCCCGCATAAGCTGAGCAGTACCATTTGTCGTACTCTGCGCTATCAAGGTTGTCTAAATTTCTTCTTGCTTTTAGTGATAGGTCGTTTTCTGGGATCGTCATGGCTGAGACCTCAGCTTTTGTGTATGAGCCAGCGTGTCCTGAGAGATCGCCAGCAAGTTTAAGCGAGCCTATTAGCTTATGTGCCTCGTCGCTTGCCCCTTTTAAGATGCCAACCACGCTAACCTCTTTTGTGCCATTTTTGCCTACAAGGCTAAGCTTGTCGCCAACTTTTAAATTTTTAGCCTTAGCAAGCTCATCTCCTACTAAAATTTCATCCATGCTCTCATCTTTTGGCCAAGCACCCTCAACGCCCCAAAATCCATACAAACTCTTAACGCCTGTGCTAAATTCTGGCTCATCTTTTAGTCCGATATTTTTATCAAAATATGTCCCCTCAAAGCTAAACTCATCGCCCTTAGCGTCTTTTACCTTTGTCTCTAAAAACGGAGCAAAAGCGACGATATTATTTCTCCAAAAGATCTCTTTTATCTTATAAAGATCAGCCTCTGGGAGCAAATTTTGTGATTTTAGTGGGGTGAAATTTTTACCCTCGATCTCGATGCTTAGGCTCTCACCGCGTGGTAAAACGACGATATTTGAGCCATAGCCTCTAAGCTCGCTTGCCACTTGATCGCCAATTTTTAGCGTGATATTTAGCATGCAAGCTATCAAAAGAGCAGCTAGCAAGATGGTGATAAACGCCATCGTCTTTTGCACCTTTGAGCCCGTGATCGAGCTTTTTATCATTCTTAGTTGCATATTTTTCATTTTAACGTTCCATTTGTTTCTACATATTTTTCTGGATTTGCTTCAAATTTCGCCTGAGTTTCGTTGCTCTCAAAGAAATATGTGCGTCCGTAGTATAAATATGATCTTGAATCAAGATTGCTCACCTTTTTGCGACTAACTGGGTCAAGCACCATCTTTTCGACGACCTTGCTAAAGTAGTTTGCCCCTGCGACGATCGTTTTGTAATCAACTATGATATTTTTACCATCAAAGGTAAATGCCATAGGGATCGGGTTACAACCACCCTCTTTACCAACTGACGGCAAGAAAATTCTAACATTACAAGAGATGCAGATAAGGTCGTTTCCTTTCTTGATATAGCCCATGTCGCCGCAGATCATGCACGAGTCAAAGACGATGACTGGAGATGGGCGGTCACTAAAACGGTTTAGCAAGAAAAATCTTATCTGCTTGCCCTCATCTGTGATGTAGGCAAATCTGTGAAGTTCATTATCTTTTAACATATCAACATCAAATATAAATTTATCTCCCACTGGCTCAACCAAGAGTGGCTCTGAAATTTGAGGTGGGCGAGATGCGTAAAGATCAAAATAAAGTGAGAAGCCAAGCGCTATTAAAACGCTGCAAAATGCAAATTTTGCATTGTCAAAGACATTTTCTCTAATGGCTTTTGTAAAGCGGTATTTTATAGAGCCAAACGTGCTCTTATCGATACTTTTTGGCATAAAGCAAAGTGCGATGATGCATAAAAGTAGGATCACTACTATGTAAAAATAGGCACTAAATTCTGTGACGTAGATGCCTTTTGCGCTGATAGATAAAATTTGAGAATTTAGCTCGCTACTTATCTTTAAAGCACCTGCACGTAAAAGCTCGAGTGCAGTTTGTGAGCTTCTATCAACTAACAAAAATACTAATGTGATAAGAGCTAAAATTTTAGCTACTGATGATGGGATGCTAGCTTTTAAATTTGAAATGAAGAAAAATAAAAATAGTATCAAGATCATCGCAAAGATCATCAAAAAGAAGCTAATGACTGAAAGCGTGTCAAGCAGCTCGCCGCCAAAAAGTGGGAACAATGCACTACTTGAGCTATAGCCAAAGCCAAAGCCGATACCTAAAATAAAAAATGTTACGATTTTTGCTATCTTAAGCTCGAAAAATATCCATAAAATGCTAATGAGTAGAAAAACCAGTGTCACAGAATCTATGAAAATTTTAAACTGGTCATCGACAAGCGCATGACGAGCAGCTTTAAAGATAAGCACACCAGCAACAACACCAAGAAATGACGGTAAAAAGATCGTTTTTAAACTTTTGCCATTGTTATTTAAGGCAGCAAAAAGCGTAAATCCAAGGAGGGCTAAAAAGACCTGATAGAAGTAAATTGACATAACTAAACCCTATGAGAATTTTTAAAAAGGGGCGAGAACGCCCCAAAGTGACTATTTAACAGGACCACCTGTCCATTGAAATTTATAAGTTGTTGTGAAAGGCTCAAACCATTTACCAACACCAGTCTCTTTGTCAGCGTGGCGACCAAAGCCTTGTTTTTCTGGATTGTCGATGTGAAATTTAAGCTCATAGTTACCAACACCTGTATCCATTTTTACGTTAGCACCGTAGTGTGGGCCATCGCTTGCAACCATTGGCATAAATGTACCTTTTTTAGTTTTACCATTATCAAGGTTTTTTAGCTCATAGTTGATCTTTAGATATGGTATCCACTCGCCTTCGCCAAAGCCGTTTTTGTTGCCTTTTACAGCGTGGATGTCAGCTTCTAAGTGAAGATCAGCCAAGCTTGGAGCTAGATCAACGCCTTTTGGCTCCATGTCGATTGGCTCAAGATAAACAGCAGCTATCTCCATACCATTAGCCTCTACAGGCTCGCCGATTGGGTGCTCTCCAGCAAGTGCAAAACCAGCTGCTAGGCTAAGTGCTAGAGCTGAACTAAGAATTTTATTCATTTCCTCTCCTTTTAATAAGATTAGTTTTTATTTTGTTTTGATTTCATGATAACGATACCTATAATTAGGGCAAGCACCATAATGATTTGAGGTACTAAGCTTTCGTAATATGGCATAAGTCCTAGCCAGTCTCTCATCCAGTCAGGAAAATTTAGTCCTTTTATGATAGTTGGGATGAAAATTTTGCCCTCAACTAGCTCGCCAACGCCCTTGCCAACAAAGACGATCGACATATAAAAGATGATCGCTGATGTAAATATAAAAAATGGTTTAATAGGAATTTTAACAGCGAAAATTTTAAATAAGAAATAGACTATTAAAAGAACTATAAGACCTACGACAAAGCCAGCTGCGATCATTGAGTAGCCAGCTGAGTCTTTTGCGTCAAAGATAAGTGCTTGATAAAATAGCACTGTTTCAGCACCCTCTCTAAATACCGCTAAAAATACAGTCCACCAAAGCGCCGTGCTTGAACCACTTGAGATAGATTCAGAAACATGAGATTTGATGTAGTCGTTCCATTTTTTAGCGCCAGCATTTGAAAGAAGCCAGAAGCCAACGTAAAATAGAAGTCCCACCGCAACAAGCATCGTGATGCCTTCCATAAGCTCTCTTTTTTGACCTGCTGCCTCGCCAAAGATGATGTTCATTATCCAAGCCATAACAAAGCTTAAGATGACAGCCACGCCAACTGAGCTATATACGACTTTGCCCATAGCTTTTGCATTGCCAGTTTTTACAAGATATGCAACAACAGCTGCAACGATGATAAGAGCTTCAAAGCCCTCTCTTAAGATGATAGTTAGTGCCCAGATAAATAGCGTCCAAGGTGAGCTTGAACCGCTAGTTTTCTCAAGTGCAGCTGCTAGCTGAGATGACATCTTGCTTGCGCTTTCTTCAAGTGTTTTTTCGTCTGCACCTGATTTCATAAGGGCTACAAGGTTACCAAATGTAGCTTCAATAGCTGTTTTTAAATTTACATCTATCGCACCTACTTTGTTCTCCATGCCGCTACCTTCAAACTCATCAAAGTAGATATCTTGGATATCGCCCATAGCTTTAGCGCTATTGCCGCCTTTGTAAAGCGCGATAGCTGCTTGAATTTTGTCATTTATGTTTTTAACAGTTTGAGTGTAGTCTGTGCCGCTATCTTCGCTGCTATCGCTAGATGCTGCACTGCTCATATCAACTTTTGCTAGTTTTACTGTTTCAGCTGGGAGTTTTGAAACGGCATCATAAGCTAGTTTTTTGATCTCTTCTAGCTTTACTTTAAAGTCATCTTTGCTTATGCCATTTGTGATGCCACTGATCGCTTCACCCATCTTTCTTTGGATGTCAGCATCTATGCTTTTGCCATTTTCTATATATTGGCGAACGGCGATTTCAAGTTGAGTGTTTCTATAATCATTAAATTTAGCATCTTGGATAGAATTTTTAGCATCATCTTGTTTATCGCCCTCGTAGCTTGCTATAGCTTTATCTAGAGTAGCTGATAAATTTTCAAATGCCACCTTCCACTCAGGGATAAATTTAGAAGTGTCATAGCCACTTGTAGCAGCTTGTGCTGGGCTGTCTGAGTACTCACCAACAAGCTTATGTCCATTTAAAATAACTGGCAAAACTTCAGCGATTTCGCTATTTATCTGATCTATTCTTTTTTGCACATCATCTGGTGCTTCGCCAGCTTTTATCGCCTTTCTGATCTCGCCAAACTGCTTCTCCATAGAGTAAGCTTTTTTCTGACCTAAATTTATTCTGATGCCAGCTTCGACATCTTCAAACAGACCAAAATAAGCATTTTGAGTATCGCTAACTGCTTGCTCGACGTTGCCAGCTCTATACTCTGTTATTACTTTTTGTAATGACTCTTTTATCTGAGCTGCGACTTGTGCGTAGTCGTCATTTTTTGCCACAAGCCAGATAGGCAGGAGCATGATAAACATAAATTTAAAAAATTTATTCATTAGTTAAACCACCTGTGAGATTATTTTAAAGTGAAATATTACCAATGCTTTACTTTGATTAAAATAAAAACGATTATCATAAAAGA
>NZ_CABPVA010000001.1:892008-941014 GCF_902460595.1 Campylobacter concisus
AGAGCAAACGCCCTCCTTAGTGTTATACGTTTAGTCCTGTATTTCTTAGCATAACGCGTTTGCGATATACATTTGAGACCTCAGCAGCGTCGCCAACTAAAAGCGCGTTTGTAGAACAGATAGCCGCACACATAGGCACTTTGCCCTCAGCCATTCTGTTTTGACCGTAAAGCTCTCTCTCCTCATGTGAGTTAGTTGGCTCTGGACCGCCTGCGCACATAGTACATTTATCCATTACGCCTTTTACGCCAAATGCCCCATCTTTAGGAAACTGTGGCGCACCAAATGGACAAGCATATAAGCAGTATCCACAGCCTATGCACTTGTGTTTATCGTGAAGTACGATGCCATCAGCTCTAATGTAGAAGCAATCGACTGGACAAACTTGCTCGCAAGGCGCGTCGGTGCAGTGCTGGCACGCGATAGTAGTTGATACCTCTTTGCCCTCGATGCCATCGTGAAGCGTGATAACCTTTCTTCTATAAATTCCTACTGGAAGCTCGTGAGCAGAAGAGCAAGCGACTTGACATCCAAAGCAGCTGATACATCTATTAGTATCTACAAAAAATTTCATTCTTGCCATTTTTCTCTCCTTACTCTTTACCTAAGGCGTCTCTCTCGCCATACTCGTGATAAAACGATGTTTTAAAGGTATTCTCCTCAGCTTTTTCTATGCGGCAAAGACCTGCGTTAAATTCTGAAATTTGAGTAACAGGGTCAAATCCGTAGTTAGTAACTGTGTTAAAGCTCTCGCCGATGACATAAGGCTTAGTGCCCTCTGGGTAGCGAGCTGAGAGATCGACACCTTGCATAACACCAGCGAAGTTGTAAGGCATACAAATTCTATCTGGAGTGACCATATAGCTGTGGTAGCATCTTACTTTGATCTTCGTGCCTTGTGGGCTGTGGATCCACATCATATCGCGATCTTTTATACCATATTTTAAAGCAAGCTCAGGATGGACATTAGCAAACATCTCAGGTGTGATGGCTGAGAGATATTTACTTGTTCTTTCGATCATTCCCGCACCACTTAAATTTACGACGCGTTGCGTGCTAAATACGATAGGAAACTCTTTTGACCAGTCTTTTGCTTGTTGCTCTGACTTAAATTTAGTAGAAACACGGAAATTTCTAGCTTGATCATCAAATGTCGGATACTTTTGGACAAGATCCCATCGTGGTGAGTGGATAGGCTCTCTATGTTTTGGAATAGGATCAAGGAATTCCCAAACGATAGCTCTAGCCCTTGCATTACCATACGGCACGACACCTTTTTCACGACATTTTTCTAAGATGATACCGCTGTAGTCCATGCTCCAGCTAGGTCCTATCTTAGCCTTCTCCTCTTCTGTTAGAGTGATGCCTAGGACTTTTTCTATATTATCTTTTGTGATTTGTGGGTAGCCACCTTTTATAGCTGAGCCAACAAGCGTGCTCTCTTCGCTAGCTAGCTGACTAACTCCGTTATGCTCTAAGCCAAAGCGGTTTCTAAAGCCAGAGCCGCCCTCTGCATAAGGCTTACTCATATCGTAAAGTATCGGTGTGCCAGGGTGTTTTTCATCCCATGCTGGCCATGGCTTGCCGTAGTACTCGCCTTTTACTTCGCCACCAAGACCTATTAGTGTATCTGGGTCAAATTTATCCCAGTTTGCTTGGTGACGTCTAAACATCTCAGCAGTTCTGCCGCCATAACCGATAGAATTTCCAACCCTTGCTATCTCATTTGTCGCGTCATCTGGCCATACAAAGTCATCTTTAACTTGTTTTAGCTCTCTATCTACAACAGCCATCTTCATGCCTTTTACATATTCATCGTAAAAGCCAAATTTCTTAGCAAATGCAAACATTACTTCGTGATCGCCCTTGCTCTCATAAAGTGGATCAACGACTTTTGTTCTCCACTGACCTGAGCGGTTTGTAGCGTTTAGGTGACCTTCGTTTTCAAAGGCAGTTGCCACTGGCAAGATATAAACGCCATCTTTTCTATCTGAAAGGATAGAAATTTCATTTACAAATGGCTCAGCAACTACGATCATATCTAGTTTTGAAGCCGCTTCTTGAATTTTAGCTAGGTGCGCCATAGATGTTAGGCCAGTTCCTTGAACCCAAAGGACTCTTAACGCACCACTGCTAAAGGTATTTTCCTCTTTTAAGACGCCTTGCCACCATTTTGAAAGCGACCAGCCTTTTTCATTTCTCCAGTTTCTATCCTCTGGGTTTTTAGGATCGTGGTAGTAATACTCTTCAAAAACAGTGTTTTTAACTGGCGTGCCGCCTTGTTTTGGCTCTTTGGTTGAGACTGCAAAGCGTTTTACAAACTCGTCATAATCAACGCCCCAGCCTTGGCAGTAATACTTCCAAGCCGCGTCAGTTAGTCCGTAATACATCGGCAAGCTGTCTGAGAGGTTACACATATCGGTTGAGCCTTGAACGTTGTCGTGGCCACGGATGATGTTACAGCCGCCACCTGGTTTGCCCATGTTGCCTAGGATTAGTTGAAGGATAGGTAAAATTCTAGTATTTGAGCTACCAACTGAGTGCTGAGTGATACCAAGTGCCCAGATCACCGTGCCTGGCTTGGTGTGAGCTAGGATATTTGCAGCTTCCATTAGCTTATCAACTGGCACGCCTGTAACGTCAGATGTGACCTCTGGTGTCCAGTGCTCAGCCTCTTTTGCTATCTCGTCGATACCATAAGTCCTATTTTTTATAAACTCTTTATCTTCCCAGCCATTTTTTAAGATGATGTGGATAAGTCCATAAACAAGCGCTATATCTGTGCCTGATCTTTGTCTTAGATAGAGATCAGCGTGTGCGGCTGATTTTGTAAAATTTGGATCAGCTACGATCACCTTTGCGTTGTTTCTATCTTTTGCTTGCAAAGTGTGCTTCATGCCGCCAACTGGGTTTGCCACAGCTGGATTTGCACCTATTATAAATATACATTTTGAATTTGCAGCCATATCTCCAAAGTGGTTTGTCATCGCGCCATAACCCCAAGTATTCGCCACACCGGCGACTGTTGCGCTATGTCAAATTCTTGCTACGTGGTCGTTGCTGTTTGTGCCCCAAAACGCAGCAAATTTTCTAAAGTAATATGCTTGCTCGTTGTTAAATTTCGCAGATCCTAAGAATATAACGCTATCAGGGCCGTCTTCTTTACGGATCTGAAGCATCTTATCGCCGATCTCATTTACAGCTTGATCCCATGAAATTCTCTGCCATTTGCCATCAACCTTTTTCATAGGATATTTGATGCGTTGCTTGCTGTGTGTAAGGTCGATCTGATCGATACCTTTTGAGCAGTGTGAGCCTTGAGATATCGGGTGAAACATCGCCATATCTTGGCGAACCCAAACACCATCTTGTACCTCAGCCTCGATACCACAGCCTGCTGAGCATATAGAACAAATAGTTCTAACCTTTTTTGAGCCAGGGAAAGGATCTTTTATCTCCTCTGCGCTAGCGTGTCTTATCGTATCATTTTGTCCAAAAGCCATTGTGGTGCCAGCACCTAGTGCGGCTAGCTTCAAAAATGAACGTCTTCCTATACGTGCATCACTCATGGTTTTCTCCCTTAGTATGCGATTTTATAGTAGGTTTCCCAGTTTTTGCTTTTTTTATAAAGCACCTCTTTTTTGTTTGACTTGCCTACGACAACGCCATTGTCATCAGGAGCCAAGTCATCACTAGTCACTTTCGCTACGGCTGAGACTGCGAGTACTCCGCCGGCAGCACCGACTTTTAGAGATTTTTTGAGAAAATCTCTTCTTGATCCTTGCATTTTTTCTCCTTACGCCTCAAAAATTTGAGAAATTTGGTTCAATAATATGTAAAATTTGCATATTTAGAATTTCTAAAATATCGCAAATAGCCTATTTTATGGCATTTTAGCACCCTAAAGTTAAACTATGTAAATTTAGCATATTTATAAGTTAAGCAAAGTAAATATAAAAGTTTAATTAAGAATGTTAAGTATTTATTAAAAATATAGTTAAATATACTTTAAATTTATAAAATTTATTTGTAGTAGAAATTCTAGGGAGAGCTCCCTAGAAAATGTTATTTTAGATCGCTTTTATTTACGATAAATGGCACTGACCTAACGCCAGCTGCAAAGTATTTTTTGCGCAGATTGTCGATCTTTGCGACATCTTCTTTGCTAACGCTCTTATCATCTACATTGTAGTCTTCAGCGTAGTATTTTCTTAAAATTTTAACCTTATCGCTGTCACTCTTAGCGGCTTTTGCATCTTTGTAGATTAGCGAGCTTTTTTGAAGTGATGAGACGTCATGCACTGGAGTTAGGACGATCTCTACGTTGCTATCTTTTAGCGTTGTCTCGATTTTAGCTAGCTCAGCTCTGCAGTATGGGCACTCTGGGTCTGAAAACATTATGATAGTTGGCTTTTTAGGGTCGCTACCAAGAACGATGATGTTTGCCTTGTCTTCATCTTTATAAATTTTAGAAATTCCCTTTGCGATGACCTCTTTTTTCACTTCAGCTAGGTATGATTTTTGCTCTTTTAGATCGATCACGTCTGGGAAGATGAAGTCGCCTTTTGTAAATACTATCTCATCTTGTGAGTTGCCATCTTTGCTTAACTTCACAACGACAGCTTCGATGTCGCCTGCAACTTTGTGACGGTCAGCTACCTTTACTTTTACGCTGCTATCAACCATTTGAGAGTAGAAGTCCTCTATTTGCTTATCGCTTGCTGCCATTAGGCTAGTTGCCGCAATAACTGAGGCTAAGATCACTTTTTTCATTTTTATCCTTTTTAAAAATTTGGCGGATTATATTTGCTTTTTGTAAATGAATACTAACTGCGAAAAACCCTATCATTTCCCTGCTTCATTATGTCACTCTCAAGATCGAGCTGCTCAAGGTAGGCGATTACATATTTTCTACTTAAATTTAGCTCATCTTTTGCGTTTGTGACATTTACAAAGCCTTGATTTTTTATGATCTCTCTTAGTTTATCAAGTGCCATTTTTAGTGAATTTCTGGTGATGAAAAGGTTATGCTCCAGCCTTATGACCCTACCCATTGCGGTGAGTTTTTTAAGAGCGTTATCGCCGCTAACCCTGTCGATCTCTAACTCATCATATATATTATATGGCGCTGTTGGGGCTAGCTTGCCACTTTCTAAAATTTCATAAATTTTCTCTTCAAGCCTTACTTTTAGCTTGCTAAGATCAACGCCTTTTTTGGTATAGACACCGCTATCTTTGGCGATCAAATTTGCACTTTCAAGCTCGTCAAGCGCTTTTTGGGCTAAATTTTGGCTAGCCCAAGCAAGTTTTAGGCTGATACTTTGAGCTGAAAAGACAGCAAATTCGTTCTTTTCTATCATAAATTTAATGGCTGATTTTATCCGCTCAACCGCGCTTAGATCGTAGATATTTAAAGCCTTTTCATCGACAAAAACATTTGAGACTTTTTTGGCTACATTTACGGCCTCTTCGTGATTTAGACCAAATCTTTGATAAGAAGAGATGATGCCAAAGCCATTTTTGTGAGCCTCTTTTAAGATAGAAAAAGCTTCAACAAAATCATGCTTTAAAAGCGAGGCTAAAAAGAGAATTTTGCCAGCCTTTTTTAGTGGCTCAAGCACAGGGTTTAGCACCCTACCACCGCCTATCACGCGCGCATCTGAGATGAGCACAAAGGCCTCGTCAAATTTCAAAAACATATCGCTTTGAAATTTAAAGCTCACAAAGTAGCTATTATCTTTTTGGCTTAGTATTAGCACCTTTGCAGGGACGTTTTTAGCGCCCACGCAAAATGTCACGCTTTGTGAATGTATCAAATTCTTAGCAGTTACGACTGCATCAACCTCTCTAAATCCCCTAAAAAAGCCCTTTTTGCTAAGCAGCTGACCCTTTTTTAGCTCGCTAAGCTCAATGCCAGTTAGATTAAGCGCCACGCGGCTGCTAACTCCAGCGCTATCAACGAATTTATCGTGGCTTTGCACGCTTCTTACTAGTACCTCTTTGCCAGCGTCGTAGTTAAAAAGCTTATCGTTTTTACTAACGCTTCCCTCTATCACGGTGCCAGTTACGACATTTCCGATACCTTTTAGGCTAAAAACCCTATCGATGTAGTATCTAAAAACGCCCTCCTCATCGCGCTTTTTGGCTCTTAGCGTAAAGAGGTAGTTTCTAAGCTCATCGATGCTCGCCTTATCCTTTATGCTAACGGCGAAAATTTCTAAAATTTGCAGGTTTTTAAATTTAGAAATTTCATCTCTTATCTCTTTTTTTCTTAAATTTATGGTGGCCTCATCGACCAGATCGCACTTTGTAAGCGCTACGATCACGGATTTCACGCCAAGAAGATTTAAAATTTCAAGGTGCTCCAAGCTTTGAGGCATAAGCCCGTCATTTGCCGCCACCACAAACAAGCACGCGTCAAAGCCATACGCGCCGCTTATCATCGTTTTTATGAGATTTTCATGCCCTGGCACGTCGATAAATGCGATATTTTCATCATTTTTACTTAAATTTGAAAAGCTTAAATCGATCGTTATACCACGCTTTTTCTCCTCTTCAAGATTGTCCCCCTCAAAGCCGTTTAGCTCCTTTATAAGCGCGGTTTTTCCGTGGTCGATATGCCCTGCTGTTCCTATTATTAAACTCATTTTTCTTCCGTTTCATTTATTATTTTTATTAGCGTCTCTACGTCATCATCAAGAAGCGATCTAAGATCAAGCATAAATTTGTCATTTTCTATGCGTCCGATCACCTTTTTTTGCCTAAATTTTAGCTCGTTTAAATTTGCCTCTCCACTAAATGCAAGCGCCACGCTTGGGATCTTTTTATTTGGCATAGCACCACCCCCTACAAAGGTCGAAGTTCGCACTATCTCAAGCGGTGTTTTTAAATTTTTATTTATAAAATTTGCCAAGCTTTCAAGCTCTTTTACACTTTTATGAAGCAGTTTTTGCGTTGTGATTAGCTCAAATTCTTTGTTTAGATAGGCTTTTATGCTCTCAGCTAAAAGCGAGATGATCACCTTATCGACCCGAAGCATCCTTAAGAGTTGGTTTTTTCTAAGCTTTGCGATGAGCTCTTTTTTGCCAACAATGATGCCACACTGCACCGCACCAAGCAGCTTATCACCGCTAAAGCTAACTAGCGAAACATCTTTTAAATTTTTTAGATCTGGCTCGTTTTTGTCAAGATTAAATGGCAAATTTCCGTAAAATCCACTGCCAAGATCAAAATAATCTATCAAATTTTGCCTGCTTGCTAGCTCGCTTAGCTCATTTGCCGAGCTCTCTTCGCTAAAGCCAACGATGTCAAAATTTGAGCGGTGGACTTTTACCAGCATCGCCGTATCTTCGCTGATTGCCTCTTCGTAGTCCTTTAGCCTAGTTTTGTTTGTAGTGCCGACCTCTTTTAGGATGCAGCCTGCGTTTGCCATCACCTCTGGCACTCTAAAACTGCCGCCGATCTCGACTAGCTCGCCCCTGCTAACGACCACTTCTCTGCCCTTTGCAAAGGTGTTTAGCACCAAAAATACAGCGCTTGCGTTGTTATTTACAACGATGGCGTCCTCAAAACCAAAGGCTCTTGCTATTAGCGAGCCAACGTAGTCATATCTATTGCCGCGGCTGCCTGTTTTTAGGTTGTACTCTAGGTTTGAATATCCTGTGATAACAGGTGTCGCTCGGTTTAAAATTTCTTTATCTATAACGCTTCTAGCGAGGTTTGTATGTACGGCAACGCCGGTTAAATTTAGCACCCTTTGAAGGCTTGCTGCGTTAAATTTATGATACTCATCTAGGATCAAATTTATTATCTCTTCGCCACTAAAGCTAGCATTTTCATTTAAAATTTTAGCTCTAACCTCATCTAAAATTTGCCTTGCAAGCATAGTGACTAAACTCGTATCAAGTCCCGAAAATGCTTCGTTTTTTATGATCTTATCAACTTGTGGGATATTTCTTAAATCGTTCAATTTGCGCTCCTAGTAAGTTAGTTTTACCAAGGCGTGATTTTAACATAAAAATATTATAAATTAAAACTTAGAGCAAAAAAAGAGGATATAAATTTCAGAGTCTATTAATCCCATTAATATTAGAATAAGCCTGTTTTTGATAATAGGAGAAATAATGAAAGAATTTGGCTTTTATAACGATTTTGACGACGCTTTGATGCTAAATGAGCAGATAGAGATCAACAACGAAAATGGCGACTATCTAGTCTCAAACTCTCCAAAGCTAAAAGCAAGCATCATCGCACCTGAGATAAATTTCTACCTTAAAAATACCACCGCAAACGTCTTAGAAAAAGCCAAAAACACACTTTTACTCTACGAGGCAAGAGCGAGCGCCTTTGACATGGCAAAGGATGTGGATTACGAAAAAGAGGTCGGCAAAAATGTCGTCATAGTAAGCAACTCAGGCCGAGCAGAGCTAGCAAATTTACTAAAAGAAAATGGCTACAAAGTGATCGAGCTTACGCACTTTGAGGTTAAATTTATATATGGCGCTGCTGGCGAGCTAAGCGTTTTGGTGCTTAGAGCAAATGACGAATTTGAGGTTGATTGCGACTTTTTCTTAGTTGAAAACGCAAGGGACTATATGCTAAAGCAAAGCGGTTGCTACGAAATTTCAGGGCTAAAAGATGAAAAAGTGCTTGAAATTTTAAACGCAAAAAGCCCAAAATTTAGATACAAAAGCTTTACTCAATACGACTCATCAATCTGCCAGTATCACGAGCGCAGGAGTGAAATTTGCGGACGTTGCGCCGAGGTTTGCCCAACGGTTGCCATCTTAAAAGAGGACGAGACAAAGCACCTCGTCTTTTCACAGATAGATTGCACAAACTGCGGAAACTGCATCAGCGTCTGCCCTAGTGGCGCGCTCGACTACACGCTAATGCCGCAAAGCTCATTCGCCGCTGTGGCAAAGCTTTATAAAGGCAAGACCGCGCTTATCGTGCCTGAGGAGATGAGCCTAGATGAGCTAAATGTGAGCCTACCAGAAAATGTCCTGCCTTTTGCCATCTCAGCCGCCCACTTCTTAAGCCAAACGCACTTTTTAACGCTTCTTCAAGAGAGTGGCTCGAGTGTGATTTTATATAGCAAGAGCCTTGGCAAGGGCGAAAAAGACGCCATTAGCATCTTAAATCAAATTTATGAGCTTAAATTTAAAGAGACCGCGATCTACCACGCAAAAGACAAGGCTAGCCTTGAAAATGCGCTAAAAAAAGCTAAACTAATTGATGGCTCACAGCATTCAATGACAGAATACGCGCTGCCAAAGAGAGAAATTTTTGCCAAAAGACTTGAGTTTATCGTAGGAGAGAGCGATCTTGGCGTCGTAAAAAGCGGCGAGATGATAAGATATGGCGAAGTCACGATAAATGCTGACACCTGTACGCTCTGCCTTAGCTGTGTTGGAGCTTGTAACGTAAGTGCTTTGGTGGCTGATAAAAAGACGAATTCGATTTTATTTAACCCAAGCGTTTGCACCGCCTGCGGCTACTGCGAGCTAAGCTGCGCTGAGAAAAACACCATCTCACTTGAGGTCGGCAAGATCGCTCTTAAGCCTGAGTTTTTCGTTTATAGCGAGCTTGCGCACGACGAGCTATTTGCCTGCGTGGAGTGCGGAAAAGAGTTTGCGACTAAAAAGGCGGTCGAGAAGATCGCATCGATCATGCAGCCACGTTTTGGCAACGACAGAGCCAAGATCAAGTCACTTTACTGCTGCGCTGACTGCAAGGCAAAGATCATGGTGCAAGCCCAGCTAAATGCGATGAAAGAGGATTTATTAAATGGATAAAAATATCATAAAAGCAAGGTCATATTTTTACGAATTTTTGGCGTATCCACTCTTTTTTCACACCAGTGATGAGGGGTTTGCGAGATGGAAAGAGCAGCTTAGCTACCTAGCGCAAAATCCTTTGAGCGAGCAAAGCGCAGAGGCGTTTGCAAATTTAGATAAATTTAGCTTTGATGAGCTTACAAGCGAGCAAAATGACGTTCTTTTTGGCTTTACAAATATCCCTTTAAGCGCCTCATTTTATGAAGAGGGTAGAGATAACGGCGCGGCTAGACTTAGGGTGATACACTGCCTAAAACTTAGCCCATATAGGCGTGATAAAGAGCTTTGCAAGGATAGCGAGGACTATGTCGGCTTTATATTTTTAGCGATGGCAACATTTTTAAGTGATGAATTTAATGGCGCAAAAAATATCAGCGACAAGCTCTTTGGCGAGACTTTAAATTTATTTGTAGATGAGTTTGGCTCGCTACTTTTAGCTCATAAAAATGCAAATTTCTTCCGCTCGTATGCGATCATTTTAAAAGACTTCATCGAGCTTGAAAGAGCCGTTTTAAGCCTAGAGGCACCAGCCAAGCCACAAGGCGATAGCGTCGCTATGGCAGCGCTTAAAAAAGAGCCATTTCAAAGCAAGATGCCAACTATTAAAACCAAGCTTCACTGGGAGGAATTCTCCCCAGTTATCTCACACGAGTTTAAAGACTAGCTTAAATTTACTCTTAGCCAAGCTAGGAGTAAATTTAACATTCGCTTAGATCTCACAACTATTCTCAATATTTTATAACTATCTTAACCCTTTGGTAGTAAATTCCTTTAAATTTTTACAAAGGATTTACAATGGTAATGACACACTACATGGAGCTTTTATCGCTCAATCAACCATACAATCTAATCCTCTACATGGTGATACCTATGGGGCTTGCGGAGCTTTTAGTCGCGATGGAGTTTTTCACGATGTATCACATGGATAGCGGCAAAAATGCTGGCTTTAAGGCCGTTAGCAAATTTGTTGGCATAGTGCTTGGGGTCTATTTTACAGCTCTTGTGATCTACTTTATAGCAAAAATTTATCCAACCATAAAATGGCGCGGATATGCCGATGTCATCGCTATCTACTCATATCTCATCGGCGTCATCCCACTTCTTGGCATCGCCCTTTTAGAGCTAAATTTGATCTATAAAAACGCAAGCCAAAAGGCAAAGCTAAAGCTTCACTTTTGCCTGCTTATCTTCTTCTTGATCGTCGGACACGTCGCGATGATATTTGGTATGGTTGATCCTACTATAACAGGCTATAAGGCTAATGATGGCGCGATGGATATGCAGATGAACATGCCAATGAACATGCCAGCAGATATGCCGATGCATGATCACCACAAGATGATGATGGATATGCAACAGATGAGTGATGATAACTCAACTAATATGCATATGCATCACTAAATTTAAAGGCTCTTTAGCGCCTGCTAAAAAACCTTTGCTCTAAATTTCTAAATTTACTCTTTAGAGCTAGCTAGCAAGATCTCTCTAGGTCTTGCTTCAAGCTCTTTTATCTGCGTATCTTTGGGATTTATAGCGATCTTTTTAAATTTCTCCAGCCTGCTATCAAGCCCACCTTGACCACTCACGCTTTTAACGACCTCATTGAAGTTATCATTTACCGATCTCACCGAGTTTCCAAGCCTATTTAGCTTCTCAGCGACGGTGCAAAATTTCTCATAAATTTCATTTGCACTCTTTAAGATCTCTTTTGCCTCTTTGTTGCCATGCTCCATGCGCCATAAATTTGCCACCACGCGAAGTAGCGGCATGAGCGTCGTGTGCGAGACTAGCACCACTTTTTTCTCATAGCCGTAGTTAAATAAATTTGGATCAAATTTCAAAGCCTCCAAAAATGCCGGCTCAACTGGCACAAACATCAGCACAAAATCAGGGCTTTTCACAAGCGATGAGTAGTCTTTTTTAGCTAGCTCGTCGATGTGCTTTTTTATCGAAGCGATGTGCTCGCTAAGGGCTAGCTTGCTCTGCGCCGGGTCAGCCGCAGCGACTGCCTTTTCGTAGGCGTGGAGTGAGACTTTGCTGTCTATTATCATCTGTTTGTCGTCTGGGAAATTTATGACAAAGTCAGGTATGAGCTTTTTGCCACTCACGTCAAAACTCTCTTGCGTAGTGTAGTGCGTGCCCTTTTCTAGCCCAGCAGCCTCCAGTGTGCGCTCAAGCTGCATCTCACCCCAGTTACCAAGGACCTTGTTGCTGCCTTTTAGCGCCGTGCTTAGCGAGTTTGCCTCTTTTGACATATTTTTGCCAAGCTCGACCACCTCTTTTAGCTGCGCGCTAAGCTCGCCTGCGCTCTTTTGCGAGTCGCTGTGGGCGTCATTTACTCTCTTTTCAAAGCTTATTATCTTCTCTCCAAGTGGCGTTAGCAAGAGCTCAAGCGACTCTTTGCTGTTTTTTGAGAAATTTGCACTTTTTTCTTCAAATATCTTATTTGCAAGGTTTGCGAACTCTAAATTTAGCTCGTTTTTTACCTTTTTTAAATTCTCTTCTTGCGATCTTAGGATGTTTTCTTTGGCCTCGATCTCGCTTTTTAGAGCAACGATAGCGCGTTTTAGCTCGTTTTCGCTCTCGTTTGATCTTTTTAGTTCATCCTCTTTTGCGCTAAGCTCGCTTTGTAAATTTAAAGATAGCGACCTTGCCATCTCAGCCATCTTTGTCTGGCTGCCAAGCTCCTCATTTAGACGCCTTAACTCACGCTCTAGCTCGTCCTCTTTTTCATCTTTTTGTCTGAGTGAAATTTTATACTCGTCTAAATTTTTAGCTAGCTCATCTATCTTGTCGCTATTTGCCTCAAGCTTTGCTCTTTGCTCGATATTTAGCCGCTCGCTATCTTTTAACTCATCTTGTAAATTTTCTAAAGCTTCTCTTTGTTTTGCATTTTGCATCTTTGCATTTATCAAAAAAGCTGCCAACACCACGCAAACAAGCGCAAGAGCTGCCACCAAAATATATAAATTTTCTATCGTTAGCACCGAAATTTCCTTTTAAATTTTGGCTTTATTATATTTGAAAATTTGTAAAAGAGTTGTGAAAAATAGCTTGCAACCAAAAAGGAGAGATAAAATTTAGTGGTTAAATTTAATAAATTTAGGTGAAGTATTTTTCGCTTAGACGAGACGAAATTCGATTTAGTGTGTTATTAAATTTAAATGCCACAAAGTCTCTGACGAAGTATCGTGAGATGGATTTTGGGCTTTGCATCCCCAAGGGTCGCAACTGCTAGCAGAGGCGAAGAAATTTTCATCCCGAGACTAGACATATAGTCTGTCGAAGGGTGAAAATTTCAAGCTCCGCAAAAGACACTCACGAGACAAGTCTAAAAAATTTTAAACTTCGTATCTCTCTCCTGGCTTCATTTCGATTACCTCCCACGGCAACCCCTGCTTATTTAGCTCGTCCATGAAAGGTTTTGCGTCGAAATTTTCCATATTAAAGACGCCTTTTCCGCTCCAGATGCCTTTTGCGACCATTAGCGAGCCGATCATCGCTGGCACGCCTGTGGTGTAGCTAACAGCCTGCGCGCCTGTCTCAGCGTAGCAAGCCTCGTGGTCGCAGACGTTGTAGATATAGACTTGGCGCTCTTTGCCATCTTTTAGCCCACGTATCACGCAGCCGATGTTTGTTTTGCCTTTTGTGCGCGGGCCAAGGCTTGCAGGGTCAGGCAGAAGCGTCTTTAAAAACTGGATCGGCACTATTTTCATGCCGTTGTGCTCTACCTCGTCGATACGCAGCATGCCGACGTTTTCTAGGCATTTCATGTGAGTTAGGTAGCTTTGTCCAAAGGTCATGAAAAAGCGAATTCTCTTTAGCCCTTTGATGTTTTTTACTAAGCTTTCAAGCTCCTCGTGATAGAGCAGGTAGCTGTCCTTGACGCCTACTTTTGGGTAGTCCCACTTAAACATTATCTGCATAGGCTTTGTCTCGATCCATTTGCCAGCCTCCCAGTAGCGGCCATTTGCGCTAACTTCGCGTAAATTTATCTCTGGGTTAAAATTTGTCGCAAAAGCATATCCATGATCGCCAGCGTTGCAGTCTAGGATGTCGATCTCGTGGATCTCGTCAAATAAATTTTGCTGTGCATAAGCGCAAAATACGTTTGTCACGCCTGGGTCAAAGCCAGAGCCAAGAAGCGCCATGGTGCCAGCGTTTTTGAAGTCACCATCCTTCGCCCACTGAAGCTTGTACTCAAATTTTGCGGTGTCTGGGTGCTCGTAGTTTGCGGTGTCGATGTAAGGTATGCCAGACTTTACGCAAGCGTCCATGAGAGTTAGGTCTTGATATGGCAGCGCGACGTTTAGAAGCAGATCAGCCTTTGTTTGTTTGATGAGCTCCACCACAGCCTCTGTGTCGTGAGCGTCGATTTGCGCGGTGTTTATCTGCACGCCAAGGCGATCTTTTATAAATTTAGCGATCGCGTCGCACTTGCTTTTTGTGCGGCTTGCAAGGGTGATATTTGTAAAAACATCCGAGTTCATCGCACATTTTACGGTTGCGACTTGGCTAACGCCACCTGCTCCGATGATTAAGATATTTGACATTTTTGGCTCCTTAAAATTTTAGTGATTTTAGCAAAGTTAATATAAATTTCTAGCTTCAAAAGGTAAAATGAGCCAAATTTTAAAGGTAAAAAGATGAAGAAAATTTTGCCATTTTTAGCGCCTATTTGCCTCTTTGCAAGTAGCTGCGACGAGCTGGTGCAAGAGAGTGTGAATGAGTTTTATAAAAGCGATAGAAATTTGGAGAGAGCCATAAATTTAGCCGAGCAAGCGACTGATGTCTGCTTAAAAGATGGCAACACTGAGCAGGCGATCACTTCGCTCATAAATGGCGGCAGTATTTGCCTAGTAAATAAAGAGCCACAAAAGGCACTAGAGCTCTCACAAAGAGCCCTAGAGCTTGCGGCAAACGTTAGCGACAAACTGCTGCTAGCGCGCTCTTATCAAAACATAGGCGGGGCAAAAAAGGCGCTAGGCAAATATGACGAAGCGCTTGCTAATTTTCAAGAAGCTCAAAAAATTTATGACGTCACGCCAAATACCCCAATGCGCGACGAGCTGCTTTGCATAAAGTCCATCGGTAACGCCTACTACATGAAAAATGACTTTGCGAAAGCCTACGAAAACCACATTTTAGCGTTAAATTTACTTGATATCACGCCAGATCTAAGCAATAACGAGCTTGTGCGATCAGAGCTTTTAATAGAGGTCGCTAACGACCTAGCAAAGCTTGATGGAAAAGATCAAGCCGCCAAAAACTACAAAGAAGTACTTGAAATTTTAAAAGGCAAGGAGCAAAACCCTCGTGCGCTTGGTCTTTTGGAGCGAGCCAGCAAGGGGCTAAAGGAGCTTAACTAAAGTTTTTCTTTAGGCTCTTTAGCACGAAATTTGCAAGCTCGAGCCCCTTTGAGCGGTGAGAAATTTTAAGCTTTGTCTCGTTATCTAGCTCGCCAAGCGTCTTGTTAAAGCCATTTGGGATAAAAAGTGCGTCGTAGCCAAAGCCGTTTGTGCCACGCTCCTCGTTTATCGCTTCGCCGTACATAAAGCCGTGCGTCGTGTAGTCTCCAAATTTTGAGCTAATGGCGATACAGGCGGTGTAGTGAGCTAGTGAGCTCTTTAAATTTAGCGCCTTTAGCTTGCTAATTAGCTTTGCTCTATTGTTTGCGTCATTTGCGTTTTTGCCACGCACTTTGCCATTTTCATCAAGATCAAAGTAGCGAGCTGAGTAGATCCCTGGCTCGCCACCAAGCGCATCCACGCTGATGCCACTATCATCGCTAAGTGAGACAAATTCGCCCTCAAGCCCCTGTTCTTTAAGCTTTGCAAAGACGGCTCTTGACTTTATAAGCGCATTTTGCTGAAAAGTGCTACCATCTTCAACGATCTCAAATGGCTTCACAACCTCGCTTAGTGCGTAAATTTCATAGCCTTTTAAAAACTCTTTTATCTCTTTTACTTTGTCTAAATTTGATGTCGCAAGCACGATTTTCATCGCAAAACTCCTTGATTTTTGGGCGTATTTTACAAAAAAGTAGATTAAATTTTTAAATTTAAATTAGTGTTAAAATGATAAACTTAGTCCTTTTAAAAATAAGGGAAAATTTATGTTAAAAAGCGTTTTGCCACTATCTTTTATTGTAGCTAGCAGATTTTTTGGACTTTTTATAGTCCTACCGGTGCTTAGCCTTTATGCCCTAAATTTAGAGGGCGCAAACGAATTTTTAGTTGGGCTAATAGTAGGCGTCTATGCGATCTCACAGATGATATTTCAAGTGCCTTTTGGCGCTCTTTCAGATAAGATCGGCCGCAAAAAAGCGCTAACCATCGGGCTTTTGATCTTTGTGGTTGGCTCTATCGTCTGCGCTCTAGCAAGTGAAATTTACACGATGCTTTTTGGCAGGTTTTTACAAGGTGTGGGGGCTGTAGGAGCCGTGGCAACAGCGATGATAAGCGACTTTGTGGCTGAAGAAAATCGCTCAAAAGCCATGGCGATAATGGGCGCTTTTATAGGGCTTAGCTTTACGCTTTCGATGGTGCTTGGACCGCTACTTGCCAAAGACTACGGACTTTCAAGCCTCTTTTATCTAAGCGCTGCTCTTAGCCTGCTTTGCGTCGTGCTACTCTACACCGTCGTGCCAAAAGAGATAAAAGTGAGCGAAAAGGCCCAGAAGGTGCCATTTGGCAAGCTCTTTTTGCAAAAAGACTACATGATCATAAATTTCACCTCTTTCATGCAAAAAATGCTCACAAGCATCGCGTTTTTGGTGATCCCTATCGTTTTGGTAAGGGAGTATGGCTATGAGAGCAGCGAGCTTTACAAGGTCTATACGCTTGGCGCTGTGCTTGGATTTTTGGCTATGGGGCTAGCTGGCGCTTTGGGCGATGGCAAGGGGCTTAGCAAGGTCATCTTGATAGCAGGCACGCTGCTTTTTGCCATAACCTACACCATTTTTGCCTTGAGCTTTACAAAATTTATCTTTGTGGTTGGCATCGCGATATTTTTTGTAGGTTTTAACCTTCACGAGCCAATCATGCAATCAACCGCGACAAAATTTGTAAAATCTTCACAAAAAGGCACCGCTCTTGGCATCTTTAACTCATTTGGCTACTTTGGCAGCTTCGTTGGGGGCGCTGTTGGCGGATACATCATGCACGCCTTTGACTTTAAAGTGCTTGCCACCATCTGTGTGGTGCTTTGCGTGATTTGGATTGTTTTGCTCTTTAGCTTGAGTGATCCAAGAATCTTTAAAAATATCTACCTAAGCCCAGAAGCGAGCTTAAATTTAGAGCTTCTAAACGGCCAAAAAGGCGTGGTTGATTATTACAAAAATGAGAAAAATCAAGTGATCAAATTTGACTCTCGCCTAACAAGCGAGGAGGCCTTAAAAGAGAGCTTGAAGTTTTGATCTACGACGTCATCATCGTTGGTGCTGGTGCTAGCGGGCTCTTTTTAGGGGCAAATTTAAAGGACAAAAAGGTTGCCATTTTAGAGAAAAACAACAGCGCTGGCAAAAAAATCTTAGCAAGCGGTGGTGGCAGGTGCAACATCACAAACCGCTTTGTAAGCGCCAAAAACTACCTTGGCGAGCAAAAATTTATAGAGCAAATTTTAAAAGTACTAAACCCTGATCAAGTTTTGAAATTTTTTAGTGAGCTTAAATTTAGCGAGCAAAAGCAAAATCAATTTTTCTGTGATAACGGCGCAAAGAGTGTTTTGAGCCTGCTTTTAAAAAGGCAAAATGCAGATATTTTTTATAACAAAGAGGTTGTCGGCGCTAAAAAAGTAGATGAAATTTTTGAAATTTTGACAAAAGATGAGAAATTTAGAGCTAGAAATTTAGTCATCGCAAGTGGCGGACTAAGCTACAAAGCCATTGGCGCAAGCGACGTTGGCTACAAGATAGCAAGCGAATTTGGCCTTGAGCTCTCACCTACCACTCCTGCTCTTGTTGGCTTTAGCGTGCAAAAAGATGAGTTTTGGTTTAAAGAGCTTAGCGGTGTTAGTCTAAGCGCAGATGTAGTGATAAATGGCAAAAATGAGAGCTATAAATTTAGTGGCGATCTGCTTTTTACGCACAGGGGCATAAGCGGTCCAGCGATACTAAATGCTTCACTTTTTTGGCAAAAGGGGCGAATTTGTATAAATTTTTTGCCTAAATTTAGTGAGAAAAATTTAGTAAATGGCAAAAAGCAGCTTAGTTCAGTTTTGCCTTTGCCAAAGAGATTTGTGCTGGAGTTTTTAAGAAATTTTGGCTTAAAAGATAGAGCTTATTATGAATTTAGTGATGATGAAAAGAGCATCATAAAAAGGGTTTTTGCTTATGAGTTTGCCCCAGCTGGGACATTTGGCTTTGAAAGGGCTGAAGTTACAAAAGGTGGTGTAAAAACTAATTTTTTAGATGAAAATTTAGAGTGCAAGAGCGTAAAGGGGCTTTACTTTATAGGTGAAGTTTTAGATATCACTGGTATGCTTGGTGGATATAACCTGCATTTTGCATTTGCAAGCGCTCTAAAAGCGGCAAATGCAATAAAAAATAGCTAAATTTAAAGAGTGAAATTTAGCTAGTGGCAGCTAAAACTGCCACTAAATTTACTATCTCTCGCTTAGATACTCTTGCAAGCTTTTTACCTCAAGTGCTTTGCCAGTTTGAACTGTGCTTAGAGACTTAGCAGCTGCAAGTGCTGCGCGGATAGTTGTGAAGTATGGGATCTTAAATCTAACCAAATTTTAAGCTCTCAAGCAACTTTATATCACTAAATTTATCTCTAAATTTTATAAAATTTGCTTCTAGCTCAGCCTTTCGCTTAAGTGCAATATTTATAAATTCTTGCTCTTTTTCAATGCCTACAAAATCTCTACATAATAAATTCTAATACAAGCATTTTAATTGCATATTTTGCTAGTAAATTTATCTAAAACAACAAATAAAATGCAGAATTTACTAAAAGTAAGGATTGCCTAGATCAACGATCATATCAAAATAGTAGCAGGCATTTTTGATATGAAATTAGAAAATTCTTTTTGATCCATCTAAAGCATTTTGTAATAAGCTAAAATAAAAATTTATGAATAAATTTATGTTTAAATAGTATCAGACCCAAGTACTTTAATAAACTTTCACTATCAAGCTTCTTTGATAAAGCTGACAGCCTCATGTGGATTTGCAAATATATGCTCGCTAAACTGCCTTAAATCAGACTCTTTACCATATCCGCATGTAAGGCCAACGCCAGTTATAAGAGCAGTTTTAGCAGCCTTTAGATCCATGATGGTATCGCCAATCATAAAGGCATTATCTTTTTCTTTGTCTAGTCTCTTTAAAGCTAAATTTATAGGTTCTGGATCTGGTTTTGGATTAACGACATCATCTCGTCCGACAACCGTTTTTATAAATTTCATAACACCTAAATGTTCAAGTAAAATTATAGAAAATTTTGATGTCTTTGTCGTAACAACACCAACATCAGCAAACACGCTAGCTTCTTTTAAAGCATCCATAGCATGCGGTAAAAGCACGGTCTCGTCTAAATAGATCTTCTCGTAGCAAGCCTTATACTCTTTTACGTATTCACCTATTAAATTCTTCTTGGCACCAAGTTTTTCAAACATTATTTCAAGCGGATATCCTACTAGGGACTTTAGTGCATCATGATCAGGCTCTTTCTTGTCGTGAGCTAAAAACGCCGCATCAAAACCTTTTAAAATAGCAGAAGTAGAATCTATAAGTGTGCCGTCTAAGTCAAAAAGTATAGTTTTTTTCATGATAATCTCCGCAGAAATAAAAAAAGGGCTCAGCCGAAGCCAAGCCCTAAAGAAGTAATTTTAAATAGTAAAATTATTTGTTGAAAGTAGCTTCAACACGTCTGTTTTCAGCGCGACCTTCTTTAGTTTTGTTTGTAGCGATTGGTTTAAGTTCGCCGTAACCAACTGTAGAAATTTTAGCTTTTTCTACACCGTAACCAGCAAGAACCTCAGCCACTGCTTTTGCTCTTTTCTCAGATAGTTTTTGGTTGTAAGCTTCTGCACCTACACTATCAGTGTGACCAGCAAGTACAACTTTATAATCTGGGTGTTCACCCATAAAGTCAGCTACTTTTTTGATCTCAGCCGCATATTTTGGTCCAACTTTGTAACTATCAAATGCGAAGTTAACATCTAGATCTCTAAGGACAATAACTTTCTCGCATCCTCTTTCGTCAACAACTACACCAGCTGGAGTGTTAGGGCATTGATCAATATCATTTGGCACGCCGTCATTGTCATCATCAAGAACTGGAGCTGGAGCTGCTGCTGGAGCTGCTGGAGCTGCTGCTACAACTGGAGCTGCTTTTGAATCAAGACCGATGCCAAAGCCTAGTGAATAGAATAGGTTGTGATCAGCGTGCTCAAATTTGATAGCGTCTCTTGCCTCTGCTTTAAGAGCAAATCTATCAGTAACTTGGTATCTTAAACCAAGACCATATTGACCAAAACCGCCATCTTCGTTTTTAACAAAAATAGCTGGAACATCTTCATAACCAGCACCGATTAAACCATATAGGCTAACTGGTCCAAAGTCAACGATATTTTTTACAAGGTTTGCGTGGTATCTAAGAGCTCTACCCTCTCTTACAACGTTACCTGTTCTCTCTTTTAGTTTTTGAGAGTAATCAACACCAAGTTCAACTTGATCAAAAAAGAAATCTTCAAGGTTTCTAGCCGCTCTAATACCAACAAAGTTGTGGTCTTTTACACGTAGATTTCCTTCTGGATGAACACCGCCGATAGTTGGAGTGATCTCATAGTTGTATGCTGCGTTAGACGCAAAAACCGCTGTTGCGGCAACCATAGCTAAAGCAATCTTTTTCATAATAGAATTCCTTTCAAATAGGGATTTTTAATGTTGACTATAATTTTACCTAAATAAAAATAAATCAACTTTAAATTATAACCAAATTCTTAATGTAAATCTGAAATTTACATAACCTAAATTTTGCAAATGCAAAAGCACTTGCAAAAAACCATTAACGTTTAGAGAATTGTGGGCTTCTTCTAGCCTTTCTTCTACCAAATTTCTTACGTTCAACAACACGAGAATCTCTAGTTAGCAAGCCTTTTGGTTTAAGAGCTGCTCTAAAATCAGCATCCATATCAGCTAAAGCACGTGAAATGCCGTGTCTTAAAGCCTCAGCTTGTGCTGAATAACCGCCACCTAAAGTTGTAGCTACTACGTCTATTAAACTCTCTTGTTTTGTTACTAAAAGTGGTTGAATAACTTTAAGCTTGATAGCCTCGTGACCGCCAAGCCAAGTGTTAAGATCCATACCATTTACTACGATTTTACCGCTTCCAGACTTTATCCAAACCTTTGCTACGGCAGTTTTTCTTTTACCAGTTGCATAAACTTTTGCCATAATTATTTTCCTTCTTTTTTAGCTATTTGTGCCGTATGAGGATGCTCACTGCCAGCATAAACTTTTAGTTTTTTTATCATCTCTCTTCCAAGTTTTGTCTTTGGAAGCATGCCACGAACAGCTAATTTAAATAGTTTTTCTGGCTTATTTGCTATCAAATCGCCAAATTTCTCGCTCTTTACGCTGCCAAAATATCCTGAGTGTCTGTGATAAAGTTTATCTTCAGCTTTGTTATTACCAGTAAATTCTACTTTAGAAGCATTTATGATGATAACATAGTCGCCACAATCTACGTTTGGCGTGAAGCATGGTTTGTTTTTGCCGCGAAGTATAGTTGCTACCTCTGTTAGCAATCTACCAAAGCGCTTACCAGCTGCATCAACTACGATCCAGTCTCGCTTAACTTCGTTTGGCTTTGTTATTTTTGTCATTTTCTTACCTTTGCCAAGTTAATTTTTGAGTTGTGATTGTATTTAAACAATGCTTTGATAAAGCTTAAATTAAGTAGCATTTAAACTTCAATATATGAAATTTTGCCTTCAAGTGCATAGAAGATGACGGCGATTATACTATGTTTTTCATAAAATTTAGAAAGCGCATCTTTATACTCTTTTACCTGCTTTTTGTTCTCTTCTATATTTTTATCTGTCGTTTTATAATCAATCACGCAAATTTCACGCTCATTAAAGCAAAAAAGGTCCATCTGCTTTAGCTCATTTTTTACTTTAAACGGCTGCTCTTTATAAATTTCTTTGTCTTTTATGCACTCTATAAATTTTGGCTCACTTATAAGCATTTTTGCCCTAAAAAAGGCATCTTCAAGTGCTTCAAGTGGCAAAAATTTATGAAATTTATTTAGCATCAAATTTTTAGCTTTTTCTAGTGAAATTTCATCAAATTTCTCGCTCATCTCAAGCAGATAGTGAAACGCCAGACCAAAATATATCGCACTTAAATTTTTACCACTCGTCTTTTGCTCTTTTACCTCAACCTCTTGCCTCTCTATCTTTAAAATTTCAGGCATTTTTTCATCTTTTTTTAGCTCTTTTTGCTCAGTTTTACTAGGTAAAATTTTGCCAAAGCTAAACTCTTTTAGATCAAGATAGTCGTTTGCCTCGCTCTTGTCGCTTCTTGTGTAAAATGAAAAAAAGCTTGGGCTATTTCCGCTTGGGACGGCTTGTTTGATGATGATGAGCGACTTTGTTGCCCTTGTGAAAGCGACGTAAATTTTATTGATATTTTCTTGCTTTTCAAGCTCTTTCATCTGCTCTAAAACGCTTGCGTAGTCGCTGTCAAAATTTTCCCTGCCTGAAATTTTACTCTTTACGATCCACTCGCCCTTTTCGTTGTATTCGGTTATGAAATTTGAGTCATCACCCCTACCCTTGCCCATCATGTCGCAAACTATGACGTGAGCAAACTCAAGCCCCTTTGACTTATGCACGGTCATCACTCTCACGCCGTCGCTGCTTTTTGGGCTGATTTTAGAGCTAAAGTTTTCAAGGTTAAATATAAAATCACTTAAATTTTTATATCCCGCGCTTAGCTCAAATAGCCTTAAAATATCAACATCTGCCATGCTTATGCCTAGATTTTTAGCTAGGTAAAATAGGCTATTTGTCGCGCTCACCTCTGGCTTTATATTTAGTTTTTTGACATTTGCATTTACTAGCGCTTTTACATTTTTCTCATAAATTTCTTCTTTAAAGAGGCAAAATTTCGCATATTCTATGATCACAGCGACAAGTGGCGTTCTTTTTAGCTCCAAAGTGCCTTCATTGACGCTTTTTATCCCTGCGCTACTAAGCACTTCTGAGATGAGGCTAATGTCGCTATTTTTCCAGCAAAGCACAGTTATATCGCTTGCATTTACGCCAGCTTTTAAAAGCTCTTTTGTCTGCGAAACGACCGCACCTGCGATATCTTCATCACTTAGCACACGCAAGTAGCCGTAGTCGTCCTTCTCTACTTCAAAATACGCACACTCGCCACTTACCTCGTAGCTTAGCGTCTCATCTTTTTTAGCTGGCTCTTGCGGCTCAAAGCTAAGCCCATATCTATGATAAATTTCTTCAAAAACGGCGTTATTAAATTTCACCAAAGCCTTTAAACTGCGGTAGTTGCTTGGCAAATTTTCTATATCTATCTGGCTAAAATCATCTCCAAGCTTGTCAAAAAGCTCCTTTTTGCCACCCCTAAATTTATATATACTCTGCTTCGTGTCGCCCACGTAAAAGAAGCTTCCAAGCCCGTTTTGACCGTATCCAGAGACGATTTCAGCGATGAGCGGTAAGATGATTTCATACTGGATCACGTTTGTATCTTGAAACTCATCGACTAAGAGGTGATTTATCCTGCCATCAAGCCTAAAATAAAGCGCCTCTTTGTCTAAGCTTTGCACCAAAAGCTTAAAAACCAGCTTGTTTATATCAGCAAAACTTAGCGCATTTATCTCCTTGTTTAGCTCTAAATTTGAAGCCTTATAAAGCTTTAATAGCTTGCTAAAGCCACTTAGTCTATACTTTTCGACCTCTAAAATGTAGTTTTTCGCTGCCTCTTTTAGCTCAAAAAAGAGTCTATCAAGCTCTGGGGTATAAATTTTGTTAAAAGTGCGGTAGTCTAGGCTTTCTCTAGCAAAAACCTTATTCTTAAATAGCTCAAATAAATTCTGCTCACCAAATGTCTTTTTAGCCACATCGCTAGCGCCATTTTGCGAGGCTATATGCTCATTTATCGCCCTTTGCGCCGCCCTTACTTTGCTATCATCTGGATAGCTTGCGCCACTATCTTTTAGCTCGCCACCAAAGCTCTCATAAAATTTCGCCAAAGTCTGCGAAAAGCTAGCCTCTTTTTGGCTTGAAATGATCATCATTAAGGCAAGCTCACTAAGAAGCTTTTTATCCTTGCTCGCCTCTTTTACAAATTTTTTCCACGCCAGATCTTGCAAGCTATCTTGCACGCTGTAATCAGGGCTAATGCCTAAATTTTGGCTAAATTTCTTCAAAATCCCAGAGAAAAACGCATCAAATGTATAAATTTTTAGCTCACTTTGCAAAAAGACGCTAAGCCTCTCATCTCGCCTTTTTATCGCCTCATCTTGGCTTATATCAAGTTCTGCGCACACCGCTTCAAGCTCGCCTTTTTTGTT
The DNA here is from genome assembly GCF_902460595.1 of Campylobacter concisus. Classification (GTDB taxonomy): domain Bacteria; phylum Campylobacterota; class Campylobacteria; order Campylobacterales; family Campylobacteraceae; genus Campylobacter_A; species Campylobacter_A concisus_BL. The sequence goes on from NZ_CABPVA010000001.1 coordinate 916,401, forward strand.
TTGCAAGTCCAAAAAAGTGGCGATTATACGCTCTTTCATCTCGTTTGCTGCTTTTTTTGTAAAAGTTAGAGCGACGATCTCGTTTATATTTTCACCTCGAAGCACCAAAGCGATGTAACGAACGCTTAGTGCAAAGGTTTTACCGCTTCCAGCACTTGCTTTTAGGGCTAAAAAATTTTTCATAACTCTCTCCTACAAAGTGTAGCGTATTCGCAAAATGCGCAAGCACCGCTCTTTCTTTCAAAATTTATCTTGGTTTTGTTTATGCCTTTTAGCTTTTCTATCTCGCCGTTTAGATCCTCTACGCTTTTTTTCGAGCTAACTAAGCTAGGCTCGTTTTTTAGGGCATAGTAAGCACTTCGCACCTTGCCACCGTAAAGCGCCTCGTAAAAGGCAAGCTGGAGCGAATTTACATTTGCCTCGCCCGTTTTATAATCAAGTATAAGCACGTCGCCGCTTGCATCCGCATCGATCCTATCGATAAATCCCTTTATCTGCACGCCGCAAAACTCGCTTTGCACCTCTTTTTCACACTCAAGCACCCTAAAACCAGCCCTTAAACGCTCGTTTTCACAAATTTCATACTCTTTGAATTTATGCGTCCAAATTTCAAATTCAAGTGGCGTAAGATTTTGCTTTGCTAGCATCTCTTTAAAAACGGCTAGATCAAAGGTGTTATTTTGCTTATAAAATTCACTCGTATAGTATTCAAAAAGTGCGCTATGAACGCTATTTCCTTGCTTTGTGCCAAGCTCTTTTGATACGCCTTTTGCAGGCTTTATGCCAGCTATCTTTGTGTAGTAGTATTTTCTTGGGCAGGTTAGAAATAAATTTAGCGTCGAAAACGAGAGTGGGTTTGCGAAGAAATCATGTTCCAAAATAATCTCATCGTCTTTTAAATTTAAGCTCGCCTCTCCTTTTAAAAATAGCTTCAAATAGGCCTCATCGCTAAATTTCTCATCTTTTATCGTTTTGAAATTTTTTAAAAATCTTGAAGGTATGCTCTCTTCATTTACACAGCAGCTTATCGCCACTTTTTTGGCGTTATTTATGAGGCTTTCGTAGTAAAATCTCTGCAAATTTTCACGCTCCACATAGCTTATAAGCCCCGCTTTTTGCCTCACTTTTGAGTTTAAAAACATCTCATTTGCGCTTCTTGCGGGGATAAAGTTGTCGTTAAAATCAACTATAATGACGCCATCAAATTTCATCCCACGGCTCTCTAGCATGCCCATGACGCTGATCTTTCCGCCGCCCACGTCGTCGATGCTTAGGCGCGAGATATTTAGCAAGAAAATTTCACTTAGCTGTTTTAGACTAAAGCTAAAATACCTGCATAAATTCTCCATCCTAAAAAGCTCAAGTGCGAGCTTCTCTTCGCATCTTGGCTCATTTTCAAGCGCCAAAAGCTCATCTATTAGCTCTTTAAATTTAGCAAATTCGCACAGCTCAAAATAGCTAGCCCTAAATTTCTCAAAAAGCTGCTCGCTCACGCCAAATTCGCTTAAAATAAAGCCAAGCTCCTCGTAGCTCTCACACTTGCTTTGATCAAAAACTGGGCTTGCCTCTTCATTGATCGCTCTTGTGATGTAGTAAAGCGCTTCATAAAATTTTGTATTTTTAAAGCTCTCGCCCATGGCGTAGTTAAAAATTTTAGCGTCATCATGAAGCCTTAAAATCTCGCTAAAGCTCTCATCTGGCAAGATGACAGCGATGTTTTCAGGCTTTATGCCCTCGCGCACAAACTCGCTCGCCTTTGCCATAGCGTAAGCGCACTGCAAGCTTCTTGTGGCAAATTCTCTTACTAAAACTGGCTCAAATTTTGTGATATTTTCTAGGCAGGTTAGCTCGTTTGTGTTTAAATTTAGCTCATATTTTTTATAGTTTTCAAACTCGCTAATGGCTGAGATTTGCCTTATCTTTTCTATTAGTTTTTTGTTAAAAACGCTAGTTTGAAAGATGATCTTTAGCGTTGTTAGTTTTGAGATTTTTTCTAAAACTTCCCACTCAAACTCACTTAAAATGCCATCAATGTGCAGTGAAATTTCACTAAAACTTCTTATGTAAGCTTCGTTTATGGAGTAAATTTTTGGCAGGGTTATATCATCATAAAGATCTTCTTTATCAAGCAAGCTCACATACTCTTTTAAAACCGCTTCAAGTATGCTTAAATGCTCCTCAAAATCAGCATAAATGTCGTTAAATTTGATATCAGCAATGCTCTTTTTACTGATAGCAAGCTCTTTAAAAAATGAAAAAAGATAGTCGTTGTTTTTCAAAAACTCAAAAAACTCAGTTGGGATTTTAAGCACCGAGTTTGCCTCTTTGACGCTGGCACAGGCTCTGTTCATAAGCACTAAAGCGTAGGTGCTATCGCACTCAAAGCGGCCATTTACAAAAACGGCCTTTTTATAAAACTCTGCGATACTTAGACTTTTTGGGATTAGCTCGTCATTAAAACCAGCGTTAAATTCCCTGATCTTACGCGAGTTTGTAAAGACGAAAAGTTGATTTAGATTGCGCATTTTACTCTCTTAAATTTTTAAAAAATGATAGCCAAAAGCTGATAAAAGAGCGCTTTTTCTCACTTAAAGCAAGCTTTGAAAATTTTTCTAAATTCTTTAAAAATTTAAGCCTTAAAGCGCTGAGGGCTACAATCTAAAAAGGAGCAAAAATGCATAAAGAGTTAAACAGATCTGGCTTTTACTACGGCTTTCCTGTCCTGCTTGCCACTACAAAAGATCAAAAAGGGCGAGATGATACCGAGCACCCCCAGCGGCACACGAATGCGGCTGATTTGCATGCCGTTTGGATGGCTCCAGCCACCTAAATTTTCGCCTACGACCTCGGCAAAGCCCGCCACCTCGCGCACGCCCTTCGCCATAGCCTCGATGCGAGCGTCGGTTAGCCTTAGGCGGTCTAGCAACGCCGCGCTCAAGCCTGATTTCTCGCCGTTTGCAAGGTCTTTGGCGTTTGCCGCTTTTATAGCCTCTTTTTGCGCTAGCAGCTCGTTCGCCACGGCGTTTAAAATTTCAAATTTAGCCCTGCTATCAAGTCTCAAAAGCTCGCCGCAAACAGCCTTTGCACGCTTACATATATCTAAAATTTCATTCATTTTCGCTCCTTAATCTATAAAAACCGTGCGCAAGCGTCCCTCTCCCGCAAGCGCGGCATGGCAAATTTTAGCGACGCGTCTACTAAATTTACCTTTAAATTTGACTTGACTATAGCCAAATTCGCCCGAATTTTATGCGAGCGTAAAAATACGCTATAATCGCCAAATTTTATAAAAAGGAAGCAAAATGGGCGGAATAAAAGAGTTTTTAAAACACGAAGCCAGCGGCGGGATTTTGCTGATGATCGCTACGGTCGCGGCGCTACTGTGTCAAAATACGTTTTTGAGCGATTTTTACAACGAATTTTTAAATACCAAATTTACCATGAGCTTCGGCGAATACGGACTAAGCAAACCCCTGATCTTGTGGGTGAACGACGGGTTGATGGCGGTATTTTTCTTTCTCATCGGACTTGAGCTAAAGCGCGAGGTGCTGGAGGGCGAGCTAAAAAATCCGTCGCAAATCGCGCTGCCAGCGATCGGCGCGGCAGGCGGCCTGATAGTGCCCGCGGTTATCTTCTATCTTTTTACGAAGCACGACTCCTTCGCGCTTGGCGGCTGGGCGATACCGACGGCGACGGATATCGCGTTTGCTCTGGGGATTTTGAGCCTACTCGGGCCTCGCGTACCGACTAGTTTAAAAATTTTCCTCATGACGCTAGCGATCGTCGACGACCTTTGCGCGATCGTGATTATCGCGCTATTTTACACGAGCGAGCTTAGCGCCCAAATGCTTGCGGTCGCGAGCGTTTGTCTAGCCGCGCTTTTCGTGCTAAACAGACTCGGCGTAAAGAGCAAGGCGGCGTATCTGATCGTAGGCGCGGTGATGTGGGTAGCGGTGCTAAAATCAGGCGTTCACGCCACGCTTGCCGGCGTCGTGGCGGCCTTTTTCATACCGCTTAGCTTTAAAGACGAGCCGGGCAAATCTATGCTAAAAAGCATCGAGCACGACCTGCACGGCTGGGTAGCGTTTGGCGTGCTGCCGATATTTGCCTTCGTAAACGCAGGCATCTCACTGCGAGGCGTCGGACTGGACGAGATTTTGTCTCCGGTCGCGCTAGGCACGGCGCTGGGGCTTTTCGTCGGCAAGCAAATCGGAGTATTTGGATTTAGCTTTTTAGCGATCAAATTTAAGCTAGCCAAGCTGCCCGAGGGGTCAAATTTCATCCAGCTTTACGGCATTGCCGTGCTTTGCGGCGTAGGATTTACGATGAGCCTTTTCGTTAACGGCCTAGCCTACAACGACACGGACGCCTTTGCCTACACCGACAAGCTCGCTATCTTGCTAGGTTCGGTAGTTTCGGGTGCCGCGGGGTTTATATTGCTTAAATTTAGCGCCAAAAACTAAAGTGCGAGATAAAGGAGTGGTTTTGCATCGTCACTTGCAAGATAGTTGGCATCTTTGTGGATGAAAATTTGTTAAAAGACGAAAAGCTAGATACTAAAAAATACTCGCCTCTAATCTATAAATTTAAAGAGTATGTTAAAACTGGCAAGCGTTTGGGTTTAAATTTTGGTTTTAAAGAGGTTTGAGTAAGCATTTTGGCTGGTTAGAAAGTAAAAATTTAAATTTGATTTTGACCTTGGCTAAAAACTTTTAGATGCAAATTTAACTTACTTTGTGGCATTAAAATCAAATTTATAATATCTCGTATCTTGCTTGTCGCTAAGCCTTAAAAATAGCTGCCACCTGCCCTCTTTTAGGCCAACACTCTCACTTACGAGATCATTTTTTTGCCATGAGGCGTTTAATGTCTTGTTGTCTTTGTTTGTTTGTGGGCGAGTGAGTAAAATTTCATAGCTAAGACTTGAAATTTCGCCGTTTTTTGGCGTTAAAAGAAATTTAAATTTGCCCTGCAAGCCTTTAAATTCTGGCTCGAATTTAAGCTCAAATTTCTTATCAAACCTAGCCTCACTCTCTTTTATAAAAGTGATGTTTTCATCGACGCTTTGATGACTTTGCATATAGGCACTATCCATCTCGACTGGGTTGTTGATCGCAACAACGATGGTTGCGGCGCAAGCTAAGATGATAGCTACTATGCTAAGCACGATGCCATAAGGCCAAAAGCTCTTTTTAGCCATTTTTTACCTTTTTATAAAAGATGATGAGCACAAAAAATGCGATCAAGCCGTAGATGAAAATTCGCAAGAAATTTAAGGTCGTTTTGTTTGAGCTACCGATGCCACTTTCTAGCTTTAAATTTAAGCTCCCAGCGATCTGCTCGGCGATATCTGCGTAGCCGTTTAAGATAGCGGCGTTATAGACATCTTTACCATTTTTTGAGACTAAAATGGGGATAATGGTGCCTGATTCTGGACTTACGCTTAAAATTTGCTCCTTGTTAAAGAGCTTTGAAGTGTTTGTATCGCTAAAAATTTCAACCTTTTGCTTATCTTTTATGAGCGCCAAGAAGACAAAAGGCGAGCTTAAATTTTGCTCTTTAAAAAGCATGCCAAGCTCGCCATCTTTATATACGCCAACTACTAAATTTATGCCGCTTTTTTGATAAAGCTCGTCTCCTATCTCATTTAGCTTTTGGCTCACTTTTTGGCTTAAAATTCCATCATCATTGATAACGAAATTTGCACCCCAAGCCAAATTTTGACATAGCAAAATGATAAAAATGAGTGCAAATTTCTTCAAATTTAGCCTACAAAGAGGTGATTTGGTGTAAGCACTGACCACGCACAAATGGCGCCTGCGACGATTATTAGCAGGATAATGGCTTTTTCTATTATGCCTAGCATCACTTCTCCTTTACAATGACATGTTTAGCGTTATCTACGCTCTTCATCTCGATGCTAGCTGCATCTTTTAGTGAGTAAGGTTTGGTTGCGACCTCTTTTTGCAAGCCGATGCCAACGTATGTAAGCACTGCTAGGATAGAGAGCAAAAGCACCACCGCTATTAAAAACCCGCTAATGCCATTTAAGGCAAAGATGTTTCTATTTTTATTTTCCATTATTCGCCCTTTGATAGCGATATGACGTACTCGCCAACTGCGCTTTGCTGTATCTCGTTTAGCCTACCATCATTAAATTTAGGCATAGTGCCGATCGCTCCTTTTTTGCCACGATTTAGCACCTCAGCCACAAAACCGGCCGAGCCATATTTGCTAAGATCAACCGACATGCCATCCATACCCTTGCCATCTTCGCCGTGACATGCCGCACATGCAGCATAAAGCTCTTTACCAGTGGCTACTAAATTTTCATTTTTTGTGCTTTTTATCGCACTTATCTCTTTAGCTATGTATGCTGCGATCGCCTTTGCGCCATCAGCGTCAGCTAAACCTGCTGGCATCTCACCCATAGGATAGTCAAGCCCTTTTGAGCCATTAAGTATAGTCTCAACTATGCCTTTTTCGCTGCCCCAAATTTGTAAATTTGCAGCCTTGCCGCCTATGCCATCGCCTGTGATGCCGTGACATGCTGAGCACTGCACTAGATATATGCTCTCACCCATAGCGTGAAGCGTCTCTTTGCTTGGATTTGCATACTCTTTTTCAAATTTAGCGTTTGCTTCTTTGACCTCTTTGTTATACTCGCCGATTTGTGAGTAAGAATTTAAAGGATAGCCTAGCAAATAGTACCAAACCGCCCAAACTAGCGCTAGCAAAAAGACGACCGCCCAGCCAAGTGGGACAGGGTTTTTGTACTCACCTATGCCGTCCCAGTTGTGCTCGCTAAGCTCAACACTCTCATCTTTTTTAACCTTCATCTGCCCCACGTACCTGCCAGCCACAACGATGGTAAGCACGATGATTAGAGCCGCTCCTATAAGAGCTAGTAAATTTACATTATCTTCTAAATTTAGCCATTGCATACGCTCTCCTTTGTAGCCTTACGCTCTAAAATTTCGCCACCGATCTCATCGTTAAGCGCTAGTTTTGAGTACTTCTCGTAGTTTCTTCTGCCAGTTTTTTCGCTCTTATAAAGATGAAAAAAGTAGGCATACAAAGTGATCGCCAAAAATACTGTCAAGAAAAAATAGCCATAAGCTTGAAACTCTCTAATGTTTTCCATCTTACGCTCCTACTTTAGGCTATTTAGATAAGCGATCAGCGCTACGATCTGGCGAATTTCACCTTTTGCAAAAGCACTTTTTACCTGCTCATCTTTCATATTTTCAACGATAGCTGCAGCCTCGGCCTTGACGTTAGCATTTGTCTGCTCTAGCGTGCCAAGTGCTGGCATATCTTTTTCATCATAAGGCGTGTTAAAGACCTTTTTAACCGTTAGCGCTTCAGCGTAAGCAGTCTCTATATCAGCATTTTTCTTAAACAAAAATGGATATGCTGGCATGATTGAGCCTGGCACTACTGAGGCTGGATTTAGCATGTGATTTTCATGCCAGTCAGTCGTTCTATAGTTACCCACACGCATAAGATCAGGGCCTGTTCTTTTTGAGCCCCAAAGGTGCGGACGATCGTATGCAAACTCACCACTTAGCGAGTACATGCCGTATCTATCGGTCTCTGCCTTAAACGGACGGATCATTTGAGAGTGGCAAGTGTTGCAGCCATTTTGCATATAGATGTTTTTACCAGCTAGCTCTAAGACGGTGTAAGGCTTTGTGCCCTCAAGCGGTCTAGCTCTGTTTGCAAAGTCTGGCAAAATTTCAACTATGCCAGCGTAAGCGATAACGACAAATACACAAACCGCAAAAAAGAATGGATTTTTTTCTAACCAAGCAAACATCACATCACCTCCGCGCTAGCTTTTGCCCCGCCACCCATTGGCGAAGCGCTTTTTGGTTCTGCTAAGATAGCTTTAGCAGAAGTTGATTTGTAGATATTATAAGCAAACATCAAGAAGCCAACTAGATAAAGAAGTCCGCCAATAGCCCTTATATAGTAGTATGGGATAAGCACAACTACCGTGTCTATAAACGAGTAGAGTAAATTTCCGTAGCTATCAGTCGCTCTCCACATCATACCTTGTGTGATACCAGCGATCCACATAGAAGCAAAGTATAAAACGATACCTGTTGTTTGTATCCAAAACTGAGCTTCCATTAGCGACTTTGAGTAAATTTCACGCTTAAATACGCGCGGCGTCATGTGATAAAGTGCTGCCATGATCATAAAGCCAACCCAGCCAAGCGCGCCGTCATGAACGTGTCCTGGTACCCAGTCGGTAAAGTGTGCTAGGGCATTTACAGACTTGATAGAAAGTATCGGACCTTCAAGTGTCGAGAACATATAAAATGTCGAAGCTAGAACCATAAATTTAATAAGCGGACTCTCTCTAAGCTGCGCCCACTCGCCCTTCATCGTAAGAAGTATGTTTATGGCTGAACCCCATGAAGGCAGGATCAAAACGATAGAAAAGACTGAGCCCATAGTCTGCATCCAATCAGGCGTAGCAGAGTATATTAGGTGGTGTCCGCCAGCCCAAAGGTAGATAAACATAAGACCCCAGAATGAAAATAGCGATAGTTTATATGAAAATATCGGCTGACCGCTCTCTTTTGGCAAGAAATAATAAATTTGAGCGATGATAGCCACTGTAAAGACGAATGCAACTGCATTGTGGCCGTACCACCACTGAACCAAAGCGTCGTTTGAGCCAGCATACATAGAGACAGAGTGTAGCCATGAGCCATATCCGCTAACAAGTCTTGTTGGAACTTCCATATTATTAAAAAGATATAGCATCGCAACGCCTAAAAATGTAGCGATGTAGTACCAAACTGAGATATAAAGCGTCTTTTCGCGGCGGATACCGATGAGGCCAAATATACTAACGCCCCAAAGCACCCAAACCAAGACCACTGCGATATCTAGTGGCCACTCAAGCTCGGCATACTCTTTAGCTGTGCTCTCGCCTATAAAAAGCGTAACAACAGCCAAAACCATAACAAGCATATATAGCCAAAAATGAAGCTTGCCGATAAACATCAAAAATGGCGACTCGCTCATCGAGACCTTTAAAACACGCTGTCCGATGTAGTACCATGTGGCAAAGATGCCTGAGAGCATGAAGCCAAAAATGATGCCATTAGTATGAAGAGGACGCAACCTCCCAAACGCCGAATATTCGCCGGCTATATAGTTAAGCTCTGGACAGGCCATTTGAAAAGCTATAACTACGCCAACAACCATGCCTATGATACCAAAGAGTATCGTGGCAAACATAAATAGCTTTGCTACACTATAATCATAGTGTAGTAGCTGAGATGGTCGCATAAAATATCCTCCTAGTTAAATTTATATTAATGATTCGTTATTTTAAAGTATAAGGACTATAAAAAAACTTAATTAATATAAATTCTCATTAACTAAGAAAGTCTTCTGTCTATTTTGTAACCAAGTCCTGGGACATTTTTTATAAAATTGTTGCCAACTTTGTCTCTAACGCGCTTAACAAAGGTTCTAATAGCTGCTTCTGTAACGCTCTCGCCAACCCAAACGACGCTTTTGATCTCATCGTGAAGCACGAGCGTACCAAGTCTTTTTATCAAAAGTGAGATAAATGCGAGCTCTTTTTTAGTAAGTGAAATTTCAACGCCATCTCTGATAAGTACGCGCTTGATCTTATTAAAGCTATATCCGTTTGCAACTTGGATGATGTTTGCAGTTTCTATCTTGCTTTTTGCGACATTTTCTATCGTTTTTAAAAGATCGTCTGCCATGATAGGTTTTATAAGATACTTATCAACGCCAACATCGATCGCCTTTAATAAAGTCTCCTTTTCGCTATGCGCACTTAGGACGATGACAGGTGTGTCTTTAGAAATTTCCTTGATATATCTTGTCATATCAAGTCCATCACTAATTGGCATAAATACATCTGTAATTACCATATTTGGGTTGTATTTTTTAAATTTTTTCAAACCTTCATCACCATTTTGAGCAGTAAAAACTTTCTCAAAATTGTCACTTAGCACATCGTGCATGATCTTTTTGCTGTCGCTATCGTCTTCGACAAGCAAAACCGTTAGGTTCTTTAAAATTTTATTCATCTATCTCTCCTTTGTGTGGTAACTTTATTAAAAAACAGGCTCCATTATCGCTGTTGCCCGCTGTTATTTCTGCGTTAAATTGATCGATTATTTGCTTTGACATATAAAGTCCTAAGCCAGTGCCTTTGGCATCTTCTTTGGTGGTAAAATATGGCTTAAATATCTCATCTATCACATTTTTATCTATGCCACCACCGTTATCTTCTACGCTTAGGTAAGCAAATTTTTTATCGCTATCAATCTTTATTTTTATATTTTTATCTTCTATCTTTTGTAAATTTAGTGCGTCTTTTGCGTTATTTAGTAAATTTATGATGACTTGCATGAGCCTATTTTTGTGACCATAAATTTTTGAGTCCCCTAGCACCTCAAGCTCTATATGAATGCCCTCTTTTTTCATCACGCCTTTTACGATCTGTATCGATGCTCTAGCTGCGTCTGCTAGGCTAAATTCTTGTGAAAGTGTGTTTGGATTTAAAAACGAGCTAAACTCATCAGTAGTTTCTGATATATACTTTATGATCTGCATAGCTCTCTCATAAGAGCCTACAAACTCGCCATCTTCGCTGCGTGCTAGCTTTTTCATCTTATATAAAACTAAGCTTAGCTCATTTAGCGGCTGCTTCCACTGGTGAGTTATATTTGCCATCATCTCGCCCATCATCGCAAGCTTAACAATCCTCATGCCATCGCTACTTGATAAGAAATTTTCATCTAAATTTAAACTAGGCATTTGCTCTATATCCTAAAAATGATAGATAAAGTCCGTTTAAGATCATTATGCAAGCTGAGAGCTTAAACATGATCTCTTTAAATTTATCTCTTAGTAAGCCAAAGACGAAACTAGTTAGCAGCATCACTGGTAATGTGCAAAGCCCAAAGATAAGCATTATCAGAGATGCGTCAGCCACATTTGCGCTTAAAACTCCAAGCGCTAAGAAATAATAGACCACTCCGCAAGGCAAAAGCCCATTTAAAAAGCCAAGCAGTAAAAAATTTGCCAAATTTCTCTTTTGCACGCTTGTTTTTGCCATTTTTACAACAAATTTAAGTGCTTTTTCGCTCTCTACAAATTTTAAAAGCTCGCCCCTAAAAAGCAGCGCGATGCCGATAAATGCAATCACTAAGCCAACTATAAAAAATATCACGCCTCTTGCTTGCAAGCCAAAGCTAATAACCGCTCCAAAAGCGCCAAACAAAGCCCCCAAAGTCACATAAGCAAAAATTCTAGCTAGGTTATAAAGCGCACTTAGCATTAAAATTTCACTCTTGCTTTTGCCTTTAAAAAATAGAGCCTGCAAGCTCAAAAACCCACTACACATGCCGACACAATGACTAAAGCTGCTCAAAAGCGCAACTGAGATAATCATGTAAAGGCTTATGTTTTGCATATTATAAAATTTCTAAAAACTGCTTAAATATATATTTGCTCTCGTTAGGGCCGCTGCTTGCTTCTGGGTGGTGCTGGACCGAGAAGATCGGATAGTCCTTGTATCTTACGCCCTCGATCGTGTTGTCAAACAAATTTCTATGTGTCACAACCGCTACCTCAGCGATGCTCTCTGGCACGTTGTAGTTGTGATTTTGCGTTGTTATCTCGATCGTTTTTGTCTCTAAATTTAAGACTGGATGGTTTGCTCCATGCTGACCAAATTTAAGTTTATATGTCTCATATCCAAAGGCATTTGAAAGCAGCTGATGTCCAAGACAGATGCCAAATATCGGGATCCTAGCCTCTATCATTTTTTTGATTTCAGCGATTTCAGCCTTTAAATTCTTTGGCTCGCCTGGACCATTTGATAAAAATACCCCGTTTATCTCGCCATTTTTAAATTTATCTATCAAAACTTCAGCCTTAGTATCGTGTGGCACGACGATGACCTCAAGACCAGTTTCACATAGCTCATTTAGGATATTTCTCTTTACGCCGAAGTCAAAAACAGCTATCTTTTTGCCGATACTTTTTAGCGGCTTATATGATTTTAAATTTCTATCCCAAGCGCCTTTTTTGTGCTCGTACTCGTCCATTGCGCTAACTGTTTTTACGTAGTTTATATTTTCTATGCGTCCGCTGCTTTCAAGCCTGCGTTTTAGCTCGTCTTTGTCGCTTATCTGCGTTGAGATGTAGGCCATCAAAGCGCCTTCATCACGTAGCATTTTTGTCAAATATCTAGTATCAACGTCATAAACGCCAAATTTGCCCTGCTCTTCGAAAAATTTGCCTAAAAACTTTTGCGAGCGGTAGTTTGAGGGAATTTCGTTGTAGTTTCTCATTATGACGCCACTTGCATGAATTCTAAGGCTCTCCATATCATCTTCATTTATGCCAACGATACCGATCTCTGGCATAGTAAAGACGATAAACTGACCAGCATAACTTGGATCGCTCATGATCTCTTCGTAGCCAGTCATAGAGGTATTAAAAACGAGCTCGCCTGCGCACTCGCCGTGAGCACCAAAGGCTTTTGCCTCTAAAAAAACGCCGTTTTCAATGTAAATATAAGCTTTCATTAAAGCATTCCTCTTTTTTTAAGCTCATCTTGATACAAACGCTCGAAAATCAGGTCGTATTCGTCAGTTCCAGGGATAAGTTTGCGTTTGTAGTTTTGCATCATCTCATAGACGCTATCTTCTATCTTCTCGTAGTTTTTTAGATACTCATCTATCGAGCTATAAATGACATTTTTCACGCGGTTTTCTGATACGTTATACTCAACTAAATCGCTCTTCCAGATAGCTTCAAGTATCTTGTGAGCGACATTGCTAAATCTATCTTCATGAGTTAAAATGACGTCAAATTCGCCAGCAAGTTTCTTTTTAACGAGCCAAAACATATTCTTGCGGTCGATTTGCATAGTCTGCATCTCGTCCTCGTTTTTCTCTAAAAGCTCATTTACTCGCTCATCTAGCGCTCTTTCTTTTTGAACATCGGTAGTTAAAATTTCACTTGCTTTTGCTACGATTGGCTCAATACCTTTGTTTAACTTTACAAAACCACAGTTTAAAAGATCTATTGCTATTTTATGTGATACATAAGGTACGTGTGGAAGTTTTATACGCATTTTAAACCTTTAAATTTTTATGCCATTGTAACTAAATAAAGGTAAAACTTTACTTTGAAATTTTAACGACTTTATCATTGTCACTTCTTAGAAAATAAATTTCTCTTCGTCCGTCATAAAGGACTTTGCCGCTTGTTTTTTGCTCGCTTTGTAAATTTGAAGATAGATCCATCTCAAGTGGCTTACTCATGAAATAAGCCTCGCCCAAGCTTCGTCCAAAATTAGGATACCAACTGAGTGCGCAAAGCACGAGCAAAAGCAGATAAAAGGCTCTAAAAATTTTCCTAAATGGCGCGTAAAAGAAACAATAACCAAATATAAAAAACACAGGCAAAAGCCACAAAAAAGGCACATTATCCACAAAAATCACATTGAAATACTCATTTATGCCATAAAATGAAAAGTAGTTGTTGTAAATTCCGACAAATAGCGTAAAAATAGGAGCGAGAACAAATATAATGCCAGTAAAAAATGCATTAAAAATTTTCATAAGCTCTCCTTTTTTCGTGGGATTATATTAAATTTTAGCTTTATTATTGCTCTAAATTTATTAATTAAGAAATTTTAAACTCCAAAATGTCACAAATTTTCAAATAAAACAGAGTTAAAACGATAAATTTTAAATTAGTGTGACATTTTTTAGATGAAAAATAAGAGATTTTTTTGAAACTTTTAAGGCAAAAAAGAGAAATTTAAAATTTAGCCTTTGCCATAAAAGCAAAGACTAAAAGGGAGTTTATTAAGCTTTTTTCTTCATATCAAATTTATTAGCCATGAAGCCAACAAGACCAACAAAGAAAAGACCACCGCAGATGTTACCAAGTGTAACTGGAAGCAAGTTTTTGCTTAAGAAATTTGTCCAGTTGATGACATCTAGCTTATCAGCTGTAGTGTGAAGTAAAGCTGCTGCAGCGTTGATATCGCCACCACTTGCTGCTATATAGTGAGCTTTAGAGATGATAGCTTCAGTGATGATGAACATATTTGCAACGCAGTGCTCCATTGAGCAAGCAACGAATGCGCCGATCATCCACATAATGGCAAAGAATTTACCAGATAGGTTGCTCTCGCTTGTCGCAGTCCAGATAGACATACAAACAAAGACGTTACAAAAGATACCACGAAGAAATAGCTCATGAAATGGTGCTGTGATCTTGCCAATAGCTGCTGGCACGAAGTGTTGCAAGATGTAGCCGTCATACTTTAGTGGCAAACCAGAGTAGTAATACATATAAGCGATCAATGCACCGCCAACGAAGTTAAATATCCAAACAATTACCCAGTAGCTTATGGTTTTGCCAAGTGGCAATTTGCCCTCATACGCACTAACGCCGCTTAAAACAGAGCTAGTAAATAGGTGACCGCCATAAAATACAACCATCATGAGGCCGCAGCTAAATGTGATACCACCGATGAAATTTGAAAGACCGATAGACTGTTTTTCAGCCATACCAACTGTTGAGTGAGCCCAAAAGATATCACCCATAGCAATAGCAGCACCAGCCATGATAGCAAGAAATATAATGCTTACAAGTGGCGTATGGGCTTTATGCTCCATTGAATTTGAGACCGCTTGAGCGGTTTCTGCCGGATTTAACATCACGTCTCCTTTTTATTTAACCTTCTTTGATCTATAAGAAATAAAAGCAAAGAAGTAGTGCCAAAGATAGAGATTTGGCGTTAAAATTTAATGTTTAAAGCTTCTTTTTACACTAAATTTCAAATCCAAAACGATCAAATTTATCTTTAGCAAACCCCAGATTAAATTTAGCACTTGCTAAATTTAACCAACTAAATTTTTATCAATCTCTACAATTCTTAAAAATGCTTTTCTAGCACTTTTTTTAGCCTGCTCGCTTAGGCCCTCTTCAAAGTCAAGGACATTTTCAAGCAAGACACTAATGCCAAGAAAAAGCGTCTTTGGGCAAATTTTTCGCAAATAGCTTAAAAGCACTGGCGTTGGGAGATTGTGGGTTGAGTAGATGTAGTCTCTATCGTCACTTAGATCAAAAAACTCTATCTTATCCTCATCAAAACCACTCATAGCATCGACTACTATCAAGATATCAGGTGCAAAATCTCTAATAGCTGAAAATTCATTCTCAGGCACATCTTGCCCAAAAAAGACTTTCCACTCTTTTAGCTCCTGCTCTACGATACGGCCGACTTCATTGCCCACATCATCATCGCCACGCATAGGATTACCGATGCAAAGGATGGCCTTTTTCATCAAAAGTCCTTCCTAAGCACAATATATCCCTCTTTTAAATTTGCCAAAATTTCTTTAAGCTTACACTCACAAAGCTGTGGCAAGAGTCTAGCGATATGCTCAGCAAAAATTTCAACTTCAAAATACTTGCTTAAATTTCCGATCTTAAATTTCACATATTCGCCTGAGTTTTTGATCATCTCGTCAAATTCCTCATCGCTTAGCTCTAAGATCTTCTCGCTAAAATCAATCGTACCAACGCCGTGTCCCACGCAAGTGGAGAAAACTTTTATCTCTTTTAGCTCGCGTGGAAGCTTCTCGTTGTCGTCCATATGCCTTTTTGTAAGCTTATAAACTTGTATCATCTTTTACTCCAAACCTCGCTATCAACATCGATCGCAAAATTTTTACCAGCTTTTGCGTATTTTAGATAGATGTCGTTATGCAAAAGTGCCATACACTCAGCATATCTAGGATCATCTTCTTTTTTGATAGCTGCTACAACCGCTTCACGTGCAAGCTCTGGGTTGTGGATATCGCTTGAGGCTTTGATAGCATCCATATATTTTTCGTAAAGGGTTCTACCAAAGATATAGCTCATCAGCCTTTTACTTTCAGCTTGCAAGTCACGTTCAAACAAGATATCGCCCATTACTGACTTCTCAACTGGTGGAGGCGTAGTGCTGTCATTTTCATAGCTTTTTTTGTGCAATTTTTGATCTATGATGCCAAGAGCCATACCAAGACCATAGATAACACTTGCTGGGTGTGGAGGGCAGCCTGGGATATAGACATCAACTGGGATTATCTTATCTATACCACCCCAAACGCTGTAAGCGTCGTGGAAAATTCCACCTGTGCTACCACAAGCGCCAAAAGCAACTACGATCTTAGGATCTGGAGCTGCCTCGTAAGCACGAAGAAGTGGGTAGTACATCTGTCTTGTGACTGGTCCTGAGCAAAGCAAGATATCAGCGTGTCTTGGGTTTGCTACAAGCTTAAAGCCAAAGCGCTCTGGATCCCACATCGGAGTGATAGCAGCGAAAATTTCGATCTCGCAACCGTTGCAACTTCCGCAGTCGATCCTATAAACGCTAAAGCTTCTTTTGATATTTTTTAAATGCTCTAACTTTGCAGTTAGGTCATTTGCTGTTTTTATGTCCTCTGGGACTTGATATAGACTCATTTTATAGCCTCCTCAACGCCTTTTGTTAGCCTCTCAGCAGATTGATTTTTCTTGCACTCTGGGCAGATAAAAAGGTACTCTTTTGCCTCTTCAAGTCTGCCTGGGAGTAAATTTGCTGTGCCAAGCTTTTCAAGAGTGAAATTTATAAGCCTTTTTGGTGTAAATGGCTTGCCGCAGCATTTGCAAGTTTGCATCTCAAGCTCGCCTCTTTGTATAAGAGCGCTCTTGTCAAATTTAACCGCAAGCTCAAAGCTATCGCTAAGTCTTACAGCTCCAGTTGGGCAAACCTCATCGCAGCGTCCGCAGAATATGCAACGACCACAGTCAAACTGCCAAACAAGTCTTGTTTGCTCATCGTTCATCTTAAGCTCTATTGCGTTACTAGGACAAGCGATACCGCAAGCCGCACAACCTATGCAAAGATCGTACGTATAGTCTGGCTGACCGCGGAAATTCTCAGGCACAATATATGGCTCAAATGGATAGGCGTATGTCGCCTTTCCATATTTTTCTGTGATGTCAAATAACTTCATCATCTTAAATCCTTCTTACTAACCCCGCCATCTTGACAGAATTTTTTAAGGTCTTTTTCTGTTAAAATTTTACTTTTTTTAGTCCTTACATCAACCAAAGTAACACGCTCGGTGCATGAGTAGCAAGGGTCAAGTGAGCAAACGATAAGCGCAGCGTCACTTATGTTGTTTCCTCTAAATTGATACCTTAAGCTTGGCCAGTTGTTATATGTCGCAGCCCTACATCTCCAGCGATATACTTTTTGAGCGCTACCTTGCATGATCCAGTGAACGTTCTCACCACGTGGTGCTTCATCGTGACCAAGTGCGAAATTTTCTGGCTTGATCATAGTCACAGGATCGATCATGATCGGAGTTTGAGGCATCATCTCAAAGCATTGGCGGATGATATGGATAGAGCTTTTTAGCTCTTTATATCTAACCATCTCACGAGCAAAAACATCGCAACCATGCTCAACTGCTACTTCAAATTCTATCTGTTTGAAGAAGTCGTATGGGTGATCGTAGCGGTTATCACGTTTAAAGCCAGAGCCTCTCATGTTTGGACCAACTGGGCTAAAGTCACGTGCGATTTGGCGGTCCAAGATACCTACACCTTTCCAGCGTCCGATTTGGCGTTTATCTTCCAAAACTGCATCCCAAATTTCTGAAATTTGAATATCAAGTTTGTTGATGATCTCTAAGCCTTTTTTGATCTCATGGTTTGTCATATCACGTCTTAAGCCGCCCATAACGACGTTGCCGTATGTTTTACGTCCGCCAGTTACAAGTTGAGCTAACTCCATAGAGTACTCACGAACCCTAAAGATATGCATGAAAGCATTGTAGTTACCAGTAACCTCACAAGCTAGACCAATATTTAAAAGGTGGCTGTGAAGACGCTCTATCTCAAGACAGATGACGCGTATAGCTTGAGCTCTTAGTGGAATTTCAAGCTTTATAGCTTTTTCTGCTGCTTCTATACAAGCTATAGCGTGAGCATAACCGCAAATTCCGCAAACACGCTCTGCAAGATAGCCCATTTGATCATAGTTCATTCTGTTTTCAGCTAGCTTCTCCATACCGCGGTGTTGATAGAACAAGCGATAATCAGCGTCGATGATCTCATCGCCGTCGCAGAAAAGTCTAAAGTGACCAGGCTCATCAGATGTAACGTGTAGTGGTCCAAGTGGCACATCGACTACTGCGTCGCCTGTTGGAAATAAAAACTCCGCATCAGGCTCATCTCTGTGATCAACCGGATCAGGGCGGTAGCGGTAGTCCATAGCATCTTTTCTAAGTGGATGAAGTCCATCTGGCCAGTCATCACTTAAAACTAGACGTCTTTTATCAGGTAGTCCCTCGGCTACTAGGCCAAACATATCATAAGCTTCTCTTTCATACCAGACACAAGCTGGTACAAGTGGAGTAACTGATGGAAATGTCGGATCGCTTCCTGGGATAAGGGTTTTAACTGTGATAAAGCACTTATCCTCAGCCGCAAAATCATCCGCCTCAGTCATCTTGCTACCTTCCATTGAGATAGCATAGTAAAGCGCATAGCAGCCATTTATCTGACGCTCGTCGTTTGGTATCATAGTGCTTATAAAGCCACCGATATCATAATAAAGTGTCTTAACAGCTAGTGGAAGATCGTTTCTATCCACCAAAACTGTGATCTGATCGTCTGCTTGACGAGTTACTTCTAAAATTTTTACCTTTGTTTTTAGGATTTCAACAAATTTATCGCCTCTCATTTTAAAGCTCCCATCATTATATTAACACCGTTATTTACTAGCGTATAAAAGCTATCTACGTGCCATACGCCAAAGATTATGATAAGGGCACAGAGTGCTATAAGAGGTAAATTTTCAAATAAACTCATCTCTTTATTATGAACAACCACACCTTTTGGCTCGCCAAAGCTTGCCATGTTAAAGTGCGCAAAGTCAGCTATGAAAATAACTGCAAGTGCAATAGCAAATAGCGCAACTGCGATGTATTGACCACTTGTGATAGCTCCAACAAAGACGTTATATTCGCTAACAAATATAGCAAATGCTGGAACACCAACTAGTGAGCAGACAGCTGCACCAAACATAATAGTTGTAATAGGTGCGATCTTAACCATGCCGCCCATCTTACTCATATCTTTGTGACCGTAAATTCTTGCTATGTTACCTGTTGAGCAGAAAGCCAAAGCTTTTGTGAAGCTGTGAGCTAAGCAGTGGAATATCGCTGCAAATAGACCAAATTTACCGCCAACACCAAGTGCAAATGCGATAACACCCATGTGAACGATTGAGTGGTATGCAAACATTCTTTTTACGTTGTGTTGTCTTATTAGGAAAAATCCCGCTACAAAAAGTGTGATAGTTCCTGATACGATCATTACGCCTTCAACAAAGCTAAATCCAACTGCTTGAGCTGTGATAGCGTAGTATCTTAAAAGTGCAAGCATCGCACATTTTAAAAGTACGCCTGATAGCAATGCTGAGATAGGTGCTGGACCTTCAGCGTGAACGTCTGGTAACCAAGTGTGAGTTGGAGCAAGACCAGCTTTTGTACCAAAACCAATTAGCGCAAACACAAAGATAAGTTTTGCTGCATCTGGGTTTAAATTTTTAGCGTTAGCCATTATGCTTGAAAACTGCATAGAAGCCTCGCCGTCTCCTAGTGTGCTATATGTAGCTGAATATAGAAGAACGGTTGCATAAAGAGCAAATGCTAGACCGATTGAACAAAGAACGATGTATTTGTAACCACTCTCTGTTGATTTTTGATCTTTGTGTATAGCAACCAAAAACACAGAAGCTAGTGTAGTAGCCTCGATAGCTGCCCACATAAACGCAACGTTGTTGCAAATAACACTTAAAGTCATTGTAAAGATAAATACATGGCTTAGTGCGTAGTATTTTTTAAGATCACTTAAGTGGATGTGTCCATCTTCAAGCTCCCATCTCATATAGTGGATAGAGTAGAAATTTACTATAAATCCAGTTACGGCTATAAGCACTAAGAAAACACAGCCTAAGCTATCTAAGAATAAAAATTTATCAAAACTATAAAAAGTTCCGCCACTTAAAACTTTAAGAACATTGTTAAGTAAAGCCACTGATGTCGCAGCAGAAAACAAGACATGAAGTCCGCTAAGTACTGCATAGTTTTTAGGACTTAAAAACAAGATCAAAGCACCAAGGAGCGGTATGATAAGTATTAAAGCTAAACTATCCATCTCTAACCCCTTAAATTTGAAGCTTTAGAAGTATCTAAGCTATCATAAGCTTTATAAAATCTAATCGCTAGAACGCTCATGATAATAACAGCAAATATCGCATCTGTTAAAATTCCAAGCTCAACTAGCTCATGTGAGTTGTAAGCCATTAGAGCAAGGCTTAGGTGGATACCGTTTTCAAACAAGCAGTAAGCTAGAATTTGTTTTATAAATGAGTTTCTTAGCATGAAGCCAAAAATTCCCATCATAAAAACTGTTCCAGCAGCGATTAGCATGATCTCTTCTTTGATAAGAGAGAATTTTAAAAATATAGGGTGGATACTCATTGAAAGAGCTAGAGAAAATCCCATAGCAATAACAGGACTTACAAAAAATCCACCAACTGGCTCATCTTCGCTAACTACGCCAAGTTTTTTGATAAGCCAGAACAAAATTCCTGGCACGAAAAGAACTTTGGTAAAAAACGCAACGATCGCCCAAGTTTTTAGCTGCTCAGCGTTAAATTTCTCAGATAGCAAGAAAAATATACTAACTAAAAGTAGTGTCTCTATCGCATAAGCGATGATTGAGAGTTTCAAGCTTCTAAGACCAAAAACCGCAAGCGAAGTTACGATCATGCAAATGGCTAATATATCTAGTGTTTGCATCTCACGCTCCTACTACATAAAGTGTTAGTGCAACAAACGAGATAGCAAGTGCACCAAGAGCATTTTTGCGTAAAGATGAAGTCATTTTAAAGCGTGGTCCAAAGTTGTCTATAAATACAGCTGCGACGTAAAATACTCCAGTTTTTATCACAAAAACGATAATAGCTAAGAAAGGATTGCTAAAATTCCATGGCTCAAATATGCTTAGGAAAAGTCCGATCATAGCAAACTGTTTTAATATAAGTGATGCTTGAACTAAGCCAAGGTCGCTACCAGCGTACTCACCAAGAACACCCTCTTGAAGCTCTTGTTCTGCTTCAGCTAAGTCAAATGGCTTTCTACCAGTCTCAACATACATACACCACAAAAATGCGATAGAAGCAACGGCAAAACTTGGAATTTGATATCCGATAACGCCAGTTCTTACCATCTCTTGGATCTCAACTAAATTTGATGTTTTAGCTGCAAGCATAACTACGATTAAGCACATAATCATAACTGGCTCAACATAAACACCAAGCATTTGCTCTCTGCCGCCACCTGTCGCTGCAAATGGGTTGCCGCTATCCATTGAAGCTGCACCAAATACAAATCTAAGTAGCGCACCAAGATAGAGGATAACAAATATATCTGAGTAAGCTCCAAATACAGTGTCTTTGCTATAAGTGATAGGTATAGCAGCTAGCACTGCAGCTGAAGTTGCAAAAAGGAAAAATGGAGCCCATCTAAATACCCAGTGTGAGCACTCAGGGACGGTTCTTCCTCTTCTAAAAAGCTTTATAATGTCGCGATATGTTTGAAAGAAATCGCTACCTTGTTTTGATTGAAGTTTAGCTCTAAGTTTTCTTGCCATACCATCAAACAAAGGAGCTACCAAAACGATAACGACTACTTGAAATATCATTAAAAGTATAGTTTGCATTTTCGTCTCCTAAACTAAAAAGTAGCTCACAGCAAGTATGACACAAAGATATAGCAAGATATAAAGTGTATATACATTTGTATAACCACTTTGAACGATACCTAGCTTATCAGCAAATTTCACACACCATTTAATGACTGGCTCATAAAACATTCCCCACCAAATATCTTTTGGATGGTTGTGATACTCAACCGCGTCAAAATAATTTCTAGTAACTACTTTTTTATCAGCTCTAAATAGCCATTGCATAATTTTTCTAAGGTCGCCAGTGAATGGACCACCTGTCATTTGCATACGTGAGCTATATTTAAAGCCACAAGCCCAAGGATCAGTTTCGCGTGGTTTATCTCTGTTTGCTTTCATAACAGCAAGGATGATAAATGGCAAAATCATAGTCGCACATAGGACTAAAGCGATAAGTGGAGTTGAGATCATGCTGCCCATAGGTGAAGTTACATTTATAGCACCAAGGCTAGCTTTATAGTCGCTTATAGCGATAGAATTTACAGCTTGCATGATGTAATCAACTATATAGTTTGCGCCAAGACCAAAGCCAACGCAGCCTATCATTAGGATGATCATACCAAGAACCATACCTATCGGACTCTCTTTAGCATTTTCCCAAATTTTTTGATCTCTTGGAGTACCTGCAAAGATAACAGCATAAAGTTTAAGGTGCATACCGACCAAAACGCCTGTTAGCGCAAGAGCTACGACGCCAAGTGTAAATGCATATCTAACTAATGTTCCTTCTCCCATAGCACCTTGAAGCATACCTTGATATGTAAACCACTCTGAAACAAAGCCATTTACTGGAGGTAAAGCTGCGATACCCATGATACCTATAAACATACCAAGGCTTGTCCATGGCATCTTTTTAGCAAGACCACCAAGGATGTCCATATTTTGTGTATGAGTAGCGTGGATAACTGAACCAGCACAAAGGAAAAGCAGACCTTTAAATATAGCGTGATTGACTACGTGGTAGCAACCTGCTAGAAAACCTACTGCTGCAAGTGTTAAATTTCCAGCTGCAACGCCGTAGATACCAGTACCAAGACCTAGCAAGATGATGCCTATGTTCTCAACTGAGTGGTAAGCAAGCAAAGCTTTGAAGTCGTGTTGGCAAAGAGCGTATAAAACACCAAATAGTGAGCTAGCTGCACCAAGAGCGAGTATTGTAAGACCAAAATATGTGCTAAGTGGTAGGTAAAGTGTAAATTTAACTAGTGTAAATAGAGCAACTTTAATCATAACGCCTGACATAAGGGCTGAAACGTTTGATGGTGCTGCTGGGTGAGCTTGTGGAAGCCAAACATGGAATGGCCACATACCAGCTTTACTACCAAAGCCGACCAAGAATAGTATAAATACAGCAGCAGAAGCGCCAAATGGCATCTTAACACCCATAAATGCACCAAAGTCAAAGCTTCCTGCATAGTAAGCTGTGATAAGCAAGCCACAGGTTATACAAAATGCACCGATTTGTGCGATACCAAGATATACCATAACCGCTTTAAGTGTATTTTTACCGTCATTGACGATGATAAGAAATGATGATACAAGAGTCATAAGCTCCCATAAAACAACAAAGCAAAATACATTATCAGCGCTGATTACTAGAAGCATTGAAAGGATGAATGTGTTAAACAAACATGCAAACACACCAACGTTTGCTTTTTTTATGTACTCTTCTGCATAGCTCATACCATAAACACTACTTGCAAATCCGATGAAAACAACGACAAAGCTGAAGAAATTTCCAAGTGGATTTAGCGCAAATTTTGGCGAATACAAAAAGCCATCCATAAGAGCAAAGCTATCACTTACTCCCATATTTGCAACGAAGTGACACATCGCATAAAAGCAGCTTATAGCACTTAGTCCAAAACCAACTTTAACAGCGGCTTTTGGAGCGCAGTAGAGCAAGATACTAACGACGGCACTTACAAGAAATAGCATATAAACCGTAGTCATCTTATGCTCCTTGTCCGTTTAAAATTTTAGTAGCAAATTTATTCGCTGCATCGTAGTCTATCCTCTTGCCAAGCTTATGTTTGCCCTCTTCTGGATCTACCATTATAAGAGCGCTTGTTGGGCATACATCAACGCAAGCTGGTCCATTTTCACGGCCAAAGCACATATCACATTTTACTGCGATGTTTTTTGCGCCTGATTGTGACTCTACTTCAAGATAGTATTTTGGCTCGACAGCGTAATTTACTGAAGGCATAAGCTCTGCACTTGAGCTTATCGCACCATAAGGGCAAGCGATCGTGCACATCTTGCAACCTATACAAATTTCCTCGTGAAGCTCGATACAATTATCGTTAAATCGCAACGCTCCAGTTGGGCATACATTTGCGCAAGGGCCATCGTCGCATTGTCTGCACTGAGTCGGCATAACACCGCTAGCTTCTCTTAAGACGCTTAGCCTTGCACGTGATAGTTTGCCACGTTCATAAGCACTTTTAAAACATGCAGCCATACAGGTCGCACATCCTATGCAGCGTTTAGAATCGGCAATCACAAATTTATGTTTTTTCATAAATTCCTCCTAAAAAACAAGGCAAGACCGCCCTGCTCACTAATAGAGTGATTGTTAATCACATGAATAGAGATAGTTAAATTTTTATTTAACATCTCAAACGCTCCTTCCTGAAATTTTTGGAACAATTCTATAACTTCTGGCGATTAAATTCCGTCAGCTATCTGACAAATTTTGTATTTTTGAAATTAAATTTTTATTTTATATT
>NZ_CABPVA010000001.1:941113-946344 GCF_902460595.1 Campylobacter concisus
GATTAATCAAAAAAGATTAATATTTCATAACAGATAATTACTAAAAAGAGTAAAATTATCTTAATTAAGTTTAAACTTAAAAATTAATTCTTTAAGCTTGGGTTAATTAAATGAAACTGAAATTTAAAAATCTAAAATATAATCCAACCTTTAAATTTAAAAAGGTTATTGATGGAAATTTTTATAGTCATAGTTTTATTTATTGCTTCAGTTTTTGCATTTATGAAATTTGCCCCTGTTTTTGGTGGCAGACCAGATGTTAAGAGTCAAAAGCTCATGGAAGTATCGCCAAATTTTAACGGCAAAGTTTTTATAAATTTAGAGCCAACGATCGATCTAGTAAATAAAAGTCCGCAAGCATCTATGCTAAATTTCACACTCCAAGCGCTCTTTCCACCAAAGGGCAAGCTACCAACTAAGCCTTTGCCAAATTTAAAATTTGACGCAAATGCCCTCAAAAATGGCGAATTTATCTGGCTTGGGCACGTTAGCCTCATCTACAAGCTTGATGGCAAAACCATCATCACGGACCCAGTTTTGCACCGAGCATTTCCGCTGCCAGTTGGCGGCAAGCCCTTTACCTACGAGCACGCCATCACCGCCAGCGACTACCCAAAGGTGATCGACATCGCCCTCATCTCGCACGATCACTACGACCATCTTGACTATAAAACGATCCTTGAGCTAAAAGATAGAATTTGCAAGTTTCTAGTGCCACTTGGCGTAAAAGCCCACCTCGTAAAATGGGGCATAGATGAAGATAAAATTTACGAATTTGACTGGTTTAGTGATCAAAAAATAGGAAATTTAAACTTCACTTTTTGCCCTTCAAGGCACTTTAGTGGGCGCAAATTTAAAAGAAATGGCACGCTTTGGGGCGGCTGGGCAGTTAAAGAGGCTGGCTTTAGCTTTTATTTTAGCGGTGACGGCGGATATGGCAAGCATTTTAAGATGATAAATGAGAAATTTGGCGGATTTGATCTAGTTTTTATAGAAAATGGCGCTTACAGTGACGGCTGGCCCTACGTGCATATGCAGCCAGAAGAGTCGGCGCAAGCGCTAAAAGATCTTGAAGCTAAGCTTGGCATACCGGTGCATTGGGGCAAATTTGATCTTTCTTATCATGCTTGGGATGAGCCGATCAAGCGATTTATAAAGACAGCGGAAAAGCTTGAGCTAAATTTCGCCACACCGATGATCGGAGAGGTTTTCACCGCGCAAAATCCACCTATAAAAAAGTGGTGGGATGAAATTTAGGAATAAAATTTGCTCTAATTTTTAAAATCCAAAAGGAAGTGCAGATGAAAATTTCTGAAAATTTATCAAATTTAAAAAATGCCATCGACAAGGCAGCAAAAAACGACCTTGACTCGAGTGCGACTGGAAGCTTTTTGCAAAATTTAGAAAAAGCCAACAAAGAGACGGAAAAGATCTACGAAAAGCTTGAAAAAGAGCTAAAGAGCGATGCGCAGATGTTTAAGCAGTTTGACTTCATGCAGATGATGACAAAGCTTCAATACGGCAACCTAAAATCAAGCGAACGCGAAGAGCTGATAAACAAAATGAGCAAGATCGCTAAGGAAATTTAGCCGTTTAGTGTGATTTTACGCGAGCTAAATTTGGCTATTTTGCGTAAATTTATGTGGTTTTTTGCTGAGTAAATTTGCTAAAAAATATGAATTTACCTACTTGCTTGGCGGCTGTTAATGTCCTCACATTTGCCGTATTTTGTCAAGCACCTGTTGCACACTGGGCGTGTATGACAGCATCGGTATATCATATGCACAAAATCCCAGCAAATTTCTCAAATGTTTTTAGCCTCTAAATTTAAAGCTAGTCAATAAATAAAGGCAAATTTTAAAATTTCATGAGCGAGTAATTTCGGCTCTAAAATTTGAGCTAAGCGTTAAGCGAAGCCAAATTTTAGTAGTCAATTCTTAGGGCTGACTGAAAGTTTTGAAATTTGCGAAATACTTTTTTAGAAATTTAAAGTTTTGTTTCTTTGTTAAGGGGGAAGAGGCTTGAATTACGGTCTGCTTGCAGTTGCGAGCTTGTGAAGCAAAAGAGCTCCCTTCCCCCTTAACAATCCCCTGTCTGCTTTACAGTTACGAGACGAAGTCGAAGTAAAGCCTCGACGACGTTAGAGGTGCATGCGATAGCGCTTTGCACCGCATGCAATTAAAAAACCATATCAAATTTTAAAATTTGTGAACGAGCATATCACGGCTCTAAATTTAGTGGCGAGTGGCTATGAGCCCTAAATTTAGTAGTCTGCTAAGGCGAGTGAGTAAGATTTTAAAATTTGCAAAGATAGTTTTATTAAATTTATAAAAGAATAATTTTAAAGATTACCTATTTATATATGTAAATTTACTAGAGAGAATTTAAGAGCCAAAAAGGCTCTTAAATTTTAGTGGAGTTCGCTCCAGACTTTGCGTTTCCAAAGCCAAGCAAAAATTCCTAAGATAAAGAAGTAGATCATCACGTAAATGCCAGTGCTCTCGCGCTCAGCTTTTTTGCTATCGCCTACTTTTTGGATGTAAGATACTATGTCATCTTCAGCGGCTTTGTTTAAGCCAACTCTAGGCATAGCAGTGCCTGGAAGCATCTTTTGAGTATCGTTTATAAATTTATGCAAGTAGTCTGCACCTTTTGAGCGGATCATCATAGATAGATCGGGTGGGTTTGAACCCATATAAGCTGCGAGGCTTACTTTGTTGCCAAGAGTATATTTTTTATCATACTTCATATCGTGGCATCTTTGACATGCGTCAGCAAAGACCTTTTCTTCAGTGATCTTGCTCTTTGCATCTGCGTCAGCTGATACCTTTTTAAGGTAAGCAACTATGTCAGCGATCTCAGCGTTTATATCGCCGCCAACACCCATAAATGCAGTCATCGGATAAGGATGCTCGTCGTTAAATTTATGAGATAGTTTTACAGCCATAGTTGGATTTTTGATGAGCGCAGCTAAAAATCTCTCGTCATAAATTTTACCAGCTGTGCTAAGATCTGGTGGCACTACGCCAAAGCTTTGGCTAGCTGTCTCAGCGTCCATACTAGCTGGCATGCCGGCTGCTTCGATGCCGTGGCATCCTGTACATCCAGCTGCTCCAAATGTCTCAGCGCCTTTTGCAGCATCACCCTTTGCAAGGTCGATCGAATTTATATCAGCCCAAAAAGCTGTGTAGTCATCAAGAATTTTTTGTGCTGTCTCTACATCTTTTGTAGCTGCATCGATGCTAGCTTTGTTGCCGCTAGCTTTTGCAGCCTCAAGCGCCTCTTTTTTCTGCTCTAAAAAGTGTTTAGCGTAGTCAGTATCTTCTTTTGAGAAGTTATACTCAGCATTTGCAGTGTGTGGATGAAGCTTTGTGTGAGCGTAAGGCTCGATACCCCAGTATAAAATACCTGAAAGGATAACAACGATGGCAAAAATTTTAAGCTCTTTCATGATTAGCCCCTTTTTCTTTCAAGTATTGTGATAACTGGAAGTGCGATTATAAATAGCACTAAAAATAGCAGTGATGCATAAAATCCTATCCAGTCGTTGATACCGCCTGTTGGAAGCTTGCCATATACAGATAATACGATAAGGTCAGCAACTAGAACCCAAAACCATACGAAAAATAGTGGTCTTTTGTGAGCTGGTGCCACAAGGTCGCTTCTATCAAAGAGCGGTATAAGCATAAATGCCACGCCCGCAAAGGCAAACGCGATAAGACCGATGTTATAAGCTGAAATTCCTGCTATATCAAAGAAGAAGCCACGTAAAATTTCATATTGCCACAAGAAATACCACTCTGGATAGATGTGTGGTGGAGTTTTTAGTGGATTTGCTGGCTCAAAGTTGATAGGATCCATCGCAAAGCCAAAGTGATAGCAAACAAGATACATAACAAATATCATAAAAAATGATACATACATGAAGTCTTTTGCTAAAAATCCTGGCCAAAATGGTATAACTTTAGCTTTTGCTCTGTCGCCGTGTAGATAGACCTCAGCCTCTACGTCAAAGTCGATATCTTCGCTTGTTAGGTTATTTACATGTGGAACTCTTAGTGAGTAGAAGTGGATAACCAAAACAACGATAGTTACAAGTGGTAGCAAGCATACGTGAAGCATGAAAAATCTTGTAAGTGTCGAGTCGCCAACTGCATAATCGCCCCTGATCCACTCAACCAAAGCATCGCCGATAACTGGCACGCCACCAAAGAGCTGAGTGATAACAGTAGCCGCCCAGTAGCTCATCTGACCCCATGGGAGCATATAGCCGCTAAATGCCTCTGCTGAAAAACAGATAAATAGCACCATACCACTTACCCAAATGACCTCTCTGCCTCTTTTGTATGAGCCATAGTAAAGTCCAGTAAGCAAGTGGATATACATGATAAGAAAGATAGTCGATGCTGAAATCGCGTGGATATGACGCCACAGCCAGCCGTACTCGACCTCTTGCATGATAGTGTAATTTACGCTATCAAATGCTAAATGTATGTCTGGTTTGTAATACATCATAAGCAAAAAGCCAGTGATGATCAAAAGTAAGAAAAGTGTCGTTAGGATAACGCCCATCGCCCAAAGGAAATTTATATTTTTTGGGATCCAGTATTCGCTAACTAGAACCTTCATCAGTTTTGTAAAAGCTAGGCGCTGGTCAAGCCAGTCAATAACGCCAGTTGATTTATGAGATAAAGACATCGCTAACCTCCTAAGCTTTAGCTACTAATTTTTCATATTCTGGGCTTGTTTCGCCTAGAACTAGCTTGGTTCCATCTATCTTAAATGGTGGGATATCAAGCGGTCTTGGTGGAGGTCCGTATGTCTGTATGCCATCGACGTTAAATTCGCCGCCATGACAGGCACAGACAAAAATTTGCTTGCTAGACTTGTACTCAGGGATACATCCTAAGTGTGTGCAAAGTCCGATAAGAACTACATATCTCGCATCTCCAACGACAACATCTCTCTTGTCGTTTTTAGCCATATCTGGACTTTTTTTGAGGATGAAGATAGGCTTTTTACGCCACTCAACCTGTCTCATCTCGCCATCTTTGATCGGACTTAGATCGACGGTTGTAAAACCAGCAGCTTTTACGCTAGGGAGCGGATCCCAGGTCTTTTTCATGGCAACTAGTGACATCGCGCCACCCACAGCTGCCACTGCACCAAACGCAAGGCCGATAAAGCTTCGTCTTTCTTGCTTTACTGACATTAATTTCCTTTCTATAAAT
>NZ_CABPVA010000001.1:946652-955107 GCF_902460595.1 Campylobacter concisus
ATTTTAGCGCTTGAAAAATAGAAAATTTTAATAATAAAATTTATTAAACTTAAAAAATTATAAATAGCAACTACTAAAAACGAGTGACTTTGTTTTAAGTTTTAAACGCTAGTTAAACTTTAAAACCATAAAAGGCTTAAATTTAAGCCTTTTTCTCGCTCATCTTTATGTAGATATGCAAGATATCGATAGCTGCTGGCGTGATACCTGAAATTTCACTCGCCGCAAAGAGCGTTGGCGGGGCAAATTTCTCAAGCTTTTCGACCACCTCGTTGCTAAGACCGCTTATACTTCTAAAGTCGAAATTTTCAGGAATTTTTACATCCATCATATCTTTCATTTTTTCGATCTGATTTTTTTGCTCGCCGATGTAGTGCTGATACTTGCACTCGGTTAAAATTTGATCCATGCTCGCATCATCAAGTGTGGCAAATCTCTCATCAAGCTTTCTTAGTTTTTCAGCCGTAAAGCTCTTTCTAGCAACTATCTTTTGAAGGCTCACGTTTTGGCTGATCGGCTCTTCATCAAGACTTACTAAAAGCTCTAAATTTGCCTTGCTTGGCGTGATCTGAGTGCTGTTTAAAAACTCCAACCCCTCTTTTAAATTTCTTTTTATATTTTTGATCTCGTTAAAAGTCTCATCATCAAGCAGTCCAAGCTCATGCCCATATCTGCCAAGCCTTAAAATGGCATTTTCCTCACGCAAAAGCAAGCGATACTCCGCCCTACTCGTAAACATCCTATATGGCTCTTTTGTCCCTTTTGTCACAAGATCATCTATCAAAACGCCGATATACGCCTCATCACGGCGCAAGATAAGCGGCTCTTTGTTGTCCAGCGAAAGCGCAGCATTTATACCAGCCATTAGCCCCTGAGCGCCGGCCTCCTCGTATCCAGTCGTGCCGTTTATCTGCCCAGCCAAGTATAGCCCTTTTACTTTTTTAGTCTCCAAGCTATGTTTTAGCTGCGTTGGCTCGACGTAGTCGTACTCGATAGCATATCCGTGCCTTACGATTTTGGCGTTTTCAAAACCCTTTACAGAGCGGAGCATTTGCACTTGCACCTCATAAGGCAGGCTCGTTGAAAAGCCGTTTATGTAGTACTCTGTCGCTTCAAGAGTCTGAGGCTCGATGAAAAGGTGGTGTCTGTCGCGATCGCCAAAGCGGTTTATCTTATCCTCGATACTTGGGCAATATCTTGGTCCGATGCCCTCGATCTGACCTGTAAAAAGCGGCGCTTTGTCAAAATTTGAGCGGATTATCTCATGGGTGGTTTCGTTTGTATAGGCGATGTAGCATGGCAGCTGCGTTGGGGAGAAATTTTTAGTTCTAAAGCTAAACGCAACTGGCTTTGCATCGCCATCTTGCTTCTCTAAAATTTCAAAATTTATCGTTTTTGCGTCGATCCTTGGGCATGTTCCAGTCTTTAGTCTGCCTAAATTTAGCCCAAGCTCCCTTAGGCTAGAGCTTAGATCCTTTGCGCTTAGCTCGCCCACACGGCCAGCTTCAAGTTTGTTAAATCCAACGTGGATTAGCCCGTTTAAAAATGTGCCAGTTGTAATTATCACCTTTTTTGCATTATAGATGTTATTTAGGTGGGTTTTAACGCCTGTTACTTCGCCATTTTCGCTTAAAATCTCAGTGGCGATCTCTTGAGAAATTTCTAAATTTGGAGTGTTTAAAAGCAAATTTCTCATATAAACGCGGTATCTATCCATATCGATCTGAGCGCGGCTACCACGTACTGCTGGGCCCTTGCTCTCATTTAGCACACGAAACTGGATGCCAACAGCGTCAGTTGTAAGTCCCATTTGGCCTCCAAGCGCGTCGATCTCTTTTACAAGATGCCCTTTTGCAAGGCCTCCGATGGCTGGGTTGCAGCTTGCAGCGCCTATTTGCTCGGCTAAGATAGTGATCAGTAAAGTTTGCTTGCCCATTCTAGCAGCCGCAAGACTTGCCTCAATGCCAGCATGTCCGCCGCCAACGACGATGATTTCATAGTTCATGATAAATTTTTCCTTATTTTTGATAGGCGGATTTTATCAAAAAGCATATAAAATTTAAATTTTTTCAAAGAAATTTCACCACAAAATTTATGGCTAGAGTTTTTTATTAATGATATTTTAAATATTTTGCTGTTAGATTTACAAAATTTTAAATCCAAAAAGGCTTTATTCATGAGGAATTTACTAAAAGTCACTGGCTTTTTGCCCTACCTTGCGATCGCATTTTTAAACGCAAGTGTCGATCTAGCGCACAAAATAACAATTCAAAACGTCCTTTTAAAGACCTACTCAGGCGATACGCTTTTTATCCTAACAGCCGTTATAAATGCAATGATCTTGCTTCCATTTATATTTTTATTTTCGCCTTCAAGCTTTATAAATGACAAATTTGCAAAGACAAAGGTTATTAGAATTTGCGCCGTCTTTGGCGTTGTTATCAGCGTTGCGGTGCTTATTAGCTACCTTTTGGGTGCCTTTGGCGTGGCATTTGCACTCACACTCATTTTGGCTGCTCAAAGTGCGATCTACTCGCCAGCAAAATACGGCATCATCAAAGCACTTGTCGGCACTGAGCGACTTGGCACAGCAAACGGCGTCATCCAAGCGCTCACCATCGTAGCGATACTTGTTAGCTCATTTTTATTTTCATTTATATTTGAAAATTTATACATCCAAGGCGAAAACTCAGAAGAAATTTTAAAAAGCGTCTATCCTATCGGTATCTTTTTAGTCGTATTTAGCGCGCTTGAAGCATTTTTTGCCTACAAGCTACCTTATATCAGCGAAACAAACGAACAAAGCGGAGAATTTGAGCTTAAAAGATACATCAGCCTTAGCTACTTAAGAGAGAATTTAAAAGAGGTAAGATCAGATAAAAATATCTGGCTAAGCATCGCTGGACTTAGCATATTTTGGGGCATCTCTCAGATCATCATCGCAGCCTTCCCAGCTCACTACAAGGCAGTTTTTAATGACGACAGCTCTCTAGCAGTGCAAGCGATCCTTGCAGTAAGCGCCATAGGTATCGCATTTGGCTCATACGTGGCTGGCTCTATGTCAAAGCTACACATCGAGCTTGGTATAGTACCGATGGGCGCTATGGGTATATTTTTCTCGCTTTTATTTTTCGCATTTGGCTCAAGCATCGGCGTAGTGAGCCTTAGTTCATTTGCATTTGGCTTTTTTGGAGGCATATTTATAGTGCCGCTAAATGCGATGATCCAGTACTTTGCGCCACAAAAGAGCACCGGAAAGATAATGGCGGCAAACAACTTCTTGCAAAACGTCTCAATGCTACTATTTCTAGCCATTGGCATAGGCTTAGTATATTTTGAAATTTCAACCACTGGCCTCTTTGTCTTTACAGCGCTTGTTTGCTTAGTCGGCAGTTTTTACGCCATTTTACAGCTTCCACATCTTTTCACAAGGCTGCTTTTGTTGCCATTTTTAAAGACAAAGTACCGCTTTTTTGTTGAAGGACTTCAAAATTTACCGCAAAGTGGCGGCGCACTACTTCTTGGCAATCACATCAGCTGGATCGACTGGCTCGTGCTTCAAGCTGCAAGCCCAAGGGGCATAAGATTTGTCATGTATAGAACGATCTATAACAAATGGTATCTAAAGCAAATTTTTAAATTTTTTAAAGTGATCCCAATAGGCGCAGGCGCTAGCAAAGAGTCGATCGAGCTAGTTAGAGAGTGCCTAAAAAATGGCGAAGTGGTCGCACTTTTCCCAGAGGGCCACATCAGCTACAACGGCCAGATAAATGAGTTTCAAAAGGGCTTTGAGCTTATCATCAGAGATCTAGAAGAAATTTGCATCGTGCCATTTTACCTTCGTGGCCTTTGGGGTTCGAGCTTTTCAAGAGCTAGTAAATTTTACAAAGACCTCACTTCTAAAAACGGCAGACGCGACATCATCGTCGCCTTTGGCAAGCCAATAACCACATTTATAAACGCTGCAAAGATGAAGCAAAAGGTGCTTGAGCTTAGCTTTTCATCGTGGGAGAGCTTTATCTCAAGGCAAAAACCACTAACAAGCGAATGGCTAAATAACGCAAAAGAGGATAAATTTAAAGAGTGTGTGAGCGACAGCACTGGGCTAAATTTAAGCAATTTGAAATTTATAACAGCTGTTTTAGTCTTTATCAAAATTTTCAAACGCGAGCTAAAAGATGAGAAGAATATAGGCATCTTGCTACCTAGCTCAAGCATCGCAGCTATCGTCAATATGGCGCTTCTTGCCATGGGCAAAGTAAGCGTAAATTTAAACTACACACTAAATGAGACCTCGCTAAATCACGCCCTAAGAAAGGCAAATATAAATACAGTCATCACCTCTAGCAAATTTCTTGAAAAGCTCGCACTTAAGGGCTTTGATCTAAAAGATGCGATGAGCGAAAAGGCTAAATTTGCTGAAGATCTCTCAGCCAGCGTCTCAAAAAAAGAGAAATTTTTAGCGCTTTTAACTGCCTTTTTTGCTCCAGCTTGGCTCATCAAGCTTTGCTATTTTAAGCGTGTAAGCTTAGAGGATACGGCTACCATTTTATTTAGTAGCGGCAGCGAAGGCGAGCCAAAAGGCATCGAGCTAAGCCATAAAAATTTACTTGCAAACATTAAGCAAATAAGCGAACTTCTAAATTTCAAAAAAGATGACGTGATCTTAAATTCACTCCCAGTATTTCACTCATTTGGCCTAACAGTCACCACGCTCATGCCGCTTTGCGAGGGTATAAAAATGATAAGCGTACCTGACCCAACAGACGGAGCGACTATCGGTAAAATGGCCGCAAGACACAGCGCTAGCATCATCTTTGGCACCTCAACGTTCTTTAGGCTCTACACCAGAAACAAAAAGCTTCATCCGCTGATGTTTCAAAGTGCCAGAATGGTCGTAGCTGGGGCTGAAAAGCTAAAACCTGAGATAAAAGACGAGTTTAGGCTCAAATTTGGCATAGAAATTTATGAAGGATATGGCGCTACCGAAACGGCGCCGGTGGCGGCTGTAAATATGCCAAATATCCTAGAAAAAGAGAGCCTAAAAGAGCTTACATTTAATAGACCAGGCAGCGTTGGCATGCCTCTGCCTGGCACCATCATAAAGATAATCGACCCAGAAACGCTTGAAGAGCTAGAAACTGGCACCGACGGACTCATCGTGATCGGCGGATCGCAGGTGATGAAAGGCTATCTAAACGACGAAGCCAAAACAAGCGACGTCATCACGCATATTGACGGCGTCAGATACTATAAAACCGGCGATAAAGGCCACATAGACGAAAACGGCTTTGTCTTTATCGTCGATAGATACTCAAGATTTGCTAAAATTGGCGGCGAGATGATAAGCCTTGGAAGCGTCGAAGAAGAGCTTGCAAAGGTGCTCGGAAGCGACGTTGTCTTTAGCAGTGCAAACGTGCCAGATAGCAAAAAGGGCGAAGCAATCGCACTTTTAGTAAAAAGTGGCACAGAGCCTGAGAATATCGAGCAAATTTTAAAAGAGAGTAGCCTAGCTCCGATAATGATGCCAAGTTATATATTCATCGTTGATGATATCCCAACGCTTGCAAGCGGAAAGGTTGATTTTAAGGGCGTTAAAGCTCTAGCGGTCTCACTTTTAGCGGAGTGAGGCGCCGCTCTTTTATTTTTGTGATAAAATAGCGCCAAAATATCACATAGGTCGCAGTTGCGACTGACATTTGCATAAATCTTAAAAAATTTTCTTTTTTTGCAAATTCCATTATTGATTTTATTTTTCTTAATAAGGAGTTTTGTATGAAATTTTCTAGTGCTTTTAAATTTGGTGCAACCTTCGTAGTTGGCTGCTTGTTCTCTTTAAATTCTGCCTTGGCAAATTCTTACGAGCAGATCAAGAAAGATGGCGTCATAAGGATAGCGACCGAGGGTGTTTATTCACCATTTTCATTTCACAATGAAAAAGATGAGTTAATGGGCTATGACGTAGAGATAGCAAGAGCTGTGGCTAAAAAACTAGGCGTAAAGCCAAAATTTATCGAAGCTTCATGGGATGCGATGCTTGCGGCATTTGACGTTGGCAAGGCTGATGTGGTATTTAACCAAGTTAGCATAACCGACGAGCGAAAGAAAAAGTATGACTACAGCGTGCCATATATGCTCTCTTACTCAGCCATCGTCGTGCATAAAGATAATAACGACATCAAAAGCTTTGCTGATCTAAAAGGAAAAAGAAGCGTGCATTCAGTAAATAGCATGTGGATACCAACCGTTGAAAAGTATGGCGCCAAGCTAGTTGTGGCCGATAGTTTGAGCGATCAGATAAATTTGATCATCACAAAAAGAGCTGATGATACGATAGATGATGCTGTGATGTTTTATGACTACATCAAGCAACATCCAAACGCCCCTATAAAGATCATCGAAGCTGGTGATGAGCCTATGTATACGGCTGCGATTGTTAAAAAAGGTAACAAAGAGCTACTAAATAAGATAAATAATGCCCTAAATGAGCTTAGCAAAGAAGGAGTTTTAAGCGAAATTTCGCTTAAATACTTCGGCAAAGACATTTCTAAATAAGGAGAATCAATGAATTTTAAGCCCATTTTTGGCTTTATCGCAGGTGCTTTTTTAGCTTTAAATTTAAATGCTTCAACTATCAAAAAAGGCGAGCTTATAGTTGCAACTGAAGGCACTTACTCACCTTACTCATTTTATGACGAAAAGGGCGAGCTAGTAGGTTATGACGTAGATATCGCAAAAGCTGTAGCAAAGAAGCTAAATTTAAAGATAGAGTTTCTAACAGCCCCATGGGATGCGATGCTTGCGGCATTTGACGCTGGCAAAGCAGATGTTGTATTTAATCAAGTTAGCATAAGCGAAGATAGAAAGAAAAAGTATGACATGAGCGTGCCTTACACCATGCCATATCCCGTAATAGTCGTGCATAAAGACAATAACGACATCAGAAGTTTTGCTGACCTAAAGGGCAAAAAAAGCGTGCACTCTGCAACTAGCAACTGGGCAGCGATAGCTGAGAAAAACGGCGCAACAGTGGTCGTGGCTGATGGCTTTAGCAAAGGCGTGGAGCTTATCATCTCAAAAAGAGCTGATGATACGATAAATGATAACGTCACATTTTTTGACTACATCAAACAACGCCCAAATGCACCGCTAAAGATCGCATACACTAGCAACGAGCCGATGCCAACAGCTGCACTTCTTAAAAAGGGCAACACTGAGCTACTAGAAGCTATAAACAAAGCGCTTAATGAGCTAAAAGCCGAGGGCAAGATAAGCGAAATTTCAATGAAATATTTTGGAAAAGATATTTCAAAATGATTTTAAAGCCAATATTTTTATTGGCTTTACCTTTTGAGAACTAGGAGAAATTTTGAGCGAAAAAGATACAGATGTAACAAAAGACATAGACTTTATAGATGAAACCGTAATAGATAATATAAATTTTACATATATTGCTGAAAGTAAAATTCATGGATTTGGACTTTTTGCTAATAAAAATTTAGATAGTGGCACAATACTTTGCTTTTTAGATGGACAAGTAATGAATTGGGATCACTATGATGAAATAGCAAAGAGTATAAATTTAGGGAAATATCAAAACTATATTTTTATGGAGTGGAATGCACTTAGCAATAAAACATTACTTGTACGAGCATTTAGAACAAAATACAGCTATATAAATCATTCAAGTGTGCCAAATGTAGAGATAAAATACAATCCAATTCGCATAGAAACAATAAAACAAATAAATAAAAATGATGAAATAGTCATAGACTACAACAAAGAACCATTAAAAAAAGAGTACCTTGACGATAAAGAAAAAGGGTTTTTGTGATACATATTAAAACCACAATTATTCAACCAATAGAAATCAATACACAAACGCTAATAAAGCTCTTTGATACAAAAATAAATATTGAAAATTTTAAAAAATATAAAAACGTTAAAGCACCTTGTTGGAAACAAACTATGGATGAGCTTTTTAATCTATATAGTTCATTTATAATTTTAGATAACCAACTTATAAATTCTAAAGATTTACAAGCAGAACTGAAAAGTGATCATTTTAATATCAACGACAAATTTAATATATCTGATTTTATAGATGAACATGACTTGCAAGCATACTTAATGTTTGACTATAGGCTATTTCAATTTTGTATAGTGTATGAGCTTGGCTTTGTTTTGCCACTAAATAATATAGAAAATGTCACAAGGCATGAACAAGACAAATTAGATTTTTATAATTGTATTCGCAATATCTTTGTTAAAGAAACCGATAGTTCGTATCTACCGTCTATTATTTTTAATTTGCAAGATAGCTTAATCAAAGAGGCAATGAATTTTATAGATGTAAATTTTAACTTAAAAGATAGTGCAGATAGCCTTAAAATACTAAATAATAGCGGCAATATAACAAATGTAGCCATCTTAGAAAACTTAAATGATAAAGAAT
>NZ_CABPVA010000001.1:955757-964990 GCF_902460595.1 Campylobacter concisus
CGATAGTAAAATTTACCACGCAATAGAAGAAAAATGGAATATAGAAAATATGATCAAAACTTCAAACGAATATGTTGTCTATTTTAAAGATTATCTAGCAAGAATTTACACCAAGAAAAGCTCCAAAATGGAGCAAAGACAAAATAAAATACTCTTATTTATAACTTTATTTCAATTCATTGCGCTTCTAAGTGTTTGGAATGATTATCTAAATTTATTAAGTGTTGAGTTTTTACAAAAAGCAAAAGGCATATTGCCACTATTTGGTTCAGAGAGTAACCTAGAAGCTTTCAACATATATCTACCAATTATATTTTTCATAATAATTTTATGTATGTTTTTTTATATCTTCAAAAATAAGGAATAGTTAAGGCAAAAATGGAAAATTTAGATAGAGTGATCGAGCTTGTTTCAAGCTCGACGCTACCGATGATCATCGCACTTTTAAAAGTGACGATCCCACTTACTTTGCTCTCGTTTTCGCTAGGGCTTGTCATCGCCATTATCACAGCAGTAGCAAGGCTTTCAAATATAAAAATTTTAAAATTTATATTTGCCACCTATGTTTGGATATTTCGTGGCACGCCGCTTCTTGTGCAGCTTTTTATTGTATTTTACGGACTTCCTAGCATCGGCGTCACGCTTGATACTTGGAGTGCGGCGACTATCGCATTTAGCCTAAACGTGGGCGCTTATGCGTCTGAATCTGTAAGGGCTGCCATACTTTCTGTGCCAAAAGGTCAGTGGGAGGCCGCCACATCGCTTGGCATGACGCACTATCAAATTTTAAAACGCATCATCGCGCCTCAAGCAGTGAGGATCTCACTCCCTCCGCTTTCAAACACATTTATAGGCCTTGTTAAAGACACTTCACTAGCAGCTTCTATAACGATGGTAGATATGTTTATGGTCGCTCAAAGGATCGCAGCAAGAACCTTTGAGCCACTCATCCTCTACATCCTAGCAGCACTCATCTATCTAGTGGTTTGCACACTTTTAACCTATCTTCAATCAAGGCTTGAAAAAGCTGTCTCAAGGTATGTCTAATGGCTATAAATTTTAAAAATATAAGCAAATCTTACGGCGATCATTTGGTGCTAGATAACATAAATACAAGCTTTAAAGAGGGGCAAACGACCGTGATAGTTGGCTCATCTGGTTGTGGCAAATCAACGCTTCTTAGATGCATAAATTTACTTGAGATCCCACAAAGTGGCACTTTAGAGGTAGATGATAGGAGTGTAAATTTTAAAGAGAAGCTTAGCTCAAAAGAGCTTTTAGAAATTCGCAAAAAAACAGGCATGGTCTTTCAAAGCTTCAACCTCTTCCCGCACCTAACAGCACTTCAAAATGTCACCGAAGCTCCGATCTATGTTCAAAAAAAGGATAAAAACGAGGCGATAAAAGAGGCAAAAGAGCTTTTAGCTAAAGTTGGTCTTAGCCACAAAGAAGATACCTATCCAAACAGGCTCTCAGGCGGACAAGCACAGCGTGTAGCCATCGCTAGAGCGCTAGCTGTAAATCCATACTTTTTGCTACTTGATGAGCCTACAAGTGCGCTAGATCCAGAGCTAGAGGCTGAAGTTTTAAAGGTCATCTTATCTCTTGCAAAAGAGAAAAAGTCTATGATCATCGTCACTCATAATATGAATTTTGCTAGAAAGATAGCTGATAGAATTTTGTTTTTAGATAAAGGCGTGATCGCGTTTGATGGCTTAGTAGATGAGTTTTTTAACAGCCAAAATGAGAGGATAAAAAGCTTTATCTCGGCTATGGATATATAAATTTAGCTAGAAGATCTAGCTAAATTTAACTATGCAAAGTA
This sequence comes from Campylobacter concisus, assembly GCF_902460595.1. Lineage (GTDB taxonomy): Bacteria > Campylobacterota > Campylobacteria > Campylobacterales > Campylobacteraceae > Campylobacter_A > Campylobacter_A concisus_BL. The sequence continues at coordinate 957,583 of NZ_CABPVA010000001.1, forward strand.
TGGTTTTATCTGCTCGATCCAAGCTGAAATTCTACCCTCAGTCTTGTCACTTTGGTTATCAGCATCAAGCGCTAGACCCACAAATTTACCATTTCTTACGGCATCAGAACCATCAAATGTATATCCATCAGTGCTAACCTCACCCACTACCTTTGCGCCAGCTTTTACGACCTCATCGTAAAGCTTTGCCATGCCGTTACAGTACTCATCTGAGTAGCTCTCGCTATCGCCCATGCCAAAAACAGCGACCGTTTTGCCACTTAAATTTAACGCTTTAAAGTCAAATGCGTCCCAGTCGTCTTGCAGGTCGCCGCTACCCCAGGTCGATGTGCCAACAATGAGCTTATCAAAGCTATTTATCTTTGCTGCGTCCACATCAGAGACGTTTAAAAGCTCGTTTTCAAGCCCCAAACCCTCGCTTATAAGCTTTGCTGCATCTTCGGTATTTCCCATGCTACTTCCATAAACTATACCTATCATTTTTATCCTTTTTAAAAAATTTTACTAATAATCGTATAAGGCACGAGCTTTATGCACCCTCTTGCAAAGCAGTGCCTAACCTCAACATGCCGCCTAAATTCCTCATTTCTAGGGCAGACGATATAAACCATCTCGCACTCACTACCAAGCGCGCAAACGGCTGCATCGATGTCGTCGTTTAAATTTCTCATATCATCAAAGCTCACTTTTTTAAAGCTTGGCATGACATTGAGTAAATTTTTGCCATCTTTTTTGACCGAGATGACGCCGCCATTTAGCACGACCTCTTTGTCCTGATGGCGGAGGCGTATTTTATCATAAACAAATTGACAAAACATCTGCGCTGCATCTATGCAAAGCTCAAATTTACCGCTTCTATAAAGCATTTTTATCATCTTTGCAGCGGCCATCTTTGGCTCTTTTGCTATAAATTTGATATTTGAGAGATCATCTTTTAAGTAGCCATTTATGATGATGTTTGAAGGTATGCAAAAGCTATCAACTGGTTTAAAATTTAAAAATTTATCGCGCAGTAAGAAATTTATCCTAGCATCAAAAATATCTTTGAAATTTAGAAATTTAGCGTAAGAAAGCGGGATCTTCAGCTCGCTCTCTACGCCAACATTATAAAGTGCAATAAAAATTTTCGCACGCGAAAGCTTGTCAAGCTTTGCAAAAATACTTGGAGTTATTTCGCCAATATCTGATAAAAACCCGAACTTCATCGATTATTCTTTGCATCCAAATTCCTTATCTAGGCCAAAGACCTTACAATACTCGCAAAATACGCAACTAACGCTTCTTTTTGCACAAACGATAGGGATATTTCTCTTTTTTGCTTGAGTTTTAATAGTCTTCATCGTGTTGTGGTTTAAAAAGCTAGTTAGCATCACCACGCACTCGGTGTCTTGTGGGATCGGCTTGCGATTTACGCGGTTTTCGTTTCTAGCGTCCCAGTGCTCTATCTTTTCAGCTCCCAAATCATGCAAAACAGCCTTAATAGGCGTGATCTCATCTGCTCCGATAACTAAAACTGACATAACAAGCTCCTAAAATTTATTCGTTTTCTGATAACGATTATAAAAAAGCTTAGCTAAAATTATTCTTAGTTATGATATTTATTATCACTTATTTGTAGAAATTTGTAACGTTTTTGGTTTTTTAAAAAGGCTAAATTTAATTAGCCTTTTTAAATTTAACCGCCGCAACGAGAAAGATGACAAGTCCAACCGCTGCAAAAACGCTGCCAACATTGCCAATATTTTGCTCACCAAGATGAACTATCGTTTGATGACCTATTAGCGCGCCAGCTCCTATGCCGATATTATAAATGGCTGAATATATCGCCATCGCAGCGTCCGTGGCATTTGAGGCTAAATTTAGTACCTTTATCTGAAAGCTCATATTTATCCCAGCTATGCCAAGCCCCCAGATAAAGGCAAGCGCAAGCATCAAACTCTCATTTGTAGCGATGAAATTTAACGTCAGCAAGCAGGCTAAAATGATCGCTATTGAGGTAGCTGTAAAAGCATTTGGTATGAGCTTATAAAATTTAGAGAAAAGCACGCTTGCTACGATACCGGCTACGCCAAACAAAAGCAAAAATATAGTGATAAATTTACCATCAAAACCGCTTATATCTTTAGCAAACGGCTCGATGTAGCTATAGGTGCTAAAATGCGCACTGATAACGATAGCTGTTAGCAAAAATATCACCATCAAAAAGCCATTTCTTGCAAGCTCTGGCAAACTCTTTAGCGAGCCTGAGTTTTTGCTAGGCAAAAGCGGCAAAATTTTATATAGCCAAGCGCCAACGCCCACAGCAAAAATTCCTATGAGCCCAAATGTGACACGCCAGCCCAAGCTATCGCCTAAAATCCTGCCAAGTGGCAAGCCAAGTATCATCGCCATCGATGTGCCAAGTGCTAAAAGTCCCAGAGCCTGCGAGCTTTTATTGATAGGCGCAACTCTAACGGCAAGCGAAGCGGTGATCGACCAAAATATGGCGTGTGCGATGGCTATTAGCACGCGAGCTATGACTAAAACAGTAAAATTCCAAGCAACAGCGCAAAGTGCGTGAGAAGCGACAAAAATGATAAAAACCTTTAAAAGTAGCGACCTTCGCTCTAAATTTGCAGTTAGCAACATAAAAGGTAACGAGAGTATCGTCACACTCCACGCATATATCGTGATGATGAGCCCAGTATCAGCCGTGCTCATCTCAAAATCCTTCGCTATGTCACTTAAAAGCGGCACCGGCACGAACTCAGTTGTATTAAATATAAAAGCTGCAAAGGTTAGCGCGATAACCCTTAGATAGGCTATTTTATGAATATTTATCAAAATTTCATCCTTTTTACTTTGCCCCTACGATATTAAAATTTGACTTACATCTTAGTTATTTATAAATTTTAATTTTTTAATGATAGAGATTAATGACAAATTTTGGATTATTTCTTTATAATAAAGCCATTTTTAAGATAATTTTAAGGCGGAAATATGTCAAAAATAATGAAAACTATGGACGGAAACGAGGCCGCAGCTTACGCGTCATACGCATTTACTGAAGTAGCTGGAATTTACCCTATCACTCCTAGCTCGCCTATGGCTGACTACACTGACCTTTGGGCAGCGCAGGGCAAGAAAAATTTATTTGGTATGCCAGTAAAAGTAGTCGAGATGCAAAGCGAGGGTGGCGCAGCTGGCACGGTGCATGGCTCGCTACAAGTTGGTGCGCTAACTACGACCTACACAGCTTCTCAAGGCCTACTTTTAAAAATTCCAAATATGTATAAGATAGCAGGCCAGCTCCTTCCTGGCGTCATCCACGTCTCAGCACGCTCACTAGCAGCGCAGGCTCTTTCAATATTTGGCGACCACCAAGACATCTACGCCTGTCGTCAAACTGGCTTTGCGATGCTAGCAAGCGGCTCAGTGCAAGAGGTGATGGATATCGCTGGCGTGGCGCATTTAGCAGCGATCAAGGGCCGTGTGCCATTTTTACACTTCTTTGACGGCTTTAGAACGAGCCATGAAATTCAAAAGGTCGAGGTGCTTGACTACGCGCACTTTGATAGACTTCTTGACAGAGAGGCGCTACAGAAATTTAGAGACGAAGCGCTAAATCCAGAGAGCCCAAAAACAAGAGGCACAGCGCAAAACGATGATATCTACTTTCAAACAAGAGAGCTAAGCAACCGCTTTTATAACGCAGTGCCAGATATCGTGGCAAACTACTTAGCTGAAATTTCAAAGATCACTGGCAGAGACTACAAGCCGTTTAACTACTACGGCGACCCAGATGCTACGCGCGTCATCGTAGCTATAGGCTCAGTTACACAAACTCTTGAAGAGGTCGTTGATTATCTAAACGCAAAAGGCGAAAAGGTGGGCATCATCAAGGTGCATTTATACCGCCCATTTAGCACGAAGTATCTTTTTGACGTGATGCCAAAGAGCGTGAAAAAAATAGCCGTTCTTGACCGTACAAAAGAGCCTGGCAGCCTTGGCGAGCCACTATATCTTGATATAAAAGCTGCATTTTATAGCCAAAAGGACGCCCCGATCATAGTTGGCGGCAGATACGGCCTAAGCTCAAAGGACGTCGATCCTGCGCAGATGCTAGCTGTATTTGAAAATTTAAACCAAAACGAGCCAAAAGATGGCTTTACAGTGGGTATCGTTGATGACGTAACTTTTACGTCACTACCGACTGGAGAGAAAATTTCACTAAGCGACGAGAGCGTTAAAGAGTGCTTATTTTACGGCCTTGGCGCTGATGGCACCGTGGGCGCAAACAAAAACTCGATAAAGATCATCGGCGATAAGACCGATCTTTACGCACAGGCATATTTTGCCTACGATAGTAAAAAATCAGGCGGTTACACACGCTCGCACCTTCGCTTTGGCAAAAAGCCGATCCGCTCGACCTATCTCGTCTCAAACCCGCACTTTGTAGCCTGCTCAGTCGCAGCATATCTTGAAATTTACGACGTGATTGACGGCATCAGAGAAAACGGCACATTTTTATTAAATTCTATATGGGACGCAGAGCAGACCATAGCGAAGCTGCCAAATAAAGTTAAGAAAATTTTAGCTAGCAAAAATATAAATTTCTACATCATAAACGCAACAAAGCTAGCACACGATATCGGCCTTAAAAACCGCACAAATACCATAATGCAGTCGGCATTTTTCAAGCTTGCAGACATCATACCATTTGAAGATGCGCAAAAATATATGAAAGAGTACGCTCACAAAGCCTACGCTAAAAAAGGCGAGGCGATCGTGCAGATGAACTACAACGCTATCGACGTTGGCGCAAATGGGCTCATAAAAGTGCCGGTTGATCCTGCGTGGGCAAATTTAACAGACGACGCTCAAAAAGAGGAAAAATACATCGGCAACAGCTTCATCGAAAACGTCGTAAAACCGATAAATGCAGCTCGCGGTGACAGCCTGCCAGTCTCAGCCTTCATAGGCTACGAGGACGGCCACTTTGAAGCTGGCACGACGGCTTACGAGAAGCGTGGCGTTGGCGTAATGGTGCCAAAATGGATCGAGCAAAACTGCATCCAGTGCAACCAGTGCGCATTTGTCTGCCCGCACGCCGTCATCAGGCCATTTTTGATAGACGAAAACGAGCTTAACGCAGCTCCTGATGGCGTCAAAGAGCACAACCTAGAGGCCAAAGGCAAAGAGGTCAAGGGGCTAAAATATAAAATCCAAGTAAGCCCACTAGACTGCACCGGCTGCGAGCTGTGCGCGCAAAACTGCCCAAGCAAGGAAAAATCGCTCGTCATGGTGCCGCTTGAAGAAGAGCTAGGCAAAAACGAGCAAGAAAATGCTGATTATCTATTTAAAAAGGTCGCTTACAAAGACGATCTCATGAACAAAGAGAGTGTTAAAGGCGTTGGCTTTGCTAAGCCGCTCTTTGAATTTCACGGCGCTTGCCCGGGATGTGGCGAAACTCCGTATATCACGCTTATTACAAGGCTCTTTGGCGAGCGTATGATCGTGGCAAACGCGACTGGTTGTAGTTCGATATATGGCGGCTCAGCTCCATCTACTCCATACACCACAAATGACGAAGGCAAGGGCGTTGCCTGGGCAAATTCGCTATTTGAAGATAACGCCGAGTTTGGCATGGGTATGAACGTGGCGATGGAGACTATGCGCCACCGTATCGAAGATATCATGAGAAACAACATAGATAGCGTGCCAAACGCACTTTCAGCGCTTTACAACGACTGGATAAATTTCAAAAATGATGGCGTTAAAACGCAAGAGATCACGAAAAATTTATTGCCTATTTTAGAGCAAAATTTAAGCGCACCAGGCGTAAAAGAAATTTTAGAGCTTAAGAAATTTCTCGTCAAAAAGTCGCAATGGATCATCGGTGGCGACGGATGGGCGTATGACATCGGTTTTGGCGGACTTGACCATGTGCTAGCAAGCGGCGAGAACGTAAATGTGCTAGTGCTTGACACCGAAGTTTATTCAAACACTGGCGGTCAAAGCTCGAAATCAAGCCGCGCTGGCTCGATAGCACAATTTACAGCTAGCGGCAAACCAGCTCAAAAGAAAGACCTTGGCTACATCGCGATGACTTATGGAAACATATTTGTAGCGCAGATCAACTCAAACGCAAGCCAAGCAAACGTGATAAAAGCGATCGCAGCGGCCGAAGCCTATGACGGCCCAAGCCTCATCATCGCCTACTCTCCGTGCATCGCTCACGGTATCAAAGGCGGCTTGGCGCTCTCTGGCGGCCAAGGCGAGCTCGCTACAAAATGCGGATACTGGCCGACATATCTATACGATCCGCGTCTTTTAAAAGAGGGGCAAAATCCGCTTAAAATCACCTCAAAAGAGCCTGACTGGTCGCTTTATGAAGAGTTTTTGCTAAACGAAGTTCGCTACAACTCGCTTAAAAAGACCAACCCTGAACACGCAGACGAGCTACTAGCTAAAAACAAAGCCGATGCACAAAGACGCTACCGCCAACTAAAACGCCTTAGCCTAGCAGACTTTAGCGACGAGGTCGAAACTAGCGCGGAGACTACTCAAAGCGCTGAGTAAATTTAAATTTCTCTTGCCAAATTTAAACGGCAAGAGAAAATTTCATTAAATTTAGCCGTTTTTTTTGCGGCCAAATTTTCAAATTTAGAAGGTGAAAAATGAGCCATACGCACCCTTTCAAGCCAATCTTTGATAAAAACTCTAAAATTTTGATCCTAGGCTCATTTCCATCTGTCATCTCTCGTAAATTTGGCTTTTATTATACAAATCCGCAAAACCGCTTTTGGCGGGTGTTAGCTGGGATATTAAACGCTCAGCTGCCAGAAAGCAAGGATGAAAAGATAAAATTTCTACTTTCCCATCACATCGCAATATATGATTCTGCGATATCATGCGAGATAGAGGGCTCAAGCGACGCAAAAATGAGCAAGATCGTACCTGTAAATTTAAGGCCTTTATTTAAAGAGGCAAATATCACGCAAGTTTACGCAAACGGCGGCAAAGCTTATGAAATTTGCAAAAAATATTTAGAAGATGAGATCATAAAAGCAACAAAAAATGAAGTGATAAAACTGCCATCAACCAGCCCTGCAAATGCCAAATTTAGCCTTGAAAAGCTCAAATGCGAATGGAAAGTAGTAACAAATACATTAAGAGATAGCTAAAATTTAGCTAATTTGCTTACCTGTTATTACAAACGCCAAAATATAAAACTAGAATATCGCTCCCTACCCCACTTCTAGTTTAACCTCTTTACTATCTAGTCCAACTCTTTGCTTTACTTCGTTAAATTTTTGGATAAATCTGTTTTTATTCTCACTATTTATCAAATTTATTCCGCTTTTTATAGATGATGCTCTTTGTATATTGCTATCTATTGCATAAATTTTACATGGCTCTATATATG
>NZ_CABPVA010000001.1:970880-972364 GCF_902460595.1 Campylobacter concisus
TAAAAATCATGAAAAGCACCTTGCGACCAAAATTGCTTAACAAACAACACTTTAAACCCAGCTACAATCATCACCAAAGCAAGACAATATCTAACCATTTTTATCTATCTTCAAATTTTCTAACTCGTCTGGAAATTGCCTATAATATTTTTCGACTTCTATTGTTTCAACATTACATTTAGGGCATTTGCCATTTTTAGTATCAGCGTAATTATAACTATTTTTACACTTTGGACACTTTGTAAATTCTGGTATTTTAGAATTTAGCCTTATCAAATATATCGTATATGCGATCAACAAAATGATTAAAATTATCTGTATAATTATTGACTGTGTAGTTGAGACAACATGTACTTTTCCGCCTTTATAGCCTTCACCAGTTAATAATTTATATAAATTTAAAGATGATAGCAATATAAAAAATATTGCTATAATGATCCGTATTTTAATCATAGCTTCAGCCTATTTACTCGTAAATTTACATCAAGTACCAACACTGCCTTTATCCTTTTTGCGTTTATTTCTGACGCTTCTTCTTTTAGGTCCCTTTTTCCTTTTTTCTAAAAATTCTAGTTTTCTTATATAGTCACCATATTTGTTTGCATCCATCACCTTGCCACCACAAAAATTGCATTTACTTTTATCACGTAAATGCCCAAACCACCAAGTAGTTTTACATTTAAGACATACTAAATACTCTGGGTATTTTTTGATGTTTTCTGTGGAGCGGAAGGCAAGATAAAAAAATGCAAAACTAGCTGCCAAGCTCATAATAACTAGAATAAAATAAGTATCACCCAAAGTGGAAAAATCATGTTCAATTGCAAATCTTTCAAATTTTTGTTTGCAAATATCCTAATAGCCATAAATAAAAATCCAAAGCCAATAAAGCCATAGCAGAATTTATAAAACATAGTTATTTCTTGAATTGGTTGTTATTGCTTCTGCTCTTTTCTAAATTTACATCTTCAAATTTAACTTACTTTTTGTATTTGTAGAAAAATCCTAAACATATAAACAATAACCCAACAATGAAAAATCCAAAAATACTTTTTTCGTCAATAGCTTGCAAACCATGAAACCTAAAATAAATTTTGCCACCAAATGAAGCCCAAATAGCCTCCAAAAGGAAAATACAACCTAAAAAGATAAATCCAAATTTAACGTTCATTTTCTATTCCAAGTGTCTTTTTTATATTGCTATCTTCTGAAAAAAGTCATTTATTGCTGCACCTACCGTACCAAGACCAGTAGATGGGGGCATACTACTATTAAATACATCATTTACTATCTCTACACCGGCGGCCCCATATGTTATGGTTTTTGGGTCTATTACAAAATTCACAACTTCCATATGATAGATCATTTATCTTTTTTTGACATACTGTAATATAAACAAATAAAAGCTATTATAAAATAAATAGAAATTTCATAATTAGTTGGCTCTTTCCAAACGCCACGATAGTAAAATTTGCCATTAGCCA
>NZ_CABPVA010000001.1:973408-981118 GCF_902460595.1 Campylobacter concisus
TCTTGAATATAATGCTTATTTTGATATTTTTGCTCTATTTTCAAACCAAAATTTTTGTATTTTAATACATTGTTATTCGGGAGCTTTTTATCTCCCTTTTCCCATATTTTTGTAACCTTAATATTATCAAATTGCTTAATATCAATTTTGTTATTGGAAGTCGCCATCAAGATGACAAATATTTCATTTTTTTCCATGATAAATTCCTTAAAAGTCATTTATATTATAGCCGGTTGGTTCGCCTTGACCTTTTCCGTTTTTAAGTTTGACAAAAATATTGCCTTTTTTGTCTTTATACAAATCATAATCAGAATGTGGCTTTAAATCGTGCGGATCTATACCGTTCTTTTTTAATTTACTTATTTCTCCATTTGATAACTTTTTATCTTTTTCAGCAAAATAAACATTATCTTTAAAATTCTGTTCTTTTCCATCAAATCCACCGATATAAGGTTCATTAAAAGGATTATCTGTATTTACACCGCCATTTGTTATTTTATCATATTGCTCTGTTTGCGGTGTAGTGAGGATATTGTCGTTTTTATTTGACTCTTCTTTTGGAAAAATAGTTCCTGGCGAGGTCGAAATTTCATCACTTTTTAACGCAAAACATTTACTATTTTATATTTATCACCACATTTTTCATCTAATTCGTTTAAATAGCTTAGCACCTGCTTTTCATCTAACTCTCCATATAAATAAGGATTTGCTAGTTTAAAGATCATTTCTTGTATTTTCTCATCTGTAAAACCTATTTCTTCACGACATTCTATTAAATTTGCCCACTCTTCAAGCTCTAAAAAAGATATCTTTTTATCCAAACTTCTTTGTAATATTTTTACTATATCATCTCTTGACATAGAAACGAGCTCAGTTTCACTATCAAAACCAATCTGGGATAACATATTTTTTAATGCATCTATGTTGTTTTTAAAATGAACCAAGTCCAATAAAATGCTAGTTTTATTATCTTGATGTTCCAAATTTCTTTTTATCATATAACTTTTGTTTCGCCTACCCTTATTTTGACAACTCGTCTTGTATGAGTTTAAATTTTAGTTTATCATCACAAATTTGGTTTGTTTTGTTTATGTTTTTGCATTCAAAGAAGTCCGGATTAAACCATTCGACAGCATTTTCGTATTGAGCACCATATTTGGCATTTTCGTGTAGTAAGCCATCTCTTTTCATTCTTTCAATATCCATCTCATCTATCCAAAGAGAGTCAGCTACTACTTTAATATCTTGCCTAAGGGTACTATAAGCCTGAGTTATCTTATACTCATATAGCTCTTCTTTAGTTTTTATAGTTTTATCTCTTGCATAGTCTGACAATGATATCTTTGCTATTAGAAATTTCTTCTTACCGCTTTTGCTATAAAAGGGACAAGTATATTCAATATTCACATAGATACTACTATTAATGTTTGTTTTTGCAAGACATAATAAATTTGATATATACTCATCGCTTAGTTTAATGTATCTATTTGATTTAAGAGAAAATATCTTTCCGTGAGAGTTAAGATACTCCATTCTATCTTGCATTCTCTCCTCTTTGTTTGTTGCTTTTATTACATCGCTATGATCAGCATCTTCAGTATAGACACTGATTTTATATTCAAAGTTTTGTCCTATCTTATTTATTATAAATTTATTTACCCCTTCAGTATCTAGCCTTACTCTACTCCCTCTTGCTTCTGGTGCATAGGCTTTTAAGTTTCTATCATAGCTATATACTACTTTTTGTTCGTTCACTTGAGGACTGCTATTTGAAAAACAACCAACAAATAAAAAAGATGTAAAAAGAAAAATGATTTTTTTATACTTAAGCATCTTAACCCTTTATCTTTCTTTCTGTTTCATAGTATTTTTCATCAAAAAATTTTTTATTTTTACGTATCTCTTTCCAAAGATGTGATTTTTTACAGATCTGATATTCTTTTTGGTACTTTGTGCAGTCAAATTTATTTGGATCAAACCACTCATAGATTATTTCATCAAATTCATCCCTAGGGTTATATATTCTATCAAAAAGCAAGCCCTCCTTTTTCATTCTTTCCCTATCCATATTTTTTAATTTTATCGACTTTAAAAATTCACTCATATCATTTTTAAATAGTATTGCCATATCTTCTGCTTTATAGTTTTTATGTTTACCCGGATCAAAAAATAATCTAAAAGTGCCTCCAATTGATAACACTGAAATATTACCACTAATATCGTAGTAAGGGCAATCAATACCATAACTTGCAGAGTCAATTTGAGTTATGGAACTTACAAAAAAACCCACTTCACACTTTACGCCATCAATATATGTAAAGAATCCTTTTTCGTAAGGTTGCCAACCAGTCAAAATATCATAAATACTCCTATCAATGCTTTCTTCTCTATCTTTGCGAATTTCTAATTTACTTCGTAACATACTACCGTTATAAGCTCTTGAAGAATTTATTTTAAACTCTTCAGCGAACATTGATGGCAGATTTCTGTCGACTATACTTGTACCATTTTCTTTATTTAAAAAATAATGCCACTCAACATCAGCAAAACTACTGGGAAGTATATAGGTAATGCTTTCATCTTGAAAAGATGAAAGCATAATACCTGGTTTAAGATGCTTTGTAGTTATATTTGGAATATCATGACAACCGGAAAAGAGCGCAATAAAAGTTATAGTAATGAGCTTTAGTACTGAAAATTTACACCACATCTAGCACCCCCTTTTTCATAATCTTGACACACATAAGAACTATGCGGTGAACCGTCCATAAATAATTTAGAAATATTTAACACATTTATGCGATCCACCACATCTGCTTTTTTATTTACGTCTTTATTTCCACCAAGACCTTCTGCTACAAAATCACCTTTGTTGGAAAACGTCCCTGCAAGTCCAAGACCAACTGCACTTAATGTATCTTGCATTTTTTCTGCATCTATAGGTGACCCAAAAGATGAAATAGTGTATGGACTTTTCTTTTTTTCCTCCTTTGTAGTGCTTGCAAACTCCCTTAGATGACTAAAAAGCCAGTGTACTTTCCCCCACTTTATAGCATTTAGAGCTAAAGCATTTAACTGAGAATGTGCTGCAAAATTTACAGCAAAAATATATTCTCCATTTTTTCTCTTTTCTTCTGCTGCATTGGTTACATCAGATATAAAACTACCAACTTGCTTTGCCATGTCACTTGTGCCTATACTAAATTTATCCTGCGCTGCTTCAAGCAAATCAGAAAAAAATCCACGCGTTGGATTATATTTTACAGTTAGTTCAATAGTATTTCCGGCAAGTCTTGTGCCATCTTTTTTAATCTGTCCTGTTTGCTCAAGTCCATTCATGATAGCCTCTATTGGCGTATTTAAAATACCATTTCCAGAATTCTGATGCGTTATAGTATCCACATCTATTCCTAAAGGTTCTTTAGATACATAAAGATCTTTAAAATACGAAAGTTTTTTTAATTCTTCTTGTTTTTCTGGACTAATAGTCTTAAAGTATTTACTATCCTCAAGCCTCACCATTTTATCTTTATATAATTCATATTTTTCTGAGTTTTTACTAAAAACAGAAATAAGGTCACTTGCAATCTCTTTTCCACCGAAAGAACCAACAAGCTGTCCAAATAAACCACCATTATTATAACTGGTTGGTATTATATCTAAAGCAAGCATGCTTCCATACACAAGAAGTTTTCCCATAATTGATACTATTTTATTACGACTATTTTCATCTGGCATTTGCTCAGATAGTTTTTTTAATCCATAATTTGCATCTTCTACTTCTTTTTTTACTTCAGCCCTTCCTTTTTTTGTGGCAAGCCTAATATCCATACTACCATCTACATTTGAGCTTATACTAGTATCTACTATATCTTTTGTTAGTTTAGTTGTATCTCTATTTAGTCTATCCATATCATCAGAGTTATCTTTATCTGCTATCTCTATGTTGCCACTGCCTAGAGTTGCTAGGTTTTTAGATAGTGTGTAGCTTAAATTTCTTTGGTTAGATAGATCTATTGATTTAAGACCTGTAAATTTATCTTCTTGATTATTATTTGATTTGCTATCTTTATTGTTTTTATCTTCTAATATATAGTTAGCACCTATACTAAAGTTTGTTCCTTTAGCATAGCTTGTATTTGATAGGTTCTCATAGCTTAGGGTATTTGTCTTTAAATTTAGATTGTGGTTATCTATAAATTTATTGTTTTCATCATAGTTTCCGCTAGCTAGTAGTGATCCTTTTAGATGAGTGTTTTTACCTACCTCTACATTTAGCTCATTGGCTGTTATAGATGAGAGTATGGTTTGCTTGGTTATAGTATTTGATCTTGATCTAGAGAAATTTGCATTGGTACTAGTTGCTTTTGTGCTAGATGGATCAGCAAAGCTTGAGTTTGGTGATTTGTCACTACTAAATCCTATGTCTACTCCTACACTATATGCTCTTTCATTGTGAGCATACTTATCCCTTACACTCTCTAAGCTTAGGTCATTTCCTACTTTTAAATTTAATCTCTCATCAGCTCTTAAATTTGCTCCTTTGATGGTTGCGTCATTGGCTGTGTTTATATTCATATCTTTAGCTGAGTAAAGATGAGAGTTGTTATTTGTTAGACTTTCAGTGTCGCTGCTGCTAGTAGAGTAGTTAAGCCCAGCACTTCCGCCACCGCCACCATACATAGTATATCTCATAGTTCCACCTATGCTTTTATCTTTACTTTCTGATGTATAGGTGTTTTTGCTAGAGTTTATGTTTAAGTTATTTGTATTTATATCTATTAGGTTATTGGCACTTAAATTTGAGCCAGTGATAGTTGTATCATTTGGAGTTTGTATTTTGATGTTATTTGCACTTAAATTTGACGGGTTAGAGATTACTTCATTTGAGTTTGACTTTGATTTGTGGCCATTTACACTAGCTGCTACTCCTACACTAAAGCCAAATGTATACCAGTTAGATGCTGCCTTTGCAGCAGCTGCTACTTGAGCTACTAGAGCTAGGCTCTTAGCTTCTACGTTTGCCATAGCTAAAGCTATACGTTCCTGAACTTGCAATAGCTGCAGCTATTTAGGTTATAAGCGCTAAATTCTTGGCATTTACATTCTCAGTTGCAAGAAGAATGTTTTCTTTAAAGTATTTCTCCTCGTCTCTATACTATTCTAATATCTCACTTACTTCTTCTATATCAGAGTAGTCGATGCCTACCAATTATTTTGGAGCATATATAAAATCTGTATAGAAAAATTTATCATCATCTAGAGACACAGCCAAGATCAAAGACCTGAACCTATTAACTCTATCAGACATGCTGGGTTTCAAAGGACTGATTAGATAGTTACTTTTCTTTTTAAAAGATCTCTCACTTGTCTTTACCTTAAAAGGACCAAAGTGATATAAAGGGGTATTTAATAGTCAAACTATACCCCTCATTATCCTAATCGGTAGCTCTTTTTTATGGTATTTTTTATATATTTCTACAAGGTCGCTCTCTAATAGCCAATACTTCTCATCGCTCCACTCAAAATAATCCATAAGGCCTGCGACAAATGAGTTCTCATCATAGCATTTTTCATATGCTAAATTTTTATAAAAATACTTCATAAATCCTCTGTGTAATCAAAATCAACACTTTCAATATCGCCATCGTATATTCCAAATATGTAGCTACTTATCACCTCCAGTCTCTCTTTTGGGTCAAATTCTAATGATAGATATGGCCTTTTGATAGACTTTTTCTCAAATATAAGCTCTTGAGTACTATGCATAATAAAAACATCCAATATAGACACTATCCCAGCAAACAGTTCTCTTGGAATTTTTACTTCACCTTTATATGTATCATAAATTTCAAGCAGATCTTTTTCTAGTCGCCAATATTTATCATCATACCATATGCCGTTAAGAACTATTTGTCCTATAAATGAATCCTTATCAAAATACTTACTTGTTTTTACATTTTTATAAAAATTTTCAAATTTCATCAATCGTCTGTTCCATTTATGTTTTTAAAAAATTTGACTTTCCAAATTTTAAAATCTTTATACCATTAATTCACAACAAATTTAGGCAAGACCTCTCAAGACCAAATTTTATAGCCATTCTTTTTGTTATCTCTTCGCTTTCATCTTTGCAATAAACCATATAATAATCACCCAAGGAGGCTATATAAGCACAAATTAAAAAAATTTATTTTAAAAATTCTATAACATCATAAGTTATCCATGATATCAAAATAAATATCATCCAAACAAAAGCAACTCCACCGTACTTAAATTCGCCATGCTTTATTCTCTCAAAGGTGAAGTCATCTTTTTTTACTTTATTTTTTGCTATGCAAAGCACCAAATATACGGTAAAAACAGCAGAAATTAGATTAAAGGCTACATTAAAACCAAAAAAAATAATCACTACAAATATTGCCAAATTCCATGCTAGTATAAAAATCATTTTGTGCCATTTTCTTTCTTGTTTTCTATGTAGCTTTTTAAAGTTGCAGCTCCAAATCCAACAGTGCCACCCAACTCATATTCATATGTCTTTAGTGACTCATTTATAGGGCGACCTATAACACCACTCTTCTTAATAATATTTTTTCCGACCAACCCAGCCGCCCCTGATGCTAGCCCTATAGACGAGCCAAAGAGACCTTGCGCAGCAATGCTTTTCATATCAACTCCATTTTTATTATATTTATCTTGATTGTATGCTTCTGTTGCAATTGAAGAAGCACCACCTCTAATAATTGTGCCACCCAAACTTGTTGCTCCGCCAGACCAAATACCAGCCCCTGTATTTATAAGAAGCTCGACAAAGTTTATATTATCTAAATTTAAATTTTCGCCATTTCTTTCATACTGAGTATATAGATTGCTTAAGGCACCTGTTACTCCGCCTACTGCTTGCATTATCCAATCATCACTCTTACTTTGATCTAAAGAGTAAAAATGATTTGTGTTTGCAAGTATAGCAGGATCGTCTTTATTTATATTAAGATTAAAGTTGTCTATTTTTTTATCATTTAAGGCTAGGGCTTTTTGGACATATCAAGTTTTTTTAATGCTAGATTGGTAGCAAATTCATTTTGAAATTTATCTTGCGGTATAAATTTACCTGCTTCATTATCTTTTCTATGAACCAGCTCATGCCTTAGAGCTGTTAAAAAAGTTTTTGTATTGCCAAGAGTAGCCGTATTTAAATATATTGAGTTTGGATCTTCTGGGTTAAATTTACCACCACTATAGTTTTCTAAATTTGCAAATTTTACATTAACACCATACATTGCAGCAATATTACTAGCAGCCTGTTCTTTTTCCAGTATAGAAGCACTTTGATTTTCAATTACCTTTAAATTTAGCTCTAATAATATTTTATCTTTGTCGTATCCTTTTACTAAGTCATCCACATAGTTGAAGAAACTAGATAACTTAGCATTTTTCGTAGTAGATATAAGCTCTATGGCCTTAAGTATAGTTGATGCTGTATTAAACTCATCTTTGATCTCCTTTTGCCCACTCTTAGTCAGCACCCTTAAATCCATACTACCATCTACATTTGAGCTTATGCTAGTATTTACTAGATCTTTTGTTAGTTTAGTTGTATCTCTATTTAGTCTTGTTAGATCATCAGAGTTATCTTTATCTGCTATCTCTATGTTACCACTGCCTAGAGTTGCTAGGTTTTTAGATAGTGTGTAGCTTAAATTTCTT
>NZ_CABPVA010000001.1:981652-984292 GCF_902460595.1 Campylobacter concisus
TAATGGCTGATTTAGCTAGGGATGATGCGTCAAATTTTACCTTACCATGAGATAAGAGGTTGTTTGTTAGTTGGACTGTTGAGTTTGCTATGACAGCTGTTGTCATAGCTGATATTGCTAGACCTGTAGTTGAACTAGCTGCTGCTCCAAGTGCTCCAGCTACAGCGGTTCCAGCTCCTGCTGTTAGGAATGTAACGATGGCTGTTATTATTAGAGCTCCCATACCACTAAGAGTAGTTGTCTTATCTTCCCACTCTTTAGAGTTTAGGACTGCTTTTACTTGATTTATCGTCTCTTCATCTATTGGGGTATTTGAGTTTGATCTTAACTCTCTTATAACTCCCTCTTTAAATTCCTCTGAGTTTAAAGAGTCATTTATCGCTTTAAAGGTTGTGGCATCTAGTTTATTAGTTATATCCTTACCATTTAGTGTAAATTTATCTTTTACCTTAATGATAGCTGGGATCTCTACCTCTTCTATCTTACCCTTATTTTTTACAGTAGCTGTTAAAACTCCTGCATTATTGCTTAGAGTTGTATTTACAGATGTGCTCTTTGATGAGACTAAATTTAAAAGCTTTGTATTTACATCTACATTAGTAGCCTCTATGATAGAAGCTAGGGCGTTTATGGTATTTGAGTTTAGACTTATATCTTTTGCTGATAGTGTGCTTATGGCAAGATTATAGTTTGAGTTACTCTCTTCGCCATTTGACTTCATTAGATCGCCAAAGCCTGAGTCTTTAAATTTAGATGAGCTCTCTAAGCTATATGATGCTGGTAGTAAATTTATATTATCAGCTTTTATATCTAAGCTCTCATCTGCGCTGATATTTGAGCCTGAGAGTGTAGTATCTTGGTTTGAAGCTATGTTTATGTTTTTGGCGTTTAAATTTGAGCTAACAACCTCTTCATTTGTTGAGCTTGCTGACGCGCTTTGCTTACCAAGGATCTTTCTTGTTACAGATTCTGATTTGGTATTAGATATGCTATTTGTCGATGAAATTTCTACCGCTTCATTGGCCTTTAAATTTAAGTTCTCTTTAGCATCTACATTTGAAGCTACTATGTTTATATCTTTATTGGCATTGATATTTATATTTTTGCCAGCTTTTATATTAGAGCTCTTTGCTTCTTGGCTATTGCTTTCAAATTTGGTAGATGTTTTTCCTATTACAAATGTAGGTGTGCTAAGTGAGCTAAATTTATCTTTTGCTTCTTTTAGAGGGTTTAGCTTTCTTTTTAGATCAACAACGATATCTTTTAGCACTTCATTAGGCTTTAAGATACCTACCCTGCTACTCTTATGCTCCTCTTTATGGTAGCTTTCATCATTTGTGTTTGATATAGCTACAAGCTCTGCGTTTAAATTTATGTCACTACCAGAGTTTAGGTTTGCACCTTTTAGGCTAAGAGCACTTTTGGCATTTAAATTTATATCACTTCCTGAATCTATAGTGCTATAAACTGCCTTATTGCTGCCATTTGCAACAAGATCAAAGCTACTCTTATAAAAGGCATTTGGATTTAAAGATATTTTGCTCTTTTTAGAAGCATGAGAGCTAGCCTCTACATTGTAGCCATTTTCAAAGAGGATATTGTTGTTTGAGTTTAAATTTATATCTTTGTCTGATTTTAGCTTAGACGATACCAGATAGATATCATTAGCTGAGTTTAAATTTATATTATTGCCTGATTTTAGGCTAGTGCTTACAACCTCTGAGCTTACAGCGCTATCTATGGTTTGCTTTTTAGAAAGGAGCGATTTAGAACTATTTATAGCTGTTGCTTCGCTGCTGTTTGACTGCGCTGCTAGTATGATGTCGCTAGCTTTTAAATTTATGTCTTTTAGAGAGTTTAGATGTGATGATGAGACTACAAGAGTGTTTTTAGCATTTAAATTTATGTCGCTATTTGCGTTTAAATTTGCAGCACTTACTCTTTTTACACTCTCATCAAATTTCATACCTTTAGAGCTTGCGTGGTGAGTATAGCTAAACTCATCTGCTTTTATCTCTATATCATTGCCTGAGTTTAAATTTATATCTCCACTCGCATCTAAATTTGAGCCAGAGACTTTTATATCATTGCCAGCTTGTAAATTTATATCATTTGTGGTCTCTAGGTTAGAGACTTTGCTAAACTGAGATTTGCTTTGATCTAAGTTTATATTGCTCTTTGCGTTTATGTTTAAATTTTTAGAGTTTAGGTCAGAACTATCTATCTCTATATCATTAGCCGCGATGTTAGCATCGCCGCTAGTTGATAGCTCCGCGCCTTTTAGCTTTATCTTTTTATCAGCATTTAAATTTATGTTGTCAGCCACTACGCTGCCAGCTAGGCTTATGTTGCCTTTGGCGTCTAGGTCTATGTTGTTAGCCATTACTAGAGCTGAGGCTTTTGCGTTTTTATCTTTTGCTTCCTTTTTAAATTTACTTATGCTCTCGTTTCTAGCTTCATATAAGCCATCAAGGATATTTGCTATGTAAGCTGAGTTTATACTATCAAGGCTGTAGTAATACCCTTGGTTTTTCACCTTTCTATTTAGGTTTTTTATTATTGGGCTATTAAATATTGGCTCAGAGAATTTATCCAGATCAACATTTGCTAGCTTTATATCATCATTTAGTGCGTAGCTTG
>NZ_CABPVA010000001.1:984343-989329 GCF_902460595.1 Campylobacter concisus
CTATGTTATTGCCCGCTGCAAATACTGCTGGCAAGCCAACATCAGTGTATGAGAAGTTAAAATTCGTGCTTTTTCCGCCCTTAGTCTCCCATTTGCTTTTAAATCCTCTCCTATACCATTTCTTTTTCTCTTTCCATTTATAAACGCTATAGCTATTTACGTGGTTATTTAGCATTAGAGCTATGTTTTCTACATTATCGCTATTTAGCCTTAGATCTCCTCCAGCATATATAACACTCTTATCGTTTAATACATCGTTTACATTTAAATTTATATCATTGTTAGCTATTATGCTGCCTGGGATGAAGTTGGCTTTATCATCTTCGTTTAGCACATCTTTAACTATACTATATGTGATAGTTCTTTTTTGCTCGTTTTTCTTTGCTCTACTAGTATCAACTAGAACCTCATTTGTATCATAGTCTAGTCTTAGATTATGAAATATCTTTTGGCTAGTGCCAACTAGATGCGAGTCTTTGTGTAAATTTAGAGCATATAGAGCGCCATCTTTATTTGCAGCCTCTTTTAATACTAACTCATTTACCTCGTTTTCATCTAGCTCACTTATATCTTTGCCTAGTTTTTTAGCTAGTTTGATGCTTATTTTCTCTTTTAGTTCTTTTAAATTTACGCCAAGCTTATATCTATTGACACCCTCTTTTTTTAGATGCATAGTGCCTTGTTTATGCACTGTATCCACCCTAGCCTGCGAGCTTGAGTTATTTACTAGCTTTTTAGCCTCTACATTTATATCTTTAGCATAAATTTGACTTGAGGTATTTACCAAAGTCTCTGCTTTTATGTTAAGGTTCTCTTTGGCTGCTATTAGCGCTTCATCTTTGTTTGTTATAGTCTTTGCCTCTATCTTAGCCTCTTTATTAGAAGCGATAGCGCCAGCATTAACTATATCGCCATCAAGGCTTATCTCTATGTTGTTATTTGCTATAACTAGGCCGTTATTATTTACGCCTACGCCATTACTTGTGCCAACTAGTTTGATTTTATTAGCATACATACCACCAAGTGCGCTACTATCTAGGCTAAAGCTGTTTTCTTGGTTTTTAGCTTTTATGTCGTTGTAAAGTCTATCTTTGCTTGAAACTACCGCCTTTTCACCGATGATGTTTAGCTCATTTGCGTGGATATTTGAGTTTAAATTTATGGCATTTGAGATCACATTAGTATAGTCACTGCTCTTATCGTTTAGGCCATCCCCTACGATATCTATAGAGTTATTAGATATTAGCTCTATCTCTTTAGGACTTAGTTTATTGATACTACCTGTTGTTAGTGTGAGTGAGCGAGAGTTGATCATATTTAGACCATCTACACTTATGCCATTTGGGTTTGCTATGACCACGTCAGCTCTACTACCAGCAACCTCTAAATTTCCTTTTAGAGATGATTTCTCAGCCGAATTTACTTTGTTGATAATAAGGCTTGCCTCTTTATTTAGCCTATAGTTTGCATCTATCTGGCCAGCTATCTTAGTATCTATGTTTTTATTAGAGTTATTAAGGATAGTGCCAGTTGGAGGGGTATTAAACCTGCTATATTCATTTATAGATACGCCCTTGCTATCAGGATTTGTGATGTTTATGATTAGCGTCTCATTAGGAGCTTTTAGTATATCAGGGCGGTTGCTAGCGCCTGGGTCAGCTATGATACTTGGCTCATTTGCAAGGGCAGGCATAGTGCCAAGTAGCAAAGAGAGACTTACGTAGAAATTTAAGCCTATGGTTAAAAGGCTAGGTTTTTGTGCATTTGAAATTTGGTTGTTCTTTAGCATATTTTATCCTTAAAATTCGTAGCTTATGATGAAATTTACATTTGTTGATTTAGTTTCAAAGCTCTTTGGTTTATAAAGAGGTTTTGAGACAGATATGTCGTAGCTTAGGTTGTTGTAGGCTTTTATGCTGCCTCTTAGACCTATGGCGTATCCTGCAAGGGTGTTTTTATCTTTTATGCCGCTACTTGCTGCCCTTACCATACCAGCGTCAAGCCCTGCATAGATAGAGTTGCTCTTATAGTAGTTATATGAGAGGGTATTTCTTACGCTTACTCCGTGGTTTCCAACAAGCGAGCTCTCCCCGTCAAACCCTCTAACACTGTAGTATCCACCGATGCTAAATTTATCCTGCAAGCTTAGTTTATTTAGACCATATCTTGCGTTGATATTTAGGTCATAGCTTAGTGGAAGTTCAAATTTATATTTGTAGTTTAGGTTTAAATTTATTAGAGCGAACCTAGATGTAGCCTCACCGCTGTCTTCTAGTGGATCAGGCTGTGATCTAAATATACCAGTGCCCTTTTTATAAGCTAGCTTGGCGCTAAAAGCTTGATTATATGAGCTCCAGCTTGATTTTACGCCTACCTCGTATCCAGCATTTCTTCTAGCTTGATTATCTAGCTCGTAGTCCTCTAGATAGTTTTTATTTTTTCTCTTAAATAGCTTTACGTAAGCGCTATTTTTAAAATTTGAGTCCCTATAAAATGTATAAGCAAGGCTTAATGAGTCACTCTCGCTTCTACCTTTATATGTGTAGAGATTGTAGGCTGCGTTTATGATCTGAGCGTAGTCATATTTACTCTTTTCATACTCAAGCATGAAGTAGCCAAATGGGATACTAAAGCCGTAATAGTAGTTGTTTGAAGCTCCGTGATCAGTGGCGCCATTAAATTTATTTGTAACCTCATATTTTTTAAATATATCTTTGCCACGCGAGAAGCTAAAAATTTCGTTAAATCCAAGTAAATTTAGTGTGCTTAAATTTACCATGCCTTGATATTTGCCGC
Organism: Campylobacter concisus; assembly: GCF_902460595.1. GTDB lineage: Bacteria > Campylobacterota > Campylobacteria > Campylobacterales > Campylobacteraceae > Campylobacter_A > Campylobacter_A concisus_BL. The sequence continues at coordinate 987,140 of NZ_CABPVA010000001.1, forward strand.
TTTGTTTTGAGCCAAGGTTATCAAGGCTAATGGCAGCTTTTAGCGGGAAGCTATCAACCCTAGTGATCACTATGTTTGAAAAGCCAGCTCTATTTGAAGGTAAGAATTTGATACTAACGTCATTTTTTGAGACGTTTTGCAGTGACTCAAGAGCCTGCTCGATATCTCTTATATTTGCCACTTTATTTTTATGAGAGTACTCACCAAATGCGCTAAATAAGCTCGCTCTATTTCTTTGGCTATCAAGCTCGTTTATGCTTATATCATCTATTAAGCCAAGATTTATCACAAACTCTAGCTTGGCATCTTTTAGACTCTTTGTAACTAGGCTCGCACTTGAAGTGATATAGCCACTTTTTATTATCTCGTTGTTAAAAGAGTTTATGATTAGATTGATAGAGTTTTTGCCAAGACAGCTACCTGGTTTAAAATCAAGCTTGTTTAAACTAGCCTCTAAGATAGAGTTAAATTTAGAGTAGTTTGCATTATAAGCTTTTCTTATTATAGCCTCATCAGCACCGCTACTAGCATTAAAGCTAGCTACTTCGTTCTCACTAAGAAGTAAAATTTTATCTATTTTAAAGCATGGGGTTTCGTTTAAATTTAGCTTACCTTCTGAAGCTGGTTTTTCGTTAAGTAAATTTATGTTGGAGCTTTCGTTAAAAGAGCTTGCCATATTCGCCCTAATCTCTTCGTTGTTTAACTCGTTTTTTAGATTAGTCTCATTAGCAAGTAGCGCAGCACACACCATGCTTAAAGATAAGAGAGTTCTCATCTTAACCTTCCTTGGAAATAACTATAAAGTTATATTTTTTAAAATAATTTAGTGACATTATAAAGGATATAATCTTAATCTAATATTAAAATATAATGAGAAAAAAGAATTTTTATACAAAATATTTCAGAAATAAAACTTTTTAGATATGCAAATAACGTAGGAATTGTTTTTAATAGATGTCAATACAATCATTAAATGCTTGCACTAAAAACAGGAAGCACCTACTGTGTATTTTTTAGTATTAGAAAAGTTTAATATTATCTTATACTTATGAAATTTTTATATTTTTAGTATGCTTATTTTTTAAATTTTTGAAGAATATTATATTAATTTAATATTATTATGATATTAAATTAATATAATTATAATATCTAAACAATATTAGCTAAAAATTTTAAAGCGTATATATTGATTTACGCCCATACCAATTTTTTCCGCTTCTATCTTTACACGATCAAATTCATCTTGCGTAAAATAAAGTAAAAATGACTTATCTCGTTTTAAATTTTTAGGCTTTTTTGCTTCTGATGTTTCTCCCCTTGCCTGATTTATAAATTTTTCCTCGCTAGTAGCTGGAGTTGTATTTACTTTTTTAAAACCCATTTTTAATCCTTAATATTTTCTTTTACAACTTGTAATAGCTCGGCATAAAAACTTTCGAAATCTTCAAGTGCCCTATCCCCATTTTTGCAAAATTCACTCAAACTATTCCCATTTGAAACAGTTTTTCTATAAGCTTGTCTTTCGTAAATAACAGAGTTTAATAAAAAGACATCGCTTAAATTTCGCTCCTTTTTTGCATCATCGATGTATTCACGCATACTTTCAAGCTCTTTTGCCAAAAAAGGATTTGGAGAAACGCGGTTTACAAGTATAAGCGTAAGCAATTCCTCATTTAACTCTTTCGCTTCACTACTAAGATCAAGCATGCGATCAAGAACGCTCACATCATACTGTGATGGTATGGTTGGTATTATAAGTACATTTGATGACAACATAGCCTTACGCATCTCCTTACTATCACGCCCGCCAGTATCTACTACAATAGAGTCAAAGTTATCCCGCATACGCTTTATCTCATCACCCAAGCTAACACCTGTTTTTGATACACTTGAAAAGAGCGGTTTTAAATTTGACTGACTTCTAATATCTGAAAAAACTTCGGTTGAACGTTGTGGATCAGCATCTATTAAAAGGACGTTATCTCCATCCTCTGATAGCCTAGCTGCTAAATTTACAGCGAGTGTAGTTTTGCCACTACCACCTTTTTCATTTACGATAGATATTACCATTTTTAATCCTTTTCTTTTTATGGGATTATATCATAAAAATATCTTTTTCATATCTATATATTTTTATATAAATATTATTATCATATTATTATAATATTTATATCATATAATCTCTTTAGT
>NZ_CABPVA010000002.1:0-8105 GCF_902460595.1 Campylobacter concisus
AAAATATTACATAACTATTCTTTAAGCTAATTTAAATTTACAAGCTAACTAATAAAAATAATTTTGTAAAAATTAATATTAATTTAATTAAATATAGCTTAATTATATAAAATATTTTTATATAAATATATTTTTATTTACAAAATTTTATTTTATAAAGTAAAACTTAGCCATAAAAATATATTTTTTAAACTAAATTTAATAAATATAGTTATATTATTTTTCTCAGATAAGCATGCTTGTAGTTGAAAATTTACAAATTGGGAGCTCAAAATGGAATTTCTAATTTTGACGCTATTTCTGATTAGTGGGCTTATCTTATACATAAAGCCACAAATGAAGAAAATAGCAACGTCCTGTATGGCTTTGGGGTGCGTAATACTAGTTGCACTAGAATTTTACGTAAATTTATGGGTAGTCTTGCCAATAGGCAACTTTTAGGAGGGCAAGATGCAAACAAAACAAAACGAAATCCCAGCAAACGAACAAGGCTTTTTCAACCTTATGTCACTGGCCATCACTGCTCTTGTGGCACTTCCAGTTGGTATCGCCTGCTTAGTACTTGGCTTTGGGCTAGGTGATAACCCTTGCGTAATGTGCTGGGCCGAGAGGATCACGATGATAGCTATTAGCCTAATAGCGCTTTTTATCATCAGGTACGGACTAAAGCCTGGATATCTAGCAGCCCTTTTACTAATGGCTTGCTGGGGCATATTTAACGGCTTTATCCACTACAGCCTAGATGGAACATTTGGCGGCTATCTTGACATCAAACAAGGTTTTGGCCTTGAAATTTTAGGTGCCCACACTCAGTTTTGGGTTATGGTTGTTGATTTTTGTGTGATCATATTTTTGGCTCTTATATTTTTGTTTAGCAAAAATTTGGGCCTTATAATGCAAAAAAGCTCAAATGGCGAATATGGCAACTTTCTAAGCTACTTGCCACTTGGCAAATTTGCAAATTTGGTCTTTATCGTGATCATACTTGCAAACTGCGTTCAAGCCTTTATAGCTTCTGGTCCACCGCCATATCTAGGATCTAGCACACCGCCTAGAATGAGCATCGATCCTTCAAAATGGTTCTGGGAAAAAGACCACTGGGAGAGCTCACTTGACTTTAGATTTGACTGGAACCCTGAGCTTCCAGACCTAGCAAAGTAAGGAGTAAAAGATGAAAAAGATAATATTTTTTATCGCATTGGTAAGCCTTGCTTTTGGGTTTAACTTTGACATGGATAGCAAAAATGGAGCGATCCAAAACATAAAAGAGCTAGGCCTTAAAGATACGCTCACTCTAAATTTGCAAAATGATAATGCAATAACTGGTGCTGACTACGATGAGAGCAAAAAGCACTTTGCTCTTGTCTCAAACGACAATGAATTTTACATCGCAGATGAAAATTTAAAGCCTTTAAGTTATGCCAAGCACGACCGCCATTTTATAATGGAGATGGAGGCAACAGTTGGAGCTACTTGGTATAAAAATGAGCTTGGCATGATAAGTTATAACAAAACTTTTGTCTTTTATGAGCCAGCTAGCAACCTTAGTAAAGATGAGCAAAATAGCCAGTGGAGGCACCTACTGGCTGGATATGACGCATGGAAGCTAAACGACCTTGGTAACAAGGGCAGATTTTCTACCATTAGATCAAAACAGCAGTACATCTTAGGCTGGGACTACTTAGAAAGTGAGAATAAATTTTTCACAGCTAGCGTGCCAAATGACGTTAGAGACTACTGGAGTGTGGCTATATTTGATGGTGACGATAAGATGATCTTAGAAGAATTTATACCAAAAGCTGGAGCAAATTTAGAGCTAAAAGAGGGTAGAAATTTAAACAACTACTACATTACCGGTATCGACGTAGAGCCTGATGCACTCTATCTTTTAAGCAAAAATTTCTCAACTATTTTAAAGTTAAATTTGACCACCAAAGAGATATACGAGGCGTTTAGTTTTAGTGGGGTAAATAACCCAAGAGCATTAGCGATCAAAGATAATAAATTTTACATCTTCTCACGAGAAGGCAAAGAGAATAAAGTTTTTATCTTTGAGATGAAATAGCTATCAAATTTAAGGAGAAAACATGCAAAGACGTTCTTTCCTAAAAGGCACGGGAGCAGTTCTGGCAGCAGCTGGAACAGCTCCTAGCCTATTTGGTATGGAGCAATTTGAGGTGGATTTTAACCCAAAATCCTATAAGAACGAGGAAAATGTAGAGTACCACTACCTAACCTGTCCTAGAAACTGCCGTGATGCCTGTTCGATGATCGCTGAGATAAAAGACGGCAAAATGGTAAGCATAAAAGGAGATCCAAAGCACCCGCTAACGCAAGGCACAGTCTGCGTCAAGGGCCACACCTATGCCATGCACCTATATAATGCCGACCGCATCATGCACCCTATGAAAAGAGTCGGTAAAAAAGGCGAGGGAAAATGGGAGAAGATAAGCTGGGATCAAGCCTTAAAAGAGATAGCTGCAAAGCTAACTGAGATAAAAGAGAAATTTGGCGGCGAGGCTTTGACCGAGTTTGTCTACTCTGGCAACGAAGGACATATCTCAAAAACTATTGCACCGGGAAATTTCTTTGAAAAATATGGAGCTACAAGGCTTGTTAGAAACCCTTGTGACTGGCCAAGATACGCGGGCACTCCTAGCGTTATAGGTACTGACTTCTCAAAAGATGCACTTGAGATCGATGAGAGCGATATGTATATCAGCTGGGGATCAAACGAAGCTTATACAGCCGTACACTGGATAAGATTTGCTCACCGTGTTAAAAAAAGAGGCGGAAAGATCATCGTTATAAATACGATAAGAATTCCTCTAGCAAACCAAGCTGATATGTTTATCCAGCTAAAACCATCTAGCGACCCTGCATTTTGTCTAGCGGTCTGCAAATTTTTGATAGAAGAAGATCTATATGATCATGAATTTGTAGAAAAATATACCACTGGCTTTGAAGATCTAGTACACGAGTGCTCACTCTACACCTATGGCGAACTATCTGAGATGTGCGGAGCAAGTGTGGATCAGATAAAAGTCTTTGCTAGAGAGTACGCTCACGCAAAAGCACCAGCTATCATGCACGGTGACGGCGGACAAAGACACTTTAACGGAGCAAGACTTGTTCGTGCGGTTACATTTTTACCAGTTTTAACTGGCGCCTTGACAAAGCTTGGTGGCGGACTATTTTGGGCATATGTGCATGTAAAAGGCTGCTTTAATTTCGACAACTGCATGCCAGACCTATCTCCAAAAGATAAAGATGGTAAAAAGATAGAAAGACAGCAAGTAAGCTATATAGAATTTGGTAAAGGCATACAAAAAGAAAATCCAACATATCTTGACAAGCCTATAAACACGGTCATTCGCGCCTGTATCAACTACAACTCAAATTTAATGGTAACAGCGCCAAATACAAATTTGATCAAAAAACGCATAATGGACGATGACTTCTTCCTAGTTGTCCTTGATCCATATGATATCGATACTTGCGACTATGCTGACTATGTGCTACCTGGTGTTACATTTATGGAGAGTGAGGATATCCAAAACGACCAAATTTCTGGATACGTCTGCTACAACGCTCAAAGTGTAAAACCTCTAGGCGAAGCTAAGACAAATTTAGAGTTCTTCAACGCTCTTGCAAAAGCGATGGGCTATACAGAAGAGTGCTTTAACTGGGATAGCGAAACAGTTTGCAGACGCTTTTTGGATACAGAATTTGCCAAAAAACAAAACATCACCTATGAAAAACTAAAATCAGTCGGCTGGATCAAACCATTTAGAACGCCTGAAACGATGAAAGATCAGTTCCCGTACTATCCTTATGCACCAAAAGACAAACTAGTCTTTGGCACAAAGAGTGGAAAATGCGAGCTTTACTCACAAACCTTTAAAGATGCAGGCTATCATCCAGTAATAGACCTTGAAACTGACTGGGACTACTATGAAAAGAGCAATAAATTTGGTAAAGACTATCTCAAAAAATATCCGCTTTATTTCATGACGCCAGGTACTCAGCTCCAAGATAACTCAAACTGGGGCAATATGCCTTATATCTTAAAAAGAGTTATCGTTAAGGGCAATGCTGAGCTATTTATGACACGTGAAGATATGGAGGCTCGCGGTATCAAAAACGGAGACACAGTTGAGGCAACAAACGAAAAAGGAACAGCCGTCTTTACAGCAGTCGAGACAAATCAAATGAACCCAGGCATAGTCTATGCGTGGAACAACATCTGGGTAAAAGTGACAAAATCAAGAACTGGGGCAAATATACTTTGCTCTGATGGCGTTAGCGATCTAGGAAATGGCTCAACCTATACAGCTAGCTTTTGTGAAGTAAAAAAAGCAGCTAAACAAGAGATGTAAAGGGGTCTAAGATGAAAAGAAAACAAGGATTTTTATTTGATTATAACTTTTGTATAGGCTGCAAGGCTTGTGAAATTTCATGTCAAGTCTATCACAACCAAGATCCAGATATAAACTGGAGACATGTTGATGGTCTTATGATACATGAAGATGGCATAGAAAAAGAGATATTTATAACTCACTCTTGCCACCACTGCGACGAGCCGGCCTGTATGGATGTCTGCCCAGTTGGAGCTTATATCAAGCTAGAAAATGGCGTCGTACAGCCACTTCATGATAAGTGCATAGGCTGTGGATACTGCTTGATGGCTTGCCCTTATGGCTCTATCACAAAAGGCAAAGACGGCAAGGCTCAAAAGTGCAACCTCTGTGCCGAAAAACTTGAGCGTGGCGAAGAGCCAGCTTGTGTGGCGGGCTGTCCGTGTGGAGTACTAAAACTAGTTGATAGCAACGTCAGCGACAGTGCTGGTATGCAAAAAGAGATGCCAGGCTTTAAGCACTTCTTTACCAAGCCAAACATCCGCTTTTATCCAAGAATGAAGCGAAATGAATTCATACATTAAAGAGTAAAAGATGGATAAGGTCAAAGAAAAGCTTAGCGTTAGCCTTAGTGTTGAAGACTTTTTAAGGCGATTTTTCTTAGTGGAGCTTAGAGAGCAAAATTTAGATGAGCTCATAAGCCTAAGCCTTAATTTTAGTGATAAATTTAAAAATCACGACTTCATACTTTGGCTAAATAAGTGCAAAGATGATCTAAATTTGCTAGACGAGCTAAGATATGAATTTAACAGGCTTTTTGTAGGGCCAAGACACCCAAAAGCTGAGCCATACGAGTCGGTTTATTTTGATTATAAAACGATGTTTGGCGAGAAGACCATGCAGGTGCGTGGCTTTTACGAGAGCTCTGGCCTAAAGCTTAGCAAAGAGCAGTTTGATAAATTTCCAGATGACTTCATCGGATACGAGCTGCAATACCTTTACTTTCTAAGTTTCAATGCCTTGCAAGCAGACGAAAAAGAGAAAATGGATGAAATTTTACATAAAAAATATGACTTCATCCGCACTCATCCGTTTGAGTGGTTTTATAAATTTAGCTCTCGCTGTAAGGAAGCTACAAATTTAGAAGCCTATGTGAGCTTTGCTGATTTTTTAAATTTATATCTTGAAAACGAGATAGAGCAGTCAAGAGCTCTTCTAACTTTTAAGAGTTAAAAGGATAGATAATGGAACAAACAACTTGGGGATGGCTCATAGTCATATATCTCTTTTTGGGTGGTTTAGGTGCTGGGGCGTTTTTGTGCTCGGCTTTAGCCTACAAAGGTTTTTTGGGCAAGCTTGATGAGAAATTTTACAAATTTGGATTTTTGCTCGCACCAATAGCGGTCATAGTTGGAACTGCGCTTTTGCTATTTGACCTAGCACCAAGCGCAGCGATCAATCCAGCTAAGATCATAGGTCTTTACACAAGACCAGTTTCTATAATGAGTATCGGCACATATCTTCTAACATTTTTCATAATAGTTAGCGTACTCGTGCTTTTACAAGTCAAAAAAGGCGCTAAAATTTGCGATATGATGCTTAGCTTTGGCTCTCTACTAGCACTTGGAGTGATGGGATATACTGGACTACTTTTATATGTAGTAAAAGCGATCCCACTTTGGGCAAGTATATGGCTACCGATACTATTTACTATCTCAGCCATATCAACAGGCCTTAGCGCAAACGCTATATCTGTGCTAAGTGGTGGTGGCGTTTTGAGCCACGAGTCGCATAAATTTCACACTATTTTGGTGGCACTTGAAATTTTTGCCCTCTTGATGCTATTTGCAAACGTTAGAAACGAAGCTGCTGGCATGGCTAGCATAACCAAAATAGTATCAGGCTCTCTAGCGCCGATGTTTTGGATAGGTTTTATAGTGCTTGGTCTTGCACTGCCATTAATTGGCGGCAGTAAATTTATGCTACAAAGATGTGGCGTAACAAAAGACGGAGCAGTATGCGGATGCAGCGAAGGCATCAAATCCTGCGTATACAATGAATATGGTGTTTTAATCGGCGGTTTTTGCCTAAGAGCGTTTATCGTTCTTGGAGCAATCTATATATTTTAATAAACTTTCTCCCTTTAAAAACTAGGCCGGATAGGATCTGGCCTAGCTATCTAATTATTTCTCGCCAAGTGGCCAGTAAACGACTGGTTTGGCTCCAAGTCTAGCCTCACCATGATACATACCAAGCTTATCTTTAGTCCAAGCAAAGCCAGTCTTGCCAAATTTATCGATAGAGATGATACCACCACTACCGCCTAGTGCTTTTACCTGAGCTACTGCCTCTTGGGCTGCTTTTTGCACATCTTGGGTTTTATATTTATAAAGAGCTGAGACCTCGTGAGCTGCATTTACACGCATATAGATATCACCTGTGCCTGTGCAAGAAACTGCTACTGAGTCATTATCTGCATAGGTTCCAGAGCCAATTATCGGACTATCACCTATGCGGCCAGTCATTTTATTTGTCATACCACCAGTGCTGGTTGCTGCGGCTAGATTGCCATTTTTATCAAGAGCTATCGCACCAACAGTGCCAAGATATGGTCGCTCATATAAATTTAGAGAAGTTTTCTTTGTCTTTTCGCTATCAAGCATGAGCTTTTGTTTCTCCTTAGCTCTTTGGAGTGCGTCATATCTAAACTGTGTGAAAAAATACTTTTGATCAACTATTTCTAGGCCGTTTTCTTTGGCTAGTTTGTCAGCTCCCTCGCCAGCAACAAGAGTGTGCCAAGTTTTATCCATAACAACCCTTGCGCCAAGGATCGGATTTTTGATATGTCTTGCCATCGCAACTGCGCCCGCTTTTTTAGTAGAACCGTCCATAATAGAAGCGTCTAGCTCATTAAAGCCGTCAGCTGTAAATACTGCGCCCTTGCCGGCATTGAAATTTGGATCGTCTTCTAACACCATAATGGCTGCCGTCACTGCATCCATCGCGCTACCACCCTTTTCAAGCACGGCTTGGCCAGCTAAAAGCGCCTTTTTCATAGGCTCTTCGCGCACTTTAAACTCATCTTTAGTAAGCTCAAGTCCGCTAGTGCCACCATGTATGACAATAACAGGGCTAAATTTATCCTCTGCGTTTAAGAGTGAACCTGCGAATAAGGCGACGCCAGCTGCTACAAAAACAGCTTTTAAAAATGCTAGTTTCATACGCTCTCCTTTAAAAAAATTGGTAAATATTAAAAAGATAATATAATTTTATGCTTTTTGTTTAGCTTAATATAATTATATGCTTTTGTATAGGACAATGTTAAATTTAATAAATTTTACATTATGTTCGTTTGTGTCTAATAAAACTTTAACAAGAATGATAAATAAGAAACTATCAACACATCACCTCAAAAATAACTTTTTGACCGCAATATTGCAAATCAATTTAGAGGTCATGCTAATATCAAACAGTTAAGGTTCAGCATTTTAAACAAGCAATTAAATAAATATAGCATAGCAGAATTAAAAAAATAAAAAGCAAAAGCCAATATCCTATATTTAGACAAGAAATAGCAATGATAAAAAATTTGATTAATAATATAAGAATTAAAGCAGATTAACAACAAAGCCCGCAACGACCTACTTTTCCAACATCCCAGTAAGGGAGAGTATCATCAGCCAGGACGAGCTTAGCTTCTTGGTTCGAGATGGAGCAAGGCGTTTCCTCGTCTGTATAGTCACGGGC
>NZ_CABPVA010000002.1:8184-22514 GCF_902460595.1 Campylobacter concisus
AACATAGAAATATAAATTAAAAAAACCAATCTAATTTTTAACACATCATTAAACTTATATTTTCATATTATCATATAGCTAATAATCTAAATCATCACGCACTATTATCTCAACTTGAGACTAAGCAATAGTAATTACCTTTAAACCAAACAAGATTTTCTTAAAGAACAATAAATAAAAAAATTTAAAAACAACAATAGAATAAATTTAAAAAGGCAGCCTAACCAATAATATAAAAACAGATACAAAAATGCTACTACATATAACCAACAAAAAACTAATTAAAAATAAGTAAAAATTAAAAAACTAACATTTTATACTTAGACAAGAAATAGCAATGATAAAAAATTTGATTAATAATATAAGAATTAAAGCAGATTAACAACAAAGCCCGCAACGACCTACTTTTCCAACATCCCAGTAAGGGAGAGTATCATCAGCCAGGACGAGCTTAGCTTCTTGGTTCGAGATGGAGCAAGGCGTTTCCTCGTCTGTATAGTCACGGGCAGTGTTAAATAAAAGATATATTAGCTAAATCTCTTATTTAACACTACTAGATAAAGTTAAAAGTCATAAACAAAGTTTTATAAAAACATATCTTATTAAGTTTTTACCCTTAACAAGGAAGTGATGCTTATTAAAAGATAAGCAGACGAGCTATTAGTACTGGTCAGCTAAAGGACTTTCATCCATTACACACCCAGCCTATCAAACACATAGTCTATATGAGCTCTTAAAAGAAGATTCATCTTGGAGTTGGCTTCCTGCTTAGATGCTTTCAGCAGTTATCACATCCCAACATAGCTACCGAGCGGTGCCCTTGGCAGGACAACTCGTACACCAGTGGTTGGTTCGACCCGGTCCTCTCGTACTAGGGTCAACTCTCCTCAATCTTCTTGCGCCCACGGCAGATAGGGACCGAACTGTCTCACGACGTTCTGAACCCAGCTCGCGTACCGCTTTAAATGGCGAACAGCCATACCCTTGGGACCTGCTCCAGCCCCAGGATGCGATGAGCCGACATCGAGGTGCCAAACCTCCCCGTCGATGTGAGCTCTTGGGGGAGATCAGCCTGTTATCCCCGGGGTACCTTTTATCCTTTGAGCGATGGCCCTTCCACACAGAACCACCGGATCACTAAGACCGACTTTCGTCTCTGCTTGACGTGTATGTCTCGCAGTTAAGCTGGCTTATGCCTTTATACTCTACGAACGATTTCCAACCGTTCTGAGCCAACCTTTGTAAGCCTCCGTTACATTTTGGGAGGCGACCGCCCCAGTCAAACTACCCACCAGACATTGTCCTACTTGAGGATAACTCAAGCTAGTTAGCTATCAGAATAAAAAAGAGCGGTATCTCAACAATGGCTCACCATAAACTGGCGTCTATGGATCAAAGCCTCCCGCCTATCCTGCACATTTTTATCCCAATAGCAGTGTCAAGCTGTAGTAAAGGTCCACGGGGTCTTTCCGTCTTGCCGCGGGTAGGAGGAATTTTCACCTCCACTACAATTTCACTGGATCCCTCTTCGAGACAGCTCCCATCTCGTTACGCCATTCATGCAGGTCGATATTTAATCGACAAGGAATTTCGCTACCTTAGGACCGTTATAGTTACGGCCGCCGTTTACTCGGGCTTCGATCAAACGCTTCGCAGAGCTAACGTCATCAATTAACCTTCGAGCACCGGGCAGGCGTCACACCCTATACATCCTCTTACGAGTTAGCAGAGTGCTGTGTTTTTGGTAAACAGTCGGGAGGGACTCTTTGTTGTAACCTTCAATGCTTACGGAGTAAATCCTTCACAAAGTTAGGCACACCTTATACCGAAGATACGGTGCTATTTTGCAGAGTTCCTTGAAGAGAGTTCTTCCACGCGCCTTAGAATACTCATCCCACCCACCTGTGTCGGTTTACGGTACGGGCAACTATAACTAAACTTAGAAACTTTTCTTGGCTCGACAGTATCAAGGATTTACGATTCATTCCGAAGAACTTCACGCACCTGTAAGGCCTCGGCTTAAAGGAGTTCGGATTTGCCTGAACTCCAACCTGCACCTTTCGACCAGCACTACCATCCGCTGGCTCCTCTAACTCTAAGCGTCCTTCCATCGCACATTATAGTTGGCATTGGAATATTAACCAATTTTCCATCGCATACCCCTTTCGGACTTTGCTTAGGACCCGGCTAACCCTACGATGACGAGCATCGCGTAGGAAACCTTGGGTTTACGGCGTTGGGGATTCTCACCCCAATTATCGCTACTCATGCCTGCATGCTCACTTGTATTCGCTCCAGCACTCCTTACCGGTATACCTTCAACGCAAATACAACGCTCTCCTACCACTTAGTAAAACTAAGTCTAAAGCTTCGGTACTCATTTTAGCCCCGTTATATTTTCCGCGCAGAATCACTAGACCAGTGAGCTATTACGCTTTCTTTAAAGGATGGCTGCTTCTAAGCCAACCTCCTGGTTGTTTAAGTAACTCCACATCGTTTTCCACTTAAATGAGATTTAGGGACCTTAGCTGTTAGTCTGGGTTGTTCCCCTCTCGACGACGGATTTTATCACTCGCCGCCTGACTGCCATGATTACACACTAGGTATTCGGAGTTTGATAGGGTTTGGTACATTGGTGTATGCCCTAGCCCATTCAGTGCTCTACCCCCTAGTGTTACTACATGACGCTATACCTAAATATATTTCGGAGAGAACCAGCTATCACGATGTTTGATTGGCCTTTCACCCCTATCCACAAGTCATCCCATAGCTTTTCAACGCTAGCGGGTTCGGTCCTCCACCGGCTCTTACACCGGTTTCAACCTGCTCATGGATAGATCACATCGTTTCGGGTCTGCAACGTCTGACTAAACGCCCTATTAAGACTCGCTTTCGCTACGGCTCCGGGTTTCCTTAACCTCGCCAGACATCACAACTCGCAGGCTCATTATGCAAAAGGCAGTCCATCACCCTGATAAATCATAGGGCTCTGAATGATTGTAAGCAAATGGTTTCAGGTTCTATTTCACTCTGATCACCTCAGTTCTTTTCACCTTTCCCTCACGGTACTTGTGCACTATCGGTCTAGTAGTAGTATTTAGGGTTGGATAGTGGTCTACCCAGCTTCAGACAGAATATCACGTGTTCCGCCCTACTCAGGATACTGCTAAGTAAAACAAAGATTTCATATACGGGGGTATCACCCTCTGTGCCTAACCTTTCCAGGTCGTTCTATTAGCTAAGTTTAGTCTATATTGCAGTCCTACAACCCCACTAGTAAACTAGTGGTTTGCCCTCTTACGCGTTCGCTCGCCGCTACTAGCGTAATCTCTTTTGATTTCTTTTCCTAAGGGTACTAAGATGTTTCAATTCCCCTCGTTCGCTCCGTTATACGGTAACTAATATCTCTATTAGTTGGGTTGCCCCATTCAGAAATTCCCGGATCAAAGCCCCTTGACGGCTCCCCGAGACTTATCGCAGCCTGGCACGTCTTTCATCGCCTCTACTAGCCAAGGCATCCACCACTTGCTCTTTGTAGCTTACCTTTTCTATATTAGATTATTCTAATTCGCATCACTTCCTTGTTAAAGATAACTTTATGTTACTACATTTAAATTCTAACTCTCAAGACGGAAAGCATTGACTACTATTTAGATAAGTTTTAAATCCTAAATAGATTGTGATGTCAAACTTTTGCATTAAATGCAAAGAGAATAGAAATTTAAATCTTTAACAAGTCCTGTAAAATTGTTTTTAAAACTTGCTTGTGACTATTAACAATATTAATTAAAAGAACATTTAGACTTCGCAGACTAGCAAGCTAGTCTTTACGACCAAAGAGTTACACCCTTTGGAAACCCCTAAAGCACAAAGTTGCTTTCGGCAACTTCGTCATCAATAAAGATTAAGTACGCTTAAAAGTCTAAAGTAAATGTTTCTAAAAACACTTAATATAGACTTTTACTGTTAAACTATTTTATGGTGGAGAATAGCGGGATCGAACCGCTGACCTCCTGCGTGCAAAGCAGGCGCTCTCCCAGCTGAGCTAATTCCCCAATTAAATTCTCTGGTGGGCCTAACAAGACTTGAACTTGTGACCTCACCCTTATCAGGGGTGCACTCTAACCAGCTGAGCTATAGGCCCCTATAGGTCTATCAATCTTTCAAAACTAAACAAGGATGATTGAGAATATCTTTCTTATAGATATCTTGTGAGAGAATATCTATATGTACTCTAGAAAGGAGGTGATCCAACCGCAGGTTCTCCTACGGTTACCTTGTTACGACTTCACCCCAGTCGCTGATTCCACTGTGGACGGTAACTAATTTAGTATTCCGGCTTCGAGTGAAATCAACTCCCATGGTGTGACGGGCGGTGAGTACAAGACCCGGGAACGTATTCACCGTAGCATGGCTGATCTACGATTACTAGCGATTCCGGCTTCATGGAGTCGAGTTGCAGACTCCAATCCGAACTGGGACATATTTTATAGATTTGCTCCATCTCGCGATATTGCTTCTCATTGTATATGCCATTGTAGCACGTGTGTCGCCCCGGACATAAGGGCCATGATGACTTGACGTCGTCCACACCTTCCTCCTCCTTACGAAGGCAGTCTCATTAGAGTGCTCAGCCGAACTGTTAGCAACTAATGACGTGGGTTGCGCTCGTTGCGGGACTTAACCCAACATCTCACGACACGAGCTGACGACAGCCGTGCAGCACCTGTCTTAACATTTCTGCAAGCAGACACTCTTCTATCTCTAGATGATTTGTTAGATATCAAGTCCGGGTAAGGTTCTTCGCGTATCTTCGAATTAAACCACATGCTCCACCGCTTGTGCGGGTCCCCGTCTATTCCTTTGAGTTTTAATCTTGCGACCGTACTCCCCAGGCGGTATACTTAATCCGTTAGGTGCATTACTGCCAAGACTAGCTTAGCAACAACTAGTATACATCGTTTAGGGCGTGGACTACCAGGGTATCTAATCCTGTTTGCTCCCCACGCTTTCACGCATTAGCGTCAGTTGAGTTCCAGCAGATCGCCTTCGCAATGGGTATTCCTGGTGATCTCTACGGATTTTACCCCTACACCACCAATTCCATCTGCCTCTCCCTCACTCTAGATTATCAGTTTCCCAAGCAGTTCTATGGTTAAGCCATAGGATTTCACAAGAGACTTGATAATCCGCCTACGCGTCCTTTACGCCCAGTGATTCCGAGTAACGCTTGCACCCTCCGTATTACCGCGGCTGCTGGCACGGAGTTAGCCGGTGCTTATTCGTTAGGTACCGTCATTGTTCTTCCCTAACAAAAGGAGTTTACGCTCCGAAAAGTGTCATCCTCCACGCGGCGTTGCTGCTTCAGGGTTTCCCCCATTGAGCAATATTCCCTACTGCTGCCTCCCGTAGGAGTCTGGACCGTGTCTCAGTTCCAGTGTGACTGATCATCCTCTCAGACCAGTTATGCGTCATAGCCTTGGTGAGCCATTACCTCACCAACTAGCTGATACAATATAGCCTCATCCTACACCGAAAAACTTTCCCTATCTAACTTATGTCAGACAGGAGTATAGAGTATTAGCAGTCGTTTCCAACTGTTGTCCTCTAGTGTAGGGCAGATTAGCTATACATTACTCACCCGTGCGCCACTAACTCATAAGAGCAAGCTCTTACTTGTCCGTTCGACTTGCATGTATTAGGCACGCCGCCAGCGTTCACTCTGAGCCAGGATCAAACTCTCCATATTAACCTTCTTTAGCGTAAAGCAGAGCTTTACTAAGAAGCAACACTAAAGACTAGGATTGCTAATGCAATCTAGTAATAATGTTTTTACTAAAATTGCTTTTAGTATTTATTATGAAGTTTTTAATCAAAAAAACTTTTAGTTTTTATATTAGTTTGTCTAATCTATTATTTAATCATAATAGACTGGCTCAATCGATCACTTGTTTAGATTTCAAAGATTGACTAATAGTTTAACAATTGAAAGTTAAAAGAACTTTCTGCTCTGCATTCTGCAAAACAGAAAGTGAAGTATATAGAAGTGATGCTTAAAAGTAGATAAAAATCAGGCTATTTTTTAAAAGCCCATAAAGAAATTTTGAAGTCCGACCTTTTCGTTAAAAATAATATCTTTTTTATTTGGATCGTACTTAAATTTACTTACTACTTTTTTGCCATCTTCTTTTAAATATCCAGCAGATATAAGCGTTGGCTCGATAAGAGTCATCTCAGGGAAGAGCGTATCAAAAAATTTAGCCAAACTCTCATCCACGCTTAGCTCACCATTAAGTGATAGCTTATCAAAGATCGCAAGCTGACTTTCTCCGCTTTTAAAGCCATTGATGGCAGCATCTAGTTTTAAATTTATCGCATTATTGCCATTTTTAAAGCTTAATGTATCCACTTTCACACTTGGATTTTTCTCTAAAATTTGACCCATTACTTCGTCCAAATTTAACCCAGCAAATATACTCTCATTTGTATCAACATTTACATTACTTAGTCTATCAAGTATATTATTTATAGTTGGCACGTTGATATTTACTATTTTGCTATCTAAGATAAAATCTGTAAATTTCACTTTATTAACAGCAACTGCACCTATCTTCACCACATCTTTTGAGCTACCAAGATCATTTGAGACTTCAAATTTAGAGTTATACTCAAGATCGTCTAAAGCGACATTGCCATCCTTTTCATCTATTAATGCTAATTTTTTAATCTTAGCCTTTGCTACGTAAGGAGCTAATTTGCTCTCAAATATCTTTGAAATTTCAACTGGCACAGTGTAGCTTGTATCTATATCGACGCCTTCAAGATTAACTTCTGCTTTATTTTCTTCGTTAAGGTCTTTTAAAGCAACTTTTTCAACGCCCAAGTTTGCACTATTTACATTATCTTTTGCGTCCAGTTTCAAGCCAAATTTCACATCCTTTGTATGAATGTTCATAGTTTGCTTGTCACTAAAGTCGATATCGCTAAATTTAACATTTACATCTTTATCGCCACTCACGCTAGCTTTTGTTTTAGCCGTTGCGACGACATTTGATCCAAGAAATGAAGCTACGATATTTTTTACCGCTTCATTTTGTATAGAAATTTTTGAGTCGATCTCAAAGCCATTTACAAATGCAAGCACTGAGTGAGAAATTTCATTTTCCACCTTAAAATTTAGATCCTCATCTGCATCTTTGCCAGCTAAATTTTTCAAAAGATCTTTTGAAACTACAAGATCAAATGATCCTTTTGAGCCAAGAAAACCTTTTTGATAGCTGTTTTCTGAAACTTTAAAGCCATTTATATCATTTAGTCTATCAACTATCCTTTGATAGTTCTCCTCAACCTTGTTTGAGGCGAAATAAACAGCGCCTGCGACGATCACGATAACTACGATTAGAGCAGATATCACCTTTTTCATACTTTTCTCCTTTTTGTAATGTGTTGTAAAAACAACCAGATACCAAATAATAAGCCTACCATAGCAAGTGGCATGATATATCCATGCGAGCCAAGATAGTCACTCACACTCATAAAATAATCCCCTGCTTTATAGCTTGCAAGACCGACGATCACTGCCCAAAGCACTGAAGAGACCAAATTTATAACACTAAATTTATAAAAAGAGTATTTTGTAAGTCCAAGCGCGATAGGCACCAAAGTTTTGACGCCATAGATAAATTTCTTGATAAATATTATCTTATCGCCGTGCTTTTTAGCCAAAATTCCAGCGTAGGCAAGCTTTCTTTTGTGATTTTTCACATAAGGCATAAGCGAGCTTTTGTTAAACCTTGCGACGTAAAAGATCAAAGTATCGCCGATCGTGTTTGCCACGGCAGCGACGATTATGCTAAGAGTGATGTCCATTTTGCCTGCAAAGCTTAATATCCCAGCAGCGATAAGCGCAACCATGCCACCACCAAGGCTGTAAAAAAACAGCACAACGTAGCCGTAAGTTGAGATTGAGTTTATAATATCTTGCATCATTGCCCCAAAAGTTTAGAAGCAGAAGATATTAGTTGCTCGTATGCGTAGCCACTTTGTTTTAAAATTTCATCCTTTGCGCTAATGACTGCTCCGCCAAAGCTAGCTCCAGCGAAAAACCCATCATTTGTGGCATACGCATAGATGTCGCTTGAAAATTTAAAATCGCTTACTTTATTATAATTGCGTCCGATATCGCCAAATGCCACTGAAAGCTTCGTATCAAGCGTGATCTTAGCGTCTTTTATGTCGTAGATGATACTATCTTTAAAAATAAATAGCACAAGCGAGCTATCTTCATAACCAAGCTGTATGCCGATGCTGCCGCCACTTATACTAACTGGCAAAATTTCACTTGGAGAGTTGATGTTGCCAACGACCATGATGCCATCTCCGCCCATGCCACCAACAACAAAACCAACCTTTTTAACACTTGGAAAGATGATCGTCGCTTTTGACTGCTCGATGAGCTCTTTTATAGGAGCATTTCTAGCGCCTCTCATCGTCGTTATAAACGAATTTGCCGAGTCTAACACGAGCTCCTCGCTGGTAAAGCCAAACGAGAAAAACATTATTAACGATAAAAGAAATTTCATATCTTGCCGTTATTTCGCAAAATCAACAGCGCGAGTCTCTCTGATAACGCTTACTTTGATCTCACCAGGATACTGCACCTTACTCTCGATCTCTTGAGCTATCTCTTTTGCCACAAGCACTGCCTCATCGTCGTTTATGAGCTTAGCATTTGCAATGACACGGATCTCACGGCCAGCGTTGATCGCATAAGCTTGCTTGATGCCCTCTTTGCTTTTTGCGATGTTTTCGATCTCTTCAACACGTTTTAAGAAGCTCTCAAGCACCTCGCGTCTTGCTCCTGGACGAGCGGCACTTAGTGCGTCAGCCGCGCAAACAGCGGCACTTTCTATGCTTGTTGCCTCTTCATGGCCGTGGTGAGCGTAGATCGCATTGATGACAACTGGATGCTCCTTGTAGCGTTTGCAAATTTCAGCTCCAAGATCGACGTGGCTGCCCTCGTACTCGTGAGTTAGCGCTTTGCCGATGTCGTGAAGTATGCCAGCTCTTTTTGCTAGCTTTTCATCTCCACCACACTCTGCTGCGATGATGCCAGCGAGGTGAGCCACTTCAAGGCTATGAGCAAGGGCATTTTGACCATAGCTTGCTCTAAATTTAAGCTTGCCTATTAGTTTTACTATCTCTGGATGAATTTTATTTAGACCAAGATCCATGACGATATTCTCGCCCTCTTCTTGTATGCTTTGCTCAAATTCTTCAGTCACTTTTTTGTGAAGATCCTCTATCCTAGCTGGCTGAATTCTGCCGTCCTCCACCAAAAGCTCGATCACTCTTGTTGCGATCGCACGTCTGTAAAGATTAAAGCTGCTTAGTATGATAGCATGCGGGGTATCGTCGATGATGATATCAACGCCAAGCACCATTTCAAGGGTTTTGATGTTACGTCCCTCTTTGCCGATGATCCTGCCTTTTAGCTCATCGTTTTTGATATTTACGACGTTTATTAGACGCTCAGCCGCAAATTCTCCAGCAAATCTTGACGTAGCCTGCGCCAAGATGTAATTAACCCTCTTTTTAGCCTCTCTTTTTGCCTCTTCTTCGTATTTTCTAACGATGTGAGCGATGTCGGCGCGTGACTTCTCCTCGACCTTTTTTAGCACGACCTCTTTTGCCTCTTCTTCCGTTAAGCCAGCAGCGTGCTCAAGCACCCTTATCGCCTCTTCTACTTTGTTTTGATAAGTTGCTTTTAAATTTAAACCCTCTTCGTAAGTGACCTTCGCATCTTGCTTATCTTTTTCAAAAAGCTCTTTACTCTCATTTAAAAGCTCTTGCTCATTTAGCAAAATTTTCTCTTTTTTAGTCAGCTCATCAAATTTACTTGCATACTCTTTTTGAAGCTTTGTTGTCTTGTCGTCATATCTTTTTTTAGCCTCAAATTCAGCCTCTTGGACTGAAATTTTAGAGTTTTTAAGCGTTAGCTCAGCTTCATACTCGATGGCTTTTGCCTTTGCTTTTGCCTGCTCTAAAAATATGTTGTAGTTTGCATCATTTATCTTTTTGGCGTAGAGATACCCTGCTCCAACGCCCACCACACCGGCTCCTAAGCCTATTAAAACCTCTATCATTTATTCCTCTTTTTATATAATTTTTGCTTGGGGTTATATAAAAGTCTCCTACCGCATCGTGTGCCTGCGAGAGCACATCTTTGGTGTAGAAGTCTTTTACCTCTAAGAAAACTATCAGTTTTGGCTTAACGGGCAAAGTGTCAAAAAATCTATCGTAAAATCCTTTTCCGTGCCCTATCCTTGCCATAGCTCCATCAACCCCAATCGCTGGAACTACCGCCATATCGAGTTTAACATTATTCATTTTTTTGCCAGATGGCTGTCTGACATTAAATTTATAAGTTAGAAATGGCAGTCGCAATCTTACCATCTCTAAGCTAAGACCTACCATAAAAGGGGCAAAAATTTCACATTTTTGTGATAAATTTCGTCTTATTTTAAGCACATCGACTTCGTAGTTAAGCGGCAGGTAAAAGAGCACCTTTTTAGAATTTGTATAATTTATCAAATTTAAAAGTGTTTTTGCTGCCTTATAATGCGTGCATTTTGCTCTAAATTTAGCAAGCTTTATCAAATTTGCTCTTGCATTTTTTCTAAATTCGTTTTTTTCTAAATTAACGCTCATTTTATGCTCTTTCTTGTATAATCCTGAAACATTTTTCAAAAGGAAATTTATGACACTAAAACGCGCAATTATAACATCACTTTGTCTTTTTGCATTTTTCGGATGCGGCGACGACAAAAGCCAAAAGAGCGAGCAAAACACTAGCGAGCCAGCTGTGCAAAGTAAAAATTTAGAAGAAAATGCCAGCAAAGATGAAAATTTAAGCAAAGACACACTCACTCCAAAAATGAATGAGAGCGCACAAAGCGACGAAGTAAAAGAGATAAGTCTAAAACTGCTTAATGGCACAACTATGCAGATCACAAAAAGAAGCAATGGCTTTGACGTAAAAGATGGCAAAAAAGCGACACTTTACGTATTTTTCGCCACTTGGTGCCCACCATGCAAAGCTGAGATCCCATCTTTAAACAACCTAAGTGAGAAATTTAAAAACGAGCTAAACATTGTTGCTGTCTTGCTTGAAGACAAGAGCGAGGACGAAGTTAAAGAATTTGCTCAAAAGTATAAGATCAAATACGACATCGCAGTTGGCGAGGGAAATTTCTTATTTGAAAAGGCGATGGGCGGCATCAAAGGACTCCCAGCATCTGCGCTTTTTAAAGCAAATGGCGACTACGCTCAAGGCTACATCGGTCTTGTACCTGAAGAGATGCTCGAAACTGACATAAATAGGGCCATAAAATAATGCTTGAGTTTTTAAAAAGAGGCTTTGAAAAGACCTTTGGAGCGATAAGCTCGGCTAAAAAGTCAAAAAAGATCGACAAAGAGAGCTTAGAGGAAATTTTACTAGAAGCTGACGTGGCTTACGAGATCGTAGAGGAGATTTTATACTACTTGCCGCCACAAGATGAAGTGAGCAGAGCCGACCTTAGACGCGTTATGAGTAGTTATTTTATCTACGAAAAAGAGCGCGTGATCGAGCCTGATAAGCCATTTGTCGATCTCATCCTTGGCGTAAATGGCGCTGGCAAGACGACGACCATCGCAAAGCTAGCAAATTTATATAAAAATAACGGCAAAAGCGTCATTTTGGGCGCTTGCGATACATTTAGAGCTGGGGCTATCGAGCAGCTGCGCCAGTGGTCAATCAGGCTAAATGTACCGATAGTCGCCACCCAGCAAGGGCATGACCCTTCAGCTGTGGCCTACGACACGATCAGCTCGGCCCTTGCAAAAGGCATCGACCGCGTCATCTTGGATACGGCTGGCAGGCTTCAAAACCAGACAAATTTGGCAAACGAGCTTGATAAGATCGTTCGTATCAGCAAAAAAGCCTACGAAAAGGCGCCACACCGCAAAATTCTCATCCTTGATGGCACGCAGGGCAACGCTGGTGTCGCACAGGCAAAGGCATTTAACGAGATCGTCTCGCTTGATGGCGTCATCATCACAAAGCTTGACGGCACTGCAAAGGGCGGAGCGCTATTTGGCGTGGCAAGAGAGCTTGAGCTACCTATATTTTATATAGGCGTTGGCGAGAGCATGGACGATATCATCAAATTTAACCCAGACGAGTTTTTAGACGAGCTGATGGACGCCATTTTTGAGTAGGGTAAAATTTCTTAGTAAAATTTGCTTTTTCGCTGCACTTTTGGCGATTGATTTTCTTGCATTTACTCCAAAAAGTCCTGCGATCATCGAAAACTCGTGGGACAAAGCAAATCACTTCTTAGCTTTTTTCGTCCTTTATATCCTACTCTACCTTGGCTATGAGTTTAAAATTTTAAAAAATTTAGCCCTACTTTTAGCCTTTGGCGTGCAGATAGAGCTCGTTCAGGCATTTTTACCAAACAGGAGCTTTAGCCTGCTTGACATCGTAGCAGACATGATCGGAGCGGCCTTTGGAGTGATAGTAGTTGAAATTTTAAAAAGGATATATTATGGCAAAAGCAAAGCCAGTTTTTGAGTGTCAAGCCTGCGGTAATCAACAGGCAAAGTGGCTGGGCAAATGCCCACAATGTGGGGCTTGGGATAGCTTTGTCGAGCTTAGCCAGCAAGAGATAAAGACAAGTAAAGAGATAGCAAAAAGCGCTAGCACACCCAGTAAAGCCATAAGCATCGACGAAGTTGAAATTCAAAATTTCACGAGATTTAGCACCAAAGATAGCGAGCTAGACCTTGTTCTTGGTGGTGGCGTGGTCGAGGGCTCGCTTGTGCTTATAGGCGGTAGTCCGGGCATCGGCAAATCAACCCTGCTTCTAAAAATCGGCTCAAATTTAGCAAAAGACGGCAAAAAAACGCTCTATGTAAGCGGCGAAGAGAGCCAAAGCCAGATAAAAATGAGAGCTGACAGGCTAAATGCTGTGGATAAAAATTTATACCTGCTAACTGAAATTTGCCTAGAAGATATTATGCTAGAAGTGCAAAAGAGCGACTACAAGGTGCTAGTCATTGACTCCATTCAAACACTTTATAGCCAAAATATAACCTCCGCGCCAGGCTCGATCACGCAGGTTCGTGAGATCACATTTGAACTGATGAGGCTTGCAAAGAGCCAAAATATCTGCGTTTTTATCATCGGTCACATAACCAAAGAGGGCTCGATCGCAGGACCTAGAGTGCTTGAGCATATGGTCGATGTGGTACTTTATTTTGAGGGCGACGCGAGCAGAGAGCTTAGAATTTTACGTGGATTTAAAAACCGCTTTGGCTCGACAAGCGAGGTTGGTATATTTGAGATGAGCCAGCAAGGGCTCGTGAGCGCAAATGAGGTCTCAAGCAAATTTTTCACACGCGGCGGGGCGATGAGTGGCAGTGCGATCACCATCATAATGGAAGGCTCAAGGGCGCTTAGCATCGAAATTCAGGCGCTTGTTTGCGAAAGTGCCTATCCAAAACGAAGCTCGACTGGCTTTGAGAAAAACCGCCTAGATATGCTGCTAGCCCTACTTGAGCGAAAGCTTGAAATTCCACTTGGGCACTACGACGTCTTTATAAATGTTTCAGGTGGCGTTAAGATAAGCGAGACCGCTGCCGATCTAGCCGTCATCGCAGCGATAATCAGCAGCTTCAAAAACCGCCCCATCAGCAAGGACAGCGTCTTCATCGGTGAGCTAAGTCTAAATGGCGAGATAAGAGAAATTTTCAACCTCGATCAGCGCTTAAAAGAGGCAAAAACGCAGAAATTTAAAAACGCCATCATCCCAAACAAACCGCTTGACACGCAAGGTTTAAAGTGCTTCTACGCCAAAGATATCACTCAAGTGCTTGAGTGGATGTAAATTTACTCTGGAACAAATCATGCTTGCTTTTTGACAGATAATATCAAGGAGCAAGTTATGAATGATATTAGCATCTTAAGCACAAATGTAAATTCATATACCAAGCAACAACGCAAACAAGGCAGGTCTGCAAATTTTAGTGATGTTTTTAACCAAAAAACCAAAGAAGAGAGCATTAAGCCAAGCCAAGAGCCAGCTAAATTTACTTATACAACTTCTTCACAAAACAGCCTCATCTCTTTAAATTTCAGTGATCTTCAAGCTTACGGCTACACAGTAGATAAAGCTGGCTTTATGGGAGCTGATTTTAACAAAGCAGCGGGCTTACCGCAAGACTTTAAAATCCATAAAAGCACACTTGATGAGATAGTTAGATACAACAACAAAACACATCTCTTC
>NZ_CABPVA010000002.1:22596-39099 GCF_902460595.1 Campylobacter concisus
GTTTGTCTTTATGAAAAAGTCTCTAGAAAGGGAAATTATAAGTCATAGTGATAAGATGTGAAGGCTTAAAGCCATCTGCATGTGATAAAATAGGTTAATAGATATTGATGATGAAGAGATGACTATGTTAAAAATTATGGGTACCTTAGATTTTTTATAATACTGAAGTCAAAAAGAGTCTGTTTGAAGCTTTAAATGTTAAAGGTATAGAAAAGTAATTTTTGACTAACTGATGATTTGACAATGCAGAGCTCGTGCAGATTGAGGTTTTGGCATTAATGATCAAATCACAAATTAGGTGTATAGATATTTTTAATGATTCAAGGCATGTTTGTTGATAATGAAATAATTTTTTGCAAAAAGTACTATTGATTATACTAAATTTTTTATAAAACTACCATGAACTTGGTGTTTCAAAACGGAAATGGCGTTTATGTAAAGAGTCTTAGATGATTAGCAAACACATCTTGTAATGTTATAAGTAAGCAAATAATTTTTTTATTTAAAAACTCTTTCATGTCTAGCATAAATTTGATATGTTTTTAAGCATCAAAACATTATTTCGTCACCATTTGTGTTGGTAATATAAAGTTTGGCTTTTTACACATCTAATTCTCTTTATTCTTGTGTAGATCACAGCAAAATAGCTATGCTATGAATATTTAGTAGTTTATGTTCTTTTTGCGTTTGTGTTGGTTGTTCGTTTAGATGGCTGGTGACAAATATTTGGGATCGTTTAGATTAAGAGCCTGCGCAAGCGTTATTACTATTTGCACAACAATCTTTTTTATATACAGCTATATGCTTAAATAAAACTACTCGTTTGTCGGTGATTTGCCAGTTATGATGTGTTTTACTAAGTCTGAAAGAGCCATAAATACACCAGTGTTCATGTGCTTTTGCTTTAAACAACTATTGAATTATAGAAGAGTTGCGTTTTGGCTCACAACGGGCTTGATTTTTTGCGGTTGATTGCAATAGGATACGATGAAATTTGCTGGGATGAGAATGAGAATTTTAGTATGCCGCCAAACAGGGAGGGTAGCGATTTTATTGTGTATCCAAACATAGAATTTCAGCAGTGGATAGAGGATATGTTTAAAACAACCATTCCGCAAACAGCGCTTGAGCTGGTTACGCCCGCGCATATGGGCGACGAAAATTCAAACGACGAGTTTTTAATATGGGTAAATCGCATCGCGGAGTAAATCTTGATATAAAATTAAATAAATTTAGCTCAGGATGGGTTAAGCGGATTTCTCTTGTCATCTTTAGTAAAACAGATGATATCGAAAAACATAAAAATAAGTGTAAAATTTGCTATATGTAAATTTAACCAGCTCTATTTAGCCCACCTTTATAAAATTCTCTTGGTTTTTAAAGAATGGTTTTAACCCCTCGTAGGCTGCTTGGATTTTTTTAAATTTAGCGTTATATTCGTTTTTGATGCTTTCGCTTTTGCTTGAGTGTCTGTCTGGGTGGTAAATTTTAGCAAGGGTCAGGTAGTTATCTCTTACGGTTTCGAAGCTATCGCTATTTGAGCAGCCTAAAATTTCAAAATTTTCTTCTAGTAAATTTGCCAAAGCGCTGAAGCGACTTTTAAATTTGGCCGAGTTTTGGATCTTGTAGTTTCTTTTGAACTCTTTAAATTTGCTCTCGTTGTAGTTAAAATTTACTATAAATTTTAGATGTTCGCGTCTTGAGATGATCTCTTCTATCAAGTCAAAATCGCTATCTTTTTTTATTTTTAGGCTAAATTTATGATTTTTCTCGTCAAATTTAGACTCATTGCTTTTAAAATTTTGCAAAATGTAGCTAGCAAAAGCTCTTGGAGTGTTGTTTAGCGTAAAGATCATCTCGCCATATAAAAACTCAATGTCGATGTTGTAGATGTTTGTTAGAGCGTTTCTTTGCACTAAAGATAGTTTTATGGTTTTGTATTTTGCAAAGGTCACGTCAAGCTCGTTGCCCTGTTTTTCGTAGAGTTTTTTTATAAATTTTAAGAAGCATTTTCGCTGCGGGATCTCGCTCTCTTCGTAAAAAGAGATGATCTTGTCTTTGTTTGCTAGGGTTTTTGTGAAATTTTTACTTATCAGTGCGCGAAGCTCGCAAAAAAGGGCGTCGCTATCGGTTAAAATGCTTAAAGATTCTAAAGTTTGGGTTATATTCATGGGTTTCTCCATTCAAAATATCCCCACTTAAAGCAACTAGCGTTCCAAAGTTAAATTTTCCTGATATTGCTATCTTTTGTATATGCTAAAAACTCATCTCTTAGCTTTTGTTCTTTGTGCAAGATCGCCTCTTCTTTTGTGTGAGAAACGGCCTCTTTTTGGGGCTTTTTAGCCACGCCTTGCTCTTTTGCAAGCTCTTTTTTTATCTCTTTTAGACTATCGAAAAAATCGTTCATTTTTGCTCCTTTTGCACAATGGATTTTACTAAAAAGGTTATAAATTTAAAATGAATACAATCTCTTTTTAAGGAAAGTTTGGTTAATATCACAACTTAATTTTTCATGTGCGCTCGTAGCTCAGCTGGATAGAGCATTTGATTGCGGTTCAAAAGGTCAGAGATTCGAATTCTCTCGGGCGCACCATCCTTTTTCTCCCCAAATTTTATTTTCAGACCACTTTTTAGATTAGTTAAATTTATAAAAAACTCTATTTAGATATAGCCCTTCAGCTGATGCTGGTATGCGAGTTAGGGCAGGATGTCCATTTAGCGAAGCTTTGATGAGCTTGCTACCATCTTTTTGCTTTAGCGCTTTTAGTAAATTTGCAACCATGAGGCGTACCTGGCCACGCAAAAAACCATTTGCCTTAAAAACGATGATAGTTTGCTCTTTGTATGCGTAGCAAAATGCTTTGTAAATTTCGCGCACTGGGCTTTTTGTGTCGCTTCCAGTTTTCATATATGCGCTAAAATCATGCTCGCCGATAAAATTTTGCAAAATTTCATTTGCTTTTCTGGTGTCAAATTTAGGCAAAAACACCTTGTAGTTTGAGCTAAAAACATCAAATTTGCCGTGATCTATCACATATCTATACGACCTTGCTACTGCGTCATATCTTGCTTGAAAACTTTCATCCACTAAATTTATGCGTTTTATGTGAATGTTTGGGTGTGCGTGGCGGTTTATGAGATCTCTTAGGCGCTCTAAATTTGTAAAGTGATCGCCGCAAACGACGCTTGAGCTTTGGTTGTTTGCGTGCACGCTTTTATCAGTGCGCGAGCTAGAGACCACTCTTTCGAAAATGCCAACGTGAGCTAGGGCGCGCTCTAACTCATCCTCTACGCCATTTTCGTGTGGCTGGGTCTGCGAGCCTTGAAATTTAGAGCCATCGTAGCTGTAGATTAGCTGAATTTTCATCAGTATCTTCGTGTGATCTTGGCTTTATAAAGCAAGACGCCAGCTAGTAAAAATACGAAAAATATGAGCGGTATCGCTAGTGCTGGCTTTGATGAAAAGAGCATTATGAGCGTAAAATATCCAAACAAAACGCCAAAAGTGCCAACATAGACCATGCCCTTTTCGTATCTGTATGTGACGATGCCAAGGCTGATAGCAAAGAGCGTGCTTGCAAGCGGGAAGAGGGCCACTAGGACGTAAGTACTAAGATCTTTTCTACGTTTATCGCTGCTAGCTGCCTCCATCCAGTACTCTTTGATGCTGCCAACGTCGCTTATTTCCTCACTTTGGGCGGTTCTTATCTTCATCGATTTGAAGTTACTTTGATGATAAATTTCATCTCTGATGTCATACATTTTGCCCTCGTTTAAAGAGAGTTCCACACTTTGACCCACGTTTATGATCTTTGCGTTTTTAGCGGTTATTAGGCGCTGTGAGTCTTTGACAAAGGGGTTAAACATCACGATATCTTTGTAGGTCGTGCCATTTTTGTCTTCACTTTCGCTGCCCACATAGACCATCCAGTCGGAGAATTTTTGTCCAAACTGAGTTGGCTTTAAATTTAGCTTAGCAACTGTCTTTTTATAGTCGATGAAATTTGCATTTAGCTGGGCGGCTATTGGTATCATGACGATGGCAACTACCAGCAAGGCAGCGCTTAAAAGAGCTGAAAATGCTAAGAAAAATCTTGCAATTTTATTTGGTGAGCCACCAAGTGTAAAGATGACGATACTTTCATTCTCTTTTGATAGCCTAAAAAGTGTCATTGCAAGTGAGACGAAAAACGCGATAGGCACGACAAATAGCAGCACGCGAGGGAGCATAAATGAGTAGAGTTTAAAGAGCTCGCCAAAGCTGATCTCGATGTATGAGGTGATACGCGCGATCTGGATGAAAAAGACGATCGACATGATCAAAAAAAGTGTACTAAATAGCGATGCAAACGTGCCTAAAAAGTTAAACAAAAGATATTTATTTACTCTACTCATAAATGAACCTTAAAATTTCTAAAATTTGCCCGTCATAAGCGTAGGTGACAAGCAGCCCTAGGCTTAAAAACGGCACAAAGGCTAGCTCGTAGCCCTTTTTGCGAACGAGCGCATAGACTGGAAGCGTAAGAAGTGCGGCCAGATAGATCGCCACAAGGGCTAGCTTGGCTGGTAAAATGGCTCCGATGATCGCTGCGATAAAGATATCGGCACTACCCATGGCTTCGCGCTTCATTGCAAAGCTCACGACAAATCTTAGCGCCCAAAAGATAAATCCAAAAAGGATTAAATTTAAAATTTGAGCAAAATTTCCTTTAAAGATAAAAAGCAGCAGGGCGTAGCCAAATGCAAAAAATAGCGCTGCAAAAAGGAGTGGATCTGGCACGGCTTTATATCTTATATCTATGACGCTAAGGGCTAGTAGCATGATAAAGCAAAGCCCTAAAAATAGCGCATAAAGCAAGGTTTCTAAGCTTAAAACTTCGCCGCACTCTTTAAAAAAGCAGATCAGAAAAAGTATCCCAGAGACTAGCTCAACCAGCGGATAGACAAGGCTTATCTTTTGCTTGCAAAAGGCGCATTTTCCGCCTAAAAATAGCCATGACAAAAGTGGAACGTTGTGATAAAAATTTAGCTTGTGAGAGCATTTTGGACAGTGAGAAGCTGGGAAATTTATGCTTTCACTTCGTGGCAAGCGGTATATCAGCACATTTGAAAATGAACCCACGCAGATGCCAAGAACAAAAGCAAAAACGGCAAAAAAGATGACTAAAATATCCATAATCTCACTAAACTCCGCCAAATCTTCGCTCTATATCTTTAAATTTCGCAACGATGCTTGCAAGCTCATCCTTGCCAAAGTCAGGCCAAAGTGTCGGCGTGAAAAATAGCTCCGCGTAGCTTGCCTGCCAGAGCATGAAATTTGAAAGCCTGCTCTCGCCGCCAGTTCTAATGAGAAGATCCACTGGCTCACTCTCATCAAGTGCCGCATTTAAGCTCGTTTCATTTATCTCGCAACCTTTTAAATTTAGCTTTTTTATGGCTCTTATGATCTCATCTTTTGAGCCGTAGTTTATCGCTAAATTTAAAAGCAAATTTGTATTTTCCCTTGTTGCATTTTTGGTGATCTCTATCTCATTTTTTAGCTCATCGCTAAATGGCGAGATGTCGCCGATCGTGTTAAATTTGATCCCATTTTTTATAAAATCATCACGCTTTAAAAGAAGAAATTTTTTAAGTAAATTCATCAAAAAATCAACCTCTTTTTGCGGTCTTTTCCAGTTTTCGGTGCTAAATGCGTAAAGGCTTAAAATTTTCACCCCGTTATCTATGCAAAATTCGCACATATCGCTCACTACATTTGCTCCGGCCTCGTGTCCATTTGTTCGTAAAAATCCACGCTTTTTCGCCCAGCGTCCGTTGCCGTCCATGATGATAGCGAGGTGGTTAAGTTTGTTCAATGTCTAGCCTTTAAAGTCAATTATCTGCTCTTTTTTACTCCAAAGAGCGCTTACGTTTTGCACCACAACTGCGGCGCTGAATTCGCTTTTTAACAAGCTTGCGACATTGCTAAATGGAGTTGCGATCTCATATAAATTTTCATCTTTAAATTTAAAAATAAGCGGCGCAAAATTTGAAAAAACAAGAAAAACTATCATCTCATTTGCCTCTTTTTTAAGCTGGAAGATGCCGTTTGTGCCGCTATACGCAAATGGTATATGCACGACGTTTTCTTGCAGAGCAAAGAGCATTTTTGCCAGCACTCTCATCTCATCTTTTGTTTTAACTTCGCCTAAGTTTTTAAATAAATAGCTGTAAAGCCAGGATAAATTTTCGTTTTTTACCAAATTTTCTATCAAATTTAGCCCGTCAGCCAAAACGTCCTCATCTAAAATTTTTGGCTTTTCGTATAAATTTTTTATGACGATGTTTTCGCCCTGACTATGCACCTCGCCCCAGTATCTTGAGCCCACGTTTAGCTCTTTTACACTTTTTGTGTTTAAATTTCTATTTGCGAAATTTAAGATATATCTGTTAAAACCGACCTTTTGGCTCACCAAAATGCTAAGCGGCAAGGACGAATTTATCGCTACTAGCGGGGCTTGACTGTTTTTTGCTATCTTTTGGACGCGTGAGATTTGCTCTATCATAAATTTGCTGCTAGCTCCACGATGCGCCCTGCGATCTCATCTTTTGAGGCAAGCGGTAGCAGGGTTTCGTCACCACTTGTAATGAAATTTACCTCGTTTTGCTCACTTGCAAAGCCATTTTTCTCGCCCAAAATATTTAGACAAACTGCGTCAAGCCCTTTTTTCTCTAGCATTGATCTTGCGCTTTTAAGAGCGTTTTCGTTTGAAATCTCAAGTTTAAAGCCGATCTTTTTACATTTAAACTCTTTTAAGCTTTGCAAAATATCGACATTTTTCTTTAGGTTTAAATTAAAGCTTTCTCCAACGTCCTCTTTTTTTATCTTGCCATCAATTTTTGTTGGTACAAAATCGCTCACCGCAGCACACATTACAAGTAAATTTGCCTCCTCGCACTCGCTCTTACAAAGCTCTAAAAGCTCGCCACTTGAGCTAAATTTAAGGCTAAGAAACGGCTCGCTACTAGTTTCAAAGCTAGCAAGCAGTTTTACCTCCGCACCTGCGTAGTAAAAGGCTCTAGCCAAAGCTCTTGCCATCTTGCCACTTGAGAAATTTGTAATGGCTCTAACATCATCTATCTTTTCAGTTGTCGCACCGCCCGTTATCACTACTTTTTTACCTGCGAAAAGTGGCTTGCTAAGCCTTTTAATAGCAGCTTCTACTATCGCTTCAGGGCTTGCTAAAGCACCCTTGCCAACGTCACCGCAAGCTAGAGTTTTAAGGACTGGCTCAACTACTAAAGCGCCGTTTTTCTTTAAAATTTCAAGCGAATTTTGCGTCGTGAAGTGCTCGATCATATTGTTATTTGCTGCTGGAGCAATGACCAAAGGCACGTGCGAGGCAGCGATTAGCGTTTGCATGAAGACATTGTCGCAGATCCCAGCTGTTAGCTTATTTATCGTATTTACCGAGGCGGGTGCGATGAGGACTAGATCCATTTTAGAGTAGGCTATGTGATTTACGCCATCTTGCCAGTTTTGCGTTTGTGAGCTTAAAATTTTATGCTCGCTTAGCGCCTCAAAGCCGCTTACACTGCAAAATTCAAGCGCTCCGTCACTTAAAGCCACATAGACATCAGTGCCTTGCTTTTTAAGCAGTGATAAAATTTCGAATGCCTTGTAAAAGGCGATACTGCCGCAAACGGCAAGTAAAATTTTCTTATTTTTTAACATCGTCTTTGCCAAAGAATTTCTCAAAAAAGCCGCTTTTGTTCTCTTGGCGACCTCTGCTGATAGCTAGAGCACCGCTCTCAACGTCTTTTGTGATGGTGCTACCAGCTGCGATGATGACGTTATCAGCGATATTTACAGGGGCGACTAGCTGTGTATCTGAGCCAACAAAGACGTTTTTGCCGATCTTTGTTTTGTATTTTGCCTTGCCGTCGTAGTTGCATGTGATCGTGCCACAACCGATATTTGTGCCACTTTCTATCTCGCAGTCGCCAAGATAGCTCAAATGTCCAGCTTTTACGCCGCTAAGGACGCCCTTTTTAACCTCGACGAAATTTCCTATGTGCGTGTCAGAAATTTCAGAATTTGGCCTTATGTGAGCTAGTGGGCCGATGTCTGAGTTTTTGATGACGCTACTTTCTATCACTGATGAGCTTTTAATGATGCTCTCAGAGATAACGCACTCGCCAAGGATGCTTACGTTTTCTTCGAGCACGCACTCGCCTTCAAATTTAGCCCTGCTGTCTATGAAAATGCTCTCAGGCATGCGCATCAAAACACCAGCTTTCATCAAATTTTGTTTGATCTCATCTTGCATGATTTTTTCGGCGATGCTTAGCTGAAATTTATCATTTATGCCCATGAAATTTTGCTCATTAACATTTACTGCAACGCACTTTAAGCCCTTTTTATTTGCTATTTTTATGGCGTCAGTTAGGTAGTACTCTTTTTGCGCGTTTTGGTTGCTTATGAGCGGTAAAATTTGCTCTAGCGCCTCGCGTTTAAAGCAGTAGCAGCCAGCATTTACGCTTTTTATGGCAAGCTGCGCTTCGCTCGCATCTTTTTGCTCGACGATGGCCTCAACTTTGCCGTTTTTTATGATGACTCTGCCGTAGCCAAAAGGATTTGCCGCTTCAAATGAGCTCATAACTACGTCTGCTTCGGCATTTGCTAGACGCATAAGGTCAGTTGATCTAACAAGTGGCATGTCGCCGCAAGTGACAAGCACCTTTTCGCCGCTTAAGCTTACGCCTTTTATAGCGCCAGCAGTACCTGGGAAATTTGCTAGATCTTGCTCGAAAATTTTAGTTTGAGGGAAAATTTCTTTTATCTTTTTGCTAATTAACTCTTTTTCGTAGTGAAGCACGACGCTAACGTCATTTGTGATCGCATAAGCTTGCTTTAAGATGTGAATGATCATTGGCTCGCCGCATAGCTCAAATAGGACTTTTGGGCGTTTTGATTTCATCCTGGTGCCAAGACCAGCAGCTAGGATTATGATTGAAGTATTATTGTTCATTTTTAAGCCTTTTAACGTTAAAAATTTCGCAGATTGTAGCAAAAAATGGCAAACATTTTTTTTAATTTAACGATTTTTTCAACAAAAAGCTAATAGAATAGGCAATCTTAAGAATTTATAAATAAAGCGAGTTTAAATGGATTTAGGAACCGTCGTCGGCTGGGTTTTGACCCTAGTGCTTTTGTTTGGATCAATGGCGATAGGCGTTGGTATAGGACCATACATCGATATCCCTTCTGTGATGATCGTTTTTGGTGGTACTATCGGCGTTATGATGGTTGGCTTCAAGATGGAGACGCTTAAAGGTATCGGTAAATTTTATGGTGTCGCTGTTAAGCCATCAGTTGTTGTAAATTTACCTGAGACTATAAAAAAAGTAGTTGATTACTCAACCAAAGCTAGGCGAGATGGCATTTTGGCACTTGAGAGCGAAGTAAATAATGAGACAAATCAATTTTTAAAAAAAGGGCTTTCGATGGCAGTTGATGGCAATGAGCCAGATGCGATCAGAGCGCTTTTAGAGATCGATATAGATCAAACTAGCACAAGACATGCAAATAACATCAAAATTTTCGAGCAAGTAGGCGGTTTTGCAGGTGCGATGGGTATGATCGGAACGCTCATTGGCCTTGTTGCGATGCTTCTAAATATGTCAGATCCTAGTGCGATCGGTCCATCTATGGCGGTTGCCTTGCTTACGACACTTTATGGTGCGATGATAGGTAACATCATCGGCTCGCCTGTTGCAAACATCCTCTCGATCCGCGATGCTGATGAGGCACTTGAGAAGCAAGTCATTTTAGAGGGAATTATGGCGATACAAGCAGGGGACAACCCAAGAACTCTTGAGGCTAAGCTCTTAGCATTTTTACCTCCAAAAGATAGAAAAAGTCAGTTTGAATAATGGGTAAGTTAATAAAACCAGAAGAGTGCCCAAAGTGTATGCCTGAGTGGCTGGCTGCCTTTGGTGACCTTATGTCACTCCTACTTTGCTTCTTTGTTTTGCTCCTTTCTATGGCGACGATGGATGCTAAAAAAATGGAGGCTGCTGTTGGCTCACTAGCTGGTGCGCTAAGCGTGTTAGAGGGTGGCGCAAGACCAGATAGTCAGGTAGAAAAAGAGACAGATCCTGAAAGCAGACGCACTCCAAAGCCAAAAGCTCAAAAAGGCGCTCAAAACGAGGTCACTTCGACTGTTAAAAAGATAAATGAGTTACTAACGGCTAGTGGGGCACCTGAGATCACTATGGAGGAGAGCGAGGATGGCTTTATCGTGAGACTTCCAGCTGCGATGCTCTTTGACAAAGATAGCGCTGAAATTTCTGGCGAGGATGCGAAGCTCTTTTTAAAGCGAATAGGCATGATCATAGCCAAAATGCCAAATGAAGTAAAAACGGATATCATCGGATACACTGATAATACAAATCCAAGTAAAGACTCTATATACAAAAACAACTGGCAGCTCTCTACCGCAAGAGCGCTAAGTGTGCTTGAAGAGCTAGTTAGCGATGGCGTGCCACAAGAGAGGCTTATCACTTCTGGCAGAGCCTCTTTTGATCCGATCGCTAGCAACAGCACAGAGGAGGGCAGAGCTAAAAACAATAGAGTAGAAATTCACTTCGTTTCGCTCGAGCCAAAAAATAAAGAGGCTACTAAGAAAAGTATCCTTGATACGAGGAATTAGTCGTGAAAGCACTGCTTAGTTTAGCGGTTTTGTTTTGTGTGGTTTTTGGCGCTGATCCTGCGCTACCAACTATAAATTTAAGCCTAAATTCACCGCAAAATGCCGAGCAGCTTGTAAATTCACTAAATGTTTTACTAATCCTCACCGCACTAGCACTCGCTCCTTCGCTCATCTTTATGATGACGAGCTTTTTGCGCCTTGTCATTGTATTTTCATTTTTGCGTCAAGCGATGGGCACGCAGCAAGTGCCACCTTCAACGGTGCTTATCTCGCTTGCGATGGTGCTTACATTTTTCATCATGGAGCCAGTTGGTCAAAGAAGCTACGATGAGGGCATAAAGCCTTATATAGCCGAGCAGATAGGCTATGAGGAGATGCTTGATAAGAGCTTAAAGCCATTTAAAGAATTTATGGTCAAAAACACTAGAGAGAAGGATCTGGCGTTATTTTTTAGGATTAGAAATTTGCAAAATCCAGCAAATATCGAGGAGATCCCGCTAAGCATCGCGATGTCAGCCTTTATGATAAGCGAGCTAAAGACATCTTTTGAGATAGCATTTTTGCTCTATCTGCCGTTTTTAGTTATCGACATGGTTGTAAGCTCCGTTTTGATGGCGATGGGTATGATGATGCTGCCTCCTGTTATGATCTCGCTGCCATTTAAGCTACTCATCTTTGTGCTAGTTGATGGCTGGAATTTGCTAATAGGAAATTTAGTAAAGAGCTTTCACTGATGAAGAAAATTTTATTAGCACTTTTGCCTTTGGCGCTATTTGGATCAAATTTAAGCGAGATAGCAAACAAGGCCACTCAAAATGAAATTTCAAAGATCAAAGAGCTTGAACTAAAAAGAGCAAATTTAAATGACGAAGCGACATCAAGCGCCTATTTGCCAAGCCTCAGCCTAGAGGGCTCATACGGCAAAAACGCAAGCACCTTTCCAAGCATAGTCGCCAAAGAGTCAGCTGGCGTGCTAGCTAGGATCGATTTTCTACTATACGACGGCGGGGCGAGAGAGGCTAGGCTAAAGATGAGCCAGCTTTTAAAAAACAAAGCCGCTATCACAAGTGATGAAGCCAAAAACTACCTTGCTTTTAAGGCTGTAAATTTATACTTTAACGCCTGCGCACTTGAAAATATAATAGCCGCCAAAAACGCTCAGGCAAATTTCTTAAAAGGCGTTTTAGACAAGCTTGAAAAGGCAAACAAAGCAGGACTTGCCCCAAAAGATGAGCTAGAAAATGTGCGGGCAAAATACCACCTAGCAAACAGCACGCAGCTTGAATACAAAAACAAAATGGAGCAAATTTTAAATGAGATAATTTTGCTAACAGGCGAGCAAATCGCGCCACTTAGCGGGGCAAAAATGGCTGATATTAGCTCAAATTTAGCTTCAAAAAACGCCGAGCTTGACAGGCTAAATCAAGATATTTTTATAAGCGAAGCTAAGCTTAGCGAGACAAGAGCTGGCTTTTTACCTCAAATTTCGCTTTATGATACATATGGATTTTACAAAAATAACTACGACATCGACCTTGGCAAGTATAGCGCTTACCGCCCATATCTTGATAAATATCTAAAAGAAGATACGCACGGCAATAAATTTGGCGTTAGCTTTAGGTGGAAAATTTTTGACTTTTTTGCCACTAGTAAGATGAGCCAAACTAGCAAGATCGCGCTTGATGAAGCGAGGCTAAATTTAGAGTATAAAAAGCGTGAAAACGAGACAAAACTTAAAAATTTACAAAACGAGATCGCAACTCTTAGCTCAAAGATCGCCTCGCTAAATGAGTATGTAAAGGCGAGTGATCTAGCACTTAAAGCGAGCTTTGAGAAGTATAACTCTGGGCTTTTAGGATATAGCGACCTGCTTGAGGCGCTCTCACAAAAATTTGACGCCATTAGCCTTTTTGAAGGGGCAAAAGATGAGCTGGAGATAAAAAAGGCGGAGTATTTTTTTGAAAGCGGCGAGCGAATTTTAGAGAGGATTAGGGATTGAAAAAACTTATAATTTTAATGATATTTTGCATTTTTTCATTTGCAGGGGAGGAAATTTTTGCTGATTTTGAAGTTTATGCCAAGCAAAGCTCAAAGCTTGCATTTGAGAGCAGTGGCAAGGTAGATAAAATTTTTGTAGATGTCTCAAGTCACGTTAAAAAGGGCGACGCTTTAGCTAGTCTTGATCAAACAAGCCTTGAGATCGCTCTAAAAAAGGCAAAAAACGACCTAGCGCTTGCCAAAAATGCCAAAGAATTTGCTAAAAACACCTTTAATAAATTTAGCCAAGTAAAGGACGTCACTTCAAAACAAGAATTTGATGAGGTAAAGTATAAATTTGATGAGGCAACTCTTAGAGTGCAAAGCGCTGAGATCGCCATTTTAAACGCAGATGATCATCTTAAAAAGGCTCTTTTAAAAGCTCCTTTTGATGGCGTCATAGCTAGTAAAAATGTCGAGCTTGGCGAGAGCGCTTCGCCGCTTCAGCCAGCCTTTGTCTTAAACTCCGAAGAGGTTAAAATTTTAATAGCTATCGACGAAAAATATGCAAATTTAGTAAAAGTTGACGATACATTTAAATTTAAGCTCGACGCCATGAGCGAAGAAAAAGAGCTAAAAATCGCGCTCATTCATCCAGAGATAAAAAGAGAGACTAGAAAATTTTACGCCGAAGCTTACGATGTGGGGATGAAGCCAGGCATGTTTGGTCAAGGAAAAGTGATAATCGGCGAAAATAAATGATAAAAACAGCCATAAACCGCCCCATAACTACGCTTATGATATTTTTAAGCCTCGTTGTCTTTGGCATCTACTCGCTAAAGACGATGAATGTAAATTTATATCCGCAAGTAAATATCCCGATAGTAAAGATCACAACCTACGCAAATGGCGATATGAACTACATCAAGACAAAGATCACGCAAAAGATCGAGGACGAGGTCTCAAGCATCGAGGGGATAAAAAAGCTTTACTCAACTAGCTTTGACAACCTAAGCGTGGTAAGTATCGAATTTGAGCTAAACAAAGACCTAGAGGGCGCTACAAACGACGTCCGCGACAAGATGCAAAAGGCGAGAGTTGGCGCAAACTACGAGATAGAAAAGCTAAACGGGCTCTCTTCTTCTGTGTTTAGCCTTTTTATCACAAGGCTTGATGGCAACGAAACCAAGCTCATGCAAGAGATCGATGACGTAGCAAAGCCATTTTTAGAGCGCATAAGCGGCGTTTCAAAGGTTAAGACTAATGGCTTTTTGGAGCCAGCGGTGAAAATTTTACTAGATAGATTTAAACTTGATAAAAACGCCCTTAGTGCAAATGAAGTGGCAAATTTGATAAAGGTTGAAAATTTAAAAGCGCCACTTGGCAAGATAGAAAATGAGCAGATCCAAATGGCGATCAAGTCAAATTTCAGCGCCAAAAGCATAGATGAGATAAGAAATTTAACGATCAAGCAAGGGGTCTTTTTAAAAGATATCGCAAGTGTCGAGTTAGCCCACAAAGACGCGAGCGAGGCTACTATAATGAACGAGCAAATCGGCGTCTTGCTGGGTCTTGAGCTAGCTCCAGACGCAAACGCTCTAACCGTGATCGCTCTAGCTAAGTCAAAACTAGATCAGTTTAAAAGCCTACTTGGTAGCGAATACGACGTAAAAATAGCCTACGATAAGAGCGAAGTGATACAAAAGCACATCGATCAAACCGCCTTTGATATGATCCTTGGCGTCTTGCTAACCATCGTGATCGTATATCTGTTTTTAAGAAATTTCTCGATCACCATCATCTCAGTCGTGGCGATACCAACTAGCATTGTAGCGACATTTTTCATCATAAATGCCCTAGGCTACGACATCAACCGCTTAAGCCTTATAGCGCTTACGCTTGGTATTGGAATTTTTATCGATGATGCGATAGTCGTCACTGAAAACATCGCTAGCCGGCTAAAAGATGAGCCAAATGCCCTAAAGGCAAGCTTTGCAGGCATAAAAGAGATAGCATTTAGCGTCTTTGCGATCTCGCTCGTGCTGCTTTGCGTCTTTGTGCCAATAGCCTTTATGAGTGGCATCGTTGGCAAGTACTTTAACTCATTTGCGATGAGCGTAGCAGCTGGCATCGTCATCTCGTTTTTCGTGAGTATATTTCTTGTGCCGACGCTTAGTGCTAGGTTTGTAAATGCTAAGGAGAGCAAATTTTATATAAAGAGCGAGCCATTTTTTGAAGCGCTTGAAAATTTCTATGAGAAGCTTTTAACTTTAGCGCTTAAATTTAAGCTCATATTTTTAGCTATAACGCTTGTGGTCGTTGTTTGCTCGTTTGGACTGGCTAAATTTGTAGGTGGTGACTTCATGCCAAGCGAGGATAACTCGGAGTTTAACATCTACTTTAAGCTTGACCCTTCACTTAGCCTGCAAGCTAGCAAAGAGAGGCTAAAAGATAAAATTTCACTCATAAACGCCGATCCTCAGGTCGCCTACGCCTACTTCATCCTTGGCTACACAGACGCCAAGCAGCCTTATCTTGTAAAAGCTTACGTTAGGCTAAAGGAGCTAAAAGATAGAGCTAATCACGAGCGGCAAAACGCTATCATGCAGAGGTTTCGCGACAAGCTAAAAAGTGACGATATGAGTGTCATTGTGGCTGACTTGCCAGTTGTCGAAGGTGGCGATGTGCAGCCAGTTAAGCTTACTATCACGTCTGAAAATGGCAAAGATCTAGAGAAATTTGTACCAAAGATCAGCAAAATGCTAAAAGAGATAAATGACGCAACGGACGTAAATTCGCCGGAAGAAGATCTGCTAAAGCGTGTGCAAATTTCTATCGATGAAGATAAGGCTAAGAGGCTAAATTTAGATAAAGCCAGCATTGCAAGCGCCGTTTATAGCGCATTTAGCCAGAACGAGGTCTCTGTTTTTGAAAACGAAAATGGCAAAGAGTATGAGCTTTACATGCGTCTTGATGATAAATTTAGAAGCGATACAAATGATATCTTAAAGACCAAGATAAGAAGCAATGAGGGTTTTTTCGTGACACTTGGTGATGTGGCGACGCTTAGTTTTGAGCAAAAGCCAGCTAGCATTTCAAGGTTTAATAGAGCCGATGAGATCAAATTTCTAGCAAATACCAAAAACAACGCTCCGCTAAATAACGTGGCAAATGAAATTTCAAAGAAGCTTGATGAAATTTTGCCAGCAAATTTCAAGTATAAATTTCTTGGTTTTGTCGAGCTGATGGACGATACGAACGCTTCTTTTATATTTACGGTGAGTGCTAGTGCGGTGCTTATTTACATGGTGCTTGCTGCGCTTTATGAGAGCTTTTTGCTGCCATTTCTCATCATGCTAGCCATGCCGCTTGCCTTTTGTGGCGTGGTGATAGGGCTTTTCATAAGCGGCAATCCATTTAGCCTATTTGTCATGGTTGGCGTCATCTTGCTCTTTGGCATGGTCGGTAAAAATGCCATTTTAGTCGTTGATTTTGCAAATCACTTTGCAAATAGCGGTATGGAGGCAAACGAAGCTGTGAAAATGGCTGCTAAAAAGCGCTTAAGGGCTGTTTTGATGACCACTTTTGCGATGATATTTGCCATGCTGCCTCTTGCGCTTGGCAGAGGCGCTGGCTTTGAGGCCAACTCGCCTATGGCTATAAGCATCATCTTTGGGCTCATTAGCTCGACCTTGCTAAGCCTACTTGTCGTGCCAGTGCTATTTGCTTGGGTCTATAATCTTGATAAATTTATAAGAAAATTTTATGAAAGGGAGAGAATTTGAAGAATATTTTGGCGGTTTTGCTCTTTGCTTTGCCTCTTTGGGCTGGA
>NZ_CABPVA010000002.1:39210-67911 GCF_902460595.1 Campylobacter concisus
AAGACGGCATACGAGATGTCTTAGGGTCTCGGGGGCTCGGAGAGGTGTATAAGAGAAAGCGAATATATAAATAAAAATAAGAGCAACAAGCTAAATTTATCCCTTGACGGCAGATATACCTTTGTGCCTGACGAGCTAAAGGGCGGATATATGACAAAGGCTGGATCGATCACGGCAAAGGTTGAGTATCTCATCTTTGACGGCGGTGCTAGCGAGGCTGCTGATAAAATTTTAGACCACAAGGGCGTGGAGAAAATTTACAAAGATGAAGAGCTGATGAATTTAACCGCTTTTCAGGTCGCAAAGGTCTATTTTAACGCCGTTGCACTAAATTCTCTTATAAATTTAGAGACTAAATTTGTTGATAGCTTTGCAAAGGCTGCGGCTGAAAATGAGTTTTGGTTTGAGTATGGCGAGATAGATAAGAGCGAGTTTGATGCGATAAATTTTACTCTTAATAAAAAAAGAGCCGAGCTAGACGAGCTTGGGCTTAAGCTAGCCGAGCTAAACTCAAGGATAAATTTGCTCTCAAACGGCGAGATCGGCTTTAATGCTGGCTCAAAGATAGTGATGCCTGATTTTAGCAAGGATGATCTAAGCGCCAAGCTTGGGGCGATGGAGCAAGAAAAATATATAAAAGAGCAAGAAAATGAGAAGCAAAAGAGCAAATTTGCTCCAAAAATTTACTTAAAAGATACGCAAAGTGTGAATAATAACAGCTTTAAAAAAGGCGAGAGGACGACTTCGCAGATGGCTGAGGCATACGCTGATGCGAACAAGCCTAGAGTGGAGTTTGAGTGGAAGCTGCCAGATAGCCTAAACCTCAGCAAGCAAAGCCAAACTAAGCGCATAGAGGAGCAAAAGGCCGCACTTGATCTAAGTGATGAAGAAAACAGGATAATGGCTAGGCTAAAGGACCTAAGAGGCGTGATAGAGGGCTTAAGTGCTAGGCTAAATTTAGACTCGCTAAAGCAAGATAACCTTGATAGCGACTTTAATGACCTGCTAAATGGCTATCTTAGCGGCAAGGTAAAATTTGAGCAGTTTTTATTTGTGAGCGAGAAAAATTTTAGCGATAGGGCAAATTTCATCCTAAATGGCGATCTGCTCGAGCTAAACAAGCTTGAATACTTTTTTGAGTGCGCAAGAAATATAAATGAGGTGGTGATAGAATGAATAAACTGATCTTCGTGACCATTTTGTGGGCGTTTAGCTTTAGCTTGATAGGCGAGTTTTTAGCGGGAAAGGTCGATAGCTATCTAGCCGTTTTTGTTCGCGTGACGCTTGCTAGCCTAGTTTTTTTGCCATTTACGAAATTTCGCGGGGTAAATCCAAAGCTCGCCCTTGGCATAATGGCGATCGGAGCGGTGCAAATAGGGCTAATGTATCTTTGCTA
This sequence comes from Campylobacter concisus, assembly GCF_902460595.1. Taxonomy (GTDB): domain Bacteria; phylum Campylobacterota; class Campylobacteria; order Campylobacterales; family Campylobacteraceae; genus Campylobacter_A; species Campylobacter_A concisus_BL. The sequence goes on from NZ_CABPVA010000002.1 coordinate 40,607, forward strand.
CTACAACTCGTTTTTGTATCTAAGCGTGCCCGAAGTCGCACTTTTTACCATTTTTACGCCATTTTATGTGACGCTCATATATGATGCGTTTAGCTTTAAATTTAGACCACTTTATCTCTTTAGCGTTGGCGTTGCGGTCTTTGGAGCGCTTGTTATCAAGTATGGCGCGATAAATGAGGGCGTGCTAAAGGGCTTTTTGCTGGTGCAAGGGGCAAATATATGCTTTGGAGCAGGGCAGAGTGCCTATAAGGCGCTTTTGGAGAAGTTTGAAGTCGATCAAAAAAAGGTCTTTGGCTACTTTCACTTTGGGGCGTTTTTTGTCGCTGTCATAGCGCTCATAACCCTTGGCAATCCAGCTAAATTTCATGTAGATCTAACCCAAACTTTGGTACTTTTGTGGCTTGGCATAGTCGCTAGCGGGCTGGGGTACTTTATGTGGAACAAGGGGGCTTGCGAGGTCGATAGCGGCGTGCTTGCCATCATGAACAACGCCCTCATACCAGCGGCTATCATCGTAAATTTACTCTTTTGGCAAAAGGACGCCAACCTAACAAGGCTCATTTTAGGAGCTGCGATAATGTATATATCGCTAATAATTCACAATAAAATCATGAAATTTTATGGCGTAAAGGCTGCATGAGGTTAAATTTAAGATCAAATTTGAGTTATTTAAGCTAAGTAGAGAATTTTTAAAGTATCAAATTTGATCTACTTAAGCGCCTTGCATCTTTACAAGCTGGGCGTTTAGCTGCATTATCTGAGCAAAGATAGCTCCCTTTTTGCTCTGAAGCGAAGCAACCAGCTCTTTTGCGTATGGATTTTTGCTCGCACTTGCCTGTTTTATCGCATTATCAATCTCTTTTAGCTGTTTTTGCAGTTTTTCTAACTGCTTTTTTATGACATCGGCGCTACTCTCGCTCTCATTATTTGCATCGCTAGCTAAATTTGAAGCGTCATGTAAAATTTCGCTCTTATCTAGTTTTGGCAAATTTTTGCTTTTTAAATTTTCATCGTCAGTAGCCGTAGAGCCGTTTTTATTTAAATTTATAAAATTTGAGTTTATCTGCATCGCCTTGCCTTTAAATTTAAAAGCATATCGGCAAATTTAAGTAAAACTTTGACTACGAAAAATTTAGCAAGAAAAGCAAAAACGCTACCACGCCAAAGAGTGGCGGAAGTAGGGCTAGGGATTTAAATTTAACGCAAAAAAGTGTGATGGCGTTATAAAGCAAAAAGACAAATGTGCTTATATGAAGGCTGCCCGAGCTTAGTCTAAAAGCTAGCATTTTGCTTAAAATTTCATCAAAAATGCCACCATATCCAAAGAGGTGAAATAAAAAGCTTAGCGGATAAAATATGCTAAATAGGTAGTTGATAGCCAGCACGCTAAGCTGCAAGAGGCTAATGAGCGGGAAAAAGTAAAGCACCGCAACCTCCATTGCAAAAAAGACATATAAATTTAAAAGTAGCGAGTTTGCCAGCAGGCTAAATTTAGGCGCAAAGTATAAAAGATAGACGTAAATATAAAAGACGCCAAGGCATGAAAAATAAAAGCCAACACTAAAAAGAAGCTGTGGAAATAGGGCGACGCTAAATAAGATAACGCCAAAAAGTGTATAGAAATTTAAGATCTTTATCTTTTTACAGATCATGTAAAAGCCAGCCACGCTCATCAAAAATGCCCGCAAAAAGCTTGCTATAAAGCCGATCATATAAAAGTAGAAACAAAGCACCAAAAATACGGCGATCGTAAAGTCAAAAATGTAAGAGCGATATGGTAGATATCTTGCGTAAATTGGCTTAAAAACGAGCTTTAAAAGAAAAAAGCAAACCGCGCTTATGACGCCAAGGTGATAGCCGCTAATGGCGATGAGGTGCGCCACGCCCCAGTTTGAGACGTCATCTCTTAGCTCGCCAAAGACGTTTGTGCCAAGAAAGAGCGCTGAGAAAAGCTGCGAAATTTTAGTGTTTTCGTGCTGGCTGGAGATGAAATTTATAGCTCTTTGCCTTAGGCTCTCGTCTCTTTTGATAACGGCTCTATCGTAGCTTGGCATGTAAAATGTGCCAGAAAGATAGTCTTTAAAACTAACGTCTATTGGCTGAACGCTAAGCACCACGACGTCATAAAGGCTGATCTCGTCTTTTTTAGAAGCGGTTGTGTAAAAGCTAAAATTTGAGGTGTCGATCCTTATTATCTGGCGTTTTTTGCCGTTTCTCTCTTTGGTGAAATTTACGCTTACTTTGCCTAGGACGTCATGCTCGCCAAGCTCCATAAATGCGCTGTATTCATGAAATTTAAGCACTAAATTTATACAAAAAATAAATAGGCAAAGCAGGAGAAAATAAAATACACGCCTGCTTTTTGGCAAATTTACTCTTTAAATTCAGTTGATTGCACTGGTGTGGTGGCGATATCGCAAAAGCGCGAGTATTGCTTTTGAAAGAGCACGTCGATAGATCCCACTTCGCCGTTTCTGTTTTTGCCAACAATGATCTCTGCGTTTTCCTGAAGCTTGTTAAAAACGTGCTCGCTTTGATAAGGTTTGCCCTCAGCTGCGGCCTTGCTCTTTTTCTCGTTCTCCTCTTGCTCCAGATAGACCTCGTGCCTATAGACAAAAAGGATGATGTCGGCGTCTTGCTCGATCGCGCCTGACTCTCTTAGGTCACTTAGCATAGGGCGCTTGTTCGCGCGTGCTTCAAGGCCGCGGTTTAGCTGCGAAAGTGCGATGATAGGCATATCCAGCTCGCGCGCTAGAAGCTTTAAGCCACGAGAAATTTCAGCTATTTGTATATGGCGGTCGGCGAAGTTGTTTGTGCTCATCATAAGGCCGATGTAGTCGATGACGCAGAGTGAAATTTCAGGATGAGCTGACTTTAGCTTGCGAAGCTGTGTCCTTACTTGGTGGATATTTACGTAGCCGCTATCGTGCACAAAGAGCTTGGCGTGCGAAAATTCGCTGCATGCGTGGCTAAAGTGAGCGAGCTTCTCGTCGTCCAGGCTCGCTGTCATTATCTCTTGAAGTGGGATCGAGGTCTTGTCTGCTAGCATCCTCATCATGATCTGCTCTGCTGGCATCTCAAGTGAGAAAAAGACGATGCCAGCGCCGCTTTTTAAAACGTGCCCCATGAAATTTAGACAAAGCGTCGTTTTACCCATGCCAGGGCGCGCTGCGATGATGATGAGGTCGCCATTTTTAAAGCCTTTTATCATCTCATTTAGCTTTTTAAAGCCGGTGTTTAGTCCGATGATATCGCGCTCGTTTAGGGCCGCTTGCTTTTGCATATGCACGATCAAGCTTTTTATGATATCTTCGCTATCTCTGATGCTACCAGTGCCGCTGCCATCGACTAGCGAGTAAAATTCCTGACTTAGCTCATCGACCATATCGCGGCTAGCTTTGTCCTCATTTACCTTGCTTGGGATGTCGTGGGCGATCTTGACTAGACTGCGTTTGATCGACTTTTCTTTTAGCTCGTTTGCGTATCTTTGGATGTCGATGATCGAGTTTGTGGCCAAAATGCTCGCCATGACGTTGTCATCGTAGTTTTCGCCAAGCTTGTTTTTGATAAATGTCGATGCGATAGGCACGTCACCGTTTAGACAATCAACCATCGCTTTGTAAATTTGCGCGTGAGCCTTTAGGTAAAAGTCCCCAGCCTTTATCGTGTCAAAAATTTCGCCCAAAGCGTCGTTGTTTGCGATGATCGAGCTTAGTATGGCTCGCTCCATGTCAAGGTCGTAAAGGTTGCTAAATTCTATCTCGTTAAGTCTCTCTTTTGCCACTGCTCTATCCTCTGCTCTTTATCTCGTCGTCGATCTCTTGTAAAAATCTATCCACAAGATCGCTCTCAGGTAGCCTTGCCACCACTTCGCCGTGGCGCATGATCATGCCATTTCCCTTGCCAAATGCTATGGCTACGTCCGCGCCCTTTGCCTCGCCGATAGCATTTACCACGCAGCCCATCACTGAGACGTTTAGCGGCTCTTTTATCCCTTTTGTCTTTTCTTCTACGAGCTTTACTGCTGCCATGAGATCAGCTTGCAAACGCCCACAAGTTGGGCATGAGATGATGTTTAGCCCCTCTTTTTGGCGGCCACTATCTTTTAAGATCGCCTTTGCGACTTTGATCTCCTCTTCAAGCTCGCCTGTGATGCTAACTCTCATCGTATCGCCGATGCCCTCAAGTAGTAACCCGCCAAGTGCGATTGCGGACTTGATAGTCGCGTGAAATGTCGTACCTGCCTCTGTTACGCCTAGATGAAATGGGTAGTTTGTCTTTGGACGAAGTGCCATGTAAGCTTGCATAGTGCGCTCGACATCGCTTGATTTAAGCGAAATTTTAATGTCTGTAAAGTCAAAATCCTCAAGAAGCTTGATGTTGTATAAGGCACTCTCTACCATCGCCTCCACCGTGCGGCCGTAGCGGTCTTCAAACTGCTTTTCAAGCGAGCCAGAATTTACGCCTATGCGGATGGGTAAATTTCGCTGCTTGCAGGCATCAACGACTGCTTTTATGTTTTTAGCTGAGCCGATATTGCCTGGATTTATGCGGATAGCATCGACAAATTCGCTAACGATTAGCGCGTAGGTGTGGTTAAAATGTATGTCTGCAACGACTGGGATGGGTGAGCTGGCGACGATCTGCTTTAGCGCGCTGGCGTCCTCTTTGTCAAAAACTGCGCAGCGCACGATGTCACAGCCTGCAAAATATAGCCTTTGTATCTGCTCTAGCGTGCCTTTTACGTCCTTCGTCTTTGAAAATGTCATCGACTGCACGGAGATCGGTGCGTCACCGCCTATTAAAACATCGCGAATTTTTATCTGTTTTGTCGGGTATCGTTGCAAAATTTTGCCTTTAAATTTTATTGGGGATTATAAGAAAAAATGGCTTTTAAAAGGCTTGAAAAATTAATAAAGTTTTTAAATGCAGGCAGTTTGCAATTAAGGCTCATGTATCGTAAATGCAAATTTTAAACTTTCATTCACCCCTAAGAGTTAGCTACTAAAATTTGGCTTCGCTTACAGCTTAGCTCAAATTTTAGAGCCGAAATTACTCGCTTATGAAATTTTAAAATTTATTTGACCCTTATTTGGCTGATAAATAAAATTAGTCTTAATTTTTAATCACATGCAGTGCTTTAGCACTGAAGCATGCACCTCTAACGTCGTCGGGGCTTTACTCGGGCTTCGTCTCGTAACTGCGAGCAGACAGGGGATTGTTAAAGGGGAAGGGGAAGGGAGCTTCTTTGCTTCGCAAGCTCGCAACTGCAAGCAGACCATAATTCAAGCCTCTTCCCCCTTAACAAAGAAATAAAGCTTTAAATTTTAAAAATCCATTTTGCAAATTTTAAAATTCCACTCACTCGCAAGAATTGACTACTAAAATTTGGCTTCGCTTACAGCTTAGCTCAAATTTTAGAGCCGAAATTACTCGTTCATGAAATTTTAAAATTTGTTTGATATTTGCAAGATCAGATGAAATAATTTTACAAATTTTAAAATCTTACTCTCTCGCATTAGTAACTTGCTAAATTTAAAATTTGTTTGATTAAATCGTTTTTTAACTAAAATTTACCGGATCTATATCGATATCGCTAAGTTCGCTTTTACAGAGGTTTGCCGCCTTTAAAAGCATGGTGTGCGAGTTTGAACGAAGCAAAATTTCATATCTAAATTTACCCACAAGATACTCAGCCTGGCACTTGCCGTATCCAACGATCTCTAGCTCATCGCCTTTTAGTGGCTCCAGCCTTTGCACAAATTCGTTCATTGCGCCCTTTGCCGTGCTCTCATCTTTGTGCGAAACGACCACGCGAAGCAGCCTAGTAAATGGCGGATACAGCCCCTCTCGGTAGCTGATCTCCTCCTTTAAAAACGCATCGTAGTCGCTGATATAACTCTCAAAAAACTCCCTTTGTTTGCTTTGGATGATGACCCTGCCAGCTCCGTTTCTGCCGGCTCTGCCAGCTACTTGCATGGCAAGGGCAAGTGTCCGCTCTCTAGCTCTAAAATCAGGAAAATTTAAAAGCTCGTCAAAGCCCATGATGACGGCTAGTTCAACGTTGTGATAGTCATGCCCTTTGCTTAACATCTGCGTGCCAAGCAGGATGTCTATCTTGCCGTCGTTAAAATCTTTTAAAGCCTTTACGAGCTTATTTTGCGTCGTGATCTCGTCTCTATCAAATTTAGCGATCCTAGCGTTTGCAAACTCAGCTTGCAGCCTCTCTAAAAGCTCGCTCGTGCCGATCTTTTTAGCCTCTATCATCTCGCTGCCGCACTGGTGGCAGGTCTTTGGCACGGCCATTTTGTGCTCGCAGTATTGGCACTTTAGCACGTTTTGCTTTTTATAGTAGCTCATGCCGATGCTACAAAATGGACACTTCACCGTCTCGCCGCAGTTTTTGCAGACAAGATATTTGAAATTTGCTCTTGTTGGCAGGCAGATAACGGCTTGTTTTTTGTTTTTGAGCGTCTTTGCGATCTGCTCTTTTAAAATTTCGCTTATGCCAGTCTCACTCTCGTCAAATATATAGCTCTTTTGCGACGCAAAATATGTCCCTTTTAGGCGAAAAGATTCTTGCTTGTAAAAGCTAGTGAGGCTTGGCGTGGCACTACCCAGAACTACTTGCAGGTCAAATTTACTAGTTAAAAAGAGTGCGAGATCCCTTGCGTTGTAGTGGGGTTTTGAGCCTGTGTTTTTGTAGCTATCGTCGTGCTCTTCGTCGATGATGATGAGTTTTAGCCTCTCAAGTGGCAAAAATAGGGCAGATCTTGCACCTGCAATAAGCCTTGCTTTGCCGCTTTTAATGTCTTTTAAAATTTGCTCTTTTTTCTTTGGTGTGATCTTTGAGTGCCACACAGCCACAGCCTCGCCAAAGAAGCTCTCTAGGCGCTTTTGCATCTGCGGAGTTAGTGAAATTTCAGGCATCAAAAATAGCGCTTGGCCGTCTGCGTTTAAAATTTCTCTAATTTTAGCGATGTAAATTTCACTTTTACCACTTCCAGTGTCGCCAAAGATGAGCGAGCTTTTTCGCTCATTTATAAAATTTAGCGCTTCAAGCTGTTTTGGGCTTAAATTTGGCGATTTAAAGTCAGTTTCGCCACTATAAATTTCATCATCAGTAAGGCTTTGTGGTTCAAATAAATTTATAGCAACGCCAAGCTCGCAGGTGTAGTAGTAGGTGATAAATTTAGCTAATGTTGCTTGGATATCGTTTAGTTTAATGGGTAAAATTTCATCAATAAAGCTTGTTTTAAAGCTTGGCTCGCCCACTTCGCGCAGGATGAAGCCAGTTAGGCTCTTGCCTCTAAGTTTTGCAGTGACGGCGCGAAATGGCGCAATATCTAGCTCGCTTTTATATGTGAGCGCAGCTAAATTTACTCCGCTAAATACGACCTCGTAGTATCTCATCACTCAAGGGCGCTGCAAAGTCCGTCGCTGCTCTGGCAGTCAAATTCGCCAGTGGTTTTGTTATAAGTGAAATTTGCTGTTTGTCCGTCTAGTTTGAAGGTATAAGTGGTTGCTCCAGTTTTGTGCCAGCCGTTTTTTGTGCCGCTGTCTGCGATATTTACGCTTATTACTTTGTTGAAAAGTTTATTCCCATCATCAAGTGCGTCTGGATATGCTGGAGTGCCTTTTAGGACGCTATCGTTGTATTTTAGTGAGATGCCGCTTTTTATGGCAGCGATTTGCGTTTTTGCGTTTGCGACTATGGCGTCGCTTCTAGTAAAGAAAAGCTTTGGTATAGCAATAGCGCTTAAGACGCCAAGTATGACGATGACAAATATAATTTCTATTAGGGTAAAAGCTCTTTTTTTCATTTATTTTCCGGTTTTAGTATCTCTTCTATCTCTTTTGTGACGTCCTTTACGACGCGTAAATTTGTGTAGCTCTCGTAGCTCTTTTCGACAAAGGCGTTTATAAGCTCACGAGGCTCGATAAATTTCTTTCCCCCCATAAATTTTTGCCAGTCACGCTCAAAAACTTCAGCAAAATCATCATCAAGCGTTATCGTGTAGTCGCGAGATGATACGGTGAGCGTGATCTGTTTCATCTTTTATGCCAAAAATGCCTAGCTTATCTACCAAGGACAGCTTCGATCTTTTTCATTACATCATCGGCTTCGCTATTTTTCTTATCTAAGTCCTCTTCTAGGCGCATGATCTGGTTGGTTTTTGCCTCATTTTGTGCTTTTAATGTTACGATCTCGTTACGTAGCTCTTCATTTACTCTGCAGACTTCATCGTATTTTGTGATGAGGTCATTTACTTTATCGCTTAGTGTGGTTAAGATCGCATTATCTTCAAACATAAAGGTTCCTTTAAAATAATAATTAATGCCGTATTCTAACACGCAGAGGCTAAATTCTTTTTAAAATTCTCATTTGACAAAGTACTATCTTTGCTATAAAATTCGCCCAAATTTAAAGGTAGTTAATGAGTAAATTTGAAATTTCATCTAAATTTAGCCCAAGCAGCGACCAAACAAGAGCGATAAAAGAGATAGTAAAAAGTATAAAATCAGGCAACAAATACCAAACACTTCTAGGCGTGACAGGGTCTGGCAAGACCTTTACCATGGCAAATGTCATACGTGAGCTAAATATGCCAACGCTCATCATGACGCACAATAAATCCCTTGCCGCTCAGCTTTACAGCGAATTTAAGGGCTTTTTCCCAAAAAACCACGTGGAGTACTTCATAAGCTACTACGACTACTATCAGCCAGAGGCCTACATCCCAAGAAGCGACCTATATATAGAAAAGGATAGCTCGGTAAATGATGAGCTTGAGCGCCTGCGTCTCTCTGCGACGGCTAGCTTGCTAAGCTTTGACGACGTCGTCTGTGTCGCCTCAGTCTCTGCAAACTACGGCCTTGGTAATCCAAGTGAGTATAAAGGGATGGTGGCATATCTTAGTGTGGGCGATAAGATAAGCCAAAGAAAGCTTTTAGAGCAGCTTGTCGATATGGGCTACAAGCGCAATGACAACTACTTTGACAGGGGCGACTTTCGTGTAAATGGCGATGTGGTGGATATTTATCCAGCTTATTACAACGACGAAGCGCTAAGGGTCGAGTTTTTCGGCGATGAGATCGATGCGATGTATCATTTTGACGTGCTTGATAACAAAAGGCTAAAGGACATCTCTAAATTTACACTTTACGCCACCAGCCAGTTCATCTTGGGTGCTGATAGGCTAAAGATCGCGATGAAGGAGATCGAAGAGGAGCTTGATGCGCGCTTAAAAGAATTTAACGAGCAGGGCAAGCTAGTTGAGGCTCAGAGGCTAAAGCAAAGAGTGGAGTTTGACCTTGAGATGATGGCGAGCACTGGCATGTGTAAAGGCATCGAAAACTACGCGCGACATCTGACTGGTCAAAAGGCTGGAGAGACGCCGTACTCGATGTTTGACTACTTTGAGATAAGTGGCGAGGACTATCTGGTCATCGTCGATGAGAGCCACGTGAGTTTGCCGCAGTTTAGGGGCATGTATGCGGGTGATAGGAGCCGTAAAGAGGTGCTTGTGGAGTATGGATTTCGCTTGCCTTCAGCGCTTGATAACAGGCCGCTTAAATTTGACGAGTTTATAAGCAAAAAGGCGAAATTTCTATTTGTCTCAGCTACGCCAAACGAATACGAGCTTGGCATCAGCCAGGGGCACGTCTATGAGCAAATTTTGCGTCCTACGGGGCTGCTTGATCCGATCATCGAGATAAAAGATAGCGACAACCAGGTTGAAGCGCTATTTGACGAGGCAAAGGCGGTGATCGCTAGAGGTGAGCGTGTGCTAGTTACGGTGCTAACTAAAAAGATGGCCGAGGAGCTAAGCCGCTACTATATCGAGCTTGGCGTCAAGGTCAAGTATATGCACTCAGACATCGACGCGATCGAGCGAAATGAGATCATTAGAGGGCTTAGAAGTGGCGAGTTTGATATGCTAATAGGCATAAATTTGCTCCGTGAGGGGCTTGACCTGCCTGAAGTGAGCTTGATAGCGATCATGGACGCTGATAAAGAGGGCTTTTTGCGCTCGACAACGAGCCTTATACAGACGATGGGGCGCGCGGCTAGAAACGTAAATGGCAAGGTGCTAATGTTTGCCAAAAAGATAACTAAGTCCATGAAAGAGGCGATCGATACGACGACTGCTAGACGTAAATTTCAAGATGAATACAACAAAGCTCACGGCATAACGCCACACTCTGCAAGTAGAAATATCGAAGAGAGTCTGCACGTCGAGGACGGTACGGAGATTTTAAGAAAAGGCGCAAATCTGGAAAAAATGCCTGCGAGCGAGCGAGCCGCGATCGTAAAAGAGCTAAGAAAGCAGATGCTTGAAGCGGCGGCGCAGCTGGAGTTTGAGAAGGCGGCGGCGCTGAGAGATGAGATAGCAAAGATGAGAAAACTATAAGCGTTGTCTTTTGTGCATATTTAAATGAGCTTGCTAAAATTTTGCTCGACAGACCATTTGTCTAGTCTGCGCAAATTTTAACTGCGCAACATTTAAATCTATCACAAAATACTGCCGCCCAAAATCCATGGTTCAGCTCCTCATAGCGAAGTCTCGTTGCGAGCAAGGCTAAGCAAAAAACAAAAATTTTCTTGTCTTAGCGGCTTAAATTTATATGTTCTATCTTTGGTCGAAAATTTATTTGTCTTGCAGTTGCGAGCTTGCGAAGCAAAACATTTAAAATCATCACAAGATACTTTGCCTCGATGCTTTGGTAGCTAAAATTTAAATTTCTACGTGTCTATGGTCTGCGCAAATTTTAACTACGCAACATTTAAATCTATCACAAAAATACCACCGCCATAATAGCTCTTTTAGTCTTTAAATTTGCCTTGCCTTTATAGAGGAGCAAAAATTTTCTTCTCTTTGACAAGTTTTGTCTAAATTTCAGCTCGTATAAAATTTCGCCTGCTCAACAAAATTTAAAGCCCAAAAAATAAAATTTACAAAATCATCTCTAAGTGCGAAAAATTGACCGCATCTCTCGTAGCTTTGCGCCAAAGTTGGGCGTGCAAAGGATATAGTCTGTGGCTCAAGGCATTGTCATTTGGCACTATTTTGAACGAAAGAGCTTGGTAAAAGCCGCAGTATTTGAGGCGTCAAAAAGAGGTGGCGAGATCGCCTGTAGGATGAGAGATGACGGCAGGGTTATGCTTGGCGGCAAGACTGTTCTATACGCCGTTAGCGAGCTATTTTTATAAATTTATATCTTGCTAACTGGCTTTAAAAAGTAGCTCGACACCGCGCAGATAAGCGAAACTGCGGCGATAAAGTAAAACGAGTGCGTTAGGCTAAAGATGTCAGCGATCTTTCCGATGACCGTTGCGAATATACCGCCGATTGTTATACTAAGTCCAAGCGTTACGCCAGAGGCTAGGCCGATCTGATTTGGCAGATAAAGCTGTGCAAGGGCGATAGAGGGGCTAAAAGATAGGCTGATGCAGGCACTCACGCAGATGGAGGCTGCTAGAAATAGCGCGTAGCTGTCGATAAAGAGCATTAGCACGACTAGTGGCGCGGCGATGCTTAGGCTTATTTTGATGAGCCTAACTAGGCCGTATCTATCAGCTAGTGCTCCACCAAATAGCGTGGAGATCGCACCTGCGGCGAAAAACATACTTAGATTTACATTTGCAGCCTCTTTGCTAAGGCCAAAAATTTTGATGAGGTAGATGCTAAAAAATGCCGAAAAGCCAAAAGCGACGATCGAGCGTGAAAATATACAGACACAAAGCCTTATAAATGCACCCAGATCGTCTTTTAGAGCGCTTGTTTTTTGCGAAATTTGCTTTTTATGATTGCCCTCTAATGCTTTTATAAATTTGCCCTTTTTGAGGTATAAAAGTGTTAGAAAAATTTGAGGGATTATAAAAACTAGCGTCCCTTTTAGTCCAAAATTTCCCACAAAAACAGCGACTAAAATTGGACCAACTGCAAAGCCCACGTTGCCTCCAAAAGAAAATATACTTATGCTTTTGGCTCTATTTTTGGCGTTTGAGGCGTAGTTTACGATCCTTGCGGCACTTGGGTGAAAGAGCGCGGCGCCGATACCGCTTATCATCACGCAGACCAAGATGAGGTAGTAGTTTGTGATAAAGCCAGTGAGGCTCATGCCCCCGCCCGCAAGCAGCAGTCCAAGCGGGATGACGTATGGTAGCTCTTTTTTGTCGCTTAGGCGGCCGATTAGTGGTTGGATGAGCGAGCTTGCTAAATTTGTGGCGGTCACGAGCGAGGCGGCCGTAGCGTAGTCGTAGTGGTAGCTCGCGATGAAAAATGGCAGCATCGCGCCAAGGGCACTTTGATTTATGTCGCTACAAAAGTGCCCAAGCCCCATTAGATACTTTAAATTTTCCGCCTTTTTCATCTAAAATAGCCCTTTTAAAAGCCCCTTTAAATTTTGTTTTTCGCCGCTTGCGTCATCATCTTTGCCAAGCTTTTTATCTAAAAATCTACCTATCTCTTTTTTGACCTTATTTTCGAGATATTGCGATCTGACGTCGTATTTTAGCTTGTCTGTCGTGCCTGAGATTTGCACGTTTAGATCGGTCTTTTCTAGCCTGCAAACAAGCGGCGCGTTAAGCATTTTTGTAGCGGTATTGTAAGTGCCGTTTGCAACCTTTATGTCGCTCTTTGGCGAGCTTAAATTTACGTTAAAGACGACGTTATCGCCCTTTATATCGCCATAAATTTTGCCGTCTTTGTAAATTTCTTTTGTGATGTCCTTGCCGGTAAATATTTGGATGTTGTTTGTGAGATTTGTGCTGGCTAGGTGACCCTCTTTTAGCAAGATGTCAAATTTACCGAGCTTTTGCTTCGTCTCGTAGTCAAATTTAGCATCGCCGTTGCCATCATAAAGATGATCTAGCCCCAAAGTCTGCGTTAGCCCTTTGACCTCAAAGTTTTTTAGCACCGCATCAAGCGCGCCACCTTTGTAGTTTGCCTCTAGTTTTCCCTTAAATAGATCATCTGAAGTAGCTTTCACGCTTAGATCATCCACTTTGCCATTTGCCGTTACGAGGGCTGCAAATTTACCGTGAAGCTCGCGGCCAGCTAAAAATGCAAGCTTATTTAGCTCTGAAACTACCGCTTGAAGCTTTAAGTTAAGCGTGCTTTTGCCCACATCAAAACTGCCATCTATGCCCTTTATATCAGCTAGCGAGCTAAGAAAGTCGCCACTAAATTTTGCCATATCGCCTTTATAGTCTAGGCTCAAATTTGAGCTAAATTTCTCGTTTTCAGGGAATTTTTTATCAAGCATTTTGCTAAGCGCTGCGGCGTTAAATTTACCATCATTTAAAGCGATCGTTGCGGAGACGCTTGGACTTTTGCTAAAGATATTTTGCCCCTTTGCTTGGACATTTGTCTTAGCATTTGCCAGCCTGTCGTTGCCGCTAAGTGCCAAGATCTCTCCCAACTGCGCCTCTTTTAGGTTAAGATCAAGATTTTCATTTTTTATGGTGGCGTTTAGCTTGCCAGCAAAGGCATTGCCGCCTAAATTTAGCTCATCTATCTTGCTATCTTTGAGCTTCACATCGCCCGCAAGCGCCATCTTTGAGCCTACCTCAAAGCCACTAACCGCTTTAAATTTCTCAGGGTCGCTAATGAGCAGGGCAAATTTGCTAAAAATTTGGCTGTTTTTTAGGTCATAAACGCCCTTTACATCCTTTAACTCGCCAAGGTCACTAAGCACGTTTGCGTCAAAATTTACAAGCTCACCTTTTGCGGTGGCACCGCCTTTTAGCTCAAATTTAGCCGCATTTTTAAGCTTTGCAAGACCATTATCTATAAGACCGTTTTTTATCTCAAATTTAGCCTCGCCTGCAAGCTTTTTTAGCTCGTCAAAGCCACTAAAATTTGCATTTAAATTTATCTGCCCGTCTGCGTAGCTAGGCTGCATAGCAAGCGCTAGAAGCTCTTTTATCTTGATGCTAGTTGCATTTAGGGCTAAGTTTTTGCTATCAAAATTTGCATTTATCTTGCCGCCAAGCCCGTTGATCTCAGCTTTTAGGTTTTTAAGGGCATTTTCTTGCATTGTAATTTCGCCGTTTGCATCCACAGCGCCACTTAGTTGCTTGCCTAAGAGCTTGCCAAAAAGGGCAAGATCAGGCACATTTAGCGAAAAGTCGCTCTTTAAATTTTTGCTAGCTAGATCATAGATCGTCTCATTTGCTTTTAAAGTGGCTTCAGGTGCGATGATGATGGTTTTTGCGCTCACTTTTTCATTTGCAAATTTAGCATTTACGCCGCCTTTAAAGCTTATATCTTTTGCTAAATTTAGCCCAAATTCATTTTTAAGAATTTCTTTGTTTATCGCTGCATCGCTAGCTAAAATTTGAGCGTTTATGATGGGTTCATTTTTCTCATCAACTCCTTGCATATTGCTCGTTAAATCAAGCTTGCCGCTAGCTAAATTTGGCTTTTGCGCCAGAGCTGATATCTCAGAAAGCTCGATGTTTTTAGCGTCAAGATTTAGAGCTTTTGGCAGGTAATCTTTTAAATTTGCGTTTAAATTTATATTTGATCCAAGCGCCGTGCCAGTTGCCGTTAGCTTGAAGTCGCTAAATTTGCCAGCCACATTTGCTTTAAGAGCGACGTCCTTTTTTAGCCCAAGCTCGCTAGCCTTTGCCTTGTTGGCATTTATATCTATGTTTAAGCTCATACTTTGAGCAAGCAAGGATAGATCGCCATTTGCCTTTAAATTTATGGCGTTCATCACGGTCGCTTCTAAATTTAAGGTGCTAAGCCCAAGGTTAAAGTCTTTAAATTTGACATCGATACCACGAGCGAGTGCCTCTTTTTCTATTTTGCTGGCTATAAATTTATTGCCAAAAGAGCTAAAGATAAAGCCAAAGATGCAAGCTACTATGAGCACAAGCGCGCCAACTATGTAGGCTACTTTTTTCATAAAATTCCTTTATATTAGTTTTACATATCATAAAACTTTAGTCACTTAGACTAAAGTTTTTAATAAAATTCACTATAAATTATTGACTTTTTCAGAAAAAAATGCTAGGATTTCATCACTCAAAAATAAAGAGTGCTAAAAAAGACAATTAAACTAAAAGGATGAACAATGAACTTTCAACCATTAGGCAAGCGTGTCCTAGTCGAACGCGTAGAAGAGACAAAGACGACAGCTTCGGGCATAATTATACCTGATAACGCAAAAGAAAAACCTTTAAGCGGTGAGGTAAAAGCAGTTGGTGCTGAAGCTGAGGGCGTAAAAGTTGGCGAAAAAGTAGTATTTGCTAAATACGCTGGCACTGAGGTGAATTTAGATGATAAAACATATCTTGTTTTAAACATCGACGACATTTTAGGCGTGATTAAATAATTTAAAAAGGAAAGACAATGGCAAAAGAAATTTTTTACTCTGATGATGCAAGAAACCGCCTATACGAGGGCGTAAAAAAACTAAATGACGCTGTAAAAGTGACAATGGGACCAAGAGGCAGAAATGTCCTTATCCAAAAGAGCTTTGGCGCTCCAAACATCACAAAAGACGGCGTTAGCGTGGCTAAAGAGGTTGAGCTAAAAGATACTATCGAAAACATGGGTGCAAGCCTAGTTAGAGAAGTAGCAAGCAAGACAAACGACCAAGCAGGTGATGGCACTACAACAGCGACTGTGCTAGCTCACGCGATATTTAAAGAGGGTCTTAGAAACGTAACTGCTGGAGCAAATCCTATCGAAGTAAAACGTGGCATGGATAAAGAAGTAGCAGCTCTTATAGATGCACTAAAAAACATCTCTAAAAAAGTTTCTGGCTCAAAAGAGATCGCACAGATCGCTACTATCTCTGCAAACTCAGATGAGAGCATCGGTAAGCTTATCGCTGATGCGATGGAAAAAGTCGGCAAAGATGGCGTCATAACAGTAGAAGAGGCAAAGTCTATCCAAGATGAGCTAAGCGTTGTTGAGGGTATGCAGTTTGACCGCGGATATCTAAGCCCATATTTCATCACAAACCCTGAAAAGATGCAAGTTGAGCTAAGCAATCCATTTATATTGTTATTTGACAAGAAGATCACAAATTTAAAAGACCTACTTCCAGTGCTTGAGCAAGTACAAAAGAGTGGCAAACCACTTCTAATCATCGCTGAAGATATCGAGGGCGAGGCACTTGCAACGCTTGTTGTAAATAAACTTCGTGGCGTGCTAAACATTTCAGCTGTTAAGGCTCCTGGTTTTGGCGACAGAAGAAAAGCTATGCTTGAAGATATCGCTATCTTAACAGGTGGCGAAGTTATCAGCGAAGAGCTAGGCAGAACACTTGAGAGCGCTACTATAAACGACCTTGGACAAGCTTCAAGCGTAGTTATCGACAAAGATAACACTACTATCGTAAATGGTGCAGGCGAGAAGTCAGCGATCGACGCTAGAATCACTCAGATCAAAGCTCAAATCGCTGAGACTACAAGCGACTATGACAAAGAAAAACTTCAAGAGCGCCTTGCAAAACTAAGCGGCGGCGTGGCAGTTATCAAAGTAGGTGCTGCGACTGAGACTGAGATGAAAGAGAAAAAAGACCGCGTAGATGACGCTCTAAGCGCTACTCGTGCAGCTGTAGAAGAGGGCATCGTAGTAGGTGGCGGCTCAGCTCTTATCCTTGCTTCAAAGAGTGTAAATTTAAATTTACAAGGTGACGAGGCAATCGGTGCTGAGATCGTTAGAAGAGCGCTTCGTGCTCCACTTCGCCAAATCGCTGAGAACGCTGGCTTTGACGCAGGTGTGGTAGCAAATGCAGTTGAGACAAGCAAAGATGCAAATTTTGGCTTTAACGCTGCAACTGGCGAATATGTAAATATGTTTGAAGCTGGCATCATCGATCCAGTAAAAGTTGAGAGAGTTGCGCTTCAAAACGCTGTTAGCGTGGCTAGCTTGTTACTAACAACTGAAGCAACTATCAGCGAGATAAAAGAAGAAAAAGCAATGCCTGCAATGCCTGACATGGGCGGAATGGGTGGCATGGGCGGCATGATGTAGTAGCCCTTTTCGAGCTAGAGCTTTTCTAGCTCGAATTTAATTTTTAATCTCACTAAATTTATAAAATTATTTACTCCTTTTTAAATTTATTCTTGTATCATTTTTGCATTCTTTTAGGGAGAATTTACAATGAAATATGATGAAATTTTTAGAGAATACGACATCCGCGGCATTTTTGAAAAAGACTTGACAGAGGACAGCGTCAAGGCTATAGGGCTTGCTTTGGGTAAGAAATTTAACGAATTTGGCGTGAAAACTTTAAGCGTTGGTTTTGACGCAAGGCTAAGTGCTAGCACGCTTTTTAGGTATCTGCTAAGCGGCCTAAACAAGGCTGGTGGCTTTAAAATTTATAACATCGGCTTGCTACCAACTCCTGTTGGCTACTTTAGCGTTTATGCTGATTATTTTGACGCAAACATCATGATCACGGGCTCTCACAATCCAAAAGATTATAACGGCTTTAAGATTACTATTAAAAAAGATAGTTTTTTTGGCAAAGATCTGCAAATTTTAAAAGATAGGGTGAATGAGATAATCGCCTCTGGTGAGCAAATAGCAGACGATGAGAGCTGTGAGAAATTTAATATCTTAGAAAAATATGTCGAGTTTTTTGTAAAAGAATTTAGTGAGCTTAAAAATTTCAAAAAACCTTTTGTTATCGACTGCGCAAATGGTGCTGTTGGCGTGAGTTTGGTGCCCATCGTCAAGGCGCTTGGACTAAATGCAAAAATTTTATATGAAGATCCAGACGGAAATTTCCCAAATCACCATCCAGACCCAAGCGAAAAAGAGAATTTAAAAGAGATATTTTCGCTCATTGAGAAGAAGGAATTTGATCTTGGATTTGGCTTTGACGGAGATGGCGACAGGATCGCGGTTATAACGCCAAAAAGAGATATAAAAGGCGATGAGCTAGCATATCTTTACGCGCTAAATATGAAACATCCAAAGGTGCTTGGCGAGGTAAAATGCTCGCAAAATATGTATGATGAGATCGCCAAGATCGGCGAAGTTTTTATGGGTAAAACTGGTCATAGCAACATCAAAAAAATGATGAAAGAGCTAAACGTAGATCTTGCGGCTGAAGTGAGCGGTCATATATTCTTTAAAGAGCGATACTTTGGCTTTGACGATGCACTTTATGCGATGATGAGGGTGCTTGAGCTAGTGCATAAAGGCTTTGATCTTGACGGCGAGCTTGATAAGATGCCACTTGTCTTTAGCACCGATGAGATCAAGATAAAGACGACTGACGAGGCTAAATTTAAGATAGTTTCCAAGTTAAAAGAGTGCGTGAAAAACGAGGGTTGCAATCTGCCAAAGATAAAAAATATCATTGACATTGATGGTATTAGAATTCAGTTTGAAAATGGCTGGGCGCTGGTGCGTGCGTCAAATACAACGCCAGTTATCGTCACTAGATTTGAGGCAAAGAGTAAGGAATTTTTAGAAGAGATCGAGCAAAAAGTGACAAATTTGCTTAAGAGCTTAATGTAACCAATAAAAGCATTTTGGGTTAAATTTACTCCAAAATGCTTTTTAAAATTTTATTTAAATATTCAAAAAGACCTATCTTTCTCAATCTTTCGATGATTTTTTCTCTGCAAACATGCTTCGTAGTATTAAATTTATAAAATACATAGAATTTAAAATTAACAAATAGTCTATCGGTGCCAGTGTTTTTCAAAAAGAGTTCATTACTAGCTTACCTTGCTCGTTTAGCGTTCAGGTGTGCAAAATATCTACTCATCTAGATTTTAAAGCAGTCCCACTTGCTGACAAAAATTTTAGAAACTTTATCGTAAAACTTACCTAGCAGCTTGCTGCCAAGAATTACAAAACTGTTGTCATGGATTTTAAAGTGATATCGCCTGCTGTAAAAATTGCAAATATATTTGTTAAATTTAAAAAGAGAGATGGCGTAAAGATTACGCCATTAAATTTAGAGTTTGCCGCCTTCGACGACTAGAGATTCAGGATTTACGCTGTCACCATAGATTGGTTTTAACGTTGCGTCATAGTCTTTGTGAAAGAAATTTTCTTTTCCAAGCTCGATGATCTCGTTATTTAGCCACTCAAGCAAGGCTTTGTTGCCTTTTTTGACAGCTGGAGCTATCACGTCCACGTCGCCAAGCGCTTCAACGCCAACGACAAAGCCCGGAGTCTCTTTCGCCCAGGCAAAAAGTAGGGCGTTATCATGCGCTAGAGCCGCACCTCTTTTATCAACCAAAGCTGCGAAAGTTTCGGTGTTTTGATCGTATTTTAAAAGCTTGATATTAGGGTAATTTTTTGTAAAAAATGCGTCCGCGGTTGTGCCTTTATTGACGATTAGTGTTTTATCTTTTAGCTCATCAACGCTCTTTATCACAGCACCTTCTGGGCTAACGATGCCAAGAGAGACCTTCATATATGGAAGCGCAAAATCAACAACTTGCGCGCGCTCAGGCGTTTTTGTGAAATTTGCAAGCGTGATATCGACCTTGTCAGCTGTGAGCACTTCAACCCTGCCAGCAGCCTCGACTAGCTCAAATTTAACCTTACTCTCATCGCCAAGCAGGTCTTTTGCGATGCGTTTTGCAAAGTAGATGTCATAGCCTTGGTTTTTGCCGTCTTTATCGACGTAGCCAAATGGCGGTTTGTCGCTGAAAACGCCTATCCTTATATATCCACGCTCTTTGATCTTTGCGATAGCGTCAGTTTGATTTGAAGCGGCTGCTTTGTCCGCACCTTTGTCATCACCACAACCCGTTAGAAAGACGGTAGCGACTAATGCTAATAAGAAAAATTTAAATTTTCTCACTCTTTCTCCTTTAGAAAATTTAGTAAATAAGAGCGGTAAAGTCTCGCTCTAAACGCATTTTGAAAACAGGCAAATTATCTCTTATTTTTTCTAAAATGAGAATAAATTTAGAAATTTCTTCGCGCGATCGCTCTTTGGATTAGTAAAAAACTCCTCTGGCTCGCTGATCTCCACGATCGCTCCAGCGTCCATAAATACGATCTTGTTCGCAACCGCCCTTGCAAAGCTCATCTCGTGCGTGACTATTAGCATCGTCATGCCATCTTTAGCTAAATTTAGTATCACATCAAGCACTTCTCTAACGATCTCTGGATCAAGTGCTGCCGTAACCTCGTCAAATAGCATGATCTCAGGGTTTAAACAAAGGCTTCTTACTATTGCTATGCGCTGCTTTTGACCGCCGCTTAGCTCCTTTGGATAGGCAAATTTCTTATCAAGTAGCCCAACCTTGCTTAGCCACATATCAGCCGTCTTTTCAGCCTCGGCCCTATCTCTTTTTTGCACCTTTAAAGGCCCAAGAAGGACGTTATCGATGACGTTCATATGGTCAAACAACTCGTAGCTTTGAAAGACCATGCCGACCTTTTGGCGGATCCTTTGCCACTCTTTAAATTTAGCGTCTATCACCTCGCCATCTATTATGATCTCGCCGCTTGCTATGCTCTCAAGGCCGTTTATACATCTAAGAGTTGTGCTCTTGCCACAGCCTGATGGTCCAAGAAGTACGACCACTTCGCCGCTTTTAACCTCTAAATTTATATCCTTTAAGGCGTGAAGCTCTCCATAAAATTTATTTAAGTTTTTAAGTTCTAAGATAGTTTCGCTCATTTTAGCTCCATTTTTCTTCTAGTTTTTTTGATAGTTTTGAGACTGGATAGCAGATCGCAAAATATAAAAAGAATATGAGCGTGTATATCCAAAATGGCGCCATAGGATTTGTAAATACATTTCGCTCGATGATCTGCTGGCCGACTTTGACCACCTCTACAACGCCGATTAACACGACGATAGAGGTCGTTTTTATCATACGGCTTAGTAAATTTACAGCTCCAGGCACCAGCCTTCTAGTAGCAAGCGGGATGATGACATAAAAGTAAATTTGAAATTTGCTAAGTCCTAGCGAGGCGGCTGACTCAAACTGGTGCTTTGGTATCGAGGTGATAGCGCCACGCACGATATCCATCATCTCAAAAACGCCCCAAAGGCTAAAGACGATGAGCGAGGCGGTAAATGCCGAGATATGCAGCCCAAAAGCCTTGCTAACGCCAAAATAAAATAAAAATAACCAGACGATCTGAGGCATGATACGAACGATCTCTAGGCAAATTTTTAAAACAAAATAGATAAATTTGTTTTTCATGCTCATCAAAACGCCAAGTATGAGGCCGCCGATAATGGAGATCACTATAGAAATGAGTGAAATTTCGGTGCTTACCACAATACCTTCAAGTAGCCTTAGTAAATTTTGCGTGTCAAATAATATACTAACTCCTTGCATTTCTCACCCTTTTTTCGACATAGCTAAACGCCAGCGAGACTGGCAAGATGATGACAAGATAGCTAATAACCAGCATAAAAAGCGCCTCGTCTGTTTTGTAGTAAAGTCCAATGAGATCCTTTGCGACATAGACTAGATCAGCAAGCGCTACGATGCTAACGATACTTGTCTCTTTTAGTAAAAATATGACGTTTGCGCTGATGCTCGGAAGTGCCACGCTAAAGGCCTGTGGCAAGATGACATATCTTAGAAGCTGATTTTTACTAAGTGCGATACTAAGACCTGCTTCTATCTGCGACCTTCTAACCGCCTCAAAGCCAAGTCTAAAGCTCTCGCTCATATAGCTGCCACCAAGAAAGCTAAGCCCTGCAACCGCACAGGCAAAGCCGCTCATCGATACTCCAAGCTTTGGCAAGCCGTAGTATAAAAAGAATAGCTGGATAAGAAGCGGTGTATTTCTTGAAAGCTCAACATAGCAATCAACTAGTTTTGAGAGAAATTTTAACTTGTAAAATTTCACAGCCATACAAAAAATGCCTATCAAAATAGAAAAAATGATCCCCAAAAAGGCAATTTCGATCGTAAGCACGCCAGCTTTTACAAAAAGTGGGTAAAATTTCTCAATAAACTCAAAATCCATAAACTTTAATCCAATCTGAAAAATGGAGTTATTTTATCCCATAATCATAAATTTAAAACTAATTAGATATGATCACGCTTTAAATTTAAGCTTACAAAAAGGATAAAATTTGATCGATCTTTTTCAGATCATCGGCTTTTTAGGGATGATTTGTATCGTGATGGGCTACTTTTTACTTCAGATCGGCCGTCTAAATAGCCACGATCTAGCCTATCAGATAATAAATTTAGTAGGTGCGGTGCTACTTATAATCTCGCTTTTTGTGCACTTTAACCTCGGCTCATTTTTGATAGAGGTATTTTGGATAATCATTACGATTTATGGAATTTATAAAATTTATAAGGAGAGAGCGTGAGAGCGTATGCAGAGTGGGAAGAGCAGGAGCTTTTGTTTTTATCGCTGCCACATAGTAAGAGCGACTGGGAGCCTTATTTAGAGGAGATTTTGGCGGGTTATGAGGAGCTTGTGGCTGCTGTTACGCCCTTTGAAAAGGTGGTGCTCATCTGCCCTGATGAGGCAAATTTTGATAGATTTAAGAAATTTAAAAATGTAGAGTTTGTTAAGCTTGAAACCGATGATACTTGGATCAGAGACTACGGTATGATCGACGTTTGCACAAAAGACGGCGTAAAAAGTTACGACTTTAAATTTAATGCTTGGGGCGGTAAATTTAAGAGCTCAAAAGATGATGCGATAAATTTAGAGCTAGCTAAAATTTACAAAACCAAACTTGAGCCTGTTGATATGATATTAGAGGGCGGAAGTGTTGAATTTAACGGAGATGGCGTGCTTTTAACCACCACAAAATGCCTGCTAAATGAAAATAGAAACAAAGCGCTTAGTAAAGAGCAGATCGAAGAAAAACTAAAAAATTTATTTGGACTAAAGCGTATCATCTGGCTTGAAAATGGCTTTATAAAAGGCGATGACACAGATAGTCACATCGACACTTTAGCTCGCTTTATCAAGCCTGATACTATCGCTTATGCAAGCTGCGAAGATGAGAGCGATGAGCACTTTGATGAGCTAAAAAGGATGGAGGATGAGCTTAAAAAAACTGGCTTTAAGCTACTTGCTCTGCCACTTCCTAAGCCTAAATTTTATGAGGGCAAAAGGCTTGGCTGCACCTATGCAAATTTTATCTTTATAAATGGTGCGCTAATCGTGCCAACATATAATAACGAAAACGATGAAAAGGTGTTAAATTTACTTGCCAAGGCACTGCCAGACAGAAAGATCATCGGTGTAAATTCGCTAGTTTTTGTCCGTCAAAATGGCTCGCTTCACTGCTCAAGCCAAAATAGATACAAAAGGGCTTAGCCTTGTCAAGTCCGTTTGATTATGAGTTTAACCGCATAAATAAGCAGGAGTGCACGCAGAGCGAAAATAAGGCCGTCATCGCAGCGGGAGCTTGCGCCTTTTTGCTCGCACTTGTGAAATTTGCAGCTGGGCTTTTTAGTGGTTCGGTCGCTGTGCTTGGCTCGGCGATTGATTCGATGCTTGATTTTATCGTCTCGCTTTTAAATTTATTTGCGCTTAGAAAGTCAAGAAAGCAAGCCGATGAGAGATTTAACTTTGGCTACACAAAGCTAGAGGCGTTAGCAGCGCTATTTGAGTGCGTCATCATCGTTGTGGCTGCTGGATATATATTTTATGAGAGCGTTAAGAAATTTAGCGAGCCAAATTTAGAGATAGACCTTGGCTTAAGCCTTGGTGTGATGGTCTTTTCGGTCATAGTGACGCTATGTTTGGTGCTATTTTTAAACCAAATTTCTAAAAAAAGTGGCAACCTTATCATAAAAGCAGACGCACTGCACTATAAGATCGACCTTTTTAGCAACCTAGCAGTCATCATCTCGCTGCTTATCATTAAATTTAGCGGATTTGTGATGATAGATGCGATCTTTGGTATCGTGATAAGTGGCTACATCGCTCAAAGCGCCATAAGCCTTGGCAAAGACGCCCTTGGTGTCTTGCTAGATCACGCAGCAAGCCCTGAGGTCACAGCTGAGATCATCAAGATGATAAAGGCAAAGAAGAGGATTTCAGACTTTCACTATCTAAACACAAGGCAGAGCGCAAATACCATATTTTTAACGATGCATTTAGTTTTTGACAAAGATATCTCGCTTTATGACGCGCACGAAGTGGCCGAATCGCTTGAAGCTGAGATAAGAGAGAAATTTAAGGAATTTTCGTGGCAGATAACCACGCATTTAGACCCATATAACGACAAAGAAGGGAGATGAGATGAAAGTAGCACTACTTCAACAAGAATTTAAAGGCACAAAAGAGGCGACCATCACAAAGACGCTTGAGCTAATAGCTGAGGCAAAAAAAGGTGGCGCTGATCTAGTTGTGTGCCAAGAGCTACACCAGACGCAATACTTTTGCCAAAGCGAGGATACAAATTTCTTTGATCACGCAAACGACTGGCAAGAAGATGTCGCTTTTTGGGGCAGGGTGGCTAAAGAAAACGGCGTAGTTTTAGTCACTTCACTCTTTGAAAAGAGGGCTGACGGACTTTATCACAACACCGCCTTTGTCTTCGAGCGTGACGGCAGTGTGGCTGGCAAATACCGAAAAATGCACATCCCTGATGACCCTGGATTTTACGAGAAATTTTACTTCACGCCTGGCGACATTGGCTTTGAGCCAGTTGAGACTAGCCTTGGTAAGCTTGGTGTTTTGGTGTGTTGGGATCAGTGGTATCCAGAGGCAGCGAGGCTAATGGCACTAAAAGGGGCGAAAATTCTCATCTATCCAACGGCTATTGGCTGGTTTGAGGGCGATAGCGAGGATGAAAAGTCAAGACAGCTTGAGGCGTGGCTGGCGGTGCAAAGAGGTCACAGCGTGGCAAACGGCCTGCCAGTTGTTGCAGTAAATCGCGTGGGCTTTGAAAAAGATGATAGCGGCGTGATGGATGGGATTAAGTTTTGGGGAAATAGCTTTGTTTTCGGGCCACAAGGCGAGCAGCTTTTCCGCGCAGATAGCCATAGCGAGCAGTGCAAGATCGTTGAGATAGACATGAAAAGAAGCGAAGAAGTTCGTAGAATTTGGCCATTTTTACGTGACCGCAGGATCGATGCCTACGCAAATATCACAAAGAGATTTATCGACTAAATTTAGAGCTAGAATTTCTAGCTCTTTTAAAATGCAAATTTCTTATCCACTATGCGGACTATCCTGCCGCCAAGCCTTTTTGCCTGCTCTTCGTTGTGCGTGGTGATGATGATCGTATATCTTTGCGACAGGCTTTTTAAAAGCTCCTCTACAATCAAGACATTTTTCATATCAAGCGACGAACAAGGCTCATCAAGCATGAGTAGCTCTGGCTTTGTAGTTAGCATCCTTGCAATGCAAAGTCTTTGCTTTTGACCGCCTGAGAGTTTGCTAGCTGGCATATCAAGGTCATTTATCTCATCAAGTAAATTTACGCTTTTAAGCAGCTCCTCTGCTCTTTTTTGCCTATCTTTTATGCTGCCTTCGTAAAATTCCATCGCATAGGTCAAATTTCTCTCGACGCTAAAGGGAAAGAGCGTGGCGTCTTGAAAGAGTATGGTTAGCTTTCTTCTTAGCCAAATTTCGTCTTTGGTTTTGATATTTTCGCCTTTAAATAGTATCTCTCCACTATATCTGCCGCCTTTTTGCTCCAAAAAGCCATTTAGCGCTGAAAGAAATGTCGATTTGCCACATCCTGAGCTACCCATTAGGCAGATGATCTCGTTTTGAGCGACATTTAAATTTAGATCTTTTAAAATTTCATTCTCTTGTTGTAATTTTTTGGCTTTTAAAGAAGACTATAAATATGATTATATAAAAGAAAGATAAAATATAATAGGAAAAATTATATGGGTCGAACTATTGAAGTTCAACCCACTGGATAATGAATTAATATCTACGTTTAAATTAAAAACAAAAATTATTCTGTTTTGTCTTTAACGTAGGTAGCACCTTTGTTAACTTTGTCTTTTGACCACTCGACTGCATTGCCAGTATCTTCTTTGGCACCATGCCAAGTATTGGAACAGCCAACCATAAAAAAGGCAGCGCACAACAGTGTTAGAAAATAACGCATATTTACTCCTTTGTTTTTAAGATGTGACTCTTGGGCAGAATTTGGCAATCTTTTATGCCTTAAATGGTTTCCAATATCTTCTTTTTCGGCGGCACGGTCATCTCTTGAAATTATATTTCAATTATATTCAAATATATTCAAAAATTTATTAATTTTTTTATCTGACGTAAGAAAAGAGTATAAAAAAGTAGTTTTTATAGAAATTTGCTTAAGGTAGGTATTATAAAATTTTTATCTATTATTGATATCAAGGCCTGCTTAATATTGCCTCGATTGATTAGGCTGAGTTCTGTTGAAAAGTTTGGTAATGGATCATTTAGTAATAAATTTAGCTTAGCCTCTTCGAGTTTTAGCTTTTTTTTATCTGTGTTTTTATTCTCTAGCATCGATACTACTATTCTTAGCTTTTCTTTTGTTATGTCACTTTGCACGGAATACCTTGTATATGATAATTGAAGATAAAAAAGCCACAGCAGAGCATGCAAAATACGCCCAAATTTCCCCAATAGTTTTTTCAAGGAGCGTGTGCAGGCCTAGCAAAAAGAATACTAAGCCTATGATGCAAATCACACCCACAATTATATTGAGTACAACTGAATTGGCGCTCTTTAAAAAAGAACACCTAATATCGTCAGCTTGAGCATCTATAAGCTCAACAACGGATACTATAAATTCAGATATGCCCGCCATTATTTTTTTAATAACCAGGCAGCTAAAAATCCAACCCCCGCAGCAATGGCAATGCTTTTAATCGGATCTTCTTTTATTGCGTCGTTTACGTTTTCTATGCTGTCTTTGCCTTTTGATTTTAGATCATCTATATATTTTTTGATCTCATCGCTATTTAGTTGGTCTAAAATTTTATCTTTAGCGGATTCCGCACGCTCTGCACCCATATCTTTGATAGATTTTATAACATCTTTAAAATCTGCTTTCAAAGAATCTAAGTCTTTTTTTAAAGACTCTAAATTTACCTCTTGAGTAGCCATTAGGACTCCTTTATTAATATTGTTTTGAGCTGAAGCTCTCGTATCATTATATATGATGTTACTTAATGGTTAATAAATTTAGCAATTCAAAGAATCTCATTGATGGTATGATGTAATTCTATGTTCCGTTAATAACTAAAAGTCACCATAAGGTATTCCTATATCCTTTTAAAATTCTTAGTGTTATACCTTTAATTATTTTTAATATATTTTATTAAATTACTATGCAAAATTTAGATATTTTATCTATGAAAATAGTTTTTAGAGACAATGATTTGTCTGAGCTTTTATATTTTTATT